>NZ_JBIDDP010000008.1:0-384080 GCF_043195475.1 Streptomyces sp. Y20
CGGGCTTTCCTCCGGGCGCTTCCCTTCGGTCTTGCGTTTCCGACTCTATCAGATCTTTTCTCGACCCGATTTCCTCGGTGCTTTCCAGGTTCCCGCTTCCGCGTTTCCCTTTCCGGCGGTTCCGACTTTATCAGAAGTTCTTGGCCGGTCTGACCGGCCGTTCATTTCCGAATTATCGGGGGGTGCTTCTCGGAATGCCGTTCACGGCTTTGGAGAAGCTGGTTGATTCTATCGGCCGTCACCGGACGCTGTCCAGTTCCTAGGCAACTGTTTGAATCTACCTCCCCACGAGCTCCGTGTCAACGGCTCTTGCGGGGCGAAGAGGAGACTAGCAGCTCGCGCGGGCCGGATGCACATCAGGCGGCCGTGGGCACGGATGCGCTGCGGTCCACCGCCTCGAGGTCGCCCGTCTCGCCCGCGCGTGCCGCGCGGCCGCCCAGGACGTAGACGTACGCCAGGAACGCCAGCTCGGCCACGATCCCGATGCCGATGCGCGCCCACGTGGGCAGGTCGGAGGGGGTGACGAAGCCTTCGATGGCGCCGGAGACGAACAGCACGAGAGCGAGACCGATCGCCATCCCGATGGCGGCCCGCCCCTCCTCCGCGAGTGCGGCACGCCGCGTGCGGGGGCCGGGGTCCACAACGGTCCAGCCGAGCCGCAGTCCCGTACCGGCGGCGACGAACACGGCGGTCAGTTCGAGCAGGCCGTGCGGAAGGACCAGCCCGAGGAAGGTGTCGAGACGGCCGGCCGAGGACATGAGACCGAAGCCGACGCCCAGGTTGAGCATGTTCTCGAAGAGGATCCAGAGGACCGGCAGGCCCAGGAAGACTCCCAGGACCAGGCACATCGCCGCGGCCTGGGCGTTGTTGGTCCACACCTGGGCGGCGAAGGCGGTCGCGGGGTGGCTGGAGTAGTAGGTCTCGTACTCACCACCGGGGCGGGTCAGCTCGCGCAGCTGGCTGGGGGCTGCGATGGAGGACTGCACGTCGGGGTGGGTGCCGATCCACCAGCCCAGGAGGACGGCGATCGCGGTGGAGACGAGTGCCGTGGGGATCCACCAGTGCCGGGCGCGGTAGACGGCCGCGGGGAAGCTCCGGCCCAGGAAGCGCGTGACGTCACTCCATGAGGCGCGGCGGGTGCCGGTGACGACACTGCGCGCGCGTGCCACGAGTTGGCTGAGCCGTCCCGTCAGCTGCGGGTCCGGTGCGCTGGACCGGATGAGGGAGAGGTGGGTGGCGGTGCGCTGGTAGAGGACGACGAGTTCGTCCGCCTCGGCGCCGGTGAGGCGGCGCCGGCGCCGCAGGAGAGCATCGAGACGGTCCCATTCGGCTCGGTGCACGGAGACGAAGACGTCCAAGTCCATCGGGTCTGCCTGCTCCTCGGCTGATCGTCCACGGCTCGTCGTGGATGCTCGTGGATGTTGTCAGCTTGTCGTACTGGGACGCGATGCGCCCACAGCTTGGCAGACTTGCAGTTCAGGGGCGGACCGGTGAAGGGCGGCGGGCGTGAGCGAGCTGGTGACGGGCGAGGCGGTGGCACTGGAGCTGCGGCCCGCGAAGCTGCCGAGCAGGGCGCTGGCCGTGTTGCTCGACCTGGTGGTGGCCGTCTTCGCCTATCTCGTCGTGCTCATGGCCCTGGCGTTGTCGACCGCTTCACTGGACGAGGCGGCGCAGGTGGCGTTGTCCATCGCGTCGTTCCTGCTGGTGCTGGTCGGCGGCCCGATCGCGGTGGAGACCCTGAGTCACGGGCGTTCACTGGGGAAGCTGGCCTTCGGCCTGCGGGTGGTACGGGACGACGGCGGGCCGATCCGGTTCCGGCACGCGTTGGTGCGGGGCGCGGTCGGGGTGATCGAAATCCTCATGACACTGGGGGTCGTGGCCTGCATCGCCTCTCTGGTGTCGGCGCGGGGGCGGCGGCTGGGGGACGTGTTCGCGGGCACGCTGGTCGTGCGCGAGCGGATACCCGCCGGGCGGACCGGGTTCGTACCGCCTCCGCCTCCCTGGCTCGTGGGGCGCTTCGCCGGGCTGGATCTGTCGGCGGTTCCGGACGGGCTGTGGCTCGCCGTGCGGCAGTACCTGACGCGGGCGTGGCAGCTGGACCCGCAGGTGTCGGCGGGGATGGCGCAGCGGCTCGCGGCCGACCTCGCGGCACGTACGGGCACTCCGGCGCCGGTGGATCTTCCTCCGGCCGCGTTCCTGGCGGCCGTGGTGCACGAGCGGCAGTCCCGCGAGGTCAGGAAGGTGTTCGGCGGTGGGTTCGCCCCGCCGCCGGGACAGCCGGTTGTCCCGGTCGGTCATCAGCCCCGGTCCGCCCATCCGGCCGCTCACCCGCCGCAGGCCGTTCATCAGCCCTCGATGGTCCGGCCGCAGGGTTCGGTTCAGGCTCCCGCCGCTCCGTCGGCGGCGCCGGCGCGGGGCGAACCGGCGGGCGGCCAGCCGGTCACCGGGTTCGCGCCGCCGGCGTAACGCGTGGCCTGCCCGGGACTCGGGGCGCGGCGGCCGGATGCGTGAGCCGTGTGGTCAGGGGAATACCGACGGCGGTGACTGGAGGTCCTCCAGCTCGATGCCGGGTGCGGCCAGGACGACGTCTCCGGCGAGGTGCACGGTGTGCCGTTCGCCCGTGTCCAGGGCTGTGACCTGGTATGCGTCCACGGTCAGGGGGCCGTTGTCAGTGGCGTGTGTTTCGCTGTCCACCAGCGCCCAGGACTGGTCCACGGTGCGGGGGGCGAGGACCGGGTCGGTGAGGGCCACGAGGCGTACGCGGGTCGCCGCGGACGAGGGGGTGAGGCGCAGCAGACGGGCGGTCGCGACGAGGAACGCGGGGGACATGCCGGTGAAGGCATGGGCGCGCACATTGCCTTCGGTGGCATAGGTGCCGGTGGGGTCGGTCCGGACCCAGGTGACGCCGTCGAGGGCGGCGCCGCGTACCTGCCAGCCACCCGCGTGGAGTTCCAGGCGGATGGGGCGGCCGAGGTCGTCCAGGGTGAGGTCGACCGAGCCGCGGTGGTCGCCGGCGGGAGTCGTCAGCTGAGAGACGTAACGCCAGCCGGACGGGCCGGGGGCGCACTGGAAGTGTTCTTCAGCGAGGGGGGTGCGATCGTGCGGATCGTGGAGCGAATAACGGCCGCGGGGCATGGGGGTCCTGGGTCTTGACGGACTGACGGCCGGCCGGGCCGTTGACCCGGGCCCGGTCGGTGAACCGGTCGGTCGCCCGCCGCCGGGGCGGCTGGGCAAAGGGACAGGCCCCCGGCACGGGGGTGCGGGGGCCTGTCCCGGAGGTCCTGCTGCCGGGGATGGTGCGTCGGTGCGCCGACGCACTCACCCCGGGGGCCGGGCTACGCGATCACCGGCTCAGTAGCGGTAGTGGTCCGACTTGAACGGGCCGTCGACCTCGACGCCGATGTACGCGGCCTGCTCCGGGCGGAGCTTGGTGAGCTTGACACCGAGCGCGTCCAGGTGGAGGCGGGCGACCTTCTCGTCGAGGTGCTTGGGCAGCACGTAGACGCCGGTCGGGTATTCGTCGGGCTTGGTGAACAGCTCGATCTGGGCCAGGGTCTGGTCCGCGAAGGAGTTGGACATCACGAACGACGGGTGACCGGTGGCGTTGCCCAGGTTCAGCAGGCGGCCCTCGGACAGCACGATGAGCTTCTTGCCCTCCGGGAAGGTCCAGGTGTGGACCTGCGGCTTGACCTCGTCCTTGACGATGCCGGGGATCTTCGCGAGGCCGGCCATGTCGATCTCGTTGTCGAAGTGACCGATGTTGCCGACGATCGCCTGGTGCTTCATCCTCGCCATGTCCGACGCGAGGATGATGTCCTTGTTGCCGGTGGTGGTGATGAAGATGTCGGCGGTCTCGACGACCTCGTCCAGGGTGGTGACCTGGTAGCCGTCCATCGCCGCCTGGAGGGCGCAGATCGGGTCGATCTCGGTGATGATCACACGGGCGCCCTGGCCGCGCAGGGACTCGGCACAGCCCTTGCCCACGTCGCCGTAACCGCACACGACCGCGGTCTTGCCGCCGATCAGGACGTCGGTGGCACGGTTGATGCCGTCGACCAGGGAGTGGCGGCAGCCGTACTTGTTGTCGAACTTCGACTTGGTGACCGCGTCGTTGACGTTGATCGCCGGGAAGAGGAGGGCGCCGTCGCGCTGCATCTCGTACAGGCGGTGGACACCGGTCGTGGTCTCCTCGGTGACACCACGGATCTCGGAGGCCAGCTGGGTCCACTTCTGGGGGTTCTCGCCCAGGGTGCGGTGCAGCAGCTGGAGGATGACGCGGTGCTCGTCGGACTCGGCGGTCTCCAGGCCAGGGACCTTGCCGTCCTTCTCGTACTCGACGCCCTTGTGGACGAGGAGGGTGGCGTCACCGCCGTCGTCGAGGATCATGTTCGGGCCGCCGGTGGGGGTGCCCGGCCAGGTCAGCGCCTGCTCGGTGCACCACCAGTACTCCTCCAGGGACTCGCCCTTCCAGGCGAAGACCGGGATGCCCTGCGGGTTGTCCGGCGTGCCGTTCGGGCCGACGGCGATGGCGGCGGCCGCGTGGTCCTGGGTGGAGAAGATGTTGCAGGAGGCCCAGCGGACCTGGGCGCCGAGGGCGACCAGGGTCTCGATGAGCACGGCGGTCTGCACGGTCATGTGCAGCGAGCCCGTGACGCGGGCGCCGGCCAGCGGCTGCGCCTCGGCGTACTCCTTGCGGAGCGCCATCAGGCCGGGCATCTCGTGCTCGGCGAGGGAGATCTCCTTGCGGCCGAACTCGGCCAGTGAGAGATCGGCGACCTTGAAGTCCTGTCGGTTGTCGACAGTCGTCATTGTGCTCCTCGGGATCGGGGCGAGGTAGGTACGGCTGGTCTGCGCGGCGGCGGACACAGGGGTGCCCGAGAAGAGGACACAGGCATGCCCACGTGCGCGCAGCGCAGTCCGTCGGAGGCCCTCTCTCCCTCGGCCGGTCCACGTGGGACCGCCCGACCGCCATCAGCAGCGACGTCTGGCTCCGTCCCAAGCTACACCGGAGGGCCCGTCCGCCCCCAGTCCTCCTTCGTGGGCACCGGGCCGTACGGACGGCTGTCCGGGGGCCGGGTCCGGCGGCCGGCGGGTGGGGGTCGAGCGTGCGGCCGGGGGCGGCACACCGGTCTGACTTGGGACTTCTCGCTCTCCGAGGGCGGAGGCGGTGACCGGGGCGCTGCGGTTCGCGGGGTGTGCGGGACGCGGCGCGCGCGGCCGGAAGCGTGAGGAGATCGACGTGATCGGTCCGGCCGGGGCCGACGGCCGTGATCTTCCGCACCTCCAGCGGCACGGAGTGCACGCTGGGCCTATATCGTCCGCGCCGGGGACGGGCCGTGTGGTCTGCTGCACGGTCGTGGCGGGCAAGGAGCGGATCGCCGTGGACGGGAGGCCGATGCAGGAGCCGTACGTCTATGGGGGCGACGCCGACGGGCTGCACCGGTCGTACGACGTCAGGGTGCCGCGTGGCCGGCTGATCCTCAGGGGGGACCACCGGTCCGACTCGATGGATTCGCGGTTCTTCGCCTCCGACCGGTACGGAACGCTTCCGGTGGCCGCCGTACGGGGGCGGGTGACGGGCGGGCAGGCGCTCCTGTCCCTGCTGGGTGCGGCCGTGGTGCTGGTCGTGACCGGTGCCGGGCTGGGGATCGGTGCCCTGGCCGTACGGCGGCGGAGGGCGCCGGCGGTGCCGCCGGTGCCCTGGCCCGTGCGGCCCGTCTGACGGCGGGCGCCGCCTACGGCGCTCAGTGACCGGTCGCGTGGGGGTTCGGGCCGCCCGGGGTGGCCTGGGGGTCCGGGCCCTTGGCGGCCTCGGCCTCGCTGTAGATGTCCGGTTCCAGATAGATGACGCGGGCGATGGGGACGGCGGTGCGGATGCGCGTCTCGGCGGCGTTGATGGCGTTGGCGACCTCGGCGGCCGTGTCGTCGTGCCGGACGGCGATCTTGGCGGCGATCAGCAGTTCCTCGGGGCCGAGGTGCAGGGTGCGCATGTGGATGATGCGGGTGACCGTGGCCCCGTCGACGATCGCGGCCTCGATCTTCTTGACGTCGTCGAGGCCCGCGGCCTCGCCGAGGAGCAGCGACTTGGTCTCTGCGGCCAGGACGAGGGCGATGAGGACGAGCAGGACACCGATGCAGACGGTGCCGATGCCGTCCCAGATGCCGTCGCCGGTGAGCAGGGAGAGGCCGACGCCGCCGAGGGCGAGGGCCAGGCCGATGAGCGCGCCGAAGTCCTCCAGCAGGACGACGGGCAGTTCGGGTGCCTTGGCGCGGCGGATGAACTGGGCCCAGGAGAGCGTGCCGCGCGTCTGGTTGGATTCCTTGATGGCCGTACGGAAGGAGAAGCCCTCGGCGATGATCGCGAAGGCGAGGACGCCCACCGGCCAGTACCAGTGCTCCAGCTGGTGCGGGTGACGGACCTTCTCGTAGCCCTCGTAGATGGCGAACATGCCGCCGATCGAGAACAGGACGATCGAGACGAGGAAGGCGTAGATGAACCGTTCGCGGCCGTAGCCGAAGGGGTGTTGGGGGGTCGCCTCGCGCTGTGCCTTCTTGCCGCCGACGAGCAGCAGGAACTGGTTGCCGGAGTCGGCGAGCGAGTGGACGCCCTCGGCGAGCATCGAGGAGGAGCCGCTGAACGCGAACGCCACGAACTTCGATGCCGCGATCGCGAGGTTGGCGCCGAGTGCCGCCACGATCGCCCTGGTACCGCCTGACGCGCTCATGTGTCCGCGTTGTCCCTTCGCCTCTGTCGCCTCGTACGTCCCTGCCGTCAGGACGTGTGCCCGGCTTTGCCCGGCCTTTGCCGGTGGATCATTCTTGCAGTCCGGCCGGGCCGCGCCGCGTCACCCGTCCACAGGCCCGGTCATACGATCACAGTGGCGCGGAAGACCGTGCCGGCGCCCGAGATCTCCGCCTTCTCGTCGGCCGGGACGAAGACCGATCGGCCGGGGCCCAGTTCGTGTTCCCCGGCCCGGACGGTACCCGCCGTGCAGAGCAGGATCTGCGGGGTGTCCCGGGTGAGGTCGTGGGCGCTGCCGGCCTGCGGGAGGACGTACCGGGAGAGGCGGAACTCGTCGATCGGCGTCTCGTAGACCTCTTCGCCGTCCGGGGACGCCTCGGGGCGCAGCACGCCCGGGTCGCTCGGTTCGAAGCGGACGATCCGCAGGAGCTCGGGGACGTCGACGTGCTTGGGGGTGAGGCCGCAGCGCAGGACGTTGTCGGAGTTGGCCATGATCTCGACGCCGAGGCCGTTGAGGTAGGCGTGCGGGATGCCGGCGCCCAGGAAGAGGGCTTCGCCGGCTTGCAGGCGGACGTGGTTGAGCAGCATGGCGGCGAGTACGCCGGGGTCGCCCGGGTAGTGGTGGGCGATGTCGGCGTAGGGCGCGTAGGCGCCGCCGAGGCGGGTGCAGGCGGCGGTGGCCTCGGCGACCGTGCGGGCCATCTCCCGCGGGTCGGCGCTGAGGACGGCGGTGAGGACCTCGCGCAGGGCCGCGTCCTCGGGGTGGGCGCGCAGCAGGTCGACGTACGGCTCGAGGGAGCCGACGCCGAGGCCGGCGAGCAGGCTGGCGGCCTCGGCCGGGTCGCGGAAGCCGCACAGGCCGTCGAAGTCGGTGAGGGCGCAGATCAGTTCGGGCTTGTGGTTGGCGTCCTTGTAGTTGCGCTGCGGGGCGTCGACGGGAACGCCGCGGCGCTCCTCGTCGGCGTAGCCCTGCCGGGCCTGTGCCAGGTCGGGGTGCACCTGGAGGGACAGCGGCGCGCCGGCGGCGAGGATCTTGAGCAGGAACGGCAGGCGGGGGCCGAACCTGGCGACCGCGCGGGGGCCCAGTTCGCGCTCCGGGTCGGCGTCGATGACCTCGGCGAGCGTCCCGCGCGTGGTGCGCGAGGGGGCGCCCGGGTGGGCGCCCATCCACATCTCCGCCTGGGGTTCCCCGGTCGGCTCGGTGCCGAGGAGGTGCGGGATGGCGGTGGGGGAACCCCAGGCGTAAGGGCGGACGGTGTTGTCGAGGCGGTCCATGTGTCTTCTCTGTCTCCGTACGTACGCTGCTCGGCCGGCGCCGGTGGCTACGCCGGTCGCGGCACCGGTACGGGCACGGCTGGTCCGGCCCGGAGCAAAGATCAGGCTCCGGAAGCGAGCGCCAGGTAAACGGCGGCGAAATCCGTGACGGCGATCAGTTCCGCGAGGGTCTCGAGTTCGCCGCCTTCCTCGGGTTCGAGCTCGCTGATCGGCGTGTCGTGGTCGAGGGCCAGGTCACGGGCGGCGGGCGCGGCGGTGAGCCCGCTTGTCGGGCGGTCGCGGAGGAGCACCACGCGCGCGTGCAGCGCGGGGGGCTCCTCCACGCGGTCGCGGAAGAAGTCCTCCGGATCGGCGCCGGCGGCCAGTGGGCCGGCCAGCAGTGCGGCGTGCGCTGCGAGCGCCTCGGGCAGTTCGGCGACCAGGGCGGGCCGGCCGGCGAGTTCGGCGAGGGCGGCGGCGAACCGGCGGCCGGCCGGGCCCGCCGAGGTGCCTTCCGTCCAGATCACGGGGAGCCCGTCGGCGAGTTCCGCGGCCAGGGTCTTGGCCGGGTTGGCGTAGGTCGCGATGGCGGGGCCGCAGCGTTCCGCGATGCGGTCCAGGCGGTCGGCGATCCGTTCGATGGCCTCAGGCGGGGCGTCGAGCAGGCCGACGCGGTCCAGGAGGGCCAGCAGCGGGGTCAGCAGGGCCCAGAAGACGCCCGGGGCGGACCCGGCAAGCGGTTCCTGCTGGTCGTACGGTGCGGTCGCCATCGGCACGAACAGGCCGTGCGCGCCGGCGGCCGCCTCGGCGAGCGGGGTGCTCCCCGGGGCGACGGCGACGACTGAACAGCCGCGCCGGTAGGCCTGCTCGGCGAGGAGGGAGAGGCTCGGTTCGGTGCCGTCCGGGGTGGCGATCAGCAGCAGGTCCACCGAGCCGGCCCAGCCGGGCAGTTCCCAGCGCAGGGCGCCCGGCGCCGGGGCGACACCGGTGGGGGCCAGCCGGACCACGGGGCTGCCGGGGCCGGCCAGCGTGCCGAGGAGGTCGGCGGTGTGGGTGGCGGCGACGCCCGGGCCCGCGATCAGGACGGCGCGCGGACGGCCGTCGGGGGTGAGACCGCCGACGCCGGCCTCGGCGGTGTGCCGGGCGGCGGTGCGCACGCGGGCACCGGCCTCCGCGGCGCCGCGGAGCAGGCCTCGGCGGTCGGCCTCGGAGAGACCCTCCGGGGTGTCGAGCAGCGATTCGTCCAGCATGGGCGGCAGCCTCCATCGCCGGGGGGTCCTGGGCAGAGCCTTTGCGGGGGGTGGCGCGGGGCGCCTCGCCGCCACGGGGAAACAGGGCCTCGTGGCCGCGACGTGCTGGGGCCTCGCTACGGCGTGCGGGGTCCCGTCACCCGGGGCGGCGGGCCTCGTCGACGAGGAGGACCGGGATGTCGTCGCGCACGGGGTAGGCGAGGCCGCAGTCCTGGCCGGTGCAGATCAGCTCGGTGTCCTGCTCCTTGAGGGGGGCGTGGCAGGCCGGGCAGGCGAGGATCTCCAGGAGGCCGGCTTCGAGCGGCATGGGGTGTCCCTTCGGGAGCGTGCGGGTGTCTGTGGATGCCCGGTCAGCGTACCGCTGGTGGGCAGGCCGCTCAGCTCCTGATGATCGCCAGGGCCTCGTCCCTGATCTTGGCCATCGTGGCCTCGTCCTTCGCCTCCGCGTTCAGCCGCAGGAGGGGCTCGGTGTTGGAGGGGCGGACGTTGAACCACCAGTCGGCCGCGGCGACGGTGAGGCCGTCGAGGTCGTCGAGGGTGACGTCGGCGCGGCCCTCGTACGCGGTGCGGACCGCGGCCAGACGGGCGGTCTGGTCGGCGACGGTGGAGTTGATCTCGCCGGATCCGGCGTAGCGGTCGTACCGGTCGACCAGGCCGGAGAGCGGGCCTTCCTGGCCGCCGAGGGCCGCGAGGACGTGCAGGGCGGCCAGCATGCCCGTGTCGGCGTTCCAGAAGTCCTTGAAGTAGTAGTGGGCGGAGTGCTCGCCGCCGAAGATCGCGCCGGTACGGGCCATCTCGGCCTTGATGAAGGAGTGGCCGACCCGGGTGCGGGCCGGGGTGCCGCCGTTCTCCCGTACGACCTCCGGGACCGTGCGGGACGTGATCAGGTTGTGGATGACCGTGCCCGTGCCGCCGTTGCGGGCGAGTTCGCGGGCGGCGACCAGCGCGGTGATCGCGGACGGGGAGACGGGGTCGCCGTTCTCGTCCACGACGAAGCAGCGGTCGGCGTCGCCGTCGAAGGCGATGCCGAGGTCGGCGCCCTCCGCCGGGACCCGCTTCTGGAGGTCCACGAGGTTCGCCGGGTCCAGTGGGTTGGCCTCGTGGTTGGGGAAGGTCCCGTCCAGCTCGAAGTACATCGGGACGAGGGTCAGGGGCAGGCCGGCGAAGACCTGGGGGACCGTGTGGCCGCCCATGCCGTTGCCGGCGTCGACCACGACCTTCAGGGGGCGGACGGAGGTCAGGTCGACCAGGGAGCGCAGGTACGCCGCGTAGTCCTCCAGCGTCTCGCGCGAGGAGAGGGTTCCCGGTCGGCCCACGGGCTCAGGAGCGCCCTGCTCCAGCCAGCGCTCGGCCAGCTCGCGGATCTCCGCGAGGCCGGTGTCCTGGCCGACGGGGGCGGCGCCCGCGCGGCACAGCTTGATGCCGTTGTACCGGGCCGGGTTGTGGGAGGCGGTGAACATGGCGCCCGGCAGGTCCAGCGCGCCCGAGGCGTAGTAGAGCTGGTCCGTGGAGCACAGGCCGATCTCGGTGACGTCCACGCCGCGGTCCGCCGCGCCGCGCGCGAAGGCGCGGGAGAGGCCGGGGGAGGAGGGCCGCATGTCGTGGCCGACGACGATGGCCGCCGCCCCCGTCACCTCGGCGAAGGCGGCGCCGAACAGGGCGGCCAGTTTCTCGTCCCACTGGTCCGGGACCACACCGCGCACGTCGTACGCCTTCACGAGCTGCGACAGATCAGCAGTCACGGCCAACCCTTCCGAAGTCCTATGGGTGCCCACAAACTACCCGTCCGGGGTGCGGGGTCGGTGCGCGGACACCGGGTGGACGCCCGGCGGGCCCTGCGGCGGTGACGCCCGCGGGAGGAGAACCGTCACGCCTGACGGGGTGGCGGAGGGTGCGCTCAGTTGTCCGGGGAGCGCAGAACCCTCAGGTGACCGCGGCGGGCCACCTCCATGGGGTCCACCGAGCGGCTTCCGCCGCCGCCCGCCCCGGCCGCGCGCTGCTGCGGGCGCGCCGCCTCGCGTACGGCGTTGGCAAGCGCTTCCAGATCGTCTCCGCTGGGCCGCGCGGGAGCGGAGCCGTCAAGGAGGCGGACGACCTCCCAGCCGCGCGGGGCGGTGAGGCGCTCGGAGTGCTCGGCGCACAGGTCGTAGCAGTGGGGTTCGGCGTAGGTGGCGAGCGGGCCGAGGACCGCGGTCGAGTCGGCGTAGACGTACGTCAGCGTCGCGACGGCGGGTCGGCCGCAGGCGGTGCGCGAACAGCGACGTACAGGGCTCACGACGTTGGACGGTACCGCACTCTTGAGCGGGCCGCGACGACTCTCCCCCAGGTCACTCCACCGTGTCGTGCTGTGAAACGCCCCACACGCCGCTCCGGGCGGCCCCCGCTGACCTGCGCGGAGGGCCTTCATACGGCTGCCGGGCAGCGGGACGACCGGTCATATTTCGGTACAGACACCGCCGATCGTCTTGGGTTCAGTGATCCCTGAAGAGCGCGGGAACGAGCCAGACCTTGGCCGGAACGGTCGCCCTGCGACACGAGTGATCACCGTCTGTTGCCGTGTGAAGACGGACGGGCGCGGGGCGCGGGGACTACGCTTCACCGGTGATGGACAACCGTGTACCGCCCCGTGCCGCCGGACCCGGACCCCGTCGCCGTGATCGCCACGGGCGGGGCATGCGGGGGCCGATCGCACCGCCGCAGGTGCCCCTCGCGGCCAGCCGTGCCGAGGTGTTCGCGGACCTGGTCCAGGACTCCGTGGACCGTCTCGAGCGGCGCTGGCCGCAGCTGGCCGACTTCGACTTCCTCGTAGTGGAGGTGCCCCGGCTGGAGGGGCGGGGGGAGCAGGCGGCCTGGAGCGACGAGTCCGTGCCGCTCGGCGGGACCGTCCCCGCGCGGGAGGGGCGGCGGGCCCGGGTCGTCGTGTACCGGCGGCCGGTGGAGATCCGGACCAAGGGACGCGACGAGCGGGCCGCGCTGGTGCACGAGATCGTGGTGGAGCAGGTGGCCGAGCTGCTCGGGCTGACTCCGGAGACCGTGGATCCGCGGTACGGGGAGGACTAGGCCCTCTCGTCCGGCGGGGCGCCCCGGCGGCTTCGGCCCGGTCGGCGCTTCAGGCGGGTGGCGCGGGAATCCCGCGCCACCTTCCTACGGCCGCCTGCCCCGCCTCTGCCCGCGGCGACCCGCTCGGCTGGGCCCGCCCGCTCGCGGACGCCGGCCCGCCGCCTACTTCTGGAGGATCGCCAGATCCTGCTCCGCCTGGGGAACCGCCACCGTGCCGTGGTCGTTCGGCAGGGTCTGGACGGTGAAGGCGGGGAGGTCGGTACCGGTGACGGCGAGGGTGCGCGCGGCGTAGACGGGGCCGCCGGACGTGGGCTCCACCGTGAGGGCGTACGTGCCCTTCAGGCCGGCCGGGACCGGGGCGGGGATGTCCTGTGTGGTGCCGGATTTCACCGTGTACGTCCTGGTGACCGGCGTTCCGCCCTCGCTGCCGGCCGACGCGGTGACCTTGACCGTGGCCGTCGCGGTGGGGGCCGTCAGGGCGAGGGTGGTGCCCTTCGCCCGGTTGCCGGCCGACGTCGCGCGCGTGCCGACGGCGGCGGTGGCCGGGATGAATGCCGTTTCCTTGTTGCCGCCCTTGCCCCGGACGACCTGGAGCGCCGCGACGACCGGGACCGGCCGGCCGGTGGGGGTCAGGACCAGGGAGCCGGCCTCGCCGCGGGTGACGTCGCCGAGGTCCACCGCACCGGTCATGCCGGACTTGACGTGCAGCGTCTCGTTCCCGGCCGGGGTGATCAGGCCGTCGGGCGAGGCCAGGCGGATCTTCAGGTCGGCGTCGTCGTCGCCGGGCGTGAAGGCGATGAGGCGGACGTCGGTGGCGTCCTTCGGGATGCCGGGCAGGACCAGGCTGCCGGCCGGGTCGGCGGCGGCGGCCAGCCAGTCGCCGCCCGCCTTGTCGTCCAGGGCCTGCACGGCCGCGCCGACCCGCCCGCTGCGCACGCCGACGTGCACGGTCAGGTCCGCCTGCCGCTCGTCGGTGAGCGTGGAGAGCAGGAACGCCTTGGCGGTGTGCGGCTTGACGGTGAGGTTCTCGCCCAGGGGGGACTTGATCGCCCCGTCTTTGCCGAACAGCTCGATGTCGACGACGGCGGCGGAGTCGTCGGGGTTGATCAGGTGGACGTAGTCGGTGCGGCCGGCGGCCGTGGCGGCGCCCGGGAACCAGAACTCGGTGTCCGCGCCGGTGCAGTTGACGCCCTGGAGGCCGCGGCCGGTGCCGGCGGCGACCTCGGTGGTCTCCTGGAGGGTCCAGCCGGGGGCGAACCCGCCGTCCGCCGTGCCGACCAGTGCGGGGGCGGCGCCGGAGGTGTCGCCGGTGACCGGCGTGCCCGGCGCCTTCGGGGTGAGTACCGGCCGGCCGGTGCTCTGCTTGCCGCCCTTGCCCTTCCCGCTCCCGGCCGCGTCCCCGGCGGCCGCCCGGAGCCGCGCCGTGCCGTTGCGCGCGGCGCCCTTGGTGACGGGGGTGAACGACGTGTACGACGTGTCCGCGATGTCCGAGTCGCTGGGTGCCGGGCACAGCAGGCCGGTGCGTTCTACGGGCAGCCGGGCGGCCGTCCGGGGGGCGGCTGCGCCGGTCGCGGCAGGTGTGGCCACCGCGGCGAACGCGGTGACGGCGGCCAGCGCGGCCGTGCCGGCGAACAGGGACAGGGTGGTGCGGTTCACTGCTGGCTCCCGTCGGGGCGTTCGTTGCCGGTGCCGTGGGGATGGGCCGGGTCGTAACCCTGCCGGGCGGGGTCATGAGCCGGGTCGTGACCCTGACGGGCGGGATCGTGAGCCGGGTCGTAACCCTGACGGGCGGGATCGTAGGCCTGCTCGTACCCCTGACGGGCGGGATCGTAGGCCTGCTCGTACCCCTGGTCATAACCCTGCTGCTGGTACGCCGCCGGCTCGTAGGGGGGCTGGTCGGCGCCACCGTTGTAGGCGTAAGGGTCGTAGGGGGCCGCCTGGTAGGGGTCGGGCTGCTGGTACGCCTGCTGGTCGTAGCCCGTCGCGGTGGGGTACGGGTCGGTGCCGTAGCCGCCGTTCGCCGTGTCGCCGTAGGTGGCCGGGTTCCACTCGTCGTAGGACTGCTGGTGGGGTACGGCCACCGGGGGCTGCTCGGTGGGCGCGGGCACGGGCGGGTTCTCGGCGGGCGGGTTCTCGGCGGGCGATTCCTCGGCCTGGGCGCGCAGGCGGCGGGCGCGGCGGCCCTCGCCGGTGGTGGCCTGCGCGGGCACCGGCTGCTCCTCGGGCAGGTCGTCGTCGACGTCGCGGCGGCGGCCGGGCAGGGCGAGGACGACCAGGACGACGGCGAGCGCGCCCTGGGCCCACAGCCAGGCGGTATGAGCGAGCGGCGCGTCGTAGGTGACATCGAGCCTGCCGCCGGTGGACGGCAGCCGGAAGCCCTGGGCCCAGCCGTCGACCGTGGTCGGGGTGAGCGGCTTGCCGTCCAGGGTCGCCGTCCAGCCGTCGGCGGCGCTGTCGGCCAGGCGCAGGACGCGGCCGCCCGAGCCCGACGGGATCGTGGTGTGGATCTCCACCGGTCCCGCGGCGACCGGCTGGGCCGGGCCCGGGCCGGCGGCGGGCACGATGGCCGCGCGGGAGACCTCCTGGTCGACGCGCCACAGGGCGTTCCCGCTCTGCCGGCTGAGCCGGGACAGGCCGGGGGTGGCGTCCAGGACGCGGGTAGTGTCGCGGGGGGCGCCCTGGTGCACAAGGACGTAGCGCACGGCGAAGCCGCCGAGTTCGTCGGCCTGGTCGGCGCCGGAGCCGGCGACCAGGTTGGCGACCACCTTGTCCAGGCGGGGGTTCTCGCCCTCGGCGGCGGCGAGTTCGGCGTCCCCCATGCGGGCGCCGGAGCCGCGGACCAGGGTGTAGCGCACGCGCGCGGTGGAATCGCTGTCCAGGATCAGGGTGCGGGCCCGGTCGCCGGTGGCGGAGTCCTCGGCGACGAACGCGGGCACCTGCGAGGGGTCGCGACGCTCCAGGGGGCCGTCGGCGCCGCGGATCATCCAGCCGGCGGCGACGAGCAGCGGGCCGGCGGCCGAGGCGAAGGCGATCAGGGCGGCGACGGGCTGGCGCCAGCCGAAGCTCTGCTCGGCCACACGCGCGCGTGCGCCGTCGGCGCCGAGCGCGGCGGCGGCCAGCAGGGCGATGCCGTAGACGAGGGTGGCCGGTCCCGCCCAGGCGGAGCGGTTGGACAGGACGGCGGACACGAGGCCGACGAGGGCGACGACCCAGGCGGTACGGATGCCGAGCTGCCGTTCGGAGCGCAGGAGTGCGGCGAGGGCGGCGAGCACGATGCCGATGAGCATCAGGCCGTGCACGGTGCCGGGGCCACCGGGGCTGGAGCCGAGCAGATCCAGCGCGGAGGCCGCCGAGGGGCCGTACTCCAGGCCGGCCTCGCGGAGGAAACCGGCCGGCAGGAGGGTCAGCGACCAGGGCGCGAGGACGAGCAGCGGGGTGCCGAGCTGGACGAGGAAGCGCAGGCCGTGGGCGACGAGGTCGCGGCGACGCAGGACGAGTACGCCGAGGCCGAGGAGCAGTGCGACGGGCCAGACGATCGGCGTGAAGGCGGTGGCGATGCTCAGCAGCAGCGCGTACGCCCAGGTGGCTCGCCAGCTGCCGGGGGCACCGGCGCGGTGCGCGAGGCCGCTCGCGGCGACGCCCGCGCGCGCGATGAGCGGGAGCAGGACGGCGAGGACGGCGGTGCCGATGTGGCCGCCGGCCAGGGCGCCGGTGGTGGCGGGCAGGAAGGCGTAGCCGATGGCCGCCCAGGCGCGCAGCAGCCGGGAGGTGACCAGGGGGCGGGACGCGAAGTAGGCGGTGCATCCGGCGAGCGGCACCGAGCAGACCAGCAGGACGGTGACGGCGAGCCCGGTGGATCCGAACAGGAGGGAGCCGAGGGCCGCGACGAAGGCCAGGTAGGGCGGGGCGGACGGGGTGCCGCCGGAGCCGACCGGGTGCCAGGCGTCCAGGTAGCGGGACCACAGGTCGCCGGCGTCGGCCGGGGCCGGCAGCAGGGCGCCGCCGCCGAGCGCGCCGCCGCCGAGCAGGGCGCGGCAGGCGGCGAGGGAGACGAGCAGCAGGGCGAGGAAGAGCACCGGGCCGGGCCGGCGGGCGATCCGCCGGAGCCGGGCGAACTGCTCGACCTCCAGGAAGTCGGCGTCGTCGCCGCCGGGCCCGGATTCCACGGCGCCGCCGTGCCGGCCGGCCGAGGTGGTGTCGATGTCGGAGTCGCTGGTGAAGTGGCCCGCGAGCTGTTCCACGGTGGCCCGGACGGTGGCGCCGGGCGGCGGGAACAGGGCGCGCAGTTCGCCCTTGTCGGTCTGCGCGGGGCCGCGGCGGCGCCGGGCGGCGATGATCCGCTCGGGGCGCAGCAGCGTGCTCAGCAGGCCGCGGATCTCGTCGAGGGCCTGACCGGGGACCTTGCCGACGAGGTAGGCGAGGGTCCGCAGGACGGTGCCGAGGACGATCCGCGTCAGCACCCAGGGCAGCGCGGCCGTACGGGTGTTGACGAGGAGGGTGTAGACGGCGCCGGCCTTGTCGACCTTGTGCGGGGAGGCGGTGGTGCGGCCCGCGCAGTCGACGGCGCGGCGCTCCCGGGAGGCGGCCTCGGCGTGCCGGACGACCGCGTCGGGGGCGACCAGGACGCGGCGGCCGGCGGTGTGGACGCGCCAGCACAGGTCGACGTCGTCGCGCATCAGGGGCAGCCGGCGGTCGAAGCCGCCGAGCTGTTCGTAGACGTCGCGGCGGATGAGCATGCCGGCGGTGGAGACGGACAGCACGGTGCGGACGTGGTCGTGCTGGCCCTGGTCCTGTTCGCGGCGGTCCAGGCCGGTCCAGCGGCGGCCAGAGTTGGCGAGGGTGACGCCGACCTCCAGCAGCTGGCGGCGGTCATACCAGCCGCGCAGCTTGGGGCCGACGACCGCGACGTCGTCGCGGCCGAGTTCGAGTTCGGTGTCGACGACCCGCAGGAGCTGGGCGAGGGCGTCGGGTTCGGGGGCGCAGTCGTCGTGCAGCAGCCACAGCCACTGCACGGGTTCGCCGTGCGGCAGTTCGGGCAGGTCGTAGGCGTCGTCGCGCCAGCTGCGCGTCACCGGGTCCCAGCCGCTGGGGCGCTTGAGGTACGGCAGGTCCTCCGGGGTGAGGACGGGCGCGGTGCGGCTCGCCTCCTCCACGGCCTGGCCGAAGCCGGTACGGCGGGCGAGGTGCAGCACGTTGGCGTCGCCGAGGGCGTCGGTGAGCAGCTGGGCGGAGCCGTCCGCGCTGCCGGTGTCGGCGGCCACCGCGTACTGGACGGGGCGCTCCTGGCCGAGCAGCCCGGCGAGCGCGTCGGGCAGCCAGCGGGCGCCGTCGTGGGAGACGAGGACCGCGGTCACCACATGGCGCGGGAACTCAGGGGTGGCGGTGCCGTCTTGGGCCGCCGTATGGCTGTGCACGGACATCGAGGTACGGGCCCCGGTTCGATGGACTGCGGTGGACGCCCGCGCCTCCTCGTGCGTCGAGGGGACGGTGGGGCGTCTCGGACGAGCGACCACACTATCGGCTGGCCATGACTACGGCCCGCCGCCTGTGGACAACCCACCGGCGCCGGGCCGTTCGTGACGCTCCCGTGTGTACGCGTGCGTGTGCGCATCCGCGTACGGCTGTGCGCGTGCGGCCGTACGCGCGGCTGTGCTCAGACCGCGGCCTTCTTCAGCCGGCGGCGTTCCCGCTCGGACAGGCCGCCCCAGATGCCGAAGCGCTCGTCGTTGGCGAGGGCGTACTCGAGGCACTCGGAGCGGACCTCGCAGGCGAGACAGACCTTTTTGGCCTCTCTGGTGGAGCCGCCCTTCTCGGGGAAGAAGGACTCGGGGTCGGTCTGGGCGCACAGCGCGCGCTCCTGCCAGCCGAGTTCCTCGTCCGCGTCGTCGACCAGCAGTTGCTGCACCAGCTCGGTCATGTGCGCCCCTCGTCCGTCTTTCACGTCCCCGTGCGTGGCCGTTACCGATTCCGGCTGAACGACACGAGTGAAATTACAAGTGTGCTGCTCCGGGCGAGTCAAGCCGAGATCTGCTATTGGGCCCGTTATTCACTCTGCGGAACCAAGGCCGTGCGGAAAGTGTTCAAATAGGCATAAACCTGGCCATGCAGACGGGACCCACGAGGTGGCCGAAAGCCGTACACCTGTCTGTACGGAGAAGGACGTCCCCGTGTTCGATCGCGTTCCGTGAGGCTCGAGCGCTCGGATGTGCCCCATGTGTCCCGCCATCCCGGTGAACAAACCTTTCACCTGCCAGAAGAACCGGATGAGGTGAAACATGTCCCACATACCGGGCGACGAGTTGACAGTGCGGGTGTGACCCGGTGTCCTAGTGGGCATGCTCGCGAACTCGGCGCCCGCCTCGACCCGCTCCGCCGGGTCCCTCGGTGCCGCCCGCGCGCGCTGTAGCTGTTGTTGCTGTCCCAGCTGTTGAGCCCAGCCCGCTCCGGCTGTCCCCGAGTCCATCCCGGCTCGGCCGCGTTCCCCGCTCCGTGATCCCGCACCGGGGCACCCGCCCGCCCGTGACCCGGACGGACCGCACGCGTCACCCGGCTCCACACCCCGGCTCCAGCCCCCCACTCCTTCACCGAGGACCACCGCATCCCGATGAACAGCGACAACGACCTCCAGATCGCCGGCGACATCCTCGAAGTCCCGCACCTGCTCCAGCCGCCGCGCGAGCACCCGGCCACCATCGCCGAATTCGTGGGACTCGCGCGCTCGATCGCCGCCGACCGCACCCAGTGGGCCCACCTCGTCCGCTACGACGCCACCACCCGCTGGTACCACCGGCTGCGCACCGGCCCCGGCTACGAGGTGTGGCTGCTGTCCTGGGTACCCGGACAGGGCAGCGGGCGGCACGACCACGGCCGCTCCTCCGGCGTGCTGACCGTCCTGGAGGGCGCCCTCACCGAGCGCACCGAGCACGGCACGCGCGCGCTGACGGCGAGCACGCCGCACGGAGGCGGCGGGGAGTGGGGACGGGTGTTCGCACCCGGATACGTCCACGAGGTCGTCAACGACACGCTGGAGCCTGCCGTCAGCCTGCACGTGTACTTCCCGGGGCTGACCGAGATGCCGATGCACGGCTCCCCGCACTGCGAGGCGCGCCCCGGGCCGCGTCCCGTGGCCGCCTGACGCCCGGCCGGAACCCGGTCGCCGGGAACCCGGCTGCCCGAAATCCGTCGGCGCCGCGTCCGGTGACTGCCTGACGCGTTGTCGTACCCGCCTGCGAGACTTGCCCCATGCGCATTGTGGTTCTGGCAGGCGGCATCGGTGGTGCCCGTTTCCTGCGTGGTCTGAAGCGGGCCGCGCCGGACGCGGACGTCACGGTCATCGGCAACACCGGCGACGACATCCATCTCTTCGGGCTGAAGGTCTGCCCGGACCTCGACACGGTGATGTACACGCTGGGCGGCGGCATCAACGAGGAGCAGGGGTGGGGGCGGGCCGACGAGACCTTCCACCTGAAGGAGGAGCTGGCGGCCTACGGCGTCGGGCCCGAGTGGTTCGGGCTGGGCGACCGGGACTTCGCCACGCACATCGTGCGGACGCAGATGCTCGGCGCCGGCTACCCGCTGAGCGCGGTCACCGAGGCGCTGTGCGACCGCTGGCAGCCGGGCGTGAAACTGATCCCGATGACCGACGACCGCGTCGAGACGCACGTGGCCGTCACCCTGCCCGGCAGCGGCTCCGCCGCGGGCGAGGGCGAACGAAAGGTGATCCACTTCCAGGAGTACTGGGTGCGGCTGCGCGCCTCCGTCCCGGCCGAGGCCGTCGTCCCGGTCGGCGCGGAGCGGGCCAAGCCGGCCCCGGGCGTCCTGGAGGCCATCGCCGCGGCGGACGTCATCCTCTTCCCGCCGTCCAACCCGGTCGTGTCCATCGGCACGATCCTGGCCGTGCCCGGCATCCGCGAGGCCATCGCCGACGCGGGCGTGCCCGTGGTCGGCCTGTCCCCCATCGTCGGTGACGCGCCCGTGCGCGGGATGGCCGACAAGGTGCTCGCCGCGGTCGGCGTGGAGTCCACGGCCGCCGCGGTCGCCGAGCACTACGGCTCCGGCCTGCTGGACGGCTGGCTGGTCGACACCGTGGACGCCGGCGTGGTGGAGCGGGTCGAGGCCGACGGCATCCGCTGCCGGGCCGTGCCTCTGATGATGACCGGCCCGGAGGCGACCGCGCAGATGGCACGGGAGGCGCTGGCGCTGGCCGAGGAGGTGCGGGGAGCGTGAGCGAGGAGCGGCCCGGGCAGGAGCGCCCGGAGTACTCGGTCCGGGCCCTGCCGGGCATCCCCGAGGTGCAGCCGGGCGACGACCTGGCCAAGCTGATCGCCGCGGCCGAGCCGCGCCTGGCCGACGGGGACGTGCTGCTCGTCACCTCCAAGATCGTGTCCAAGGCAGAGGGCCGGATCGTCCGGGCGGCCGACCGGGAGGCCGCGATCGACGCCGAGACCGTCCGGGTGGTGGCCCGGCGCGGCGCGCTGCGCATCGTGGAGAACCGGCAGGGCCTGGTCATGGCCGCCGCCGGGGTCGACGCCTCCAACACCCCCGCCGGGACGGTGCTGTTGCTGCCCGAGGACCCGGACGCGTCCGCGCGCGCGATCCGCGCCGGCCTGCGCGACACCCTCGGCGTCGACGTCGGTGTCGTCGTCACCGACACCTTCGGGCGACCCTGGCGCGCCGGGCTGACGGACGTGGCCATCGGCGCGGCCGGTGTGCGCGTGCTGGACGACCTGCGCGGCGGCACGGACGCGCACGGCAACCCGCTCAACTCGACCGTCGTCGCCACGGCGGACGAGCTGGCCGCCGCCGGCGACCTGGTCAAGGGCAAGACGGCCGGCCGGCCCGTGGCCGTGGTGCGTGGCCTCCCGCACCTGGTGACCGATGCCCTGGACGGCACGGGCGGCCAGGACGGTACCGGGAGCGAGGAGGGTGCCGAAGGCGCGCGGGCGCTGGTGCGCACCGCGCGGGACGACATGTTCCGGCTCGGCACCTCGGAGGCGGTCCGGGAGGCGGTGACCCAGCGGCGCACGGTCCGGGCGTTCACCGACGAGCCCGTCGACCCCGGCGCGGTACGCCGCGCGGTGGCCGCAGCGGTCACCGCGCCCGCCCCGCACCACACCACGCCGTGGCGGTTCGTGCTGCTGGAGTCGGCGGAGTCCCGGACCCGGCTGCTGGACGCGATGCGCGACGCCTGGGTGGCCGACCTGCGCGGGGACGGCAAGAGCGAGGAGTCCGTCGCCCGGCGGGTCCGGCGCGGGGACGTGCTGCGCAACGCGCCCTGCCTCGTCGTGCCGTGCCTCGTCATGGACGGCTCGCACACGTACGGGGACGCGCGGCGGGACGGCGCCGAGCGGGAGATGTTCGTCGTCGCGATGGGAGCGGGCGTGCAGAACCTGCTGGTCGCTCTGGCCGGGGAACGGCTGGGCTCGGCGTGGGTGTCGTCCACGATGTTCTGCCGGGACGTGGTGCGCGAGGTGCTGGACCTGCCGGCCGGCTGGGACCCGATGGGCGCGGTGGCGGTCGGCCATCCGGCCGGGGAGCCGGCACCGCGTCCGCAGCGGGACGCCGGGGCGTTCCTCGAGGTGCGGTGAGCGGGCCGGACACCGCCTAGTCTCTTAGGACAGCCCCGGCAGCTCTAGGACCCCCCAGTGGCAGGACGTTTTCCCCAGCGCCCCACGCGTACGACCGTACGCGGCGGGCATGCCGCCGTACCCGCGGGCGCCGGGGCCGGGGTACCGCGGCAGGCGAGCGCGCCGATGCGGGTACGGCGGTGGGTGCCGGACGGCCCCGTCGACCTCGGGCTCGTCCTCGGACCGCTCCGGCGCGGGCCCGCCGACCCGACGTTCCGGGCCACGGCGGACGGGTCCGTGTGGCGGGCCGCCCGTACGCCCGCCGGGCCGGGCACGCTGCGGGTGCGCGCGTACGGCGGTGAGGTGCTCGGCGAAGCGTGGGGGCCCGGGGCCGAGTGGCTGCTGGAGCAGTTGCCGGAGCTGCTCGGTGCCGCCGACGATCCCGGCGCCTTCGTGCCGCGGCACCGGCTGGTGGCGCTGGCGCGGCACCGGCGGCCGGGGCTGCGGCTGACCCGGACCGGGCTGGTGCTGGAGTCGCTGATCCCGTCCGTGCTGGAACAGAAGGTCACCGCGGACGAGGCGTACCGGGCGTGGCGGCTGCTCGTGCGGCGGTTCGGGGAGCCCGCGCCGGGGCCCGCGGGGGTGGGGGAACGGCCGATGTCCGTCATGCCCGCGCCGCGGACGTGGGCGCTGATTCCCTCCTGGGAGTGGCACCGGGCCGGGGTCGATGACAAGCGGGCGTCCACGATCCTGCGGGCCGTGCGGGTCGGCGCGCGGCTGGAGCAGGCGGTCGGGATGCCGGCGGAGGCCGCTCGGGCGCGGCTGGAGGTCGTGCCGGGGGTGGGGCCGTGGACGTCGGCCGAGGTCGTGCAGCGCAGTCACGGGGCGGCGGACGCGGTGACGGTGGGGGATCTGCATCTGCCGGGGATCGTGGGGTGGGCGCTGGCCGGGGACCGGGAGGCGGACGACTCCGTGATGCTGCGGCTGCTGGAACCGTATGCCGGGCAACGGCATCGGGCGGCTCGGCTGATTCTGCTGAGCGGGTGCGTGCCGGGGCGGCGGGTGCCGAAGATGCCCCGGGTGGACATCGGGTTGCTGTGAAGGGGCTGCGGGGTCCGGCGGGTGGCCGCCGTTCCGCCGGACCGCCGGCCTCGGCACGCGGTGCCCGCACCGGCCCGCGCGTACCCTGTGCCGGGTGAACGCCACCGATCGCACCCCTGCCGACCTGCTGACTTCCGCGCTCGCCGCGGATCCCGGCCGCCCGCTGGTGACCTTCTACGACGACGCCACGGGCGAACGCGTCGAACTGTCCGTGGCCACCTTCGCCAATTGGGTGGCCAAGACCGCCAACCTCCTTCAGGGCGACCTCGCCGCCGGGCCCGGTGACCGGGTCGCGCTCCTGCTGCCCGCGCACTGGCAGACGGCGGTGTGGCTGCTGGCGTGCTCCTCGGTGGGCGCGGTGGCCGACGTCGCGGGGGATCCGGCGGCGGCCGACGTCGTCGTCAGCGGCCCCGACTCCCTGGAGGCCGCGCGGGCCTGCCGGGGTGAGCGGGTGGCGCTGGCGCTGCGGCCCCTGGGCGGGCGGTTCCCGCGGACGCCGGAGGGCTTCGCCGACTACGCCGTGGAGGTGCCGGGGCAAGGAGACCGGTTCGCCCCGTTCGCGCCGGTGGATCCTCAGGAGCCGGCGCTCATCGTCGCCGGGCGGGAGTTCAGCGCGGCGGAGGTGGTCGAGCGGGCCTCGGCGCAGGCGCCGTCGCTGGGTCTGACGGGGCCGGGGGCGCGACTGCTGTCGGGGCTGCCGTACGACACCTGGGAGGGGCTCAGCGCCGGGCTGTACGCGCCGCTGGCCGTCGGGGGGTCGGTGGTGCTGTGCCGGCATCTGGAACGTGTGGACGAGGACCGTCTCGCGGAGCGGGTGGAGAGCGAGAGGGTGACGGCGGTCCGGCGGTAGAACCGCGCCCGGGGCGGGACCGGTAGAGCCGCGACCGGGAGGGCCCGGACCGACAGGGCCCGAACCGACAGGGCCCGAACCGAGTGGGCCCGGACCGAGTGGGCCGCGGGCCCCGGACGGCCCGAAAGCCCGGGCCCGGCCGTTCCCCCGATCGGCGTAGCACAGGGCGCCTCCCGCCCCGGCCCCCGCCATGGTCGTAGGAGCAGGCCGTGACGTGACGCTCGTACGCCATGAGGGGGTGGCCCCACCGTGACCGACACCGCAGGCAGGTCCCTCGGTCCCGGTCCGGGAGCCTCCGCCACCGGTGACGGGCTGTCCCGGCGCCGGCGGCGGCGCTGGCTGCGCTACTCGGCACTGGGGGCCGCCGTGCTCGCCGCCCTGGCCGGCGGGGCCGGATGGGCCGTCTACGCCAAGCTCAGCGCCAACATCACCGCCGACGACGCGGCGGCCGCCGAGCTGGCGCTCTACGAGCGGGAACGGCCCACCGCGCTGGTGCGGGACGCGCAGAACATCCTGCTGATCGGGTCGGACACGCGGGCCGGGCAGGACAACGGCAGGTACGGGCGGGACCTGGGCAGTGAGCGGTCGGACACGACGATCCTGCTGCATCTGTCCGCCGACCGGGGCAGCGCCACCGCGGTGTCGCTCCCCCGGGACCTGATGGTGGACGTCCCCGGCTGCCGGCAGCCGGACGGCACCCGCAGCGACCCGGTGTTCGCGATGCTCAACCACGCCTTCCAGGTGGGCGGTTCGGCCTGCACGATCCGTACCGTCGAGAAGCTGACGGACATCCGCGTCGACCATCACATGGTCGTGGACTTCAGCGGGTTCAAGGACATGGTGGACGCGGTCGACGGCGTCCAGGTGTGCCTGCGGGAACCCGTCGACGACAAGGCGGCGAAGCTGAAGCTGCCCGCCGGGGAGGTCACGCTCGACGGGGAGCAGGCACTCGGGTACGTGCGCGCCCGCAAGACGCTGGGCGACGGCAGCGACACCGAGCGGATGGAACGGCAGCAGCGGTTCCTCGGGGCGCTGGTCAGCAAGGTGCGCGGCACCGACGTCCTGCTGAACCCGGTGAAGCTGTATCCGGTGCTGGACGCGGCGACGTCGTCGCTGACCACCGACCCGGAACTGGCGAGTCTGCGCGGTTTGTACCAACTGGTGCGCGGGCTGCGCGACATCCCCACCGAGCGGGTGCAGTTCCTGACCGTACCGAGAGAGGCGTACGTCTACGACTCCAACCGTGACCAGCTCGTGGAGCCCTCGGCCGAGCGGCTGTTCGCGCGGCTGCGGGCCGACCGGCCGGTCGCGGTGACCCGGGACGCGCACAGCGAGGACACAGGGAAGGACGCGGGGAAGGACGGCAAGAGCGACCCCTCACCGGTGCCGACCTTCCGCGGGAACACCGCCGCCGAACACACCTGTGAGTAAGGCGCTTACCAAGACAACGGCCTTCCGTTCGGAGAATGAGGGGGATTGCCCGGTTGTAGGGAGGTGGAATTTGTCACCGGCGTCGCCCGACGCTGAACTGGGCGGATAGTGTGAGCGATCCGGTGCACCTGGCCGCGAGGTCCGACCTGGGTCGTGCACTGTTTCACCGAGACCCGAGCGCCGCAGGGGGAAGGCGCCGCGTGGCCCCGACGGAGGATTCGGACAACCGTGGACGCGCAAGGCCGTGGGCGGGCGGACAACATCGACCCCGCAGACCAGTGGGTACTCAATCCGAACACCGGCGAATACGAACTGCGACTGACTCCTTCCCCAGCGCAGTCGCCGGTCCCCGGACCGCGTCGCCCCTCTCCCCGTGACGGCGGTCGCGCGGCGGGCGGACATACCCGGCAGCCGGCCGGCGAGACCCGGCCGGAGCCCCGCACGCGCGGCACCGACGTGCCGCAGCCGCGCTCGGCGCGGCGCCGGGGCGGTGAGCCTGAGCCTGAGCCTGAGCCGCCCCAGGGGCGGCGCGCGGCCCGGCGCCCGGTGAAGAAGAAGTCGAGGACGAGGAAGATCCTGCTGTGGACCGGCGGGAGCATGGCCTTCGTGCTGGTCGCGGCGACGGCCGCCGGCTACCTGTACATCAGGCACCTCAACGGCAACATCACGTCCCTGTCGGACGACGGCGCCAGCACCGGCGGCTTCAGCAAGGATCAGGCGATCAACATCCTGCTGATCGGCACCGACAAGCGCACCGGCAAGGGCAACGAGGGCTACGGCGACTCGGGCAGCGTCGGGCACGCCGACACCACGATCCTGCTGCACCTGTCCAAGGACCGGTCGAACGCCACCGCGCTGAGCATCCCCCGCGACCTGATCACCGACATCCCGGACTGCCCGACGCAGCAGGCGGACGGCACCCGGAAGGTCATCCCCGGCTCGACCGGCGCCCGTTTCAACCAGAGTCTCGGGCAGGACGACCGCACGCCCAGCTGCACCATGCGCACGGTGACGGCACTGACCGGCATCACGCCGGACGACTTCATGGTCGCCGACTTCAACGCGGTCAAGACGCTGACCGAGGCGGTCGACGGCGTCGACGTCTGCCTGGCCCATGACATCGACGACGCCGACTCGCACCTGAAGCTGTCCAAGGGCACCCACACGATCTCCGGTGAGCAGGCGCTGGCGTTCGTCCGCACCCGGCACTCCGTGGGCTTCGGCGGTGACCTGAGCCGGATCGGGCTCCAGCAGCAGTTCCTGGGCGCGCTGATGCGCAAGCTGAAGGGCAACTCCACGCTCACCAGCCCGACGAAGATGCTGAAGCTGGCCGAGGCCGGCACCAAGGCGCTGACGGTGGACGACAAGCTGGACAGCATCGGCAAGCTGAAGGACCTGGGCCTGGAGCTGGGCAAGCTCAACCCGAAGAACCTGACCTTCACCACGGTGCCGGTCAAGGACAACCCGGCGGAGAAGGTCCATGCCACCGTGGTCCTGGACGAGGCGAAGGCGCCCGCGGTCTTCGACGCCGTCCGCAACGACGTCTCCTTCAGCGACGTGAAGAAGAAGCAGAAGGCCGCGAAGGACGCCCAGGCCGCCCGGCTCAAGGGCAGCAAGGCGCCCGCCTCCGAGGTGCGGGTGCGCATCCTCAACGGCGGTGCCGTCACCGGCAGCGCCCAGGCGGTGCTCAACTGGCTCCAGAACGACGAGGGCGTGACCAGGTCGGAGAACGACGGCAACGCCCCGGCGCCGGCCGACCGGACGACGCTGGAGTACGCCCCCGGCCAGGCGGCCCAGGCACGCCGGCTGGCCGCCCTCATGGGGATGTCCGGGTCGGCGCTGAAGCCGGGCAAGAGCGTGACCAACTCCCAGGGGCTGCCGGCGATGACGCTGACCCTGGGCAAGGACTTCAAGGGGGCGGGAGTCTCCCTCACGGTGCCGTCCAAGGCGCCGGAGGTCGACAAGTCCACGGCAGACAAGGTCAAGTGCGCCTCGTAGGTAACCCGACGGGCCCGTCGTGCGTCTAACCGGACGCGGGGCGGGTCCGTTGCCCGGCGCAAGGGGTGGGGAGGGCAGGGAGTTGGCGCAGAGTGAGGTGCGCGGACGGTCCGCCGCGGTCGAGGACGCGAAGTCGCTCACGCCGCGGACCGCGGACGCGTCGGCGGGGCGGGGCCGGCGCGGCGGCAGGCGGCGGAGCGGTGGTCCGAAGACCGAACCGAGACGGCGCAGACGGCGAGCCATGCGCTGGTCGGCGACCGTGCTGGCGGTGGTGATACTCGGCACGGCTGGCGCCGGCTACGTGTACTACCAGCATCTCAACGGCAACATCAAGAAAGGGGCGCGCGCCAACGGGGACGACTCCAAGGCGCACCGGACCGAGCCGAACGCGGCCGGTCAGACCCCGCTGAACATCCTGCTGATCGGCTCGGACAGCCGCAACAGCGCGGAGAACGTGAAGCTCGGCGGCAGCAGGGACCACGCCGGTGACCCTCCGCTCGCGGACGTGCAGATGCTCATCCACCTCTCCGCGGACCGCAAGAGCGCCGCCATGGTCAGCATCCCGCGGGACACCCGGGTGGACATCCCCGAGTGCAAGGACCCCGCGACCGGCAAGCGGTATCCGCCGACGAACGACATCATCAACGTCACCCTGGCCCGCGGCGGCGCCGGCTGCACCCTGCTCACCTGGGAGAACCTCACCGGGGTCTACATCGACCACTGGATGACGATCGACTTCGCGGGTGTGGTGCGGATGGCGGACGCCATCGGCGGTGTCGAGGTCTGCGTGAAGCAGAACGTGTGGGACCGCCCGACGCGGGACGTGCCCGGCGGGTCGGGACTGAAGCTGCGGGCCGGGACGCACAAGATCTACCACGAGCAGGCCCTCCAGTGGCTGCGCACGCGGCACGCCTGGGGCGACGACCTGTTGCGCGCCCGCGCCCAGCACATGTACCTGAACTCGATGATGCGCACGCTGAAGAAGCAGAACGTGTTCACCGACACCGGCCGCCTCATGGACCTGGCCGAGGCGGCCACCAAGTCGCTGAAGGTGTCCGAGGAGATCGGTACGGTCAAGAAGCTCTACGACCTCGGCATGCAGCTGAAGTCGGTGCCGGCCGACCGCATCACCTCGGTGACCATGCCCAACCTGAAGGACCCGCTGGACGGCAACCACGTCGTGCCGGACAAGCCCAACGCCGACAAGATGTGGCAGATGCTCCAGGACGACGTGGCGTTCGACAAGAACGGCGGGAAGTCCGGTGCGAAGAAGGGCGCCAAGGGCGCGAAGGACGCCAAGCCGGCCAGGCAGCCGTCGGTCGAGGCGGGCCGGCTCGGGGTGCTGGTGCGCAACGCCACCCGGACCGCCACGCAGGCCGCGGTACCGCAGCGGGCCTCGGAGATCGCCCGGACGCTCGTGGGCAAGGGCTACGCCCGGGCCCAGGCCGACACCTCGGGCAGCCTGGCCGAGGACAGGACGGCCGTGCGGTACCCGAGCGCCGACCTGGAGGGCGACGCGCAGGCCCTGGCCGCGGCGCTGGGCATCCCGGTGAGCGCGGTGCAGAAGTCGACCGATGTCTCGGGGGTCACGCTCGTCGTCGGCGCGGACTGGCGCACGGGCACCTCCTACCCCGGCAAGTCCGAGCCGGAGGCGGGCGACCTGCCCGACAACTCCGACGCGGTCAACGGCTCGGACACGAAGTCGTGCATGCCGGTGTACAGCGTGTACCGGTGGTAGCCGGATGAACGGCCAAGGGCCCCTCCCGGAAGGGGTGGGGCCCCGTCGCGCGCCCCTCCCGGTGGGTGGGGCGCCGCATGGCGTCCGGCCGGTCAGGCGGCGTCGAGGACGGCCGGCCGCCGGGAGGCGATGACCTTCCTCGCCAGGGACCGGGGGCTGGTGAGGAAGCCCCAGCCCCAGCACATGTGCATGGTGGCCAGGGCCACCGGGATCTGTATCCGGGCCTTCAGGGGCAGGCCCCGGCCGGCCGGGACGGAGCCCGCGGCGATCGCGGCCAGGTAGCCGCCGGGGACCAGCAGGCCCCATGGCGTCAGGGCCGCGCCCACCACGATCCCCGCCGCGATCGCGCACACGGCGGTCGGCGGGGCGAGGTAGCGCAGGTTGATGGAGCCCGAGTGGTAGCGGGCGACGACGTGCCGCCAGCGGCCGTAGTCCTTGTACTGCTTCGCCAGCGCCCGCACGGACGGCCGCGGCCGGTAGGACACCCGCAGCTCGGGCGAGAACCAGATCAGCCCGCCCGCCTCACGGATCCGGAAGTTCAGCTCCCAGTCCTGGGCGCGGATGAACTCCTCGTTGTAGCCGCCCTGCCGCTCCAGGGCCTCCCGGCGGAAGACACCGAGGTAGACGGTCTCGGCGGGGCCGGCCCGGCCGCCGGTGTGGAAGGCGGCGTTGCCCACGCCGATCTTCGAGGTCATCGCGGCGGCGACCGCGTGCTCCCAGTCGGTCTCGCCCTCGGCGTGCATGATGCCGCCGACGTTCTGCGCGCCGGTCTCCTCCAGGAGGCGGACGGCGGTGGCGATGTAGTCCGGCGAGAGCATGCCGTGGCCGTCGACGCGGACCACGACCGGATGCCGTGAGGCCTTGATCGCCGCGTTCAGCGCCGCCGGCGTGCGACCGGTCGGGTTGGGGACGGTGTGCACGCGCGGGTCTTCGTGCACCAGCTCGGCGGCGATCTCGTCCGTGCGGTCCGTGGACGGACCGAGGGCGATCACGACCTCCATCTCGCCGGGGTACTCCTGCGCGAGGATCGCTTGGACGGCTCCGCGCAGATGCCGCTCCTCGTTGAGGACGGGCATGATCACGGACACAGCGGGGAGCCGCACGTCGGGCTTGGCGTTCATAGGAGAGTCACGTTACCGCGAACGGGGGACAGCGTTGCGCGCCGCCGGGACAGCACAGCGGGCTGGAGATCGTATCGCCCTACTGTGCTCACGGATCCCACGTACGGCCTCGTCCGGAGGTGTCCCCCTTGCCCAGCCCGCCTCGGTCGCCCGCGCGTCCGCAGTCCCGACCGCAACCACCCCGCCGTGTGCCGCGCCCGCCCGAGCGGCCCATGCGCTCCGTCCGGCCGCCCCGGCGGCCACGCTGGGCCATGCGGGCGGTGACCACCCTCTCGGTCGTGGTGCTCGCCTCGGCCGGCATCGGGCACGCGGTCGTCAGCAGCCTGGACGCGGGCATCGCCCGGATCGACGCCTTCAAGGACATGAAGAACCGCCCCCGGGCCGGCCACGGCATGAACGTCCTGCTCGTCGGCACCGACGGCCGCGACAAGATCGGCGAGCGGGAGCGGCGCGCGTACCGGCTGGGCGGCCAGCCGTGCCACTGCACCGACACCATGATGATCGTGCACATCGCGGAGGGCCGGGAGCGGGCCACCGTGGTGAGCCTGCCGCGCGACTCGTACGCCGAGATGCCCGCGCACGTCGACCAGAACTCCGGTCAGCGCCACGGGCCGCACCCGGTCAAGCTCAACGCCGCCTACGCCGAGGGCGGCCCCCAGCTGACCATCCGCACCGTCGAGAGCATGACCCACGTGAAGATCGACCACTACCTGGAGGTCGACTTCTCCAGCTTCATGCGGACCGTGGACGTGCTCGGCGGGGTGAAGGTCTGCACGCCGACACCGCTGAAGGACGCGTACACCGGCCTGGACCTCCCGCCCGGCACGCACACCCTCATGGGCGGGCAGGCCCTCCAGTACGTGCGGGCCCGGCACGTCGACGGGGCCAGCGACCTGGGCCGGATGAAGCGGCAGCAGCGGTTCCTGGCCGCGCTGATCGAGAAGGCGACCTCCTCCGGGGTGCTGCTGAACCCGATGCGGTTCCGGGACGTGACCCGTGCGGTGCTCGGCTCGGTCCGCGCCGACGAGGGGTTCGGCACCGACGAACTGCTCGACCTCGGCCGTGCGATGCGGAACTTCTCCCCGTCGTCCTCCGAGTTCACCACCGTTCCCCTCGCGCAGATGAACTACCAGGTCAAGGGCATCGGCTCGACCCTGAAATGGGACCAGGCGAGGGCGGACAAGCTGTTCCAGGCGCTGCGCGACGACAAACCGCTCACCGCGGACCGCCCGCACCACGGCCCGGCGCCGGTGCCGGTGGAGGTGGCCCCGGACCGGATCCGGGTGCAGGTGCAGAACGGCTCCGGCACGGCGGGGCTGGCCAAGCAGGTCGACGCCGCGCTCGTGGCGAACGGTTTCGCCACCACCCGGCAGCCGGTGACCGCCCCCGCCCGCGTCGGGCACACGGTGATCTCCTACGACCCCCGCTGGGACCGCTCCGCCCGCTCCCTCGCCGCGGCCCTGCCGGGCAGCGAGCTGCGCGCGGCCCCGGGCCAGGGCCCGCTGCTGAAGGTGATCGCCGGACCCGACTTCGGCGACGTACGCAAGGTGCGCAAGGTGCGCTTCGAGGACCCGGGGCAACCGGAGCAGAACGCGGTGCGGGGCAGCGAGGTGGTCTGCTCCGGAAACGCGTAGGACGCCGTAGCGGGACGCGGGAGGGGACCCGTAGGCGCGGGAGCGAGGCGCGGGAGGGGACCCGTAGGCGCGGGAGCGAGGCGCGGGAGGGGACCCGTAGGCGCGGGAGCGGGGCGCGCACGACGGCGGGGCCGGCGGCGCGCCCGATCCGTGGCTAGTCCTCGAAGCCCTCCGCGGCGCGCTTCTCGCGCAGTTCCCGGATCGCCCGGCGGCGGGCCAGGCGGTGGGTGCGGCGGATCTGGGCCTCCTGGTAGCGGCGGCGGTCGCGGTCGGTCTCGGGGAGGACCGGCGGCACCCGGCGCGGGCTGCCGTCGGCGTCCACGGCCGCGAAGACCAGGTAGGCCGAGCCGACCTGGGTGGCCGGGTCGGACTCGTTCCAGCGTTCGGCCAGGACCCGGACGCCGATCTCCATGGAGGTCCGGCCGGTCCAGTTCACCTGGGCCTTGACATGGACCAGGTCGCCGACGCGGACCGGCTCCAGGAACACCATCTCGTCCATCGACGCGGTGACGGCGGGACCGCCGGAGTGCCGGCCGGCCACCGCGCCCGCCGCGTCGTCGACCAGCTTCATGATCACCCCGCCGTGCACCGTACCCAGCAGGTTGGTGTCGTTGTGGGTCATGATGTGGCTGAGGGTGGTGCGCGAGGAGGACGTGGGCTTGCCCGGGATGTCCGTTTCCCTGTCCGTGGCCTGATCTGTCATGCCCTCCACCTTATGCCGAGCCCCCTTCGCGGAATTTGTGTCGGGTTCGCAACAGCGGCGCCCTGATTTTCCGACAGCCCTTGTGGAGCACATGGCGGCGCCCTGCACACTGGGGCCCATGAATGACTGGCCCGAGGGATGGTCCGACGACAACCGCGGCACGCGCCACGGACGCGGCAGTGCCGGCGCGCAGCCTGAGGGCGCGCGCGTGATGCGTCAGGTACGACGGGGACCGTCGGCGCCGCCGTACGGGGCCGGCGTGCCGCAGCAGCCCTCGTACGTCGACGGCCGGGGGCACGACGACGGCGGCCACGACGCGTACGACGACGGCTACAACACCGGCCAGGTCTACGGCGCCCCCGGCGGCCGCGGCCCCGGCAGTCCCGGCGCGGCGGCCGGCCGTGCCCCGCGCCCCGCGCCGAACTGGCGGCGCCGGATCAAGTGGACGGCGATCACGGTGGCGACCGTGGTGGTCGTCACGTCGGTCGCCACCTACTTCTGGGCCGACTCCAAGCTGCGCCGCGAGGTGGACCTCTCCACGGTCATCGACCGGCCGGAGGGAGGCGACGGCACGAACTACCTGATCGTCGGCTCCGACAGCCGGGAGGGCATGTCCAAGCAGGACGAGAAGAACCTGCACACCGGCGGTGCCGAGGGCAAGCGCACCGACTCGATGATGATCCTGCACGTCGGCGGCAACGGCGACACGCTGGTCTCGCTGCCGCGCGACTCCGACGTGCAGATACCGTCGTACCGGGGCTCGACGTCCGGGAAGACCTATCCCGCCAGAGGGCGGCACGAGAAGCTGAACGCGGCCTACGCCGAGGACGGACCGACCCTGCTGGTCCGCGCGGTCGAGTACAACACCGGGCTGCACATCGACCACTACGTGGAGATCGGCTTCCAGGGCTTCGCCGACATCGTGGACGCGGTCGGCGGGGTCGACATCACCATCGACAAGGGCTTCAAGGACAAGTGGTCGGGCGCCGACTTCAAGGCCGGCAAGCAGACCCTCGACGGCCGGCAGGCCCTGGCCTTCGTGCGCACCCGGCACGCGTTCGCCGCGTCCGACCTCCAGCGCACCAAGAACCAGCAGAAGTTCCTGGCCGCCCTGGCCCACCAGGTGGCCACCCCGTCGACGGTCCTCAACCCGTTCAAGCTCTACCCGACCATGGGCGCGGGCCTGGACTCCCTCATCGTCGACAAGGACATGTCGCTGTGGGACCTGGCCTCCATGTTCTGGGCGATGAAGGGCGTCAGCGGCGGTGACGGCACCTCGATGAACATGCCGATCTCCGGCTCGGCCGGCGGCAACCTGCTCTGGGACAAGGCGAAGGTGAGGACCCTCGTCAAGGAACTGAACAACGACGAGAAGGTCACCGTCGCAGGCAGCTGACGGCCGGCGCGGACACGGTGCAAGGGCACCCGCGAGGGTGCCCTTGACGCGTGGCTCAGCTCAGCCGGGTCACATCGTGGCGCCCGCCATCGCGCGACAGGTCTCGGCGCAGCGGCGACACGCCTCCGCACAGCGCATCATCTGCTGGTCGTCCGGCATGGACATACACGCTTCGGCGCACATGTCACAGACCTTCGCGCAGAGCGCGCTCATCTCGCCGGCCATGGGCGAGCGCCGCATCATCATGTCGGCGCACATCCGGGTCGCCTCGGAGCAGTCCATGAGCGCGCGCATGACCTGCATCTGCGCCTGACCGCCCTGCTGCATGCAGGAGCTCATGGTCTCCTCGCACATGCTGTGGCAGCTCATGCAGGCCTCGATGCAGTCCTGCATCTGCTGGCTGATGGCGGGCATCATTCCGGACTGGGTCATGGCTCCTCCTCGGAGGCGGTGGGGATCCGGGGCGGACCCCGTCTGCTTCCGTCCTACGTCCCGCACCGCGGCACCGCACGTCGGCCTACGGCCCTACGGCCCAGCGCGCAATGACGACAGCCCCCGGCGAACACGCCGGGGGCCGGGGAGATCGCCGTCCCGCTACGGCAGGTTCCTCGCCATCACGATGCGCTGGACCTGGTTGGTGCCCTCGTAGATCTGGGTGATCTTGGCGTCCCGCATCATGCGTTCCACCGGGTAGTCGCGGGTGTAGCCGTAGCCGCCGAGGAGCTGGACCGCGTCGGTGGTGACCTCCATCGCGGTGTCGGAGGCGAAGCACTTGGCGGCGGCGCCCAGGTAGGTAAGGTCCTTCTCCTCACCTCCGGCGGCGACGCGCTCGGAGGCGGCGGCGGCCTGGTAGGTGAGGGCACGGGCCGCCGAGATCTTCATGGACATGTCGGCGAGCATGAACTGGATGCCCTGGAAGTCGGCGATCGGCTTGCCGAACTGCTTGCGCTCCCGGACGTAGCCCTTGGCGTAGTCGAGGGCGCCCTGGGCGACACCGAGGGCCTGGGCGGCGATGGTGATGCGGGTGTGGTCCAGGGTCTGCATGGCGGTGGCGAAGCCGGTGCCCTCCTCGCCGATCATGCGGTCGGCGGGGATGCGGACGTTGTCGAAGTAGACCTCGCGGGTCGGCGAGCCCTTGATGCCGAGCTTCTTCTCGGGGGCGCCGAAGGAGACGCCCTCGTCGGACTTCTCGACCACGAACGCCGAGATGCCCTTCGAGCGCTTCGAGGGGTCGGTCACGGCCATCACCGTGTAGTACTCCGACACGCCCGCGTTGGTGATCCAGCGCTTGACGCCGTTGAGGATCCAGTGGTCGCCGTCACGGACCGCCTTGGTCTTCATGCCGGCCGCGTCCGAGCCGGCGTCCGGCTCCGAGAGGCAGTACGAGAACATCGCGTCGCCCTTGGCCAGCGGGCCGAGGTACTTCTTCTTCAGGTCCTCGGAGCCGGAGAGGATCACGGGGAGCGAGCCGAGCTTGTTCACGGCCGGGATCAGCGAGGAGGACACACAGGCGCGGGCCACCTCCTCGATGACGATGACCGTGGCGAGCGCGTCGGCGCCGGCGCCGCCGTACTCCTCGGGGACGTGCACGGCGTGCAGGTCGTTGGCCACCAGGGCGTCGAGCGCCTCCTGCGGGAAGCGGGCCTCCTCGTCCACCGCGGCGGCGTAGGGCGCGATCTTCGCCTCGGCCAGGGCCCGGACGACCTCACGGAGCATGTCGTGCTCCTCGGACGGGCGGTACAGGTCGAAGTCAGCCGATCCGGCCACGGTCTCTCACGCTCCAAAGACGCAGTGATACTGACGCTAATTACCGTTAAGTAACTGAATTTTAGAGCTCTGGCGCGAACCCGCCTACGTGAGTTTGGCGACAGCGGGAAAGTTGCCCGGTGAGCGCCCCGACTATGCTCAGGCACCGCACGACCGACGGACCTGAGCTGGAGCACTCGCATGAGCCTGAAGATCACCGTGATCGGCACCGGCTACCTCGGCGCCACGCACGCCGCGGCCATGGCCGAGCTGGGCTTCGAGGTGCTGGGACTGGACGTCGTCCCCGAGAAGATCGCCATGCTGGAGCGCGGCGAGACCCCGATGTACGAGCCGGGCCTTGAGGAGCTGCTGCGCCGGCACGTGGCCGGGATCGAGGGCGCCACCGGGCGGCTGCGCTTCACCACGGACTGGGCCGAGGTCGGTGCCTTCGGCGACGTGCACTTCGTGTGCGTGAACACGCCGCAGAAGCACGGCGAGTATGCCTGCGACATGTCCTACGTCGACTCCGCGATCGCCTCCCTGGCCCCGCATCTGCACGGCCCGGCCCTGGTCGTCGGCAAGTCGACGGTGCCGGTGGGCTCCGCCGGCCGGCTGGCCGCCTACCTCGCCGAGCACGCCCCGGCCGGCGCGGACGCCGAGCTCGCCTGGAACCCGGAGTTCCTGCGCGAGGGGTTCGCCGTCCAGGACACCCTGCACCCGGACCGGATCGTCGTCGGCGTGCGCAGCGAGCGCGCGGAGAAGCTGCTGCGCGAGGTGTACGCCGGCCCGGTCGGCGACGGCACGCCGTTCGTCGTCACCGACTTCCCGACCGCGGAGCTGGTGAAGACCGCCGCGAACTCCTTCCTCGCCACGAAGATCTCCTTCATCAACGCGATGGCGGAGGTGTGCGAGGCCGCGGGCGGTGACGTGGCGAGGCTCGCGGAGGCCATCGGGCACGACGACCGGATCGGCCGGAAGTTCCTGCGTGCCGGGATCGGCTTCGGCGGCGGCTGCCTGCCCAAGGACATCCGGGCGTTCATGGCCCGCGCGGGCGAGCTGGGCGCGGACCAGGCGCTGACGTTCCTGCGCGAGATCGACTCCATCAACATGCGCCGGCGCGGCCAGATGGTGGAGATGACCCGGGAGGCGCTCGGCGGCGGCTCCTTCCTCGGCCGGCGGGTGGCGGTGCTCGGCGCCACCTTCAAGCCGGACTCGGACGACGTCCGTGACTCCCCCGCGCTGAACGTGGCCGGCCAGATCCACCTCCAGGGCGGCCAGGTCACCGTGTACGACCCGAAGGGCATGGCCAACGCCCGCAAGGTCTTCCCGACCCTGGGCTACGCCGACTCGGCGCTGGAGGCCGCCCGGGGCGCGGACGTGGTGCTGCACCTGACCGAGTGGCAGGAGTTCCGCGAGCTGGACCCGGTGGCGCTCGGCGAGGCCGCGGCGGGCCGGGTGCTGCTGGACGGGCGCAACACCCTGGACCCGGAGCTGTGGCGGCGGGCGGGGTGGACGTACCGGGCGATGGGACGCCCGACCGCGTGACCGGACAGGGCTGCCGCGGGTGACGCCGGTTCGGCCGAGGCTCAGTCGGCCGAACCGGCGTCTTTCCGCATTCTGCACCACATCGCGCCGGCTCAGGATCCCTTCGCGCGGTACCGCCGCATCTTCGCGCGCGCCCCGCACACCCGCATCGAGCACCAGCGTCCGCGCCCGGCGGGGCTGCGGTCGTAGTACGCCCAGTGGCAGGTGTCGGCCTCGCAGGCCTTCAGGCGGGTCCAGGTGTCCGCGACGAGCGCCTCGGCGACAGCGGCGGCGACCCGGGAGAGCAGCGGGCCCTCGTCGGCGGGGACGAGGCGGGCCGAGCCGTCGCGTCCGTCGACGGTGACGTGGAGCGGGGCCCGGGCCAGCAGGGTGCCCAGCGGGGTCACCGCGCGGTGCGGCGGGTGGCCGGCGTGGGCGAGCAGCGCGGCCCGCAGCGACTCCCGCAGCTCGCGGGTGTCGGCCAGCGCGGCCCGTGCGATCCCGAGGCGGGCGCGGCCCTCCGCGGTGTCCAGCGAGTCGGCGCCCGTCTCGATGTCCAGCGTGTTCACGAGGGACTCGATCAGGGCCAGGCCGCCGGGAGCGGCCGTTCTCTCGCTCATGCTTGCGACGTTACCCCCGATGCGGGAGCATGCGGTGACCGTTACCGGTTACCCGGGTCCTGCGGGTAACACAAGGAGCCCGCGGGTAGCACAAGGAGGTTCGTCATGGCTCTCGCCAAGCTCGGTGTCGTGGTCCTGGACTGTCCCGACCCCCGTGCGCTGGCCGATTTCTACGCCGGTGTGCTGGGCGGCGCGGTGGAGGGGGAGGGAAAGTGGGTGGACCTGAAGGTGCCCGGCGGGCCGGCGCTGGCCTTCCAGCGGGCGCCGGGGTTCGTGCCGCCGCGGTGGCCCGCCCCGGACGACTCGCAGCAGTTCCACCTGGACCTGGTGGTGACGGACCTGGACGCGGCCGAGAAGGGGGTGCTCGAGCTGGGGGCGAAGCCGCTGGACGCGGCGGACCGCTCGCGCAGCTTCCGTGTCTACGCCGATCCCGCGGGGCACCCGTTCTGCCTCTGCGCCTGCTGACCGGGGCGCAGGCCGGTCCCGGAGCCGTTCCGGAGTCGTTCCGCAGCCGCTGCGGAGCCGCTTGCGCAGCCGAAACCGTTCCGGGGGCGCTCACGTTGTCGTCCTGAAGCCGTTTCCCGAGTCGTTTTCCTGAGGAGGACACCATGGCGTCCGTCGCCCGTCTCCGTTCCGTCGTGCTGGACTGTCCCGATCCGCACGCGCTGGCCGCTTTCTACGCGGCGGTGGCCGGGGGCACCCCGCAGGCCCAGGACGACGACTGGGTCGTGCTGTACGTCCCGGACGGGCCTCGGCTGGCCTTCCAGCGGGCACAGGGGCACACCCCGCCGGAGTGGCCGCGCGCGGACCGCAACGGCCAGCAGTTCCACCTGGACTTCGACGCGGGAAGCACCTGGGCGGAGGGCGACGCGGCGCACGAGCGGGTACTGGCGCTCGGCGCCCGCCCGCTGGACACGGCGGACCGGGAGAAGAAGGACTTCCAGGTGTACGCGGACCCGGCCGGGCACCCCTTCTGCCTGTGCCGGATCGAGTGAGGCCCAGGGTCTTTTGTTCGGATCGGGCCGGATGAGCGGGGAGCGGCGCCAGGGCCCGCGAGCCCGGCATGATCGGGACGAGGAGCCCTTAGGGCGCGTCCAGTTCGGTGATCCTGGCGTTGGACGCCTCCTGGCGGTGCTGTGCGGCCCGGGCCACGAAGTCCGCGCTGCGCAGCACCCGCTGCACGTTGCCCCAGGTCAGCAGGGACAGCTGGGTCTCGGACCAGCCGCGCCGCAGCAGTTCGGCGATCAGGTGGGGGTAGCGGGAGGTGTCGGCGAGGTCGTGGGGGTGGGCGGCGCCGGAGTCGTAGGTGCCGGACAGGCCGACGCACTCGGGGCCGGCGACTTCCCGGACGTGGTCGAGGTGGTCGGCGACGTCTCGGACGGTCGGGCCGGTCTGCTCGGCGGTCAGCGGCACCATGCACAGGCCCCCGGCCCCGCCCAGCGCGGCGAGGAGGTCGTCGGGCAGGTTGGCGGGGTGCGGGCGCAGGACGCGGGCGGCGGAGCGGGTGCACAGCACCGGGGCCTTGGACAGGGCGACGGTCCGCTCCACGGTGGCCGGGGAGGCGCCGGAGACGTCCGCGAGCACGCCGAGCCGGTTCATCTCGCGCACCACCTCCTCACCGAACCGGGTCAGCCCCGGCCGGTCCGTCCAGGCCGTGCCCGCGAGGCTGAGCACGCGCAGGCCCAGGGCGCGCAGGATGCGCAGGATGCCGAGGGAGTCGCCGAGCGCGGTGCCGTGCGCGGGGCCCGGCACGACCGCGACCCGGCCGCAGTTGCGGGCGTCGATGATCTGGCCGGCGGTGTGGGCCAGGCGCAGTCCCTCGGGGTGGCTCGCGACGACCGTGCGCACCTGGTCGAGCTGTTCCAGGGTCGCCGCCACGACGCGTTCGCCGCCCGGGCCCTCGGGCAGGTGCAGCGACCAGAACAGCGCACCGACGTGGCCCTCGCGCATCCGCGGCACGTCCGTGTCGATCGCGGCCTCGCCCAGTTCGAGGTCGTACCGGGGCAGATGGCGCAGGGCCCAGGGCAGGCCGCTGTAGCCGTCCGCGACCGGGTGGGCGGCGAGCAGGGCGTGAGCCCGCTCCAGCGTCTGCGCGGCCGGCGTGGGCGGGAAGGGGTCGTCCGGCAGCCCGTCCTCCCCGCCGACCTCGGCGGTGGTGGGGACGTCGTCCTGGAGGTCGGCCATGGCGGGCTCCGTACGTCGTGGGCTACGTCGGTCGTGAGCTGCGTCGTGATGTCGCTGGCGTACCGCCACGGTCGCACGGGGAGGAGGAACGCTTCCTGGTGAGCGGGGCGTTCGGGGGTACGCCGGTCAGGTCTCGCGTGCGGTGCGGATGACCTCGTCCAGGGTCTCCCGGGAGCGTCGGAGGTCGATGATCATGCGGTCGATGCGGTCACGCTCGGCGCTGAGGTCGGCGACCAGCCGGGGGGTGGCGATCGCGGAGGGGCCACCGTCCCGGTCGCGCATGCAGGGCAGCAGCTGCCGGATCTTCTCGCTGTTCAGACCGGCCGCGTACAGCTCCTGGATCCGGATGACGCGGTCGACGGCCGCGTCCGGGTAGTCGCGGTGGCCGCCGGGGGTGCGGTCGCTGCTCAGCAGCCCCCGGGTCTCGTAGTACCGCAGCGAGCGCTCGCTCACTCCGGTGCGCCGGGCCAGTTCGCCGATTCTCATGCCGGTGCCTCCGGGCTTGAACCTGACATCAGTGTCACGTTCTACCGTGCCGGGCATGACGCAGACAACGGACTTCCTGGCCCCGACCCGGCTCGGCCGGCTGACGCTCCCGAACCGCCTGGTGATGGCGCCGCTGACCCGCAACCGAGCGGAGCCCGACGGCTCCCCCACCCCGCTGATGGTCACCCACTACGCCCAGCGCGCCACCGCCGGGCTGATCGTCGCCGAGGGCTCGACGCCGAACGCGGCCGGGCAGACGTACCCGGACATCACCGCGATCCACACCGACCGGCACACGGCCGGCTGGCGGCAGGTGACCGACGCGGTGCGGACGGCCGGCGGGCGGATGTTCCTCCAGCTCCAGCACGGCGGCCGGGTCAGCCACCCGGAGACCACCGGGCTCACCCCGGTCGCGCCCTCCCCCGTTTCCCTACCGGAGACGATCTTCACGCCGGGCGGGCACCGGCCGGCCTGCGTGCCCCGTGAGATGACGGCGGACGACATCCGTGCCACGATCGCCGACTTCGCCGCCGCCGCGCGCCGGGCCGTCGAGGCGGGCTTCGAGGGCGTGGAGGTGCACTCGGCCAACGGGATGCTGCTGCACCAGTTCCTCGCCGACAACACCAACCTCCGGACGGACGCCTACGGCGGCTCCGTGGAGCGGCGGGTGCGGTTCGCGGCGGAGGTGACCGAGGCGGTGGCCGACGCGATCGGCGCGGACCGGGTGGGCATCCGCGTCTCCCCCGCGAGCACCGTCAACGGCGTCCGCGAGGACGACACCGACGCCCTGTACGCCGCGCTCCTCGCCCGCCTGAAGGGGCTGGGCCTGGCCTATCTCAGCCTGGTGCGCTCCGATCCGGGGGCCGGCTGGTACCGGCGGATCCGCACCGGCTGGCCCGGCGTGCTGATCGGCAACCCGGACCTGGCCGACCTGTCCGGCGAGGCCGTCGCCCGGGCCGCGCGGGAGATGCTGGCGGCCGGCGCCGACCTGGTGGCGCTCGGCCGGCCGTTCCTCGCCAACCCGGACCTGGTCGAGCGGCTGCGTCTCGGCGCGCCGCTCAACCCGGTCCGGGACCGGTACTTCATGTACGTGGGCGGGGCGGAGGGCTACAACGACTACCCCACCCTGGACCGTCAGCCGTCGAGCGAGTCGATGGTGGCGAGGGACGGCGCCCGGGTGGCCTGAAGGTCACGGGCCACGTCCTCCGCGGCGCCCAGCACACGGACCGCGTTCTGCCAGGTCAGCTTGGCCAGGTCGGCCTTGGACCAGCCCCGGTCGAGCAGCTCGGCGAGCAGGTTGGGGTAGCCGGAGACGTCGCTGAGGCCGTCCGGGGTGAACGCGGTGCCGTCGTAGTCACCGCCGATGCCCAGGTGGTCGACGCCGGCCACCTCGCGCATGTGGTCGAGGTGGTCCGCCACCGTCGACACCGTGGCGACGGGACGCGGGAAGCGCTCCTCGAAGGCGCGGTGCAGCCTCATCGCCTCCGGGCCGGTGTCCAGGTGGTGGAGGCCGTGGGCGCGCAGGTTCTCGTCGGCCGCGGCCGTCCAGTCGACGGCCGCCCGCAGGACGAACTTCGGCACGAACGTCACCATGGCCACACCGCCGTTGGCGGGCAGCCGCTCCAGGACGTCGTCGGGGATGTTGCGCGGATGGTCGCAGACGGCGCGGGCGGAGGAGTGCGAGAAGATCACCGGTGCGGAGGCCGTCTCCAGCGCGTCGCGCATGGTCGTGGCCGCGACGTGCGAGAGGTCGACCAGCATGCCGAGCCGGTTCATCTCCCGGACGACCTCACGGCCGAACGCGGTGAGGCCGCCGGCCCTCGGCTCGTCGGTCGCGGAGTCCGCCCAGTCGACGTTCGAGTTGTGAGTGAGCGTCATGTAGCGCACGCCGAGCGCGTGCAGGCCGCGCAGGGTGCCCAGCGAGTTGGCTATGGAGTGGCCGCCCTCGGCGCCCATCAGGGAGGCGATACGGCCGTCCCGGCGTGCCCGGCGCATGTCCGCGGCGGTCAGCGCGGGCGCCAGGTCCGCCGGGTAGCGGGCGAGCAGCCGCCGGACGCAGTCGATCTGCTCCAGCGTCGCCGCCACCGGCTCGGGCTGCTCGGCGGGCACGTACACCGACCAGTACTGCGCGCCGACGCCGCCCTCGCGCAGCCTCGGCAGGTCGGTGTGCAGGTGGGCGCCCTGGTGGGCGGCGATGTCGAGCTTGTCCAGGTCGTAGCCGGCCGCCTGGCGCAGCGCCCACGGCAGGTCGTTGTGGCCGTCGACGACCGGGAACTCGCGCAGCAGTTCCCGGGCCTGGGCCAGGGACGTCACCGCGGTCACTTCGCGAAGCCGAAGCCGCTCGCGCCCTCGACCTTGGCACGCAGCCGCTTGCCCTTCTCGGTGGCCTGGTCGTTGAGGTCCTGCTGGAAGTCGCGCATCCGGTGCAGCAGGTCCTCGTCGTGCGCGGCGAGCATCCGGGCCGCGAGCAGACCGGCGTTGCGGGCACCGGCGACGGAGACCGTGGCGACCGGGACACCGGCCGGCATCTGCACGATGGACAGCAGCGAGTCCATTCCGTCCAGGTACTTCAGCGGCACCGGCACGCCGATGACGGGCAGCGGGGTGACGGAGGCGAGCATGCCGGGCAGATGGGCGGCGCCGCCCGCACCGGCGATGATCGCCTTCAGGCCGCGGTCGGCGGCCTGCTCCCCGTACGTGATCATCTCGCGGGGCATGCGGTGCGCGGAGACGACGTCGACCTCGTAGGCGATCTCGAACTCGTCCAGGGCCTTGGCGGCGGCTTCCATGACGGGCCAGTCGGAGTCCGACCCCATGACGATGCCAACAACGGGGCTCATTCGGTGATCGTGCCTCTCAGGTAGCCGGCTGCGTGACGGGCGCGCTCCAGCACGTCGTCCAGGTCGTCGCCGTAGGTGTTGACGTGTCCGACCTTGCGGCCGGGCTTCACGTCCTTGCCGTACATGTGGATCTTGAGCTTGGGGTCGCGGGCCATGCAGTGCAGGTACGCCCCGTACATGTCCGGGTAGTCGCCGCCCAGGACGTTGACCATGACCGTCCACGGCGCGCGGGGACGCGGATCACCGAGCGGGAGGTCGAGGACCGCGCGGACGTGGTTGGCGAACTGCGAGGTGACGGCGCCGTCCATGGTCCAGTGGCCGGAGTTGTGCGGGCGCATCGCCAGCTCGTTGACCAGGACGCGGCCGTCGCGGGTCTGGAACAGCTCCACGGCGAGGTGCCCGACGACGCCCAGCTCCTTGGCGATGGTCAGCGCCAGCTGCTCGGCGTGCAGGGCCAGGGCCTCGTCAAGGTCCGGCGCGGGGGCTATGACGGTGTCGCAGACGCCGTCGACCTGCTGCGACTCCACCACCGGATAGGCGACGGCCTGGCCGTGCGGGGAGCGTACGACGTTGGCGGCCAGCTCGCGGACGTAGTCGACCTTCTCCTCGGCGAGGACCGGCACACCCGCCCGGAACGGCGCGGCGGCCTCCTCGACGGAGCCGACGACCCACACGCCCTTGCCGTCGTAGCCGCCGCGGACGGTCTTGAGGACGACCGGGAAGCCGTCGCCCTCCGCCGCGAAGGCCGCGACGTCCGCGGGATCGCGCACGATCCGGTGCCGCGGGCACGGGATGCCGATCGCGTCGAGCCGCGCGCGCATCACGCCCTTGTCCTGGGCGTGCACCAGCGCGTCCGGCCCGGGGCGCACGGGGATGCCGTCCGCCTCCAGGGCCCGCAGATGCTCGGTGGGCACGTGTTCGTGATCGAAGGTGATCACGTCACAGCCGCGCGCGAACTCGCGCAGCGTGTCGAGGTCGCGGTAGTCGCCGATGACGACATCGCCGACGACCTGCGCCGCGGAATCCTGAGGAGTGTCACTGAGGAGCTTGAACCTGATGCCCAACGGGATGCCAGCCTCGTGCGTCATACGCGCGAGCTGACCCCCGCCGACCATGCCGACTACCGGGAACGTCACACCCCTAGCGTATCGGCCACGGCGGGGCGGCCGGATCCCGTCCCGCTCCCGATCTCTTACCCAGCGCTTCCCCGGCTCTTTCCGACCTGTTTCCTGGGCGTGGTCCGGCCCACGGGCATCGGCGCCCCGCCCCGGATAACATGGCGGCGTCGACGGAACCTACCGACGGGAGCTGCACAGCCATGGAACCTCGTTCCTCGGGGCTGCAACGGCTCGTACGCGAGGTGGCCAAGTTCGGGGCCGTCGGCGGCGCCGGTGTCCTCGTCAACCTCGGCGTCTTCAACCTGGTCCGGCACGTCTCCGGGCTGCCGGTGGTGCGGGCCAGCGTCATCGCGACCGTCGTGGCGATCGTCTTCAACTACGTCGGCTTCCGCTACTGGACCTACCGGGACCGTGACAAGCACGGCCGTACCAAGGAACTCACGCTGTTCCTGCTGTTCAGCGCGATCGGCCTGGTGATCGAGAACGGCCTGCTGTACCTGGCGACCTACGGCTTCGGCTGGGACAGCCCGCTCCAGAGCAACGTCTTCAAGTTCGTCGGCATCGGCGTCGCGACCCTGTTCCGGTTCTGGTCGTACCGCACCTGGGTGTTCCGGGCGCTGCCCTCCCGCGAGGCGGAGTCGATCCTCGCGGCCGAGGCGCACCCCCACGCGTCCGAGCCGCAGCAGCGCGTCCGCTGACGGGCGCGCTCAGCGCACCGTCGGGCGGTCGTCGTCCGGGGTGCGGGCCGGGGGCGTGCGGGACAGGAACAGGCCGAAGACCGGGGGCTGCGCCTGGAGCAGCTCCAGCCGGCCGCCGTCGGCCTCCGCGAGGTCCCGGGCGACGGCCAGGCCGATGCCCGTGGAGTTCCGCCCGCTGATCGTGCGCTCGAAGATCCGCGCGCCGAGGTCGGCCGGCACACCGGGCCCCTCGTCGGTGACCTCGATCACGGCCTGGTTGCCGGTGACCCGGGTGCGCAGGGCGACGGTCCCGCCGCCGTGCATCAGGGAGTTCTCGATCAGCGCGGCCAGCACCTGGGCGACCGCGCCCGGGGTGCCCACCGCCTGGAGATGCCGTTTGCCGGAGCTGACGACCGCCCGGCCGGCGCTGCGGTAGGCGGGCCGCCACTCGGCGAGCTGCTGCTGGATGACCTCGTCGAGGTCGAAGGTGACGGCGGAGCCGGTACGCGGGTCGCGGGAGTTGGTCAGCAGCCGCTGGACGACGTCCGTCAGCCGCTCCACCTGCGTCAGCGCGATGGTCGCCTCCTCCTTCACCGTGTCCGGGTCGTCGGTGAGGGTGATCTCCTCCAGCCGCATGGACAGGGCGGTCAGCGGCGTACGGAGCTGGTGGGAGGCGTCGGCGGCCAGGCGCCGCTCGGCGGTCAGCATGCGCCCGATCCGCTCGGCGGAGGAGTCCAGCACATCGGCGACCCGGTCCAGCTCGGGAACCCCGTAGCGCTTGTGCCGGGGGCGCGGGTCGCCGGAGCCGAGGCGCTCGGCGGTCTCGGCGAGGTCGGTCAGCGGGGAGGCGAGCCGGCTGGCCTGGCGTACGGCGAGGAGCACGGCGGCGACCACGGCGAGCAGCGCCACCAGGCCGATGATCAGCAGGGTGCGGCCGACCTCGCGGGTCACCGCGGAGCGCGGCTCCTCCACGGTGACGCTCTCGCCCTCCTCGCCCGTCTGCCGGGCGCGGATGACGTCACCCTGCGGCGGGGTGCCGATCTCGATGGGCGGCCGGCCGGGCATGCGGATCACCGCGTACTGCTCCTTGCTGACCGGATTGCGCAGCACGTCCGCGTTGACGTTCTCGGCGGCGAGTATCCGGCTGTCGACGATGCTGGCCAGCCGCACCGCCTCGGAGTACACCCGCTCCTGGGCGCTGTTGCTGATCGTCCGCGTCTCCACGATCACCAGGGAGACACCGAAGACGGCGATCACCACCAGGACGACGGCGAGGGTGGACTGGATGAGACGTCGGCGCATGGTCGGTCACCTGTGCTGTCGCTGGTCCGGGCTCAGCTCTTCTCGAAGCGGAAGCCCACGCCGCGGACCGTCGCGATGTACCTCGGGTTCGCCGCGTCGTCGCCGAGCTTCTTGCGCAGCCAGGAGATGTGCATGTCGAGGGTCTTGGTCGAGGACCACCAGGTGGTGTCCCACACCTCGCGCATCAGCTGATCGCGGGTCACGACCCGGCCGGCGTCCCGCACCAGCACCCGTAGCAGGTCGAACTCCTTGGCGGTGAGCTGGAGTTCCTCGTCGCCCATCCAGGCCCGGTGCGACTCGACGTCGATCCGCACCCCGTGCGTGGCCGGCGGCTGCTGCGGCTCGGCGGCGCCGCGCCGCAGCAGGGCCCGGACCCGGGCGAGCAGTTCGGCGAGCCGGAAGGGCTTGGTGACGTAGTCGTCGGCGCCCGCGTCCAGGCCGACGACGGTGTCCACCTCGTCGGCCCGCGCGGTCAGGATGAGGATCGGCACGGTGTGGCCGTCGGCACGCAGCCGGCGGGCGACCTCGAGGCCGTCCATGCCCGGCAGGCCCAGGTCCAGCACGACCAGGTCGACACCGCCCTGCATTCCGGCGTCGAGCGCGGCGGGTCCGTCCTCGCGCACCTCGACCTCGTAACCTTCCCGGCGCAGGGCGCGGGCCAGCGGCTCCGAGATGGACGCGTCGTCCTCGGCGAGCAGTACACGGGTCATGAGGTGATGGTAGACCGCTCGCGGAGGGTGCCGGGGTGTGATCGCTTCCCGGGCTTCTTACCTTCGCGGCCCACTGGTACGAACCATTGACCTGGGGATGGGATCGTAGAAGGGACCTTCGAATGCCCTCGTGCGGTTCCCACGACACCTGTGATCCGCGTCTCAAGTCCTTCCATATCCGGCGGTGTCCTGCCGTATGGTGACCTGAACGCCTGTAGTACACCGGGGGCCTTCGGCGGGCAGTGACGCTGAAGGTCTCTTTTGTGTGCGGGCTGATGAAGATCAGCCTTGAAAGGAATGACCTCTGGCCGGGCTCCGGACGCAGTGACGCGTCGGAGCGTGGATCCCGGTGGTCGCCGCCCACCGCTCCGCGATCCGGAACGGACTCCCCCTGGGCGTGGGGGTGGACGGCCGACCCCGCCGGTGCCGGCCGCACCCCCACCGGGCGCGCACGCTCGACCGCGCGTCCCGACCAGCAAGGAACGACCATGGCGTCCAGCCTGACGAAGGACTCGGTCCGCCCGGGCACCCCCGGGTCCGAGAAGACCTTCTTCGGCCACCCCCGCGGACTGGCCACTCTCTTCATGACCGAGATGTGGGAGCGTTTCTCCTACTACGGCATGAGGGCCCTGCTCCCGCTGTACCTGGTGGCCCCGGGTGGCCTGCACATGAACGCGGGCACGGCGACCGCGATCTACTCCGTGTACGTGTCGCTCGTCTACCTGCTCGCCCTGCCCGGCGGCTGGTTCGCCGACCGGGTGCTCGGCCCCCGCAAGACGGTCGCCGTCGCCGGTCTGGTCATCATGCTCGGCCACCTGTGCCTGGCGCTGCCCGCCGCCGCCAGCTTCTTCGTCGGCCTGGGCCTCGTCGCCATCGGCTCCGGCCTGCTGAAGGCCAACATCTCCACGATGGTCGGCCACCTGTACAAGGGCCCGGACGACCCGCGCCGGGATGCCGGCTTCACGCTGTTCTACATCGGCATCAACCTCGGCGCCTTCGTCGCGCCGCTGGTCATCGGCACCGTCGGCGAGAACGTCAACTGGCACCTGGGCTTCGCGCTGGCCGCCCTGGGCATGGCGCTGGGCCTCGTCCAGTACCTGCTCGGCGGGCGCCACCTCAACCCGCGCAGCAGCGAGGTCCCCACCCCGCTGTCGGCCGCGGAGAAGGCCGCCACCCTGCGCAAGGGCCTGATCTGGCTGGCCGTCGCCGCCGTCTTCTACGGCGCCGTGAGCTTCTCCGGCCACTTCACCCTGAACTGGGCGCTGATCCCGCTCACCCTGATCGGCCTGCTCGTGCCGATCCTCGTCATCACCCGGATCCTGCGCGACAAGGACCTGGAGCCGGCGGAGCGCTCGAAGGTGTCGGCGTACATCTGGTTCTTCGTGGCCGCCGCCGTCTTCTGGATGATCTACGACCAGGGCGGTTCGACGATGTCGATCTTCGCCTCGGACTCGGCCAAGAACTCGGTCCTCGGCTGGACGTTCCCGGTCTCCTGGTACCAGTCGGTCAACCCGGTCATGATCATGGCCCTGGCGCCCGTCTTCGCCTGGCTGTGGCTGTGGCTGAACCGGCGCGGCAAGGAGCCCAGCACGATCGTGAAGTTCTCCTCCGGCCTGGTCCTGGTGGGCGCGTCCTTCTTCCTCTTCCTCGCCCCCCTGTCGATCGCCGAGGGCGGTCACAAGGCCGCGGCGCTGTGGCTGGTGGCGATCTACTTCGTGCAGACCGTCGGTGAGCTGACTCTGTCGCCGGTGGGTCTGTCGGTGACGACGAAGATGGCGCCGAAGAAGTACGCCTCGCAGATGATGGGCGTCTGGTTCCTCGCGGTCACCGCGGGCGACTCGATCACCGCGCTGCTGTCCAATCCGGCCGTCGGTGGCGTCAACCTCGACAAGATGGGCTTCGTCGCCCTGGAGGCCGTGCTCGCCGTGATCGCAGGTGTCGCGGTGTGGATGTACCGCAGCAAGGTCAAGAAGCTCATGGGCAACGTGAACTGACGACCGCTGAACACGACTGGAGGGCCGCCGCATCCCGGGATGCGGCGGCCCTCCAGGCTTTTGCGTGCGGGCGGGGCGACCCGCCGGGTGATGCCGGGTTCGGCAACCTGCGGGGGCCTGCGGCAGGTTCGGGGGCCTGCGGGGTTCGGCGGGCCTCCCGGGGGGCGGGGTGGGAAGTGCGGTGGCTCCGCGGTGGGGGGCGGGGTACGGCGGCTCTGCGGGTGCCTGCGAGGTTCGCGGCCCTCCGGGGGTGCCGGGGCACGGCGGCCTGCGGGCGCCGACCGGCGGGCGGTGGGGCTGCGGTGACCTGCCGGACGCATGGGCCCTCCAGGAAGTTCGCGGGGGCGGCGGCCTGCGGGCGCCGACCGGCGGGCGGTGGGGCTGCGGCATACGGTGTCTGGCGGAGCGCCTTCGGGGTGCGGTGACCTGCGGGGCGCCGAGGCCGACGGCGCGCGGGGCCGTGGCTCGGACGCCGGGCCGCGAAGGGTCGCAGCGTGCGGCTCAGCGCGTCCCGCACCGGGCAGCACCGGGCCGTCAGAGGCCGGGGCGCTGCCACCGCTGGGCCCCGCGCCGCGTGCCGTGGTCGCCGGGCCCGGCGACGCCGCCGGCGTCGCTGCCACCGCTGACCTGCCTGTCGAGTGCCGGCGTACCCGCCCACGGCCCGCACGGCTGCCAGGGGTGCCAAGGCGTCTGTCCGGGCCGGCGGGTACGTCAGAGGCGGATCAGGCGCCTGGCGACAGGAACGGCGGGCCGGACAGGTCGCGGAACTCCGCGGGGCCGGACCGCCGGGGTGCTGCCCACAGGTATCCGTCCCTGCCGGCAGGCACGTCGTAGCCGTACCGCGCGTTCCGGTCGTCGGTCCGACCGGGGTGGCGACAGTGCAGGGGAACGCTGGGCTCCGGTGACGGTCGGGCGGCGCTCGCGCGCCGCCTCGCGTCAACGGTCAGGCGGGCGCGCCCATTTCCGCCCAGACGGTCTTGCCGGGGCGCCCGTCGGTGCGGACCACGCCCCAGTCCAGGCACAGCCGCTCCACGATGAACATGCCGTGGCCGCCCGGGCGGCCGGCGCGGTGCGGGGTGCGCGGGGCCGGCTGGCCCGCGCCCCGGTCCGAGACCTCGACCCGGATCACCTTGTTGTCGCAGGAGAGGAACAGCTCGTCGGGGCCATCGGCGTGCAGGCAGGCGTTGGTGACCAGTTCGGAGACGACCAGCAGGACGTCCTCGGCGGCGGCCCGCTGGTCCGCGGAGTCGGCGGGCAGCCAGCCCCACGCGTACAGCGCCTGGCGGGTGAAGTCACGGGCGAGGGGGACGACCCCGCTCTCGCCTTCCAGACGGAGTCTGCGGAGCTGCGGGCTCCGTTCCTGCGGTGTGCCGCCGGACGAGCCGGTCGGCACGGACGGCGCGGCTGCCCCCGTGGTTGCGCCGACGACCGGCGCAACCCCCTCGGACGCCCCGGAAGCGCCGCTGGGCTCCGGGCCGCGGTCGCCCGGCGAGTAAGGCCGGGTGGTGCTCATCAGCGCTTCACCTCACCGATTCACCAGTTCATGATCCTAAAAGTGCGGTCAAAGGTCCGGCACCACCGGTGCCGGGTCGTACGTCGTCCGGCCGCCGCCCGCGCGTCATCCGTGCGGGGTCCTGTGACCACCGGTCCGCCGAGGCGGGTCCAGTCCAGGCCGTTCGCCGGGCCCGGCAGGGTCCGGCGGCCGTCCGGTCGCCTCCTGGTTCTTCTGCCCTCTCCTGCCCGACCGATCCGGCGGAACACCCCTGTGTTCGGCGTGACGCGCGCAACGCCCGAAAGCGGCCGGCGACGGGTGCCCGGACGGGCCGCGCGGGGCGGCGGGTCAGTCGGCACCGTCGGCCAGGGCCGCCTCCAGTGAGTCATGGAGGGTGAAGACCGCTTCGGCTCCGGTGATCTCGAACACGCGGGCGACCACTGGCTGCATTCCGGCGAGGTGGACACCGCCTCCGGCGGCCTCCGCCTTCAGCCGGGCGCCGAGCAGGACGTTCAGGCCCGTGGAGTCGCAGAACTCCAGGCGTGAGCAGTCCACCACGAGCCGCGCGAAGCCCTTGGCCAGAAGGTCGTCGAGGGGCTCCCGCAAAAGATCGGCGGTGTGGTGGTCCAGCTCTCCGGCCGGTGTCACTACGGCGCTGGAGCCCTCTTCCCGCACCTCCACCAGAAGCCGGCCCGACTGTGCGCTGCCGACCGTCCCGTGGTCCATGCCGTCTCTCTCCCGAGGTCGTGGCTGCTGATGCCCTCGAACATTACGCCTTCCCCGCGCACTCCGACACCCGAACAACCGCGCACAAACGGACATATCACAACACATTGCTCTTGCGACTCGCTCGGTTCAGCGGGTAGGGCTAGTAGGGACACACATCCCTACACGCCGGCTTCGGAGGCGCCGCACACGGTAGTGCACGCACTGGCTTCGGCAGCCTTATGCCGAGAACGATGGAGGACACCCATGTCACCCCGGCTCGACGCATCGCATACCCCCATCGCGACGTCGGCACCCCCACCGGAACAACTGGAACATCCCATCGGCGCCCTCGACCTCCCCGAGGGACTCCCGGAGATCCCCCCGTACGACGAGATCGGCCCGGTCGACGCGCGGGCGCTGTCCAAGACCCTGTTCGAGCGCCTGGAGTCGCTGGAGGAAGGGACGCACGAGCACGCGTACGTCCGCAACACGCTCGTCGAACTGAACCTCGCGCTCGTGAGATTCGCCGCCGCCCGCTTCCGCTCCCGCAGCGAGCCGATGGAGGACATCGTCCAGGTCGGCACCATCGGCCTGATCAAGGCGATCGACCGCTTCGAACTCGCCCGCGGTGTGGAATTTCCCACATTCGCGATGCCGACCATCATCGGTGAGATCAAACGCTTCTTCCGGGACACCTCGTGGTCCGTGCGCGTCCCGCGCCGGCTCCAGGAGCTGCGGCTGGACCTCGCCAAGGCCGGGGACGAGCTGGCGCAGAAGCTGGACCGCGCCCCGACGGTCGCGGAACTCGCCGAGCGGCTCGGCCTCTCCAACGAGGAGGTCGTCGAGGGCATGGCGGCCTCGAACGCCTACACGGCCTCCTCGCTGGACGCCCAGCCGGACGAGGACGAGTCCGAGGGCGCGCTCGCGGACCGCATCGGCTACGAGGACCACGGGCTCGAGGGCATCGAGTACATCGAGTCGCTCAAGCCGCTGATCGCCGGTCTGCCGGCCCGCGACCGGAAGATCCTCTCGCTGCGGTTCGTGGCGAACATGACCCAGTCGGAGATCGGCGAGGAACTCGGCATCTCCCAGATGCATGTGTCCCGGCTGCTGTCGCGCACGCTGGTCCAGCTGCGCAAGGGACTGACCGTGGAGGAGTGAGCCTGTCGTCCACCGCGGGAGCGGCCCGGCCGACGCGCCGGGCCGCTCCCGCGTTCGGGCAGCCTCCACCGGCTGAGGGGTACCCGACCGGGCAACCGTCATGCCGCCGCAGTGCGCCCCGTCCGTACGCCCCCGAAGGATGCCCATGACTGTCTCCGCGGCCCGTGGCGGCCGGCTCACCGATCTTCCCGTCCTGCTGATCGCGGTGGTGTGGGGTTCCAGCTACCTGGCCGCCAAGGGCGTCACCACGGAGCGGACGGTGCTCGCCGTGCTGGTGCTGCGGTTCGCCCTGGCCGTGCCGGTGCTCGCCGCCGCCGGTCTGCGGCGGCTGCGCGGGCTGAGCGCGGCCCAACTGCGCGGTGGCGGGCTGCTGGGGCTGATCCTCGCCGGCATCTTCCTGCTGGAGACGTACGGGGTGGTGCACACCTCGGCGACGAACGCGGGCCTGATCATCAGTCTCACCATGGTCTTCACCCCGCTCGCCGAGAGCAGGGTGAGCGGCACCCGGCTGCCCGGGTCGTTCCTGACGGCGGCCGGACTGTCCGTGCTCGGTGTCGCCCTGCTGACCCTGGGCGCGGGTTTCACCGCCCCGAACGGCGGCGACCTGCTGATGCTCGGGGCCGCCGCCGCCCGTACGGCGCACGTCCTGGCCATGTCCCGCATGAAGTCGGTGCGGGGGGCGGACGCGCTGTCGCTGACGACCGTTCAGCTGGGCGGTGCGGTCGTGGTGTTCGCCGTTCTGGTGGCGCTGCCGGGCACCGGCGCCTCGCCCTGGTCCGCGGCGGCCGGGTTCGGCGCCGGGGACTGGCTGGGGCTGCTGTACCTGTCGGTGTTCTGCACGGTGCTCGCGTTCTTCGTGCAGATGTGGGCGGTCCGGCGGTCGTCCCCGTCGCGGGTCAGCCTGCTGCTCGGCACGGAGCCGGTGTGGGCCGCGGCCGTGGGCATCGCCCTGGGCGGCGACCGGCCGGGCCCGCTCGGATACCTCGGCGCCGTCCTGGTGCTCGCCGGTACGGCCTGGGGCCGGACGCCGGCGGACCGGGGACGCACGGCCGGTGCGCACCCGGACGGCATCGCCGCGGACGGCGTCACAACGGACGGCGTCACAGCGGACGGCGTCACAGCGGACGGCGTCACGGCAGCCGGCGTCACGGCAGCGGGCGGGCAGGCTCCGTCGCCGGGCCGTGGCCAGGCTCCGGTGGCGGGCGGTGGCTGTGGAGCCACCGCGGTGGAGCCCGCCTGACCGGTCCGCGAGGACGTCGCGCGGGCGCGCTGCCGGGGTGCCCGGCCGCCGCTCAGACGACGCGTACGCCCCCGCGCCACACCCCGCTGACCAGCGGCACGCCCGGCCGGTAGGCCAGGTGGACGTGGCTCGGGGCGTCCAGGAGGATCAGGTCGGCGCGGGCGCCGGGCGTGAGGCGGCCGATGTCGGTGCGGCGCAGGGCGGCGGCGCCGCCCGCCGTGGCCGACCAGACCGCCTCGTCGGGCGTCATCCCCATGTCACGGACGGCGAGGGCGATGCAGAACGGCACCGACGAGGTGAAGGAGGAGCCGGGGTTGCAGTCCGTGGAGAGGGCGACGGTGACGCCCGCGTCCAGCAGGCGGCGGGCGTCGGGCCACTGCGCGCGGGTGGAGAACTCGGCGCCCGGAAGCAGGGTGGCGACCGTGCGGCCCTGGGCCAGGGCGTCGACGTCGGCGTCCGTGAGGTGGGTGCAGTGGTCGGCGCTGGCCGCGTCGAGTTCGACGGCCAGCTGGACGCCGGGGCCGTAGGTGAGCTGGTTGGCGTGGATGCGCGGGTGCAGGCCCTTGGCCCGGCCGGCCGTGAGGATCGCACGGGCCTGGTCGCCGTCGAAGGCGCCCTTCTCGCAGAACACGTCGATCCAGCGGGCGTGCGGCGCGCAGGCGTCCAGCATCTCGCCGGTGACCAGGGCGACGTAGGCCGCCGGGTCGTCGGCGTGGTCCGGGGGGACGATGTGCCCGCCGAGGTAGGTGACCTCGTCGGTGTGCGTGGCCGCGACGCGCAGGGCACGCGACTCGTCCTCGACGGTGAGGCCGTAGCCCGACTTGGTCTCGAAGGTGGTGGTGCCCTGGCGGAGCGCCTCCGCCAGGTAGCGGGTCAGGTTCGCCTCCAGCTCCGCGTCGCTCGCGGCCCGGGTCGCGGCGACCGTCGTGCGGATGCCGCCCGCGGTGTAGGCGCGACCGGACATACGGGCGTTGAACTCCTGCGTGCGGTCGCCCGCGAAGAGCAGGTGGGAGTGGGAGTCCACGAACCCCGGCAGCACCGCCCGGCCGCCCGCGTCGACCCGGTTGTCGGTGGCGGGTGCTTTGCTTGCTTCACCGGTCCACGCGATGCGGTCGCCGTCGATGACGACGGCCGCGTCCTGGACCAGGCCGAGGGCGGAACCTCCCAGGGAGGGGTCGTTGGTGACCAGCGTGGCGATGTTGGTGATGACGGTGCTGCTGCTCATGGTGTCGTCCTCGTGGGGGTCGGCGTTCCTCAGCCGCGCAGGGCTTCGACGGCGGCGGCCAGTGCGCGCGGCACGTCCGGTACGAGCGTGTGCGCGCCGTCGCGTACGACGTGCCGGCCGCCCACGACCGTGTGCCGTACGTCCGCCGCGCCCGCCGCGAAGACGGCCGTCTCGGCGCCCAGCCGGGGCGGCGGCCCGGCCGTCCTGACCGTGTCCAGGGCGATCGTCGTCAGGTCGGCGAGCGCGCCGGGCTCGATGGTGCCGGCGTCGTCCCAGCCCAGGGCGGTGTGGCCGTCGGCGGTGGCGGCCCGCAGCAGCGCCGCGGCGGTCCAGTGGCCCCGGGTGCGGGTGCGCAGCCGCTCGTCCAGTTCCATCGCGCGTGCCTCTTCGAGCAGGTCGATGACGGCGTGGCTGTCGGAGCCGAGGGAGAGCGGGGAGCCGGCCCGTTGCAGCGCGGCGGCCGGGCCGATGCCGTCGGCCAGGTCCCGTTCGGTGGTGGGGCACATGCAGGTGCCGGTGCCCGAGCCACCGAGCAGGGCGATGTCCTCGTCGGTGAGGTGGGTGCTGTGCACACCGGTGGTGCGCGGCCCGAGGGCGCCGTGGTCGGCGAGCAGCCGGGTGGGCGTGCGGCCGTGGGCGGCCAGGCAGGCGTCGTTCTCGGCGGTCTGCTCCGACAGGTGCACGTGCAGCGGGGCGCGCCGCTCCTCGGCCCACCGTGCCACGGTGGCCAGCTGGCCGGCGGGGACGGCCCGTACGGAGTGGATCGCCGCCCCGATCCGGGCGTGGTCCCGCTCCCGCAGATCCGCGCAGCGTGCGGCCCAGCTCTCCGCGTCGCCGTCGGAGAAGCGCTGCTGGTGGCTGTCCGGCGGCTGCCCGAAGCCGGCGGAGAGATAGCAGGTGTCGAGGAGGGTGATGCGGATCCCGGCCTCGGCGGCGGCGGCGATCAGCGCCTCGCCCATGGCGTTGGGGTCGGCGTAGGGGGTGCCGCCGGGCGCGTGGTGCACGTAGTGGAACTCGCCGACGCAGGTGATGCCGGCGAGGGCCATCTCGGCGTACACCGCGCGGGCCAGGGCGTGGTAGGTCTCCGGGGTCAGCCGGTCGGCGACGGAGTACATCACCTCGCGCCAGGTCCAGAAGGTGCCGCTGCCGACCTGGACGGTGCCGCGCAGCGCCCGGTGGAAGGCGTGGCTGTGGGCGTTGGCCAGACCCGGGAGGGTCAGCCCGCGCAGCACCTCGGCGCCGGGCGGCGGGGCGGGCGTCGCGGTGCGTACGGCCGTGACGCGGCCGCGCGCCACCTCGACCGTCACGCCCGGTTCGACCCGGTCGCCCAGCCAGGCGTGCTCCAGCCAGTAGGTTCCCTCGGTCACCGGCAGGCCAGTCCTTCCAGTACGTCGGCGAGTGCGCGCACCCCGGCCACGCAGTCGTCCTCGGCCGCGGACTCGGCCGGGGAGTGCGAGACACCGGTGGGGTTGCGCACGAACAGCATGGCGGTCGGGATGCTCCCGGACAGGATGCCGGCGTCGTGTCCGGCACCGGTTCCGAGGACGGGTACCCGCAGGCCGGTGTCCCGGCCCAGGATGCGGGCGAGTTCGTCCCGCAGGGCGTGGTCGAACTCGACGACCGGGGTGAAGGACTCCCGGACGACGTCGAGGTCGACGCCGTGCGCGGCGGCGTACTCGCGGGCGGCCTTCTGCACTCCCCCGACGACCGTGTCCAGGGTCTCCTGGTCGGCGGCGCGGGAGTCGAGCCAGCCGCGCACCAGCGAGGGGATGGCGTTGACGCCGTTCGGCTCGACGGAGACCTTGCCGAAGGTGGCGACGGCACCGGCGAGTTCGGCCTCGCGGCGGGCGGCGAGCACGGTCTCGGCGTAGGACGGCATCGGGTCGCGGCGGTCGGCCAGCCGGGTGGTGCCGGCGTGGTTGGCCTCGCCGCGGAAGTCGAACCGCCAGCGGCCGTGCGGCCAGATGGCGCTGGCGATGCCGACCGGGTCGCCGGACAGGTCCAGCGCGCGGCCCTGTTCGACGTGGAGTTCGACGAAGGCGCCGATCCGGGCCAGCCGCTCGGGGTCGGCACCGATGGCCTCGGGGTCGTACCCGGCGGCCTCCATGGCGCGCGGCAGGCTGACCCCGTCGCCGTCGGTGAGCCGGTGGGCCTGCTCGGCGGTCAGCTGGCCGGCGGTCAGCCGGGAGCCGACGCAGGCGAGCCCGAACCGGGCGCCCTCCTCGTCGCCGAAGTTGACGACGGCCAGGGGCCTGGTGAACTCGGCTCCCCGGCCGCGCAGCTCGTCGAGCGCGGCGAAGGAGGACACCACCCCGAGGGGCCCGTCGAAGGCGCCGCCGTCCGGCACGGAGTCCAGGTGCGATCCGGTGACGACGGCGTCCCCGGCGGCCGGATCGCCCAGCCAGGCCCACTGGTTGCCGTTCCGGTCGACCTCGTACGACAGCCCTCGCGCCCGGGCCTGCTCCTCGAACCAGGCCCGGCAGTCGGCGTCGGCCCCGGTCCAGGCGTAGCGGCGGTATCCCCGGGAGCCGGCGTGGCGGCCGATGGGGAGCAGCTCCGCCCACATCTCATGGAAGGAGCTGCCCACGACGGACTCGGCGGAACGCTGGGTCACGCCTGGTCACCCTCGCGCATCGGGACCCGGACCCCGCGCTCGGCGGCCACCGACTCGGCGATGTCGTACCCGGCGTCCACGTGCCGGATGACACCCATGCCCGGGTCGTTGGTGAGGACGCGCCGGATCTTCTCGCCGCCCAGCTTCGTGCCGTCGGCCACGGTGACCTGCCCGGCGTGGATGGACCGTCCCATGCCGACGCCGCCGCCGTGGTGGATGGACACCCAGGAGGCGCCCGAGGCGACGTTGACCATCGCGTTCAGCAGCGGCCAGTCGGCGATCGCGTCGGACCCGTCGAGCATGGCCTCGGTCTCGCGGTACGGGGAGGCGACGGAGCCGCAGTCCAGGTGGTCGCGGCCGATGGCCAGCGGGGCGGCCAGCTCGCCGCTCGCCACCATGTCGTTGAACCGCTCGCCGGCCTTGTCGCGCTCGCCGTAGCCGAGCCAGCAGATACGGGCGGGCAGGCCCTGGAAGTGGACGCGCTCGCCGGCCATCTTGATCCAGCGGGCCAGGGACTCGTTCTCGGGGAACAGCTCCAGGAGCGCCTTGTCGGTCTTGGCGATGTCGGCGGGGTCGCCGGAGAGGGCGGCCCAGCGGAAGGGGCCCTTGCCCTCGCAGAAGAGGGGGCGGATGTAGGCGGGGACGAAGCCGGGGAACGCGAAGGCGCGGTCGTAGCCGGCGAGTCGCGCCTCGCCGCGGATGGAGTTGCCGTAGTCGAAGACCTCGGCGCCGGCGTCCATGAAGCCGACCATGGCCTCGACGTGGCGTGCCATGGACTCACGGGCGCGGGTGGTGAAGCCGGCCGGGTCCTTGGCGGCGGCGTCGGCCATGTCCTCGAAGGCGATGCCGGTGGGCAGGTAGGCCAGCGGGTCGTGGGCGGAGGTCTGGTCGGTGACGATGTCGATGGGCGCGCCCATGGCGAGCAGCTGCGGAACCAGTTCGGCCGCGTTGCCGAGGACGCCGATGGACAGCGGACGGCGCGCGTCGCGGGCCTCGACGGCCAGCTGGAGGGCGTGTTCCAGACTGTCGGCCGCGACGTCGAGGTAGCGGTGCTCGATGCGGCGCTCGATGGCGCGCGGGTCGCAGTCGATGCAGAGGGCGACGCCGTCGTTCATGGTCACGGCGAGGGGCTGGGCGCCGCCCATGCCGCCGAGGCCGGCCGTGAGGGTGATCGTCCCGGCGAGGGTGCCGCCGAACTTCTTCGCGGCGACGGCGGCGAAGGTCTCGTAGGTGCCCTGGAGGATGCCCTGGGTGCCGATGTAGATCCAGGAGCCGGCGGTCATCTGGCCGTACATGGTCAGGCCGAGGGCCTCCAGGCGGCGGAACTCCTCCCAGTTGGCCCAGTCGCCGACGAGGTTGGAGTTGGCGATGAGGACGCGCGGGGCCCATTCGTGGGTCTGCATGACGCCGACCGGGCGGCCGGACTGGACCAGCATGGTCTCGTCCTGCTTGAGCGTCCGCAGCGTGCGCACCATGGCGTCGAAGGAGCGCCAGTCACGGGCGGCCTTGCCGGTGCCGCCGTAGACGACGAGCTTGTCGGGGTGCTCGGCGACCTCGGGGTCGAGGTTGTTCTGGAGCATGCGCAGGGCGGCTTCCTGCTGCCATCCCAGCGCGCTGAGTTCCGTGCCGCGCGGTGCTCGTACGGGGCGGGGTCCCGACATCGTCTGCCTCCTCCGGTGCCTACGTCTATTCACATCCTGTCTGTCTGAATAGAGCTAGTCAATACATCGGAGCGCCGATACGGGAGACAGGGGGCGCACGCGCCCGCTCACGCCACCCTTGAGCGCCCGTGCGCCGTTGACAGGCCCCCCGTCACCGGTGATCAACTCCTGCGTCACAGAGGGCAATTGACCCACACTAGTACGCCGGAAGCATGTTCCATCGGAAAATGCCAAACGCATCACCTCCCGCACACACGTTGCGTAGTGTCTTAGTCACTCAGCCGGAGTCCCAGGCGGGAGGGGAGCCACGGTGCCCGGAATCGACGAGTGCCTGCTGGAAGCGATGCGGTTACCGGGTGCCCGGGGAGCCGCGCTGGTGGACTGGACCAGCGGACTGGCCCTCGGCACGGTAGGCGAGGCGCCCGGCGGCGACCACGAGACGACCGCCGCCGAGGCCGCCGAACTGGCCCGGATGGCCACCGAACACGGCACCTTCGCGGCGCGCGGGGGCGACCTGCTGCCCGTGGAGGACGTGATCATCAGCAACGGTGACAGCTATCACCTGCTGCGCTTCCTGGACACGTCCTTCGACAGCAGCGTGTTCCTGCACCTGTGGCTCGGCCGCGAGGAGGGCAACCTCGCGCTCGCCCGGATACGGCTCGGCGAGATGGCCGCCCGGCTGGTGCTGGGATGACCGTGGTCCGCATACCTCCGTCGCCCCTGCCGGTGCGGGACACGACGGCCCCGCGCGCGCTGTCGCCGATGCTGACCCGGCTGGCCGAGGAGCGGGCCACCGGCGTCCTGCTCCGCGAGTGCGGCGCCCTGTACCTCGCCGAGGGCCGGGTGGTGCACGCCGAAAGCCCCCTCGCCCCCGGCCTCGACGTGCTCCTCACCGCCCACGGCACCCTCGCGACCACCGCCTGGCAGTGGGCCGCCGCCCGCGCCGCGGGCCCCCCGCAGGCCGCCGGGCTCCTGCTGGACTCAGGACTGCTGCCCGCGGGCGCGCTGGAACTGTGCCACCTGGACGCCCTGTACGACGCCGGGTACTTCGCGCTGGCGCCGAGCAGCACCCCGGGCCGGTTCCGCTACGACAGCACGCCCCGGCCCGGCCCGCTGCCCTCGGTCCCGGTCGTCGCGCTGGAACGCGAGACGCTGCGGCGCCGCCTGCTGCTGCACCGGCTGTGGCCCGACCCGGCCGTCGACGGCGCCCCGCTGATCCGCGCGGACCCGGCGGCGGCCACCCCGCTCACCCCCCGGCAGCGGGCGGTCCTGGACCGCGTGGACGGCGTCCGCTCGGCCGTCGAGATCGCCCGGAACCTGGGACGGCAGGCCTTCCACACCCTCGTCGACGTACGCCGGCTCGCGGCGGCCGGCCACGTCGCCCCGGTGGCAGCCGGGTACGCGCGGCCCGCTCCGCCGCCGCCGACGGTCACCGACCCCGACATCGCGCTGCTGAAGAGGCTCAGGGATGCGCTGGAGGCACTTTGAACGGCACCGCCCCGCCGAGAGGAGAGAGCTGATGGTGTCCGACGAGGTTTTCCAGGCCGTCCTGGAGGAGCTGCGCCGGCTGCGCACCCGGGTGCCCCAGCTCACCGGCGCCCTGGCGGCCGGTGTCGACGGTCTCGTCATCGCCCACGACACCCCCGGGGTGGACCCGGAGGGCCTGTCCGCGCTCACCGCCGCCTCGCTCGGCGTCGCCGTGCGGGTCACCGACACCACCGGGCACGGCGGCTTCCGCGAACTGCTGGTGCGCGGCGAGCGCGGCTATGTCGCCACCTACGCGGCCGGCCGTACCGCCGTACTGACCCTGCTCGCCCAGGACCGGGTCAACGTCGGCCGGCTGCACCTGGAGGGCCGCCGGGCCGGAGCGCGCGTCGGGGAGCTGCTCGACGCCGCCGAGGCGGCGGCCCGAGCCGCCCGTCCGGCCCGCAGGCCACCCGGCGCCGTCAGCTCCGTGCCCCCGGCCCGCCCCCGCCCGACCACCCGCACCACGAGCGCCGAAACGCGCGCCGCGACCGACAGTTGAACGATCCGGAAGGACTCACCATGGCCAACACCGAGACCGCGCTGAAAGAGGCGCTGACCTCCATCGAGGGCGCCACCGGCGTCGCGCTCGTCGACTACACCAGCGGGATGGCGCTGGGCACGATGGGCGGCAGCAAGACCTTCGACCTGAACGTGGCCGCCGCCGGCAACACCGACGTCATCCGCGCCAAGATGCGCACGATGGAGATGCTGGGCCTCAAGGGCGGCATCGAGGACATCCTCATCACCCTGTCGGACCAGTACCACCTGATCCGCCTGCTCAACAGCCGCGGCGGCAACGGCCTGTTCCTCTACCTGGTCCTCGACTCGGGCCGGGCCAACCTGGCGATGGCCCGGCACCAGCTGAAGCGGATCGAGGAGGAGCTGGAGGTCTGACGGCGGCTCAGACGAGTGCCGCGGTACGGCGGCGGGCCCCGCCCGGGGCCGCGTCGCCGGCCGCCACGCCCGTACCGCGCAGGCCCCTGACGGCCTTGCCGGCCGGGCGTCCGCCGAACCGGCCGAGCCAGTCGACGCGCACCCACAGCAGCGTCTGCCCGGCCCGCTCCAGCCGGCCGAGCCACGCGGCCTTCAGCCGCAGCCCGGCGCCGAGCCCGGCCAGCAGCAGGCCGCCGGCCACGGGCACCGCGAAGGCGGATCCGAGGGCGGCGGCGCCGCCGAGCAGCAGCCACCAGCGGTGTCCCCGGCGCCAGTTGCGCACGGTCACCGCCCGGTCCTGCAGGATGTCGTACTTGCCGGCGCGGGCCGCGCCGCGGGCGAGGGCGGTGTACCGGCCCCGGCGGGCGAGGGCCACGCCGGCCACGCCGAGCAGGAAGAGCGCCGCCCCGGCGAGTACGCCGATCCGGCGTCCGGTCAGTCCTTCCGGTACGGCGCCGATCCCCGCGGCGACCACCCCGCTCCACCAGAGCGGGGCGGCCCCCGCCCGTACGACGACGGCCACCCGGGCCAGTCCCTGTCCTCCGCGCGCCACGTCAGCCTCCCGTGTCACGTTGCAGTGAGCGCCTGTGTCCTCCCGGGAAGCTAATAGCAGAACCTGAGACGAGTCTGAGAGAGGCCGTGCGGGGTTCTCACTCCACGAACAGTCCGCGCGCCGCCGCGCCCGCGTCGAACTCCTCCAGGCGGGCCTGGGCGTCCGGCAGGTCGTCGCAGACCGCCTCCAGCAGCACCCGGCCGAGCAGCATCGGCGCGCACGCGGTGTCGAAGGCCAGCCCGGTGCCGACGGCGGCGGGCAGCAGCAGGTCGGAGTACTTGGCGACGGGTGCGAACGCGGAGTCGGCGACCGTGACGACGGTCAGGCCCGCGTCCTTGGCGTAGGCGAGCGTGTCCACGACCTCGCGGGGGTGCCGGGGCAGCGCGAAGCACAGCAATGCGGTGGCGCCCGCGCGGACGGCGGCGTCGACGCGGTCATGGATCATGGTGCCGCCCTCGTGGAGCAGCCGTACGTCGGGGTGGACCTTGGCGGCGAAGTAGGCGAAGCCGTAGGCCTGGGAGGCGGCGGCCCGCAGGCCGAGCACCGGCAGCGGGCGGGAGGCGGCGAGGATCCGGCCGGCCTTCTGCACCGGGCGCGGGTCGGCGAGCAGCTCGGCGAGGTGCCGGAGGTTCTCGATCTCGGCCTCGACGGCCTGCTGGTACTCGTTGTAGGCGCCCGCCCCGGCGGCCGGCTCGGCCGGGACGACCTCGCGCAGGTGCCTGCGCAGGGCGGGGTAGCCGTCGAAACCGAGGGCGACCGCGAACCGGGTCACCGACGGCTGGCTGACCCCGGCCAGGTCGGCCAGTTCCACGCTGGACAGGAACGGTACGTCGGCGGCCCGGCGCACCATGCTGTGCGCGATGCGGCGCTGGGTCGGCGTGAGCCGGTGCCCCTCGAAGAGGGCCTGCAACCGGTTGGCCGGGCTGTCGGTCGCACTCATGACGTACTCCCCCTCTGCGAGTCCTCGACGCCCCGGGAGAGTACAGCGCCGGGGCGTGGACACACACCAGTCGATTATTCAGAGAGCGTGTCACTGCATACCGTTATACATCCCCGGCCGTCCGGACCGGGGGGCTAGCCCCAGTGCGGCACCGGCCGCCGCTCCCTAGGCTGGCCCGCATGAGCACACTCGACCCGCGAGGCACCGACCTCGGAAGGGACCTCGACGCCACCGTGCGGGCCCGCCGGGAACTGGGCGACGACTACGACACCGTGCTGGTCGACTCCTTCCTGGAGAAGGTCGAACAGCGGATCGACGACGCGGTGGACCGCCGGGTACGGCGCCGGCTGGCCGAGCAGGACATGGCGGCGGCCCGCGGCACCCGGCGGCCGAAACCGGCCGACTCCTGGGCCGAGCGCTACGGCTTCGCCCTGATCACGCTGGTCCTGGCCATTCCGCTGTCCGCGATCGCCGCCGCCTTCGCGGGACTGTCCGGGATGGTCGTCACCTGGCTCGGCATCGTCGGCGTCAACGCGGTGCAGGCGGTCCGGCTGAACCCGGAACTCTTCCCCGGCCGCGACCGGCCCACGACCGACGACTGACGGCCCCCGGCCCGGTCCCCGGCGACCGCGCGTCACACGTCGCCCCCGGCCGTCCATGCCGGAGACTCGCGCGTCGTACGTCGGCCCCCGCCCACGCCGGCCACCCGCGCCGCGCACGTCATGCCCGGCCGTCCATGCCGGTCACCGCGCGTCCGCGGGCCCGGCAGGTCGCGCGCCTGCGCGTGCCGGGCACCACCGCGGTGACCCGCGCGTCCCGCGGTCCCCGCACTCCGCCCGGGGACCGCGGACGGCCGGGAGGCTCGCGGTGCCCGGCAGTGGCGGGGTGAGCGCGCAGAAGACTTTCGCGGGGACCGCCGCACCCCCGTTTCCGGGGGGCGGGACGACGGCGGTCCCCGCGAGGGACGCGGGCCGGGTCAGGCCGGGCTCCCGCGTCCGTGGCGTCCAGGGAGGTCCGGGAGCCGCTCCGGTAGTCCTTGGCGCCGTTCGGCGCCGGCCCGGGCGGGAAGCCTCTGCCCGGGCGCGGAGCCCGGGAGGCGCTTGACCCGCCCCTGCCGACACCCACCACTGTGCCGGGCCCGTGTTAAGCGGGCGCTGCGCGCACGTGACACGCGCGTACCACTTCCGCGAACCCCGCCCCCGGTCCTCGTGGCGCTCCCGGACCGGGCGCGCGGAGTCCGCTACTTGCCGCCGCCCTTGGCCAGGAAGGCCAGGAGGTCCTGCCGGCTGACCACACCGGTCGGCTTGCCCTCGACGAGCACGATCGCCGCGTCGGCCGCGCCGAGCACCGCCATCAGGTCGCCGACCGGCTCACCGGAGCCGACCTGGGGCAGCGGCGCGGACATGTGCTTCTCCAGCGGGTCCTCCAGCGACGCGCGCTGGCTGAACAGGGCGTCCAGCAGTTCCCGTTCCACGACCGAGCCGACGACCTCGGCGGCCATGACGTCCGGGTGCCCGGCGCCCGGCTTGACGACCGGCATCTGCGAGACGCCGTACTCGCGCAGCACCTCGATGGCCTGGCCGACGGTCTCCTCCGGGTGCATGTGCACCAGGGACGGGATGGTCCCGCCCGCCTTGTCGCTGAGGACGTCGGCGACGCGGGCGCTGGGGCCCTCGTCCTCCAGGAAGCCGTAGTCGGCCATCCACTCGTCGTTGAAGATCTTGCTGAGGTAGCCGCGGCCGCTGTCCGGCAGCAGGACGACCACGACGTCGTCCGGGCCGAGCCGCTCGGCGACCTCCAGCGCGGCGACGACGGCCATGCCGCAGGAGCCGCCCACCAGCAGGCCCTCCTCCTTGGCCAGCCGGCGGGTCATCTGGAAGGAGTCCTTGTCGGAGACGGCGACGATCTCGTCCGCGACGCTGCGGTCGTAGGCGGTCGGCCAGAAGTCCTCACCGACGCCCTCGACCAGGTACGGCCGCCCGGAGCCGCCGGAGTACACGGAGCCCTCGGGGTCGGCGCCGATCACCTTGACCGCGCCCTGGCTGGCTTCCTTCAGGTACCGCCCGGTGCCGGAGATGGTGCCGCCGGTGCCGACGCCCGCGACGAAGTGGGTGATCTTCCCCTCGGTCTGCTCCCACAGTTCGGGACCGGTCGAGTGATAGTGCGAGAGCGGGTTGTTGGGGTTGGAGTACTGGTCGGGCTTCCACGCGCCCGGCGTCTCACGGACGAGCCGGTCGGAGACGTTGTAGTACGAGTCCGGGTGCTCCGGAGCCACGGCGGTCGGGCACACCACGACCTCGGCACCGTACGCGCGCAGTACGTTGATCTTGTCGGTGCTCACCTTGTCGGGGCACACGAAGATGCACTTGTAGCCCTTCTGCTGCGCGACGATGGCCAGTCCGACGCCGGTGTTCCCACTGGTCGGCTCGACGATCGTGCCACCCGGCTTCAGTTCCCCGCTCTGCTCGGCGGCCTCGATCATGCGCAGGGCGATGCGGTCCTTCACGGAGCCGCCCGGGTTGAAGTACTCCACCTTGGCCAGGACGGTCGCCTGGATGCCCTTGGTGACGCTGTTGAGCCTCAGCAGCGGGGTGTTGCCGACGAGGCTGATCATCGAGTCGTGGAATCGCACCGTTGTCTCCGGTTGCTTGCGCAAAATGTGGTCGTAAGTGGTGCCGCCAGCCTAAGGCCCCGGGCCGAACCGGCGTGGTCGTTCACTCCCCGTCGAGATTGGCGGACCGTCTGTACGGGGCAAGGAGTGGGTGTACGGCTACGAGGAGGTGGCGGCGACGCATGACGAGCATGTCCAGGGCGAGAGTGGCCCGGCGCATCGCGGCCGGAGCGGCGTACGGCGGGGGCGGGGTCGGGCTGGTCGGCGCCGCGGTCGTCGGCCTGGTGCTGACGGAGCTGCGGCTGGCCCGGCGCCATGTGGGCAACGGCAGCAGCGGCCGGGTGCCGCCGGCCGACGGGCTGTACGGCCACGCGTACGACGTCCCCGGCGAACCCCCGCTCCGCCTGACCATGCTCGGCGACTCCACGGCCGCGGGGCAGGGCGTGCACCGGGCGGGCCAGACCCCCGGGGCGCTGCTGGCGTCGGGCCTGGCGGCGGTGGCGGAGCGGCCGGTGGAGCTGCGCAACGTGGCGCTGCCCGGCGCCCGGTCCGACGACCTCGACCGCCAGGTGACGCTGGTGCTCTCGTCCGCGTTCCCGGACCCGGACGTGTGCGTGATCATGATCGGGGCGAACGACGTGACCCACCGGATGCCGCCGACCCGCTCGGTACGGCACCTGTCGGCGGCGGTACGGCGGCTGCGCACGGCCGGCGCCGAGGTGATCGTCGGCACCTGTCCCGACCTCGGCACGATCGAGCCCGTGCAGCAGCCGCTGCGCTGGCTGGCCCGGCGGGCATCCCGGCAGCTCGCGGCGGCGCAGACGATCGGCGCGGTGGAGCAGGGCGGGCGCACGGTCTCGCTGGGCGACCTGCTGGGCCCCGAGTTCGAGGCGAACCCGCGGGAACTGTTCGGCCCGGACAACTACCACCCGTCGGCGGAGGGGTACGCGACGGCGGCGATGGCGGTGCTGCCGACGGTGTGCGCGGCGCTGGGCCTGTGGCCGGCGGACGAGGAGCGGCCGGACGCGTCGCGGCGCGAGGGGTTCCTGCCGGTCGCCCGGGCGGCGGCCGAGGCCGCGTCGGAGGCCGGTACGGAGGTCACGGCGGCGATGCCGGCGGGGCCCCGGGGCCCGTGGGCGCTGCTCAAGCGGAGGCGGCGGCGCCGGGTGCCGGAGGCCGAACCGGCGCGCCCCTCGGTCTGACCGGGGTGGGTCCGCCCGCCGTCCTGTCGCGGTGAGCCGCCCAACCTGGCCAAGCAAGCGCTTAGACAATTGCGGTCAGTGTCACACCGCCACAACGGTGACCCGGGCCATACGGACAGGTAACTTCCCAACCGGCCCTGCCCGATCCCCAGTCCCACTGGAGCCGTGATGCCCGAAGCCGTCATCGTCTCGACCGCCCGCTCCCCCATCGGCCGCGCGAACAAGGGCTCCCTGAAGGACCTGCGCCCCGACGACCTGACCGCCACGATCATCCAGGCGGCACTCGCCAAGGTCCCCGAGCTGAACCCCGAGGACATCGACGACCTGATGCTCGGCTGCGGCCTCCCCGGCGGCGAGCAGGGCCACAACCTCGGCCGGATCGTCGCCGTGCAGATGGGCATGGACCACCTGCCGGGCTGTACGGTCACCCGCTACTGCTCCTCCTCCCTCCAGACCTCCCGCATGGCGCTGCACGCCATCAAGGCCGGCGAGGGGGACGTCTTCATCTCGGCCGGCGTCGAGACGGTCTCCCGCTACGTCCACGGCAGCTCCGACATGCCGGGCACCCACAACCCGCTGTTCGCCGAGGCGGAGGCCCGTACCGCCGAGGTCGCCCAGCAGGAGGGCAGCACCTGGCACGACCCGCGCGAGGACGGCCTGCTGCCCGACCCTTACATCGCGATGGGCCAGACCGCCGAGAACCTGGCCCGCGCCAAGGGCATCAGCCGCCAGGAGATGGACGAGTTCGGCGTCCGCTCGCAGAACCTCGCCGAGGAAGCCGTCAAGAACGGTTTCTGGGAGCGCGAGATCACCCCGGTCACCCTCCCCGACGGCACGGTCGTCAGCAAGGACGACGGTCCGCGCGCGGGCGTCACCCTGGAGGGCGTGTCGGGCCTCAAGCCGGTGTTCCGCCCCGACGGCCTGGTCACCGCCGCCAACTGCTGCCCCCTCAACGACGGCGCCGCCGCGCTCGTCATCATGTCCGACACCAAGGCGCGCGAGCTGGGCCTGACCCCGCTCGCCCGGATCGTGTCCACCGGTGTCTCCGGCCTCTCCCCCGAGATCATGGGCCTCGGCCCGGTCGAGGCGAGCCGGCAGGCACTGCGGCGCGCCGGTCTCACCATCGACGACATCGACCTGGTCGAGATCAACGAGGCCTTCGCCGCCCAGGTGATCCCCTCCTACCAGGACCTCGGCATCGACCTCGACAAGCTGAACGTCAACGGCGGCGCCATCGCCGTCGGCCACCCCTTCGGCATGACCGGCGCCCGCATCACCGGCACGCTCATCAACTCCCTGCAGTGGCACGACAAGCAGTTCGGCCTGGAGACGATGTGCGTCGGCGGCGGCCAGGGCATGGCGATGGTCATCGAGCGCCTCAGCTGACACACCGTCCGTGACGGGATGCGCACGTCCCGTCGCGCAAGGGCCCAGAACCGAGGAAACGCCAAGGTTCTGGGCCTTTCCGTGATCCAATCTCCCCCAGGATGTGACCTATCTCGCTCACCGGGGCCATCGCCCCAGGTCAGAGCGGGCCGGCCGAGTGGACCCCCACATCACACAACCAAGTTCCTGTCCGATTCGTGACGTTACGCACTGACAGCTGGATAGTCCGCCCTTCAAGCTGATGTAGGAAGTCGGGGGACGAGTCTGAACCGGGAGTACGTCAGTGAGCGCCATGCCGATCGCCCTGCTGCTCACCACGGCCGCCACGGGCGCCGTGGGCGTCGCCGTCCTGCGCACCGTGCTGAAGCTGCGCCGCCAGCTCACGGAGCTCCAGCGGCAGCTGGCCGGGAACCAGACGGCCGGCGCGCGCGCCGTGCTGCCGAACGCCCGCGCCGGCGCCGACACCGACCAGATACGCGCGGCGGTGGCCGAGGCGCTCGCCGAGGAGCGGGAGCGGGAGCTGGCCGAGGCGCGTGCCTTCTGGGCGGCGCAGGAGACCCGTGACGTCTCCGACGCCCCCTCGCTGCTGGGCCTGCCCGAGATGGATCTGTTCCTGCCCCGGCAGGCCGACTTCCTCGGCCTGGAGCCGCTGGAGCCGGTGTCCGAGCCGACCGTGGACGCCGACGAGTTCGGCGGGGAGTCCCCGGAGCTGGCCGCGGCCCGCCGCCGCCACCCCTCGCACCCCGACTTCGTCCCCGTGCAGTCCCCGGCGGTGAACGACCACGAGCGCACGGTGACCGCCCTGGAGCAGCTGGCCGCCGACCGCGTGGCCCTGTCGGACGTCCGCCCCGGCCCGCTCGGCACGCTGGACGTCTACGTCTTCGCCGACGGCACCACCCTGTGCATGACCCCGGGCCACCGCGAGACGGCCGAACGCCTGGCGGCGGCCCTGGAAGCGGGCGAGGCCCCGTACCTCCTGGGCGGCTCCGGCATCTCCGGCGCCTACACCCTGACGTTCGCGTGCGGCGACGACATGCTCTACATCCTGGCCGACCGGGTCATCGCCTCCTTCTGACGCCGGCTCAGACCCCGGCCCGCTGCCGGGCCTCCTCCACCAGCCGCACCGCCTCGGCGACCTGCTCGTCGCTCTCCACCACGACCGCCAGGTCGTGCGCGGCCACGAGGATCTGGTCGGCGGCGGCGAACATCCCCGCATCGGGCATCTCCCGGGCCTCGGTGCCCGGCTCCTCCAGCTGCTGGGCCCGGCGGGACAGCTCCCGGGCAGCGGCCAGCGCCTCGGCGGCGGCCCCTCGTTGCAGCCGGCTCTGCGGAGCGGCCCGCAAGCGGTCGGCGAAGTGATCCACTGCTCGGCTCAACGGCGTCGTATCAACCACCCGCCGAGCGTAACGCGCCGCACTGTTGCCAATACGCGGACGCTCAGGCACGGTGACGGGAAGGACCGGCTCACATCCCCTTTGCCCTCGGAGGCGCCGATGTCCCATGTCTTGTCCGAAGAGACCCACCGCAACATACTCGCCCGCATTCCGCACTGCACCGGCCGCGAGGTCTCCGACTGGCTGCGCACCGTCGAAGAAGGCCCCGCCCTGTTCCGCTTCGAGGAGAAGGTGAGCTGGCTCCGGCACGAGTACGACCTCGCGTACGGCCACGCGAAGGCGCTCGTGCACGAGTACGACCTCCGCAGGGCGGCCCGCAAGCTGCTCTAGCCGGCGCCGCCGCACCGGCGGCGACGACGAAGGGCCCCGGAACGCGTCCGGAGCCCTTCGCGTACGGCCGTCGGGCCGCTAGTCGTTGCTGCTGAAGATCGCCACCAGCCGCAGCATCTCCACGTAGATCCACACCAGGGTCATGGTGAGACCGAACGCGGCGAGCCAGGACTCGTTGCGCGGAGCGCCGTAGGCGATGCCGTCCTCGATCTGCTTGAAGTCGAGGGTCAGGAAGAACGCGCCGAGCAGGATCGCGAAGATGCCGACGATCGCGCCGAGCGGGCCGAAGCTGCGCAGGCCGCCGTCGGCGGCGACACCGAACGCCACCAGCAGCAGGTTGACCGCCATGACCACCATGAAGGCGATCGCGATGGCGATACCGACGCGGGCGTAGCGGGCGGTGACGCGGATCCAGCCGGCCTTGTAGACCAGCAGGGTCGCGCCCGACACCGCCATGGTGCCGAGCACCGCCTGGAAGGGAGCCCCGCTCCAGCGGCTGTTGTACATCTCGCTGATGACGCCGAGGAACACGCCCTCGAACGCGGCGTACCCGAGGATCAGCGCGGGCGACGGGGTGCGCTTGAAGCTCTGGACCATGGCCAGGACGAACGCGATCAGCGCGGCGCCGACGGCCAGGCCGTAGCTGGTGCCGGAGACCGGCAGCAGCGCCCAGGCGAGGACGGCGCCCACGGCGACCGTGCCGAGCGTGAGAGCCGAGCGGACGACGACGTCGTCCATGGTCATCCGGTCGGTGGTGACCGGGGCCTGCGGCGGGGCGCCGTTCTGGACGTCGGTCTGCGCGTACGGGTTCTGCGCGTACGGGTTGCCCTGTGCATAGGGGTTGCCCTGCGCGTACCCGGCCTGCGGTGCGGTGTTGAAGCCGGCGTAGCCGTTGTCGCGGCTGAACCCCCGTCGCGAGAAGACCGGGTTGCTGCTCCTCATTTCACTCCTCCATGGCTGCCGTGCGCAGCCTTGGCTCAAGAGTAATGGATTGGCAAAGGATCGACCATGATACTTGAGGAGGATCTTTCCCCTGCCGTGCTGACCCACACGCTACGCGCAGGACCGGTTCCCGGCCACGGACGATGGTCTTTCCTGACGAAACCGCCGCCTGATCGAAAGGAGGAGCGCACGGGCGCGACCGCCTTCCGGGTGATGGGGCCGGGGGCCGCGCGGGGCCGAACGCTCCGTAAGGGCTGTGAGTCCCGAGCGGCGGCACATGCTCGGCGGGGCGGCCAGGGCGGAGACAGGAAAACGGCCCCGTAGGGCCGTTCCCGTGGTCGGGCCGTGCTTGACGGAAGGTGCCCGGAGCCGGACTTGAACCGGCACGCCCGCGAAGGGGCAGCGAGGTTTAAGCTCGCCGTGTCTGCTTTCCACCATCCGGGCAGGCCATGGGCTCCGCTTCGAGGATCCGAGCCTATCGGCACCCATCCCCCGGACAGCGGAGTGTCGGACCGATGTTGTCTTATTTTATTGGCGCCTGAGGGAGCATCAGCCCAAGGAATGCGCCGTCCGCACGTGCCAACAGCCTGACGTGGCACCGGTGCGCCCGTACGCGGAATGACGGAATTTCACCGTACGAACGAGGGCGGCCCACCTGTTCTCGACAACCGGGTGGCGGTCCGGCACGGCCGGCCCGCCTCTCGGGGTCGGCAGTCCTCCCCAGGTATGACACCGCGGCCTCCTGTCCGCCCCGAGTCGCCCTCCGGAACCGGATCAGCGACTGACTACACGCCCGCTCCGCGCCGGGACGATGGACAGGTCCCCTCCACAGACGTCGTCCCGACAGGAGCACCGCCCCGTGACCACCACCCCCACCGCCGGCCGGACCACAGCCGTGGCCGCACGCGCCACGGAGCTGTCCAAGATCTACGGGCAGGGTGAGACCCGTGTCGTCGCCCTGGACCAGGTCTCCGTCGACTTCCGGCAGGCCGAGTTCACCGCGATCATGGGCCCGTCCGGCTCGGGCAAGTCCACGCTGATGCACTGCGTGGCGGGTCTGGACACCTTCTCCTCGGGGTCGGTGCGCATCGGGGACACCGAACTGGGCTCCCTGAAGGACAAGCAACTCACCAAGTTGCGCCGGGACAAGATCGGCTTCATCTTCCAGGCGTTCAACCTGCTGCCCACGCTGACCGCCCTGGAGAACATCACGCTCCCGATGGACATCGCCGGGCGGAAACCGGACAAGGCGTGGCTGGAGCGGGTCATCCGGATGGTCGGGCTGTCCGACCGGCTGAGCCACCGGCCGTCCCAGCTCTCCGGCGGCCAGCAGCAGCGGGTGGCCGTCGCCCGGGCCCTCGCCTCCCGGCCCGAGATCATCTTCGGGGACGAGCCGACCGGGAACCTGGACTCGCGCGCCGGTGCCGAGGTTCTCGGCTTCCTGCGCAACTCCGTGCGCGAGCTGGGCCAGACGGTGGTCATGGTGACCCACGACCCGGTGGCCGCCGCGTACGCCGACCGCGTGATCTTCCTGGCCGACGGGCGGATCGTGGACGAGATGCACGGCCCCACCGCCGACAGCGTGCTGGACCTCATGCGCAGCTTCCCCGGGGGCGGCGCCCAGCCCGCCGAGTCCGACGCGAAGGGCCGTACCCGCTGATGTTCCGCACCGCCCTGCGCAACGTCCTCGCGCACAAGGCCCGGCTGCTGATGACCGTGCTCGCCGTCCTGCTCGGCGTGGCGTTCGTGTCCGGGACGCTGGTCTTCACCGACACCATCTCCGACGCCTATCAGAAGAGTTCCGCCAAGGGCTTCGACCAGGTCGACGTCGCCGTACGGCCCGAGTACCAGGACTCCAAGGGCGACAAGGTCGGCCGGACCCCCCAGCTGACCGAGGCCCTGCTCGACAAGGCGGCCCACGTCCACGGGGCCGCCTCCGCCACCGGTGTCGTCAGCGGATTCACCGCCCTCGCCGGCAAGGACGGCAAGCTCGTCGGCGGCGACTGGCAGTCCGCCGGCGGCAACTACCGGGGCACCGGAGATCCCCGCTATCCGCTGGTCAGTGGCCGGGCGCCGCATGGAAAGGGCGAGGTGCTGATCGACTCCGCGACCGCGAAGCGGACCGGTTACACGGTCGGCGACCGGGTGCGCCTGTCCGTCGACGGCCCGGTCCTCACCCCGGTCGTCAGCGGCGTCTTCACCACCGACGACGGCAACGTGGCCGCCGGCGGCAGCCTCGTCCTGTTCGACACCCCGACCGCGCAGGCGCTGTTCGGCAAGAAGGGGACGTACGACGAGATCGACGTGCGGGCCGCGGCCGGCACGAGCCAGCGGGCGCTCAAGGCCACGCTGGACCGGGCCCTGCCCGCGCACCTGGTGGAGACCACGACGGGCCGGCAACTCGCCGACGACCAGGCCCGGGCCATCTCCGCGTCGATGAGCGGCCTGCGGCAGACGCTGCTGGTGTTCGCCGGCATCGCCCTGTTCGTCGGCACGTTCATCATCGCCAACACCTTCACCATGCTGGTCGCCCAGCGCACCCGGGAACTGGCCCTGATGCGGGCGGTCGGCGCCTCCCGCCGCCAGGTCACCCGCTCGGTGCTGGCCGAGGCGTTCGCGGTGGGCGCGGTCGCCGGTGTCGCCGGTCTGGCCGCCGGTGTCGGCATAGGCGCGGGCCTGCGCGCGCTGCTCGGCTCCTTCGGCGCCAGCGTGCCCGACGGGCCGCTGGTGGTCGGCCCCGGCACGGTGGTGGCCGCTCTCGCGGTCGGCGTCCTCGTCACCATGCTGGCCGCCTGGCTGCCCGGCCGCCGGGCCGCGAAGATCCCCCCGGTGGCCGCGATGAACAGCGTGCACGCCAAGGCCGCCACCAAGTCACTGGTGCTGCGCAACACGCTGGGCGCGCTGTGTGCCGGAGCCGGTGTCGCGGTGGTCCTCGCGGCCACCTCGATGGACGCGGACGCGGCACAGGGACCGATGGGTGCGGGTGCCGTCCTGCTGATCGTCGGCGTGTTCGTCCTGACCCCGCTGCTGTCGCGCCCGCTGATCGCGGCCGCCGCCCCGGTCCTGCGCGTCTTCGGGGTGGCGGGCAAGCTGGCCCGCCAGAACTCGGTGCGCAACCCGCGCCGCACCGCCGCCACCGCCTCCGCGCTGATGATCGGCCTGACCCTGATCACCGGCATGACGGTGATGGCGGGCAGCCTCCAGACCTCGATCGACAAGATGGCCGGCGCGGCGATCCGCGCGGACTACGTCGTCTCGATGGCCGACCACGGCCCGCTCTCCCCCGACGTGGCGCGCAGGCTGGCCGCCGCCGACGGGGTCACCGCCAGCAGCCCGCTGCGCGACGGCGAGTCCCGCGTCGACGGCGCCACGGAGTTCCTGACCGGCGTCGACGGCGCGGACATCGGCAGGCTCACCGACCTGAAGGTGACCGACGGTTCCTTCAGCGTGGGCGGTACGCGGGTCGTCGTGGACGCGGACGCGGCCGATGTCCACGGATGGCGGGCCGGTTCCCGGTTCACCGCGCACTTCGAGGACGGTGGGACGCGGCGGCTGACGGTCGCCGGGGTCTACGAGGGCAATGACCTGTTCAGCGGGATCATCCTGGACAACAAGATCCTCACCCCGCACCTGGCCGACCCGGCCGACATGAAGGTCATGGTCAAGACCGCGGACGGTGCGTCCGGCGCGGCCAAGGACCGGCTGGAGAAGATCCTCGGCTCCAACCCGGCGATCAAGGTGCAGGACAAGCAGGACATCTCGGATGAGACCGCGCAGATGTTCACGCTCATGCTGAACATGGTCTACGGCCTGCTCGCCATGGCGGTGATCGTCGCCGTGCTCGGCGTCGTCAACACGCTGGCCATGTCGGTCTTCGAGCGGGCGCAGGAGATCGGCATGCTCCGCGCGATCGGTCTGGACCGCAAGGCGGTGAAGCGGATGGTCCGCCTGGAGTCCCTGGTGATCTCCCTGTTCGGCGGGGTGCTGGGCATCGGGCTGGGCGTGTTCTTCGGCTGGGCGGCCGGCGAGCTGCTGGGCACGAAGATGCCGACGTACGAACTGGTGCTGCCCTGGGGCCGGCTGGCGGTGTTCCTGCTGCTGGCGGGGGTGGTCGGCGTGCTGGCCGCCCTGTGGCCGGCACGCCGGGCGGCCCGGCTGAACATGCTGGCGGCCATCAAGGCCGAGTGACCGCACGGCGAAGGGCCCCGCCCCGCGGTGGCGGGGCGGGGCCCGTCACCGTGTCAGGTGTTCCAGGTGCGGGTGCGCAGCGGGAGTCCCGAGGCGCCGGTCTCGGGGGTGCGGACGGCCAGGACCTGGTTGACGCCGATGCGGTTGCGTTCGAAGGCGAGCGCGCAGGCGGCCATGTACAGCTGCCAGACGCGCGCCCGGCCGAAGCCGGTGAGTCCCACCGCCCCATCCCAGCCGGCCTCCAGGTTGGCGACCCACTGGCGCAGGGTGCGGGCGTAGTGCTCGCGGATGGACTCCACGTCCCTGACCTCGAAGCCGGCCCGCTCCAGCTGGGTGACGGTGGTGCCGACCGGGGCGAGTTCGCCGTCGGGGAAGACGTAGGCGTCGATGAATGGGTCCGGCCGGTACGTCGACTCGTCCCCCTGCGGGCGGCGGGCGATCTGGTGGTTGAGCAGCCGTCCGCCGGGCCTCAGCAGCGCGTACAGCCGGCGCGCGTACTCCAGGTACCGTTCGGCGCCGACGTGTTCGGCCATGCCGATGGAGGAGATCGCGTCGAAGGGGCCGTCCGTGACGTCCCGGTAGTCCTGGACCCGGATCTCCACCCGGTCGGTCAGTCCCTCGTCGGCGACGCGTTTACGGGCGTACGCCGCCTGTTCCTGCGACAGGGTGACCCCGACGACGCTCACCCCGTGCTCACGGGCCGCGTGCACGGCCATGGAGCCCCAGCCGCAGCCGACGTCCAGCAGCCGCTGACCCGCCGTCAGCCCGAGTTTCGCCGAGACCAGTTCGAGCTTGTCGCGCTGGGCGGACTCCAGGGTGGCGCCGCTGCCGTCGGCCTCCCAGTACGCGCAGGAGTACACCATCGAGGGGCCGAGGACCAGCTCGTAGAAGTCGTTGCCGACGTCGTAGTGGTGGCTGATGGCGCGGCGGTCGGTGCGCCGGGTGTGCAGGCCCCGGCGCGGTCTGCGGACCTCCTCGCGCGGCGGGGCGGGCGGGACGGGCGGACCGGCCAGCCTCAGCAGGTCACGGGCGGCGGCCCGGACGGCGGGGTCGCGTACGGCCTCGGCCAGGCCACGAGCGTCCTCCCCGCGCTCCCAGACGAGGCCCGCAATCGCACCGAGCGCGGTGTACAGGTCGCCCTCGATGTCCAGGTCACCGGACACATAGGCGCGGGCGAGGCCCAGTTCGCCCGGTTTGAACAGCATGCGGCGCAGGGCGCGGCGGTTGCGGATCACCAGCGCCGGGGCGTCCGGCGGCCCGGCCTGCGAGCCGTCCCAGGCTCGTACCCGTAGGGGGAGCGGGGCTCCCAGCATCTGCTCGGCAAGACTCGTCAGCCGCGACGCGGCGTCGGCCATGGCGCACACCTCCGTGAGGGGAATCGGCCCGTACCGTCTGCATCCGTTCCTGGCAAACCATCGCGCACATCGCCGTCATTCCCCTTCGTGCGCCCGCGCCGACACGCGGGGCCGGTGGAGTGCGGGCGCCGGACGGTCACCGGTCAAGTCCCGAGTTCTCCCGGCATGACCCGGGGCGCGGGGCGCGCCGCAATGGATGCACGGCCCCCGCCCATCTCGCAGACCAGGAAGTGCGGCCCCATGACCCGTCCCGCCACGTACCGGCGCCTCGCCCTGCTCGCCGCCTCCACCGCGGTGATCACCGCGGGCGCGCTGCTGCCCACCAGGGCCTCAGGAAGGCCGGGGCGGTGACACGGCATCCTCGGGCGGTGACACGGCACCGTCCGGCCGTGGCACGGCGCCGCCGTCCGGCGACGGCACCCGGTCCACCTGACCGCACGGCGCCCGGTCCGACGGCGCCTGCGCCACCAGGGGCACCGCGGCGGCGGGGTGACGGCGGCGGACCAGGGGGCGGACGGCGGGCCGGAGGGCGGTCCCGGAGGCGGTTGGATGCTCACCTGCGTCGTGCACCACCCGGTGCGCTCACCGGCATGGCGGCAAGCCCGGGGATCACCTGACTGACGGGGAGAACCGTCTGCCCGGCCGCCCGGGCACGCCGAACAGGTTGCCCGGGCACGCCGAAGGGGCCGCCCGCACCACGGATGGCAGGCGGCCCCTACGGGTCGTACGGGGTGATCCCGAGGTCAGGAGGCCTTGGCCTTCTCCTCGGTCTTGGCGGCGGCGACCGGCGCCGGTTTGGCGGCCTCGTAGAACTCCTCGCGCGGGTTCTCCATGGCGCCCAGGGAGACGACCTCGCGCTTGAGGAACATGCCGAGGGTCCAGTCGGCGAAGACGCGGATCTTGCGGTTCCAGGTCGGCATCGCCAGGCCGTGGTAGCCACGGTGCATGTACCAGGCGAGGCGGCCCTTGAGCTTGATCTTCATCTTGCCCATGACGATCATCGCCACGCCCTTGTGCAGGCCGAGACCGGCGACCGCACCCTTGTTGGCGTGCTCGTACTCCTTCTGCGGGAAGCCCCGCATACCGGAGATCACGTTGTCGCCGAGGACGCGGGCCTGGCGCAGCGCGTGCTGGGCGTTCGGCGGGCACCAGGCGTTCTCGTTGCCCGCCTTGCGGCCGACGAGGTCCGGGACCTGGGCGTTGTCGCCGGCGGCCCAGATGTAGTCGGTGCCCTTGACCTGGAGCGTGGGCTCGCAGTCGACGTGGCCGCGGGGGCCGAGGGGCAGGCCGAAGCGGGCGAGGGCCGGGTTCGGCTTGACGCCGGCGGTCCACACGATGGTGTTGGAGTCGACCTCGAGGCCGTTCTTCAGCACGACGTGGCCGTCGACGCAGGAGTCCATCGAGGTGGAGAGGTAGATCTCCACGCCGCGGCTCTCCAGGTGCTCCTTGCCGTACTGGCCGAGCTTGGGACCGACCTCGGGGAGGATCTTGTCGGCGGCGTCGACGAGGACGAAGCGCATGTCCTCGCGCGACACGTTCTTGTAGTACTTGGCCGCGTCCCGGGCCATGTCCTCGACCTCGCCGATGGTCTCCGCGCCGGCGAAGCCGCCGCCGATGAAGACGAAGGTGAGCGCCTTGCGGCGGATCTCCTCGTCGTCGGTGGAGTCGGCCTTGTCCAGCTGCTCCAGGACGTGGTTGCGCAGGCCGATGGACTCCTCGATGCCCTTCATGCCGATGCCCTGCTCGGCGAGGCCGGGGATCGGGAAGGTGCGGGAGACCGCGCCCATGGCGATGACCAGGTAGTCGAAGGGCAGCTCGTACGCCTCGCCCACCAGCGGGGCGATCGTGGCGACCTTGCGGTCCTGGTCGATGGTGGTGACCCGGCCGGTGAGGACCTCCGCCTTCGGCAGCACGCGTCGCAGCGGGACGACGACGTGCCGAGGGGAGATGCTGCCGGCGGCGGCTTCGGGGAGGAAGGGCTGGTAGGTCATGTACGACCGGGGGTCGACGACCGTGACGGTCGCCTCGCCGTAGCGCATCTTCTTGAGAATGCGCCGAGCTGCGTACAGGCCTACGTACCCACCGCCTACTACGAGGATCCTGGGACGCTCCGTGGTGCTCATGCCATCGAGTATCCACCCGCTGATGGGGGGTCGCTCGTGCGCCCCTTCACAAGGTCTGACGGGGCCTGTGTTAAACTCCGCGGCCCGCGTGACGCAGGTCATGCGGGGGCGGGGGAACCGCAGGGCCCCCGGTGCCGTTGTCAATGCCGCGTGAGCTGCCTCTCCGGCACGGCACGGCGGTCGTGAGGGCCGCGCGACACCACCGGAACACACTCCTCCAGGGCATCCGCGCGCTCATCGTCTGAACATGTTCAAACGCCCCTTGGGGCCCCGGAAGGGCCTATGGGTCCCTGTCTGGGATCCGACGTGAGGGAATTCCTTGTGAAGAACTTCACGAACCTTTTCGCGCGGCTACGGCGGAGGGCCCCTCGCGGGGCCCTCGAAGCCGCTCAAACGTTATCCAGCCTGCTCAGCAGATGGCTACCGTTCGGTAATAAAAGAGAGCTACGCCACCGACCACGCGATGCCGTCGAGGATGTCGTGTTCGCTCACCACGACCTCCTCGGCGCCCGTCCGCTCCATGATCGCGAGCAGGACGAGGGCGCCCGCGCCGATGACGTCGACCCGGCCCGGGTGCATGGACGGGATCGCGGCGCGATCGGCGTGCGTGGCGTGCAGCAGCCGGTCGGTGATCCGACGGACGCGGTCGCGGGAGACGCGGGAGTGGTGGATGCGCGCGGAGTCGTACGCGGGCAGCTCCTGGGCGATCGCGGACACCGTGGTGACCGAGCCGGCGAGGCCCACCAGGGTGCGCGCCTCGCGCAGCGGGACCGTCTGCTCCGCGAGGTCCAGGGCGGCCTCGATGTCGGCCCTCATGGCGGCGATCTGCCTCTCGGTGGGCGGGTCGGCCACCTGGCCGTCGTGCACGAGGTGCCGCTCCGTCATCCGCACGCAGCCGACGTCCACGGACCGTGCCGCGCGTACGCGGTCGTCGCCGACGACGAACTCGGTGGAGCCGCCGCCGATGTCCACCACCAGGTAGGGCCGGGCCAGGTCGTCGCGGCCCCGCAGTTCCCGCGTCGCTCCCGTGAAGGAGAACTCGGCCTCCTGGTCACCGGTGATGACCTCCGGCTCGACCCCGAGGATGTCCACGACACCCCGGACGAAGTCGGCCCGGTTCTCGGCGTCCCGGGAGGCGGAGGTGGCGACGAAACGGACGCGCTCGGCGCCGTGCTCCTTGATGACGTCCGCGTACTCGCGGCAGGCGGCGAAGGTGCGCTCCAGCGCCTCGGGGGCGAGCCGGCCGGTGCGGTCGACCCCCTGGCCGAGCCGCACGATCGTCATACGGCGGTCCAGTTCGACCAGTTCGGCCGCCGGGCCCGTGCCGAGGGCGCCGTCGGCGTCCCCGTCGGCGTCGGCCACCAGCAGGCGGATGGAGTTGGTGCCGCAGTCGATGGCGGCGACGCGGGTCACTTCGCGTCCTCCTCGGTGTCGTCGAGTGTCACGCAGGCGCCCTTGCGCCACCACTCCGGCAGCATCGCCAGGGCCTCGTCGCCGAGCGGGTTCACGCCCGGGCCGGCGGCCAGGGAGTGGGCGACGAGCACGTGCAGGCACTTGACCCGGTCCGGCATGCCGCCCGCGCTCGGGAAGCCCTGGAGGACCTCGATCTCGTCGCGGCGCCGGATGTAGTCCTCGTGCGCGGCCCGGTAGGCGGCGGCCAGTTCGGGGTCGCGCTGGAGCCGCTCGGTCATCTCCTTCATGACGCCGTTCGCCTCCAGCGTGCCGATGACGGAGGACGCCTTCGGGCACGTGAGGTAGTACAGCGTCGGGAAGGGGGTGCCGTCGGGCAGGCGCGGTGCCGTCTCCACGACGTCCGGCTGACCGCAGGGGCAGCGGTGCGCGATGGCCCTCAGGCCCCGGGGCGGGCGGCCCAGCTGCTGCTTGAAGGCCTCGACGTCCGCGTCGGTGGGCTCGGTGCGCGGAGTGGGCGGCGGAGGGGTTTCCATGACTGCTTTCAGGGTGGCTTTCTCGTCGTTGTGCCGGCTCTGACGCCGGCTCACTGGTCGGAGGCGTCGGACTTGTCGACACCGTCCCAGACATTCGCGTACCAGGGCCGGTGGGCGGCCCGGAGGTCGGCGCGGGACTGCTTGGCCGCGCCCGGGTCGATGACGACGAACCCGGTCTCGCCGGGCATCACATAGTGCAGGCGACGGCGGATCTGCTGCTCGGCGTAGGCGTCGTCCTGCCAGCGGGCCTTGAGATCGCGCAACTGTTCCACGCGCTCGCGGGCCTGGCGCTGCTGCCGCTGGACGTCGGCGATCTCCGCGCGCTGGGAGACGTACTGCCGCATCGGATAGGCGAGGGCGACGACCAGCGAGCACAGCACGAGCGCGAGCAGCGCCGCGCGTCCGGTGAGCCGGGAGCGGCGGGCCTGCCGTTTCGTCTGGGAGCGGTAGACCCGGGCCGCCGTCTGCTCGCCGAGCAGCCGCAGCCTGGTCGCGGTGGAGAACCGGTCGCGGTCCTTCACGGCCATTGTTTCCCGCCTCCCGTCACACGCGCGTACGTCCCCGGACACGGTACGGGACCGGGTACGGGGACGTACGTACGACTGGCTAGGACACAGCCCGGGCCGGCTCAGTCCTTGCTGTGCTCACTGGTGGGCGGAACGCCGCGCTCACTGGTTCGCGGAGCGCTGTGCCTACTGGTTCGCAGAGCGCTGTACTTACTGGTTCGCGGAACGAAACCGGGGGAAGGCCGAGCGGCCCGCGTACACCGCGGCGTCGTCGAGGATCTCCTCGATGCGCAGCAGCTGGTTGTACTTGGCGACGCGCTCGGAACGGGCCGGGGCGCCGGTCTTGATCTGGCCGCAGTTGGTGGCGACGGCCAGGTCTGCGATGGTGACGTCCTCCGTCTCGCCGGAGCGGTGGGACATCATGCACTTGTAGCCGCTGCGCTGGGCGAGCTCGACGGCGTCGAGGGTCTCGGTCAGCGAGCCGATCTGGTTCACCTTGACCAGCAGGGCGTTGGCGGCGCCGTCCTCGATGCCCCGGGCGAGGCGCTCGGGGTTGGTGACGAACAGGTCGTCGCCGACGAGCTGGACCTTGTCGCCGAGCTGGTCGGTGATAGTCTTCCAGCCCTCCCAGTCGTCCTCGAACAGCGGGTCCTCGATGGAGACCAGCGGGTACGCCTCGACCAGCTCGGCGTAGTACTCGGTCATCTCCTGGGCGGAGCGGGACTTGCCCTCGAAGGCGTACGAGCCGTCCTTGTAGAACTCTGAGGCGGCGACGTCGAGGGCCAGGGCGATCTGCTCGCCGGGGGTGTAGCCGGCCTCCCTGATCGCCTCGAGGATGAGGTCGAGAGCCTCGCGGTTGGAGCCGAGGTTCGGGGCGAAGCCGCCCTCGTCGCCGAGGCCGGTGGACAGGCCCTTGCTCTTCAGGACCTTCTTCAGCGTGTGGTAGACCTCGGTGCCCCAGCGCAGGGCCTCGGAGAAGGACTCCGCGCCGATCGGGGCGATCATGAACTCCTGGATGTCCACGTTGGAGTCGGCGTGCGAGCCGCCGTTCAGGATGTTCATCATCGGCACCGGCAGCAGGTGCGCGTTCGGGCCGCCCAGGTAGCGGAAGAGCGGCAGGTCGCTGGCCTCGGAGGCGGCGTGGGCGACCGCGAGCGAGACGCCGAGGATGGCGTTGGCGCCGAGGGAGCCCTTGTTGTCGGTGGCGTCCAGGTCGAACATGGCCTGGTCGATCAGGCGCTGCTCGGTGGCGTCGTAGCCCACCAGCTCCGGGCCGATCTGCTCGATCACGGCGAGGACGGCCTTCTCGACGCCCTTGCCCTGGTAGCGGTTCGGGTCACCGTCGCGCAGCTCGATGGCCTCGAAGGCGCCGGTCGAGGCGCCGGACGGAACGGCGGCACGACCCGTGCTGCCGTCGTCGAGGCCGACCTCGACCTCGACCGTGGGGTTGCCTCGGGAGTCCAGGATTTCCCGGGCTACGACGACGTCGATGGACGGCACGAGCATCTCCTTCTTGGATGTGACGCTGGAAGTGCGGGGCTGGGTGCCTTACGGCTGTGCCTTGCGACTAGAGCCTAACCGTCCCGGGGCCGTCGGCCACCGACCGACCGTCCCGTGGACAAGGCGACCGTACCTTTTGTTCGTTGCCGAAACAAAGGGCTCCGGCGAAAAGAGGCCGGCACGGAGGAGAAGGTCGGCGGGCAGAAAAAAGCCCCGCCTCGGTGCGTACGGGGGAACACGCACCGGGGCGGGGAGCCCGCGGGGACGGGGGCCCCTCACGGGCCCAGGTATGCGGGCCGGGCGTGAGGGGGCTGTGGCTCCGCACGGAGCCGGGGGGTCACTTCAGGTGCAGCTGCTGGCCCGGGTAGATGAGGTTGGCGTCCTGGACGATGTCCTTGTTCAGCTCGAACAGCTTCGCCCAGCCGCCCCGCACGTGCTGCGCGGTGGCGATGGAGCTGAGGGTGTCGCCGGTGACGACCTTGTACTCGCCGTCGCCCTTCTTGACCGTCTTGCCGGTCGGGGTGGTGACGGTCTTGCTCTTGTTCTGGCTCTGGCTCGGGGCCTGGCTCGGGGCCTGGCTCGGGGTCTGGCTCGCGGACGCGGCCGGGCGCTCGGCGGAGCGGGACGCGGTCTGCTGGTCGGTGGAGCGGGTGGTGGTGCCGGCCGAGTCCGAGGTGGTGCTCGGGGCGGAGCCACTGGAGGACGCGCCCGACAGGCCCGTGCCGCAGACCGGCCAGGCGCCCTTGCCCTGCGCGGCCAGGACCTTCTCGGCGACGGCGATCTGCTGCGCCTTGCCGGCCTGGTCGGCGGTGGCGGCGTACTGCGTGCCGCCGTACGCGGCCCAGGTGGAGGCGGAGAACTGAAGGCCGCCGTAGTAGCCGTTGCCGGTGTTGATGGCCCAGTTGCCGCCGGACTCGCACTGGGCGACGGCGTCCCACTCGGAGGTGGTGGCGGCGGAGGCGGTGCCGGTCGCCATCAGCGGGGCGGCGACGGCGGCGCCGGTGACACCGGCGAGCGTGATGGCACGAACGGCCTTGGACGGACGACGGTGCTTGCCCTTGGCGGAAAACAGCATGAATCTATCCCCTCACCGACGCCTGCGAGGTGAGCTGTCGGGTTCGGGCCGGTTGAGTTGCCCGGCCGTACCTCTCGCTGTCACGCGAGGTACGGCTTCACCCCCAGCCGGTGCCAGCCTCTTCGACTGCTGGTCCCGGCACTTACCTTGGGTCCCCCGCTCCTGCCTGCGGCGCTTGACGCGACGACTGTTCCCGGGCAACCGCTGGCAGGATTCGGCGTTGCGACTGCCGGGGCTCGTGGTGACGAGCGATCTCGACCGTAGACACGTGATCGCCGGAATTTCAAAGACGATCAGGGCTTCTGAGACTCATCCCACACTTTCGCCAAAACGGACATCAAGCGCTAAATGAGGCGTCAACTCTCGCTATTCCGCGTCCGTTTCATCCCCGACTTCTAGGGTCTGACCGGCACTGATGTGGTTCGGGTCGGTGCCGATGGCCTTCTTGTTGCCGGCGTAGAGCGCGCGCCATCCGCCGTCGACGTCAAGGGAGTCGGCGATGGAGGCCAGGGTGTCGCCCTCGTGGACGATGTAGGAGTCCGGCTCCCGGGAGGCGTGCCGGCCGGCCAGTGCGGGGCTTTGACCGTTTGTCACGGTTTCATCCGCACTCGCGCCGCGGTGGCGCCCGCCGGCGTCCAGGCTGCCGGTGTCGACCAGGCTCCAAGAACCGGCGGCCTGCTGGGGATTGTCCGATTTACCGGCATCGGGGGTCGCCGTGGCCGGGCTGCCGCCACCCTGCGGGGTCCCGGCGTCCGACGGAGTGGACTTGTCGGACTTGGGAGTCCTCGTCCCGGCGGCCTTGCCGGCGTCCTTGCCCGGCTTCGCGGCCGGCGTGGTGGCCGGGCCCGAGGAGGACCCGGCGCCGGTGCCGGAACCGGCGTCCGAGCCGGCACCGGTGGAGGACGGCGAATCAGGCGAGCCGGACGTGCCGGAGGTATCGGAAGTACCGGAACTGCCGGATGTACCGGTCGATCCCGGCGAGCCGGTGGAGTCCGAGGTGCCGGTCGAACCCCCGGCGTCACCGGTGCCGCCGGTGTCACCGGAACCGCCGACGCCGGTGTCGACGTCCACGGAGCCCGAGTTCGAGGTCAGCCCGGACAGCAGGGCGCAGGTGGCCCACGGAGTGGTGCCCTTGGCGGCGAGGATCTTCTCGGCGACGGCGATCTGCTGGGAGCGGCTGGCCTGGTCGGCGCTGGCCGCGTACTGGCTGCCGCCGTACTTGGCCCAGTCGTCCTGCGAGATCTGGAGGCCGCCGAAATACCCGTTGCCGGTGTCCGCGCTCCAGGAGCCGCCGCTCTCGCATTCGGCCACCTTGTCCCACGTGGTGCCGTCGGCCGCGTGGGCGCTCGCGGCCCCGAGGAGCGGAATGGCGATGGCGGAACCGGTCACGCCGGCCGCGACGAGGAGGGCCGGAGCCTGACGGGGGCGACGGTGTCGGCCGTTCCCGGAGAGCATGCAGAAGCCTTTCGAGCGACAGCAGGACCGGCGGCGAACGGTGCCCGCCGCGCTGAGGGGTGAACGTATCGGCAGACGATCACTTGTCACAAGTTAATGCCGCACAGATCACGTGAAGATCACAAGGTTGAACGTCTGTCATTTCCCGTGAGGCGGTGGGCCTCAGGCGGGGGTGTGAACTCCACCGGCAGGGTGCGCAGGCCGCGCATGATGAGCCCGCCGCGCCAGCGCAGCTCGGCCGGGTCCGCGGCGAGACGCAGGTCGGGCAGGCGGCTGAGCAGGGTGGCGAGCGCGGTCTGGCCCTCCAGCCGGGCGAGCGGTGCGCCGAGGCAGTAGTGGATGCCGTGGCCGTAGCCGAGGTGCTGGTTGTCGCGACGGGCGAGGTCGAGCACGTCCGGGCCGGCGAACCGCTCCGGGTCCCGGTCGGCCGCGGCCAGGACGACGAGCACCGGATCGCCCGGCGCGATGTCCTGCCCGCCGATGGTGAGCGGCTCGGTGGCGAACCGCCAGGTGGCCAGCTCCACCGGGCCGTCGTAGCGCAGCAGTTCCTCCACGCCGCTCTCCAGCAGATCCTGTTCCCCGCGCGCCAGGGACTCCTGGAGCCGCAGGCGCTGCTCGGGGTGGGTGAGCAGGGCGTAGGTGCCGTTGCCGATGAGGTTGACCGTCGTCTCGAAGCCGGCGAACAGCAGGATGAAGGCCATCGCGGCGGCCTCGTTCTCGGTGAGGTGCTCGCCGTGGTCGGAGGCGCGGATCAGGCCGGAGATCAGGTCCTCGCCGGGCGCCGGTTCGGCGGGCAGGGCAGCACGCTTGCGGTGGATCAGCTCGGCGAGATAGCCGCGCATCTTCTTCACCGACCGGGCGACCCCGCCCCGGGGACCGCCGCCGTGCCGGATCATCATGCCGGCCCAGTCCCGGAAGTCGTCCTGGTCCTCGCGCGGGACGCCGAGCAGGTCGCAGATGGCGTAGATGGGCAGCGGGAAGGCGAACTCGTGGATGAGGTCGGCGGATCCCGATGCCGCGAACCGGTCGATGAGGTCGTCGGCCAGCTGCTGCACCCGGGGCGCGAACTCGGCGACCCGGCGCGGGGTGAACGCCTTGCTGACCAGCCTGCGCAACCTGGTGTGATCCGGCGGGTCGATGTTCAGCAGATGCGTCATCAGTTCGGCCTTGCGCTCGCCGGGGATGCCGGTCTTGCCCCTGGCGTGCGCGGGCTCGTCGTGATGCGCCGGGTTCTTGCTCAGCCGCTGGTCGGCCAGGGCCTGCCGGGCGTCGGCGTACCGGGTGACGAGCCAGGCCTCCACCCCGCTCGGCAACCGCGTGCGGTGCACGGGGGCGTGCTCGCGCAGCCAGGCGTAGGCGGGGTAGGGGTCGGTGGCGAACTCCCACGTGAAGAGGGCGGGCGCCGGGCCGTCGGGGCGGAGCTGGTCGGTCACTCCCCGACGGTATCCGCCTCGCCGGGCAACGCGCGGCGGGGTGACACGGCAAGCGCTTGCAGCATGCCCTCCGGCTCCCCGGCGGCCGCCCTGCTCCCCTACTCCCCTATTCCCCTGTTCTCCCCTGCTGCCCCGTTCGCGGCTGGCCGATGCGGCAGCGGGACCTCGTGCCGTGTGGCGTGGACGGCTCCTTCTCCCTTTCCGTACCTGCTCCGCGCGCCTCGCACCGGCCCGCCGGGGCGAGGGCTCTAAGCGGACAGGCCCTCAGCGGCCCGTATCGCGTCCCGGTACACCCGCGCCACCGCCCGCAGCGCCGCCTCGGGGTCGATGCCGGCCGCCTCGGCGCGGACCGCCAGCGCCAGCAGTTCGTACCCGATGCCCTCACCGCGCGGCAGGGGTACGTCCAGGTCCGCCGTGCGGGCGCGGGAGGCGAGCTTCGCGGCGAGGGCCAGGCCGGGCTGCCCGAGGGGTACGCCGTCCGTGACCGAGGTGCGCCGCTTCTCCTCGGCCTTGGTGCGCAGCCAGTGCTCCTTGACGTCCTCCGGGGTCTCGGCCGTCTCGTCGCCGAAGACGTGCGGGTGCCGGTGGACGAGCTTGGCGACGATGCCGCCGGCGACGTCGTCGACGGAGAACGGCGCGTCCGGGTGCTCCTCGGCGATCCGGGAGTGGAAGACGACCTGGAGGAGGACGTCACCCAGTTCTTCGCGCAGCTCCTCGCGGTCGCCGGCCTCGATCGCCTCGACCAGTTCGTACGCCTCCTCTATGCCGTACTTCGCCAGGCCCTCGTGGGTCTGCCGGGACGACCACGGGCACTCCGCACGGATGCGGTCCATCACCTGCACGAGGTCCAGGAGGCGGGCGCCGGGCAGGTCGTACGAGGCGGGCAGCAGCTCCAGGTCGGGCATGGCGGTCCGGCCGGTGCCGGCCAGCCGGGCCAGGCCGTCGGTGAGGGCCGGCTCGCCCTCGCCGGTGGCCACGACCACCACCGTCCGCCCGCCGGCGCACGCGTCGACCAGCTCCTGCGCGGTGGGCGCCGTCCGCGCCACCGCTATCCCCGCCTCCCGCAGGTACGGCAGCTGCGGATGCGCGCCGTCCGCGCACAGCACGGCGTCGGCGGCGCGCAGGGCCTGCCAGGCGGGCCAGGACAGCAGGCCGGGGGCGACGCGGTGGCTGGTGGTGAGCAGGACGACACGACCGGGGGCGGCAGCGGTCTCGCGGCTGGTTTCGTTCACGATCCGAACGTAACCCACGGCGGGAGCGAACGGATCGCGTTGTCCACAGGACCGAGGAGTCCTGTGATCGTATGACCGGCCGGCCTGCGCCGAGGCCGGGACCAAGCCGTGGCCGGCCTGCGCCGGGGCCGCCTGTGCGCCCTGGCCGGACCAAGCCGTTACCCGGTCTGCGCCGGTGGCCGGTGGCTGTCCGGCCTATGCCGTGGCCGGTGGCTGTCCGTCCGTCGTCGTGACCTCCCGTACCCACGGCGTCCGGGCGTCCACGCGACTGCTCTTCTGCACGTCCCAGGAGCCGTAGCGCGGGTTGAGGTCGACGCGCAGTTCCCGGGACGCCGCGGACAAAGCCTTCCAGAACTCCGGCCGGCTGGTGTCGGTGCCCAGCTTCGCGGCGAGCTTCTGCGCCTCCAGCTGGAGGCGCAGGTTGTCGTCGAGGCGTTCCGGGGCGATGCCGTACTTCTGGAGCCAGGCCGTCTCCAGGCCCTTGGCGCCGCCGGTCTGCTGCTCCAGGCCCGCGCGCATCTGCTGGATCTCCTTGCGGCTGACCGTGACGCCCTCGTCCCGGGCGGCGCGGTGCAGCACCCGGTCGAGGATCATGTTGTGCAGGGTGTCGCGGGTCAGGCTGCTCGTGGAGGAGACGACCTGCCGGTACTGGGCGTCGTCCGCCACCGCGGCCCGTTGCGCCTCGCGTACCTCGTCGACCCGGCTCTCCAGCTGGGCGACGGTGATCCGCCCGCCTCCGACGACGGCCGCGGCGCCCGGGTGGGCGTCATTCCCGCAGGCGGTCAGCAGGGGTGCCGCGGCGGCGATCGCGGCGGTGAGGACGAGCGCGGTGCGACGGCGGCGGTGCAAGGAAACCTCCAGGGGAGATTGCAATGACTTGCGATGATCGATGGTAGGCAGTGGGCAGCCTGCGGCCAACCCATTCGACCAACGATTCACACGCCCTTCGGGCACCGCCGCCCGCCGCGGGGTTAGCCGCCGGGTCAACCGACGAGGGCCACCGGCGCGTCCCACGCGTCCCGGTCGACGGTCAGCGTGACGCCGCCGTGCGACTCCTTGCTGTTGACCAGGTACTGGTGGGCGCGGCTGTGCTGGGTGAACCGGGTGGAGTCCCACGGCCAGTCCGCGGTCGTCGTGTTCTGCTTGTCCCAGAGCGCGTACCAGAGGTTGCCCGGCAGGTCCGTGCGGTCCTTGGCGGTGGCTATCGACTTGGCGCTGGAGCTGCTGAAGCCGTAGTAGCCGGCCCGGTAGGTCCTGGCGTGCAGGCCCTTGTCGAAGGCGCGCACATACGTCAGCACGGCGTCGTCGCACGACTTGTTCGTGATGTCGTACGCCTCCATGTCGAGGTAGACCGCGCTGCCCGCCCTCATGCCGAGCGCGGACGCCTTGGCCACGGCGTCCGCGGCGTCCTTCGCGCCGAGCGAGGCGGCGGTGGCGGCGGTCATCTTCTCGGGGTTGGCGCCCGACTGGCACGGCGGCTGGGCGCCGACGTAGAGCGGGATGAGCTTCCAGCCGAGGGAGTTGACGGACTTCACCCAGGAGGCGGTGAGGTTGGGCTGGGCGCAGCCGCGGTTCTTCCCGCCCACGTAGACGGCCGCCGCGCCGTAGAAGCCGGTGTGCCAGGCCTTCATGGCGGACAGCGAGGGCGCGGTGCACGTGTCGAACGCGCGCCCCGTGAAGGTCTTCTGGGCCGGCCACGTGGTGGCGGCCATGGACGCCTGGGCGGCGATCCCGGACCCGGTGACGACGGCCGCGCCGGCCACCGCCCACGTGATGTGTCTGCGCTTCTTGGACTGCCGGTGACCGGCCATGAACCCCACCCCTCATCGTGCACGCGCGCGCGTGCCTGTCGGAAACGAACCGCGAGCTATCGGGCGGCGGGTCCGCCGCCGGGAAACCCGCGCCCCGGAAGTGCTCGAGCGGCACCCGGGGAACAGCGAAATCTACCCGCGCACCTGCCCCAGCCACTGCAAGGTCCGCCGGACCTCCACGGCCGTGGGGTGGCCGGGGCCGTGCAGCCGCTCCACGTCCATCAGCAGCCGCGCGAGCGTGTCGTGGGCGGCCGGGCGGTCGCCGAGGGCGAGCAGCAGATGGCCGACGCGCCGGCGCACCTCGTGGGCGATCCCGGGGTCGCCGGACACGTACTGGTTCTCGTAGTACGGCAGCAGCGCGCGGTACTCGGCGAGCGCCGCCGCCGGTTCGCCCAGCTGTTCCAGGCACTGCGCGGCCTCGTAGCGGTAACGCAGTGACTGCGGGTCGGCCTGCCCGGCCTCGGCGGCTCGTTCGTCGGCGAGCCGGCGCAGTTCGGGCAGCGCGCGCCGGTACTGGCCGTCGTCCATGAGCGTCGCCGCGTACTGCTTGCGCAGCGTACGGACGACCGGGGAGTGCTCGCCGTGCTGGTGAGCGGCGGCCGGCAGGATCGCGCCGAGGATGTCGACGGCCTGCGTGATACGGCCCTCTCCCAGCAGCCGTTTGACGTCGTCGACGGCGGCGGCGACATCGGGCTTCCCCACCACCGTGGGCGCCGGCGCGACGGGGGCGGGCTGCGGCGCGGGGGTGCGCGCGCGGTCCGGCCAGGGGGCGTGCGGGCGCAGGAAGGGGCGGGTGGGATCCAGGGGCGCCCCGGTGGGCGTCCCGCGCGCGGGCAGCAGCGGCGCCAGGTCCTCGTACACGTCCTGAGCGGACGCGGGCCGGTGCTGCGGGTCCTTCGCGAGCAGCCGCAGCACCAGGGCTTCCAGCGCCTCGGGGACCTCGGGGCGGATCCGGCGCACCGGCAGCGGCGGCTCGTACAGGTGCCGGTGCAGCACACCGAGCGCCGTGGAGCCGGCGAACGGCACGTCACCGCTGAGGAGCTCGTGCATCAGCACTCCCAGCGCGTACAGGTCGGTGTACGGGCCGACCGCGCCGCCCATCGCCTGTTCGGGCGCCATGTAGGCGGGCGAGCCGATCGGGGAGCCGGTGTGGGTGAGGCGGGTGGTGTCGGTGTCCATGACCGAGGCCACGCCCAGGTCGAGGACGGTGACCGTGCCGTCCTGCTGCACCATCACATTGCGCGGCTTGAGGTCGCGGTGCACGATCGGCACGGCGTGCACCGCGCTCAGCACGGCGCACAGCTGAGCGGCCACCGCGACCGCCCACTGCCACGGGTACGGGTCGTGCTCGGCGAGGTGGTCGGAGAGGTCGGCGCCGTCGACGTACTGCATGACGAGGAACAGCTCCTCGCCCTCGGTGCCCGCGTCGTGCACCGTCACCAGGCCGGGGTGCGCCACCTGCGCGGTCACCCGGCACTCGCGCAGGAAGCGCCGGCGCAGCTCGTCCGCCTCCTGGCCCGCCACCTTGTCGGGCCGCAGCAGCTTCACCGCCACGCGCCGGTCCAGCCGCTGGTCGTACGCCGTCCAGACCTGGCCCATGCCGCCCTGGCCGATGAGCGTCGACAGCTCGTAACGGCCCGCGACGACACGTCCGGTCGCCACACTCACCGTCCGCCCTCATGGCCGTCGTGCCGGCGGAGGTAGTCGCTCAGCTCGTCCAGCTCGGCCCGCACCTGGTCGATCCGGGCGGGCGCCGGACGCTGCGGCGGCGGAGTGGCCAGCGGCGGCCGGGGCACGGCCGGGTGCGGGGTGTGCGGGGAGGCCGGGTGCATGGGAGTCATGGGCGCGGGGTGCGGGGGAGTCGCCGCCGTCGGCGGTGTGGGTACGGTCGCCGCGGGGTACGGCGTCGCGAGCGCCGGGTACCCGTAGCCCGGCGCGTGCTGCGGCGCCCGGTACGCCTGCTGCTGCGCCCGGTAGGCCTGCTGACGCAGCAGGAAGTGACGGATGTCCGCGGCCAGGTAGTACGCCGTCGTGGCCACGAGCGTGCCGAGCAGCAGCAGGATGCCCGTGTAGCCGCCGGCCGTGTGGATGTCGTCGCCGGGCTCGGCCGCCAGCAGCGCCATGCTGAGGATGTCGGCCGCGAGCACCGCCACGAACAGCCCCCAGTCCAGCGACCGGCGGGTGACGGCCGCCAGCCGGAGCAGCATCACCCACGCCAGGAAGCCGATGGTGAGGATCCCGAGCGCCACGAACAGCACGCGCAGGAGAACCAGCCACGCGGTGTGCGGCGGCTGCTTCACCGGCTGTCCGTAGCCGTGGCCTTGCATGGCTGCTCCTGATGCCTGAAGTGGGCGTGCACGCCCGGCCGGCACCCTCCGCGGGGCGGACGGACGCCGGTCGTGCGCATGTCGCGTCGAGCATATGGCCCGGCGGGGACATGCGGTCCGGGTTGTACCGAACCGTTGTCCGACGGCCACCCGCCCGGGGATCAGCCGGGCAGGACCGTGCCGTCGGTGAGACCGTCGTACATCCCGCGCACGAGCTCTTCCCCGAGTCTGCTCGCGTGGCGCAGCGCCCGCTCGAACTCGTCGAGTGCGCGGAACCGCGCGCCGTAGCGCCGCTGTTCCTCCAGCGGGAGCCGGGGCAGCTGCAACCGGCGCACGTCCAGCCGGGTAGCGGTGGAGGCGTAGCTGCTGGCCTGGCGGTTGTTGGCCGTACCGCGCAGGAAGCCGGCGAGGAACCAGGGGTCGAGCGCCGCCCGGTCGGGGCGCAGGAGCACGAGGTTGCGCCCCAGGGCGGCGCCCGCTGTCCCCTCGTCGATCACCCGCGCCACCGAACCCCCGCCCAGCACCGGTACGACGATGTCACCGATCTCGGTCAGTACGGCCTCCTCCTCGCTCTCCGGGAGCGTGCCCGAGGGACCCGTCCCGGCGAGGACGTCGTGGTCGGTGAGGACGGGCACGCGCGCGTGGCCGCCGTTCCCGCCCGTGCGCAGCACCAGCGCGCCCCCGCGCGCGAGTTCACCGATGGTGGTGACCGGCCGGTGGGCGGCCGGGGCCGGACCGGCCGATGCGGGATCGGCCGGTGCCCGATCCGCCGGTGGCGGGGTCAGGCCGGCGGTCAGGCGCAGGGTCTCGCCGAGCCGCTCGCGCACCTCGGCGAGGTGGGCCGCGCCGTCGGCCACCGCCGGTGGCGGCAGATGACGGGCGGGGGCCAGGTCCACGTCGTCGCCGAGGAGCGCGATCACCGGCACGGAGCGGGCGAGGCCCGGCCGCTCCGCCAGCCGGCCGGCCCGCCCGAACACCCGCCAGGCGTCCAGGACGGCCTCCCGCACCGCCGCCCAGTCCGGCCCGCCACGCCCCCCGGCGGCGAACCTCCCGGTGTCCACGAGCAGCACCTCCGGCGCCGCCGGCGTACGGTCCGGCCGGCGCAGTACCCACAGGTGCAGCGGGATGTTGTACGGCGGTGCGGCCCCGACCGGCAGCGCGACCACGGCCCTGAGCGCGCCCCGGCGCAGCAGGTCGGCGCGGATCCGGCGCCCGGAGCGGCGGGAGGCGGCGGCCGGCGGCATCAGCAGGACGGCGGTGCCGCCGTCGGTCAGCCGGGCCAGCGCGTGCTGCACCCAGGCCAGCTCGGACTCGGTGCGCGCCGGGAAGCCGTACTCCCACCGCGGGTCGTAGGCGAGTTCGTCGTGGCCCCAGTTCCGCTCGTTGAACGGCGGATGGCACAGGACCGCGTCCGCGCGCAGTTCCGGGTGGGCGTCGGCGCGCAGACTGTCGCCCACGGCGCCGCGTACGGCGGCCCGGGTGTGCAGCGCGAGCCGCAACGCGCTGAGCGCGGCGAGGTCGGGGGCGCTGTCCTGGGCGTACAGCTCCTGGCCGGGGCGCGTGTCCACGGCGCGCAGCAGGGCGCCGGTGCCGCAGGCCGGGTCCAGGACGGTACGGGCCGGGCCGGCGAGGTCCGCCATGAGGCCGGCGAGTCCGGCGGGGGTGAGCGTGTACTGGCGGGGGTTGGCGTCCAGGTGCCGCCCCAGCAGGAACTCGAACGCCTGCCGCGCCCCCACCTCGGCGGCCAGCTCGGCGGCACCGCGCAGGAGGGGGACGGAGGGGAGGAGCTGGGGGCCGGTGGGGGTGCGGACGGCGGGGACGGCCCGGACGGCCGGGGTGGTGGGGGGGGACGCGGTGGCGTGGATGGAGGGGGCCGAGCCGTGAGCGGCTGGGGCGCTGTGAACCGTTGGTGAGACATTCACGGGCGACGGCGTCGGTACGGAGCTCACGCGCAACGGTGTCGGTACGGCGTCCACGGGGGGCCGCGTCGGAACGGTGTTCACGGGGGGCGGCGTGCGTGGGGCGCTCACAGGTGGCATGGCCGACGAGGGGTTCACAGGCGACGCGGCCGGTGAGGTGTTCACAGGCGGGGGCGCCGGTGCGGGGTTCACAGCGGTTCGCGTGAGCGCGGTGTTCACACCCTCGGCCGTCGGCCGGGGGCCCGGCCCGGCACCCGGCCCGGCGCTCGCGCCGCCGAGGCGCGGTGTCAGCACCTGCTCCAGCGCGCCCGGCAGCATCGCCGCGAGCCGTGCGTCGGAACCGGCGCTCGCATCGAGCCAGACGGTGGGGCGTTCGTGGATCAGCAGCAGTGCGCAGCCCGCGTGCACGAGGGCCGTCAGCGGGCCCTCGGGGTGGCCGGCGAGCTGCTGCCAGACCCGCTCCCGCAACGGCACTTCGGCCAGTTTCCCCTGTGCGCGCAGCCAGGACTCGACCTCGGCGAGCGCGAAGGACGGGCTGGTCTCACTGCCGCCGACCGGCTTGGGGAAGTCCGGGTGCCGGCGGCGCCAGTTGCTCACGGCGGCTCGGCCCACTCCGGCGAGCCGTGCGATGCCGGCTGCGGTCACCTCTGTCGCGTTGTCGTGCACGGTTGCCGCTCCCCTCGTCCCGTGTGTGACCGAGCATACCGACGTACACATGATCCGGAGCTTCACGACGTGTACACAGCGATACTCGTGCATCGTGTTGACTCGGTTCACAAGCTTTGATCTTATTGGCCCTGCGGCCGAGCGGTCACTCAACGTCTGCGCGGCCCCCGCCACCCCCCCTGCCGTGCCCCCCGTATCACCCACCGTTCTGAAGGACTGTCATGCGCCTCTCGTCCCGTGTCGTCACCACGCTCGCGGTTGCGGCACTTCCTCTGGCCCTGTCCGCCTGTTCGTCGGATTCCTCCTCCGACACCACGAGCGCCAAGCCGGCCAAGTCGGCGAACCCCGACGCCGGTCTGCTCACCGGTACGCAGCTCAAGGGTGTGCTGGCGCCCGCGTCCGCCTTCCCGGCCGGGTTCAAGGCCGAGGCCGACGGCGCCTCGGACAGTGGCAGCCAGTTCGTCCCCGCGTCCGCCGGGAACAAGGGGAAGCCGGACTGCACCCGGCTGGAGGGCACGTCCTGGATACAGGTGTCCGGTTTCAAGGGCGGCGCGTCGTTCGCGCAGAACGACTACGTGAACCAGGACAAGACCGAGGAAGTCGCCCAGGAGGTCGACGCGTTCCAGGGCGCCACGGCGAAGACGGTGATGAAGAACCTGCGGTCCGTGGCCACCGAGTGCGCCACTTTCACGGACACCGACGCGCACGCCACGGTGAAGCTCGCCGGGCAGTCCACGACCGGGCTCGGTGACGAGGCGTACACGATGACGCTGACGAGCGGCGCCTGGGAGAACGGCACCACCCTGATCGCGGCCCGCTCCGGCAACGCCGTGGTCACCGTGCTGTCGACGGCGGGCGGCGACAACGGCGCCGCGATCGCGAAGAAGCTGACGACCCAGGTCCTGGGCTCCCTCAAGGGCAAGACGGGCGCGTGAGCCAAGGCGCCGGCGGCCGGGCTACACTGGTATGCCCGGCCGCCGGGCCGGTCAGCGGGCGCGGAAGCGTTCCGGTGCGCTGGTGGGATTGCCGCCGGAGGGGAGCTTCTGCTCCGGGCAGGTCGCGAGGACCTTCCGCATCGCGGACTTCTCGGCGGCGGTCACCCACAGGCCGTACTTCTTCTTGACGGCGACCTGCGCGGCGACGTAGGCGCAGCGATAGGCCTTGTTGGGGGGAAGCCAGGTGGCCGCGTCGCCGTCCCCCTTGCCGCGGTTGGTGCCGGCGTCGACCGCGAGGAGGTTGAGGGGGTCGTTGGCGAGGGCTATGCGCTTGCCGGGGTCCCAGTACTTGGCGCCCTTCTGCCAGGCGTCCGAGAGGGCCACGACATGGTCGATGTCGACCTGGCTGCGACCGCGCCGGTAGGTGATCTCCTTCCCGGAGTAAGGGTCGGACGCCAGCAGCCCGTAGGAGACCTTGCAGCCGCCGCTCGTGAACCTGACCTTCTCCAGGTCGCGTTTGAGTATGTCGTCGCGGGTGTCGCAGGAGTTGGAGTCGGTGTCCGCCCAGGCGGTGCCGAACCGCTCCCGGGAGTAACCGGTCTTCGGCGCGCGCCCCTTGACGGCCAGTGAGCCGGCGGCGGCCATGGCCGGTCCCCCGCCCGCGGTCCGCTGCGGTCCGCCGGACCCGGCCGTCTGCTCCGCCTTGCAGCCGGTCACGGCGACCAGCACGGCCACGGCGGTGACCGCCCCGCCCCTCAGACGTGTCACGCTGCGCCCCCTCGCTCACCCTGAACCGCCCCCCGGATGCGGACGGATCGTTCCGCCCCCACGGTAACGCCCCTTCGGCGCCCACCGGATGGGGCGTGAAGGGGCGATCACCGGACGAGTGGGGCGTTACGGGCCCCGGCAGCCGCCACGGGCCCCGTCCCGGTGCCGCGGCCGGTCCGGCCCGCGGCGGTGCCGGGCGTGGAGAGCCCCGGAGGACCGCCCGCCCCCGCGGGTCAGCCGAGGACCGAGGTGAGGAACTCCCCGACCCAGCCCAGCAGTTCGCGGCCGACCACCGGCTTGCCGCCCACCTTGGCGGTCTTGGGGCGCGGGACCAGCACCTGGTGGGCGGTGGGCTTGATGACCGTGCCGGGGTAGAGCCGCTTGAGCCGCAGCTCCTGCGACTCGCGCAGCTCCACCGGCGCGAAGCGGATGTTGGTGCCCTGGAGGACGATCTCGCCGACGCCGCACGCGCGCGCGAGCATGCGCAGGGCGGCCACCAGCAGCAGGTTCTCCACCGGCTCGGGCAGCTTGCCGTAGCGGTCGGTGAGTTCCTCGCGGACGGCCTTGATGTCCTCCTCGCTGTTGGCGGAGGCGATGGCCCGGTAGGCCTGGAGGCGCAGCCGCTCGCCGGGGGCGTAGTCGTGCGGGACGTGGGCGTCGACGGGCAGCTCGATCTTCACCTCGAGCGGCGGCTCCTCCTCGGCCCCGCCGGTCTCCAGCTGGCGCCGGTAGTCGGCGACGGCCTCGCCGACCATGCGGACGTACAGGTCGAAGCCGACGCCCGCGATGTGCCCGGACTGTTCGCCGCCGAGCAGGTTGCCGGCGCCGCGGATCTCCAGGTCCTTCATCGCGACGTACATGCCGGCGCCCATCTCCGTGTGCTGGGCGATCGTCGCGAGCCGCTCGTGGGCGGTCTCCGTCAGCGGCTTCTCCGGCGGGTACAGGAAGTAGGCGTAGCCGCGCTCGCGGCCCCGGCCGACCCGGCCGCGCAGCTGGTGCAGCTGGGACAGGCCGAAGGTGTCGCCGCGTTCCACGATCAGGGTGTTGGCGTTGGAGATGTCGATGCCGGATTCCACGATGGTGGTCGAGACGAGGACGTCGAACCGCTTCTCCCAGAAGTCGACGACGACCTGTTCCAGGGCCGCCTCGGACATCTGGCCGTGGGCGGTGGCGATGCGGGCCTCGGGCACGATCTCCCGCAGCTTGGCCGCCGCCCGGTCGATGGACTCGACCCGGTTGTGGATGTAGAAGACCTGGCCCTCGCGCAGCAGTTCGCGGCGGATGGCTGCGCCGATCTGCCGCTCCTCGTACGGTCCGACGAAGGTGAGCACCGGGTGGCGCTCCTCCGGCGGGGTGGTGATCGTGGACATCTCGCGGATGCCGGTGACCGCCATCTCCAGGGTGCGCGGAATGGGCGTGGCCGACATGGTCAGCACGTCGACGTTGGCGCGCAGCTTCTTCAGCTGCTCCTTGTGCTCGACGCCGAAGCGCTGCTCCTCGTCCACGATGACCAGGCCGAGGTCCTTGAACTTGGTCTCGGAGGAGAACAGGCGGTGGGTGCCGATGACGAGGTCCACGGAGCCGTCCTTCAGCCCCTCCAGGACGGCCTTGGCCTCGGTGTCGGTCTGGAAGCGGGAGAGCGCCCGCACGTTGACCGGGAACTGCCCGTACCGCTCGGAGAACGTGCCGAAGTGCTGCTGCACCAGCAGGGTCGTGGGCACCAGGACGGCGACCTGCTTGCCGTCCTGTACGGCTTTGAAGGCGGCCCGTACGGCGATCTCGGTTTTGCCGTAACCGACGTCGCCGCAGACCAGGCGGTCCATGGGGACCGACTTCTCCATGTCCTCCTTGACCTCGGCGATGGTGGTGAGCTGGTCGGGGGTCTCCGCGTAGGGGAAGGCGTCCTCCAGCTCGCGCTGCCAGGGGGTGTCCGTGCCGAAGGCGTGGCCGGGGGCGGCCATGCGCGCGCTGTACAGCTTGATCAGGTCGGCCGCGATCTCCTTGACGGCCTTCTTCGCGCGCGCCTTCGTCTTCGTCCAGTCGGCACCGCCCAGCCGGTGCAGGGTGGGCGCCTCGCCGCCGACGTACTTGGTGATCTGCTCCAGCTGGTCGGTCGGGATGTACAGCCGGTCGCCGGGCTGGCCGCGTTTGGCGGGCGCGTACTCGACGACGAGGTACTCGCGGGTGGCGCCCTGCACGGTGCGCTGCACCATCTCGATGTAGCGGCCGACGCCGTGCTGTTCGTGGACGATGTAGTCGCCCGGTTCCAGGGTGAGCGGGTCGATGGTCTTGCGGCGGCGGGCCGGCATGCGGGCGCCGTCGCGGCTCGCGGTGCGCTGGCCGGAGAGGTCGGTCTCGGTGAGCACGGCGAGTTTCAGCGCCGGGTCCACGAAGCCGTACTCGAGCGAGCCGCAGGAGACGTGCACGACGGAGGGGCCGAGCGTGCCGAGGTCGGAGTCCAGGCGGGCGGCGATGCCCTCGCCGCCGAGCACCTCGACCGTGCGGGCTGCCGGGCCGTGGCCCTCGGTGATGAACACCGTGCGCCAGCCGTCGGCGAGCCAGCCCTTGGTGTCGGCGAGGGCCCGCGCGGTGTCGCCGCGGTAGGTCTCGGGGGCGTGCATGCCGAGCTTGAGGGTGTCGGCGTCCGGTTCCAGGTCGGCCGCGAACGGGGACACCGACCACCACATCATGTCCAGCTCGCGCGCGCGGTCGCGGACGTCGGCGATGGACCACAGGGAGGCGGCGCCCACGTCGATCGGGGCCTCGCCGCCGCCGGCGGTGGCCGCCCAGGATGCCTGGAGGAACTCCTGGGAGGTGGCCACGAGGTCGGCGGCGCGGGTGCGGACCCGCTCGGGGTCGCAGACGACGGCCATCGAGCCCTCGGGCAGCACGTCGAGGAGCAGTTCCATGTCGTCCACCAGGACCGGCGCGAGGGACTCCATGCCCTCCACCGCGATGCCTTCGGCGATCTTGCCGAGCAGCTCGCCCAGCTCGGGGTGTTCCTCGGCGAGGGCGCGCGCCCGGGTGCGGACCTCGTCGGTGAGGAGCAGCTCGCGGCACGGGGGCGCCCACAGGCCGTGCTCGGCTACTTCGAGGGAGCGCTGGTCGGCGACCTTGAAGTAGCGGATCTCCTCGATGTCGTCGCCCCAGAACTCGATGCGCAGGGGGTGTTCCTCGGTGGGCGGGAACACGTCGAGGATGCCGCCGCGTACGGCGAACTCGCCGCGCTTCTCGACCAGCTCCACGCGCGCGTAGGCCGCCGCCGCGAGGGCTTCGACGATCTGGCCGAGGTCGGCGGTACGGCCGGTCCTCAGGGCCACCGGTTCCAGGTCGCCCAGGCCCTTGACCTGCGGCTGGAGCACGGAGCGTACGGGTGCGACGACGACGGAGACGGGGCCGGCCCCGGGGTCGTCCGTGCTGGGGTGGGCGAGGCGCCGCAGGACGGCGAGGCGGCGGCCCACGGTGTCGCTGCGGGGGCTGAGCCGCTCGTGCGGGAGGGTCTCCCAGGAGGGGTACTCCACGACGCCCTCGGGGGGCAGCAGCGAGCGCAGGGCCGCCGCGAGGTCCTCGGCCTCGCGGCCGGTCGCCGTCACGGCCAGCACCGGGCGGCCGGCCTCGCGGGCCAGGGCGGCGACCGCGAAGGGACGGGCCGCCGGGGGACCGACGAGGTCGACGTGCGTGCGGGTGCCGTCCGCTGCCGCGCCGATCGCTTCCGCGAGGGCGGGGTCCTTGACGACGGCGTCGAGCAGACCGTGCAGGCTCATGGAGGGGGCTTTCCGTCCGGGTCGTGGGGCAACGCGAAGAGCCCGACGCTTGGAGCGGCCGGGGGTGTCCAGCGTACGACGCCTCGCCCGGCGGCGCGGGAGCTGTGGACAACCCCTGTGGACATCGCCTGGGGGCGACGGCTGTGAACGACGGCTGTGGACAGCCCCTGTGGGCGACCCGCCGTCCGGCGGTCGGTGCGACGGCGGGAACCCGGTGCCGGTGGCGCCCGAAGGCGTCCCGGCACCGGGTTACTCCACCGCAACCCCCGTACGCGGTGGCCCTCGGCGTGGCGCGGGCTACTCCGTCGCGATGGCGTTCAGGACGTTCAGCCGGCCCGCCCGGAACGCCGGGACCAGCGCGGCGAACAGGCCCACGAACGCGGAGCCCACGAAGACCGCGGTGATCGTCGGCCAGGGGATCTCCAGGATGGTGAGACCCTCCAGGGCGAGGAGCCGGTGGGCGGTGGCGCCCCAGCCCATGCCCAGCCCGAGGCCGAGGAGCGCGCCGAAGACGGCGATGACCACGGACTCCAGGCGGATCATGCGGCGCAGCTGGCGGCGGGAGAGGCCGATGGCCCGCATGAGGCCGATCTCCCGGGTCCGCTCGACCACCGACAGGGCCAGGGTGTTCACCACGCCCAGAACGGCGACGATGATCGCGAGCGCCAGCAGGCCGTAGATCATGTTCAGCAGCTGGCCGATCTGGTCCTTCAGCTCCTGCTTGTAGTCGGTCTGGTCGCGCACGGTGTACTGCGGGAACTCGTGCAGGGCCGACTTCAGCGCCTGGTAGGCGGTCTTCTCCCGGCCGTCCGCAGCCGTGGCGAAGACGAGCTGGTCCAGTGGCATCCGGTCGGCGGGCACGTACCGCGCGGCGGTGGCGATGGACACGTACATCGCGCCCTTGTCGATGACGACGTCGTCGCTGGTGATCGCGCGGACGGTGAGTCTTGCCGTCCTGCCGCCCTTGAAGCGCACGGTGACGGTGGAGCCCAGCTTGACGCCGTGGTCCTTGGCGAAGCCTTCGAAGACGGACATCGAGCCGGGGGCGTAGGCGTCGGCGAGCCGGCCGGCCACGGTCCTGGTACGCACGTCACGCGCGTGGGCCGGGTCGGCGGCGCTGATCGTCTCCTTGCCGGTGGTGCGGCCGTCGGGGGTGGTCAGGGAGGCGTCCAGCACCTTGTACTCGGTGACCCGGGCGAGGCCGGGTGCGCGCTTGACGGCTTCGACGGCCTGCGCGTCGATGACCTGGCCGTGGTCCTCCTCGACGATGAAGTCCGCGCCCACGGTCTTGTCCAGCTGGTCGGTGGCGGAGGCCACCATGGAGGAGCCGACCACCGACAGGCAGGCGACGAGGGCGAGGCCGATCATCAGGGCGGCGCCGGTGGCGCCGGTGCGGCGCGGGTTGCGCAGGGCGTTGCGTTCGGCCATCCGGCCGACGGGGCCGAAGATCCGCAGGAGGGCCGCGCCGAGGACGCGGACCAGGCCGGCGGCGAGCAGCGGGCCGATGACGACGAACCCGATCAGGGTGAGCAGCACGCCGAGGCCGAGCCAGCCCGAGCCGGTCGTGGCCCGCCCGGCGGTGGCGGCGGCGTACAGGCTCCACGCGCCGGCGGCGGTGAGGAGCAGGCCGATGGCGGCCCGGACCGTGCCCGCCCTGGCGTCGGTGGGGGCGCCCGCGTCGCGCAGGGCGGCCATCGGGGAGACCTTGCCGGCACGCCGGGCGGGGAGGTAGGCGGCGAGCACGGTGACGACCACGCCGAGCAGCAGCCCGGTCACCGGGGTGGTCCAGGCGACCGTCAGGTCGTCGGTGGACAGGTGCATGTCCATCCGACCCATGAGCTTCATCAGGCCGACGGCGAGGCCGATGCCCGCGCCGACACCGAGCACGGAGCCGACCACGCCGAGCAGCAGCGCCTCGACCAGCACCGAGCGGTTGACCTGCTTGCGGGAGGAGCCGATGGCCCGCATCAGGCCGATCTCCCGGGTGCGCTGGGCGACCAGCATGGAGAAGGTGTTGATGATCAGGAAGATGCCGACCAGGAAGGCGACTCCGGCGAAGCCGAGCATCGCGTACTTCATGACCTTCAGGAAGCTTCCGACGCTCTTCTGGTTGGCGTCGGCGACCTCCTTGGCGGTCCGCACCTTGTAGGTGTGCCCGAGGGCGGCGGTGACGTTCTCCTTCAGCCGGGCGTCCGTCACGCCCTTGGCGGCGGTGACGTTGACGTCGGTGTAGACGCCGGTCCGGCCGACGATGGTCTGCTGGGCGGTGCGGGTGTCCAGGTAGAACAGCGCCGCGCCGGGGTTGGTGACCCGGAAGGCGGCGATGCCGGACACGCGCGCGCGGTGCGTGCCGACGGCCGTGATCACGCCGATCTCGTCACCGAGACCCAGGTGGTGCTTGCCTGCGGTGTCGGCGTCGACCATCACCTGGTCCGGGCCCCTGGGCGCCGCACCGGAGGTGATGTCCATCGTGCGGGCGTCGTTGCGGTTCCAGCCGCCGACGATGGTCGGCCCGCCGTTGCTCGGTGACAGCTTGTCCTTGGCGGCGTCGACGACGGTCGCCGAGGTGGAGAACACCGTGCCCTCCGCGGACGCGACGCCCCGGGCGGCACGGACCCGGTCGAGCACGGAGGCCGGCATGACGGGCGGCTTGCCGGTGCGGGAGACGGTCTGACCGCTGTCGGAGGAGCCCTGGGCGCTGACCGTGACGTCCGAGGCGGTCGCCTGGAACAGTTTGTCGAAGGTGGTGTTCATCGTGTCGGTGAACACCAGGGTGCCGCACACGAAGCCCACGGACAGCAGGACGGCGACCGCCGACAGCGCCATGCGGCCCTTGTGGGCGAAGAAGTTGCGCATCGAGGTCTTCAGCACGGTCATGACGTACGGCCCCGGGCGTCGAAGTCCTTCATGCGGTCCAGGACCTGGTCGGCCGTCGGGTGGTGCATCTCGTCCACGATGCGGCCGTCGGCGAGGTAGAGCACGCGGTCGGCGTAGGAGGCGGCCACCGGGTCGTGGGTGACCATCACGATGGTCTGCCCCAGTTCGTCCACGGAGCGGCGCAGGAAGCCCAGGACCTCCGCTCCGGCGCGCGAGTCGAGGTTTCCGGTCGGCTCGTCCCCGAAGATGATCTCCGGGCGGGCGGCGAGCGCGCGGGCGACGGCGACGCGCTGCTGCTGGCCGCCGGAGAGCTGGGTCGGCCGGTGCTTGAGCCGTCCGGCGAGCCCGACGGTCTCCACCACCCGGTCCAGCCAGGCCCGGTCGGGCTTGCGGCCGGCGATGTCCATGGGCAGCGTGATGTTCTCGATCGCGTTCAGCGTCGGCAGCAGGTTGAACGCCTGGAAGATGAAGCCGATCCGGTCCCGGCGCAGCTGGGTGAGCTTCTTGTCCTTCAGCCCGGTGATCTCGGTCTCGTCCAGGTGGATGTGACCGCTGGTCACCGTGTCGAGGCCGGCGAGACAGTGCATCAGGGTGGACTTGCCGGACCCGGAGGGGCCCATGATCGCGGTGAACCGGCCGCGGGCGATGTCCACGTCGACGTGGTCCAGGGCGACGACGCGGGTCTCGCCGGACCCGTACGCCTTCACCACCTGCCGTGCCCGTGCGGCAACGGCCGTACGCCCTCCAGTGCCCCCGTGCCTGGGAATGGTCACAGCCGATGTCACGGTATGTCTCCTATGTCGTTGGCAGGTCGATGCGATGCCCGGGTGTGCCGGGCGGCCGTCCTGGGTACGCCGTCGAGTCTCGCGGCCGGCGGCGGTGGCGCGCGCTGGTGCGGGGCCCCGTCTTTCCGGGGGGTAAACCCCACCCCCGCCGGTGCGGTACGCCGCCCCCCAGCGGCGTCGAAGCCAGGTTAGGGACTGTCCCCGGCCGGCCTCGTCCTCCGCCGGGACGACCCCTCCCCGAGCCGCGGTACGGAGATACCCCTAGGGGTGGTCCACCGCCGGGTGGAGCCGTTCCCGGGGTCGTCTCCACCCTTCGGTGCGGGAGGTCTCCACCCTCGTGCCGGGTCACAGCCGCGATCCCGCCCGCCGTGGGAGGCTGTCGTCCGGCGACGGATGCAGGGGACACGGAACGTCGCCCGGCGGGGACCACGGGAGGGGAGTCGCGGTGGGGAGCACGACACCGGCGATACGCGGCGGGGCCGCACGGCAGCTGGACACCGGCCGGCGGGGTGCGGTGGTCGCCGCTCTGATGCTGGCGATGGCACTGGCGGCGCTCGACTCCACCATCGTCGCCACGGCCGTACCGCAGATCGTCGGCGACCTGGGCGGGTTCTCCGTCTTCTCGTGGCTGTTCTCCGGCTATCTGCTCGCCGTCACCGTCACGCTCCCCGTCTACGGCAAGCTGTCCGACACCTTCGGCCGCAAACCGGTGCTGGTGGTGGGCGCGGCCGTGTTCCTGCTGGGTTCGCTGCTGTGCGCGGCGGCCTGGAACATGGCGGCGCTGATCGCGTTCCGGATCGTGCAGGGCCTGGGCGGCGGGGCGTTGCAGGGCACGGTGCAGACCCTGGCCGCCGACCTGTACCCGCTGGCGGAGCGTCCGAAGATCCAGTCCAGGCTGTCCACGGTGTGGGCGGTGGCCGCGGTGGCCGGTCCCGGGCTGGGCGGGGTGCTCGCCGCCTGCACCGACTGGCGCTGGATCTTCCTGGTCAACCTGCCGGTCGGCGCCGCCGCCCTGTGGCTGATCGTTCGCCACCTGCACGAACCGCGGCGGCGGCGCGCGCGCCACGCGCGCGTGGACTGGGCCGGCGCGCTGGCGGTGTTCGCGTGCGGCGGGGTGCTGCTGACCGCGCTGGTGCAGGGCGGGGTGGCCTGGCCGTGGCTGTCGGCGCCCTCCCTGGCCCTCTTCGGCACCGGCCTCGCCCTGGCCGCCGTGGTGGTCGCGGTGGAACGGCGGGCCGCGGAGCCGGTCATCCCGGGGTGGGTGTGGCGGCGCCGGACGATCGCCGCCGTCAATCTGGCGCTCGGCGCGCTGGGCCTGCTGATGGTGGCACCGGCGGTGTTCCTGCCGACGTACGCGCAGTCGGTGCTCGGGCTCGCGCCGGTGGCCGCCGGGTTCGTGCTGTCCGTGTGGACGCTGAGCTGGCCGGTGACGGCCGCGCTCAGCCAGCACGTCTACCGCAGGATCGGCTTCCGCGACACCGCGCTGCTCGGCATCGGCCTGGCCGCCCTGATCCTGTCCGCGTTCCCCTTCCTGCCCTACCCCGGCTCGTGGTGGCAGCCGACGCTGCTGATGCTGCTGCTCGGCGGGGCGCTGGGTCTGTTCCAGCTGCCGCTGATCGTCGGGGTGCAGTCGACGGTGGGCTGGTCGGAGCGGGGCACCACGACCGCGTCCGTGCTCTTCTGCCGGCAGACCGGGCAGACCGTCGGCGCGTCGCTGTTCGGCGCCGTCGCCAACGGCGTGCTGGCCGCGCGGCTGGGCGGAGCGGGCGACCTGGACTCCGTCACGCGCGCCCTGCGCGCCGGTACGGCCCCGGAGACCACCCGGCGGGCGATCGCGGAAGCGGTGCACGCGGTGTACCTCGGTGCGGCGGCAGCGGCGGCACTGGCGTTCGTCCTGCTGCTGCTGGTGGCACCACGACGGTTCCCGGTGCTCGAGGAGTGAGCGGCGCCGCGGGCGGGTCCGGGTGCCGCGGGCCGTCCTGGCGCGGGGCGCACATACCGACCGGCCAGTTCGGAGAAAACGCCGCGCGGTCGTGACCGCGCGAGTAGCGTGCGTGGCTCAGCTCTCCCACCTCCCTGCGGTCCGTCGTCACGGACCCGAGCCACGCAAGGAGCACCGGGATGTCCTACGACCCGCCGCCCCGCCTCGCCCGTCCCCGGCAGCCCGCACCCCCCGGGCCGCCCCGCCCGGCCCGCCGCCCGCTCCGCGAACCCCTCGGCCACCACAGCGACCTGCGCGTCCTGCGCGGCGCCTACCGCCGGCAGCGCCGCACCGCCACACTCACCGCGCTGGGCTACTTCACCCTGTTCCTCGTCCTGTCCGCGTACGCCCCCGGCGTCATGACACGCACGGTCGCCGACGGCGTCCCCGCCGGCCTGCTGCTCGCCCTCCTCCAACTCCCCGTCACCTGGCTGGCGATCGGCCTGTACGAGACCACCGCGCGCCGCTACGTCGACCCGCTCGCCGACCGCATCCGCAGGCAGACCGAACTGGACGCGCGGCGAGGAGCGAGCAGATGACCAGCGCCGCCCTCTCCGGATTCAGCGACTCCGCCCGGGCGATGTCCCTGGTGGCCTTCTCCACCGTCGCCACGGTGACCCTGCTGCTGTGCGTGCTCACCGGCCCCGACGGGGACGACCTCGACGCGTTCTACACCGGCTACGGCGCCCTGTCCCCGCTGCGCAACGGCCTCGCCATCGCCGGCGACTACATCTCCGCGGCCACCGTCCTCGGCACCGGCGGCGTGATCGCCCTGTGCGGTTACGACGGTGTCGTCCTCGCCCTCAGCACGGCCCTGTCCCTGCTGCTGCTGATGTTCCTGCTCGCCGAACCGCTGCGCAACGCCGGCCGGTTCACCATGGGCGACGCGCTGGCCCGCCGGCTGCCCGGCCGCCGCGTGCGCGTGGTGGCCTGCGCGGTCACCATCGCCGCGCTGCTGCCGCTGATGCTCGTCCAGCTCGCCGGCACCGGACAGCTGATGGCGTTCATCCTCGGCTTCTCCAGCGAGTCCCTGAGGACCGGATGCGTCGTGGGCGTGGGCGCCCTGATGATCGCCTACGCCGCGATCGGCGGCATGAAGGGCACCGCCCTCATCCAGATCCTGAAGATCGTGCTGCTCGTCGGCTCCGGCATCCTGGTCGCCGTCCTCGTGCTGCGCCGCTTCGACGGGGACCCGGGCGCCCTGTTCACCGCCGCGGCACGGCGGAGCGGCGCCGGGCCCGCGTTCCTGCGCTCCGGCCTGGAGTTCGGCACCACCCCCGCGTCCCGCGTCGACATGATCGCCTCCCAGCTGACCGTCGTACTCGGCGGCGCCTGCCTGCCGCACGTCACCATGCGCATGTACACCGCCTCCAGCGCCCGCCAGGTGCGCCGCGCGATGTCCTGGGCGGTGTCGATCGTCGCCCTGTTCGTCCTGGTCATCACGGTGGTCGGGTTCGGCGCGACGGCCCTGGTCGGCCGCACGGCGATCGCCGCGGCCGACCCGCGGGGCAACACGGCGTACCTGCTGGGCTCGCGCGCGGTGTTCGGCGCCGACGTGTCCACGGCGGAGACGTTCCTGTTCACCCTCGTCACCGCCGCGATCTTCCTGACCCTGCTCGCCTCGGTGGCCGGGATGATCCTCGCCTGCGCCAACTCCCTCGCCCACGACGTGTTCGCGGCCCGGGTGCAGGAGATGCCTGCCCGCCGCGAAACTGCCCTGGCGCGCGTCTCGGCACTCGCCATCGGAGCGCCGACGATATTGCTGGCCACCCTGGTGCAGCACCACAGCCTCCAGCCCCTGGTCACGCTCTCGTTCTGCCTGGGCGCCTCCGCCCTCGCACCCGCCCTGGTCTACGGCCTCTTCTGGCGCCGCTACACCCGCGGCGGACTGCTGAGCACCCTGATCGGCGGCTCGCTGACCGTGCTGCTGCTCATGCCGGGCACCACGCTCGTCTCCGGCTCACCCACCTCGGCGTTCCCGCACGCCCACTTCGACTGGTTCCCGTTCACCACCACCGGCCTCGTCTCCATCCCGGCCGGCTTCCTCCTCGGCTGGCTGGGCACGGTGCTGTCCGGCCGCACGGGTGCGGAACGACAGCGGCACCGGTACGAGGCGGTGGAGGCCCGGATCCTGGCCGGGGCGGTACGCAAGGACGACTGACGACGCGGGCGCCACGCCGGCCGCTACTCCATCGCCACCCTGCCGGTCAGTGACAGCAGGCTGTCGCGTACGGAGTCCATGTGCGCCTGGACGTCGTCCCAGGTCGCACTGTGCTCACGCAGCACCTGCTCGGTCTCCCGGGCGATGCGCTCCGCGTGCGCGCGCGCGTCGTCGACGATCTCCGCGGCACGCGCGTGTGCCTCCTCCTCGCGGCGGCGCGCGTACTGCCCGGCCTCCACCACAGCCCGCTCGGCCGCGGCCAGCTCCCCCTCCGCCCGGCTCACCCGTTCGGCGTGCCGGGCATCCAGCGCGGCCACCCGTCCGGCCTCCTCGCGCTCGGCCTCGGCCCAGCGTTCGGTCTGCTCCCGGGCATGCTCGGCGAGCATCGCGGTGATGCGCTGCCGCGTCTCGCGCAACGCCCCGAGCGCCTGCCCGCGCCCTTCCTTCACCTCGCGCCGGGCGCCCACCCGATGACCGTCGGCCTCGGCACGCGCGTCGAGGAGGCACTGGCGGGCCTGTTCGTCGGCCTCCGCGCGAACCGCGTCCGCGGCCTCCCGCGCCTCCCGGCGCACGCCCTCGGCCCGCTCCTCGGCCCGCGCGACCTCCTGCCCGGTCTCACACCGCGTACGTTCCCGCAGCTCAGCCGCCGTCTCCAGGGCGAGCTGGAACAGGCGCCGCGCGGGCTCCCCGAGCGTCTCGTACGTCTGCGGCGCGAGCTGCGCCACGGTCTCCCGCAGCCGTACGACCTCCTCCTCCATCTCCCGGGCGAGCACCGTCAGCCGGGCGGCACGCACCCAGGCGGCGTCGCGGTCCTCGGAGAGCGCCTCCAGGTACGCGTCGACCTGGTCGGGGCGGTAGCCGCGCCCCCGGACGGTCACGAAGCCGTGCGGCGGCATCGCTGCGCTGCTCATCCCGGAACCCCTCTCCACCGGACATACACGACAGGACGATTTCGCGCACATCTTGATGGATAGGGCGTAAGTGTTCATAACGCGACACTCCGCAGTCACGTCACGGCCGGTGTCACCCACACCGCACCGACAGCAGCCCACGTCCCCGGAAAACGCCTCGTGCCCTTCACGCGCGCGCGTGAAGGGCACGAGGGCACACCCGGCCGGTGCCCGTTACAGCAAGCCGTCCCACATCTGCTCCAGCAGCACCGACCACCAGCTCTCCGGCGACCCGAGCGCCGCCGGGTCCAGGGCCGCGAGCTGCGCCTGGAAGTCGACGGTCCAGCGGCCCGCCTGCTCCTGGTTCAGCCCGTACCGCAGCCGCCACATCCGGCCCAGCAGGGCCAGGCAGCGGACGAACTCCGGCAGCCCGGTGTTCACGAACTGCGGCGGCACCGGCGCCCCGCCCGGTCCCGCCTCCACGGGAACGGCCACGATGTTCGCCGTCCCGTACTGCACACAGACCGCCTTGCCGAAGTCGGTGCCCATGACGAGGTACGAGCCCGCGTCCGCGGCCGGCCGCACCCCGTGCTCCGCCGCCAGCTCCGCCAGCGTCGGCACCGGACGGCCCGGCTGCGCCTGCGCCCAGAAGAACGGACCCATGTCCAGCGGCAGCCCCGCCACCACCAGCGTGTGCGCCACGACCGGCGGCACACCCTGCCGGGAGACGGCCTGCTGCTCGAACCGGAAGACCCCCGGCCCGAACGCCGCGGCCAGCTCCTGCGCGATCGCCTCCGGCGGTACGGGCGGCACGGCCTGCACCGGCGGCAGCGGCGCCCGCACCGGCGCCGGCCGCGCGGGACCGTCCGCCACCTGATGCAACTCGCCCTGATGCGCCAGCAGCTGCCGCATGCCCTGCTGCCGGCTCGCGTGGTCCGTTCCGTACGGCGCGATGCTCGCGATCCGCGCCTGCGGCCACTGCTCCCGGATCATCCGGGAGCAGTAGGCACCCGGCAGCTCGCACGACTCCAGCTCCGTGTGCAGCTCCAGCACCTGGTCCGGGGGTACGTTCATCGCCCGCAGCTCATGGAAGATCTGCCATTCCGGGTGCGGCGTACCCGGCGCCGAACGCCGGATCAGCTGCTGCTCCGAACCGTCCTGCGCGCGGTAGCGCAGCACCGCCTGATAGCCGGGGCCGACCGTCGGCAGCCCCTGCTGCGGATACCCGTACGCCCCGGCCTGCGCCGGCAACGGCCCACCGGGCGGCGGCATCGCACCGGGCGGGGGCATCGCACCCGGCGGCATCGGCGGGGCTCCCTGAGCGTGCGGGGACATGCCCGGGGCGGGCGGCGGGGGCACGCCGGGGCCGGGCGGCGGGGGCATGCCGGGGCCGGACGGCGGCGGAGCGGACAGCACGGTCTCGGCATGGTGCATGGCACCGTGAGCCCCACCGGGAGCGCCCGGAGGCTGAGGCGCACCGGGGGAGCCGGGGAACGCGGGGCCGCCCGGAGGCCGGGGTGTGCCGGCCCCACCCGGCTGGCCGGGGTCGGCCAGCATCGTCGCCGCGTGGTGGACACCACCCGGAGGCGTACCGCCCGGAGCGCCCGGGGGCACGACAGGCGGACGGGGGGCGCCCGGAGCGTTCGGCGCGCCCGCGCCGCCCCGCCCCTCGGCCTCGGCGAGCCCCTCCGGCCCCCCGGGTCCCTGCGGCCCGAGCGCCGAGACGAGCTGGGTCGGCACATACCCGCCCGCGGGCGGCGTCGCCGTGTTCCCCGGGCGTGCGCCCGGCAGACCGGGAACGCCCGGCGGCGGCGGAGGTGCTCCCACTCCACCGCGCGCCTTCTTCGGCGGCGGCGCCGCCTTGCTCGTCGCGGCGTCCGCGATGTCCCCGGCGTTCGGCGCGAGCTGCCGCCCCGGCGCGCCCGGCCCGGCGGGCGCCAGCGGGTAGCCGTACCCCGCGGCGTCCTGCGGACCGGCGCCCTGCGGGTAGCCGTACGACGGCCCGCCCGGCGCGCCGGGCACCGTGGGAGGCGCGGGGGGCGTGCCCGGGGCCGCCGGCGCCGGCGCCGGCGGGGGCGTGCTGCCCCGCGGGCCGCCCGGCGTGGCGCCGTCCGGGGACGCGTCCGCGAGGGCGCCCGGCGGAACGTCCTGCGCGCCCGGCGCCATCGACGCGCCGAGCGCCGGTGCGACCGCCGTCGGCGGCAGTTGGCTACCGCCCGACATCAGCGCCGTCGGCGCGTCCGGCGCGGCCATCGGCGGGCGCGGCGGGGCGTCCCGGTCGCTCAGCGGCGGCGCGAACACCGTCGCGGGCAACGGCACGGAACGGTCGTCCTCACCGGCGTCCGCGTTCGTGTCGGTACCGGCCCAGGGCGTGGCCCCCGCGGGCACGTCCACCGGCCCGGGCACCCCGGCCTGCGTCCGCGCCGACGCGCCCCCACCGGAGGACACCGCACCCGGCGCCCCGTCGGAGACCACCGAGGCGGAAGCCGGCCCCGGAGCCGAACCCGCGGTACCCGCATCCGCATCCGCATCCGCACCGGAGCCAGATCCCACGCCCAGCTTGTCCGCCGCCTCCTGCAACCACTCCGGCGGAGTCAGCAGGAACGACGTCTGGTTCAGGTCCACCCGGGCGGCAGCCGCCGGCACCGCGTCCTCCGGCCCGTCGGAGCGGCCGTACTCCTCCTCGTACCGGCGGATCACCTCACCCACCGGCAGGGCGGGCCACAGCGTCGCCTCCCCGCTGTCCCGGGCGATGACCAGCCGCTGACCGCCCGCGTCCGAGCGCGGCCCCTCCGGCCGGTCCTCACCCCACACCACGAAACCCAGCTCGAACTCCCGCACCCGCACCTCACGGTGCTGGTACGCCGGCACGTCGCCGTTGACCCACTCCTCGGCGCGCTCCTGCGCCTGCGCGTACGTCACCATCGTCGTCAGCTCACTCCCCCGCCGGACCCGGCGACGCCGGACCGGAAGACACCGGGACGGCACGCGCGAAACCGCCGTCGACCATCAGGTCCGCCACCGTCTCCAGCTCCGGCGGCTGGCCGGCCAGCCGGGACAGGAAGGCGTCGAAGTCGTCACCGCACGGCAGCAGCAGGCGCTCCACCCGCTCCGCCGGCGACCACGACGGATCCACGTCCCGCACATCGTCGTACGCGCAGAACCACACCGAACCGGCCCGCTCGCCCTTCACCTTCACCGCGAGCAGACCGCCCTGCACGAAGACGACACCGAGGTAGTCCTTCGTCAGATGATCCCGCAGGCACTTGTTCACGTACGCCAGGTCGTTGACCGCGGCCTCGTCCCGCACCGTGAAGAACGGCTGGTCCAGCAGCAGCCCCAGCTCGGGGTCCAGCGCCGCGCCGACGGGCGCGCAACCGCCCGCCGCCTTCAGGAACGAGCGGTACGCGCCGGGGAGCCGGTAGCCCAGGTCCTCCTCCAGCCCCTGCACCTGCGCCTCCGGCACCGCCACACCCGACTTCGGCAGGCGGAAGTGCGCCGGCCGCACCTCCTGCAACGGCCGCGTCCCCCGCTTGCCGTGGTCCACCGGCGCCGTCGCCACCCCACCGTGGTGCCGCAGCAACGCCTTCACCTCGACCGGGATCAGCTCCAGGCGCCGCGTGCCCGCCACGTGATGCCACGTCCAGCCGTGCGGCGTCGCCACAGCCGGCACCGTGTCCCACAACGCGTGGCCCTGCGCCGCCAGCGCGGCATTCGCCGACACGTAGTCCGTCAGCCGCAGCTCGTCCACCCCGAACCCCTGCGGCGGCTCGGCGATCTCCACCGCCACGCGCGCGTACGGCGAGAAATCCGGATAGCCGCGCTCGTCGACCCGTACTCCTCTCGGGTGACGCGCCGCCCGCACCGGGTCCGGGAAGTGCACGACCTGCCCGGCGTAGGCCGCGTTCGGCGGCGCGACTCGTCCCCCGGCCTGGCGGCTGGGCGGAGCCCCCAGCCCGAGCCGACCTGTCGTCATGGCGGTTGCCCCCTGCGGCGTTGTCTGTGGCGCCTGAACGGCGGTGTCGATCGCGGACGGCGACAGCCTATGCGGTGCGCCCACCACGGTCACCGGCCCACCGCATCCCCGCCCCCACCCTCGCACCCCGCGCACCTCACCGCCTGCCCCGCATCCGTGACCGGCCGTCAACCCACCGTCACCGCACGCCCCCCCACGGGCGTGTCGCGCCGCCCCAGCTTCCCCATGAGCCACGGCATTTGGCACCCTGTGTCCTCCAGGGGGACGCCAGGGGAGGTAGAACGATCATGAACGCGTTGCAGACCGGGAGTACCGACGTACGCGCCGGCGACCCCCGCATCGGCTGGAGCGGCACCGGCACACCCCCCACCCCCACCCTCCGGCACCGCCGCGACGGCATCCTGCCCACCGTCGCCGCCGCCCTCTCCGTCCGCGGCGCCACCCTCACCGGCACCGCCACCCGCAGCGACCGGCCCGCCGCCCTGCACCCCTTGGTCCAGGACTTCCTCGACACCCTCACCAGCGCCCAGCGCGACCGCTTCACCGGCCGCTGCGCCGAGACCATCCTCATCTCGCGGCACCTGGCCACCGCCGACGCCGCCCGCAGCAAACGCGCCGCCCGCAGACCCATGACCAACGGCGAGGCCCGCAAGGCCCTCAGACAGGCCAAGCTCACCGCCCGCCGTATACGAGAGGACGGCGACCCCCTCCACGGCAGCTTCGCCGCCCCCTGCCGCGCCTGCACCGCCCTCAGCGCCCACTTCGGCGTCCGCATCGTCGACCCCACCCCGGCCGACGGCTGACCACCCCGCCCCGCACGACCGACGGCCGGCCACCCCGGCCACCCCGGCCACGACAGAACCCGCCGCCAGAACCGCCGCCAACTCGCCGCACGAGCACGACCCCGCGAGCACGACGAACCAAGGGCAGATGCACCCCGACCGCGCCTCCACCCCCCAGCCCCCGGCCCCCCGCACCCCGGCAGGGTCCTCCACACGCTTCTCCGTGCCCGTCGACGCCGCCCTGCGCGCCGCCGGCTGGCACCCCGGACGCTGGGACATAAGGCAGGCCGAGATCTGGGCCGACACCCTGCGCGCACACACCTCACCCGCAGGCCACCGGCACGCCGTCTTCCCCGCAGCCGTCGAGGCCTGGGCCGAGTTCGGCGGACTCGACATCAGCCCCACCGGCCCCGGCCGCCAGATCGCCCCCGCCGCCCTCCGACTCGACCCCCTGCACGGCCTCCACCTCGCCCGCACCCTCGGCGACCTCGGCCGCGCCCTCGGCACCGCGCTGAGCCCCCTCGGCGAGGAGACCGACACCGCCGCCGTCCTCGCCATCGACAGCGAAGGCCGCGTCTACACCGTCGACCACACCGGCGACTGGTACCTCGGCCCCGACATCGACCACGCCCTGACCACCCTCATCACCGGCATCCCGCCCGTACGCCTCACCGCCGGCTGAACACCGAGCCCGCCCCGCACCACCGGCATCACGGCCGGCACCCGCCGCACCGCACACCGCCGGCGGCGGGCCGCCCTACACCGCCGGAATCACCGCCGACACCCGGAACCCGCCCCCGTCCGTCGGCCCCGACACGAACACCCCGCCCAGCGCCGCGACCCGCTCCCGCATCCCCACCAGCCCGTTCCCGCCCGACGGCAGCCCCGCCGACGCCGACGCGGGCTCCGGCGGCGGCTCGTTCTCCACCTGCATCGCGATCTCCGACACCCGGTGCGCCAGCCGCACGTACGTCTTCGCGCCCGCCGCGTGCTTGTGGACGTTCGTCAGCGCCTCCTGCACCACCCGGTACGCCGTCTGCTCCACCTCCGCCGCGTACGACCGCGCCTCCCCCTGCACCGACAGATCCACCACCATCCCCGCGGCGGCCGACTGCCCCACCAGCTCCTCCAGCTCCGACAACCAGGGACCCTCCATCGACCCCTCCGCCTCGGCCACCCGCGAAGCCGCCGCCGCGGCCGCCTCCCCCACCGCCGCCAGCGACGACGCCGAAGCGGCCCGCCGGCCCACACCGTCCCCCGCCCGCAGCACCCCGAGCATCTCCCGCAGCTCGGTCAGCGCCTGCCGCCCCATGTCCCCCACCAGCGCCGCATTCCGCACCGCCTTCTCCGGATCCTTCCGCGCCACCGCCTGAAGCGCCGCCGCGTGCACCACCATCAGACTCACCCGGTGCGCGACCACGTCATGCATCTCCCGCGCGATCCGCGTCCGCTCCTCGTTGCGCGCCCACTCGGCCCGCTCCTCCGCCCGCTCCGCGAGCAGCTGCAACTCCCGCTCCAGCGAATCCGCCCGCTCCCGCAGACTCTCCATCAACCGCCGCCGCGCCCCCACGTACAGACCCAGCAGCAGCGGCGGAGCCGTCAGACCCAGCGCCGTCGTCACCGCCGCGAACGGCAGGAACCAGTCACCGAGCGTCAGATCACCCCGCGCCATGTCCTGCCGCACCCGCACGAACGTCACCACCGCCGTCCCCAGCAGCGACATCCCCGCCAGCGCGGCGAGGACCCGCCGCGGCAGCTCGCACGCGGCGAGCGTGTACAGGCCCACGACCCCCAGCAGGAAGCCCATCTGCGCCGGCGTGATCGCGATCGCCACCAGCACCACCGCGATCGGCCACTTCCGCCGCAGCAACAGCACCGACCCGGCGATCACCCCGAACACGACCCCCACCCACACCGGGACACCCGCGTCCCGGGCGAACGGGATCCCCTCCGCACCGCACTCCACGGCGGACACCAGCGCGACACTCCCGTCGAGCACCGCACTGCGCCACCTGGCCCACCACCAGGGGCCGGTCAGAGCCCTGGCGTGGTCTTCCCCCGTCATGGTCATGCGTCCCAGCCTACGGGCGGCAGGTGCGGCTTTTCCGGTGAGTTTCCCCTACCTCCACACACCACACCCCGTAACCGAACGGCCTCGAAACCCACCCCTATCCCCCGAACTGGTGAACCAGCCCCGTCCACCCTCGGAATCCGACATTCCACCCGGACGGTATGCGCATGGCACCGACACCCGACACACCCACCGACTTCGCGTCCCTGCGGCAGCGGGCGGTCGCCCTGCGACGGGCGGGTCACAGCCTCCGGCAGATCCGGGACGAGCTGAAGGTCTTCAACAACGACACCCTCAACCAGCTGGTGAAGGGGGAACCGCCGCCGGAATGGACGCGGCGCCCGAACGCGAAGGACGACCTGCGGGAGAGGGCGCGGGAGTTACGACGCGAAGGCTGGACGTACGACCGGATCCAGGCGGAGCTGGGATGCTCGCGGAGCTCGGTCTCGCTGTGGGTACGGGACCTGCCGAAGCCGGAGCCGCGCTACACCCCCGAGGAGCAGCGAGCCCTGATGAACGAGGGTCTCGCGGCCATGCGGGCGGCGCAGGACCGCGAACGCGCGGCGACCAAGCAGCGGGCCGCGGCAGCCGTCGGCGAACTCTCCGACCGGGAGCTGTTCCTGATCGGCGTCGGCCTCTACTGGGCCGAGGGCGGCAAGGACAAGCCCTACGACCGCCGGGAGTGCGTCGTCTTCGTCAACAGCGACCCCGGCATCATCAAGGTGTTCCTCGCCTGGCTGCGCCTCGTCGGAGTGGAGCGCGACCGCATCCGCTATACGGTGACAATCCATGAGAACGCCGACGTGGCCGGGGCCGAACGATACTGGGCGGACCTCGTCGGCGCCGATGCCTCCGCCTTCAACAAGACCACCCTCAAGAAGCACAACCCCAGGACGGTCCGCAAGAACACCGGTGACGGCTACCGCGGCTGTCTCGTGATCAAAGTCCTGAAGGGTGCCGACTTGTACCGTCGCATCGAGGGCTGGTGGTGCGGCATAGTAGGTGCCGCGGCCTCCACGGACTGACCGAATGTCCGTTCAGGAGGCTTACACACTCCCCTGTGGTGTAATCGGCAACACGGGTCACTTTGGATGATTTGTTCCAGGTTCGAGTCCTGGCAGGGGAGCCACGCACGACCGGGCCCTGACCTCACCGTCAGGGCCCGCACTCATTTCCCGACCAACCCGCCCCGGTATCCTGCGGCTGTCACCCCCACCCATCCAGAGCCGAAGGGCAACCCCGTGAGCGCCATCCGCCCGGCCGCCGTCGTCGTTCTCGCCGCGGGTGAGGGCACCCGTATGAAGTCGGCCACACCCAAGGTCCTCCACCAGCTCTGCGGCCGCTCCCTGGTCGGCCATGTGCTGGCCTCCGCTCGTGAGTTGGACCCGCAGAACCTGGTCGTCGTGGTGGGCCACGCCCGGGAGCGGGTCACCGCGCATCTGACGGAGATCGACCCGGATGTGCGCACGGCCGTGCAGGCGGAGCAGAACGGCACCGGACACGCCGTACGGATGGGCCTGGAGGAGCTGGGCGGGACCGTGGACGGCACGGTCGTCGTCGTGTGCGGGGACACCCCGCTGCTCACCGGGGACACGCTGCGGCGGCTCGCGGAGACGCACCGGGCGGACGGCAACGCGGTGACCGTGCTGACGGCCGAGGTGCCGGACGCCACCGGGTACGGCCGGATCGTGCGTGACGGGGCGACGGGAGCGGTCACCGCGATCGTGGAGCACAAGGACGCGACCGGGGAGCAGCGGGCGATCCGGGAGATCAACAGCGGGGTGTTCGCGTTCGACGGGCCGTTGCTGGCGGACGCGTTGAAGAAGGTGCGGACGGACAACAGCCAGGGTGAGGAGTACCTCACGGACGTGCTGGGGATCCTGCGGGAGGCCGGGCACCGGGTGGGGGCGTCGGTGGCCGGTGATCACCGTGAGATCGCCGGGATCAACAACCGGGTGCAGCTGGCGCAGGCGCGGCGGATCCTGAACGACCGGTTGCTGACGCGGGCGATGCTGGACGGGGTGACGGTGGTGGATCCGGCGACCACGTGGGTGGATGTGACGGTGTCCTTCGAGCGGGACGTCGTCGTGCATCCGGGGACGCAGCTGGCCGGGTCGACGCATCTCGGTGAGGGGTGCGAGGTCGGGCCGAACAGCCGGCTGAAGGACACGCTGGTGGGTGCGGGGGCGCGGCTGGACAACTCGGTGGCCGAGGGGGCGCGGATCGGTGCGCGGGCGGTCGTGGGGCCGTACGCGTATCTGCGTCCGGGGACGCGGCTGGGTGCGAAGGGCAAGATCGGGACGTACGTGGAGACGAAGAACGCGTCGATCGGTGAGGGGACGAAGGTTCCGCATCTGTCGTACGTGGGGGACGCGACGATCGGTGAGTACACGAACATCGGGGCGGCGAGTGTGTTCGTGAACTACGACGGTCAGGACAAGCACCACACGACGGTCGGGTCGCACTGCCGGACGGGTTCGGACAACATGTTTGTGGCTCCTGTCACGGTCGGGGACGGTGCTTACACCGCTGCCGGGTCGGTGATCACGAAGGATGTGCCGCCGGGTTCGCTGGCCGTGGCCCGTGGCCAGCAGCGGAATATCGAGGGCTGGGTGGCGCGGAAGCGTCCGGGGAGTGCGGCGGCGAAGGCGGCCGAGGCGGCGTCCCGGCGGGGTGAGGGCGAGGACTGAGCGCGAACGGGTGCCTCGAACACGGCGTACCGTGATAAGTGCACATCCGCACGCGTGCGCCCACACCCTTACCAGCTGATACGGCCTCTCACGCCCAGCCGAGAGGTCGAAGAGCAGCCGGTTGGCTGAGACAACCTCTGAGGAGACAGTGCTGTGACCGGGATCAAGACGACCGGCGAGAAGAAGTTGATGTTCTTCTCCGGCCGCGCCCACCCCGAGCTTGCCGAGGAGGTCGCCCAGCAGCTGGGTGTCGGGGTCGTCCCGACGAAGGCCTTCGACTTCGCGAACGGTGAGATCTACGTCCGCTACCAGGACTCGGCTCGTGGTGCGGACTGCTTCCTGATCCAGAGCCACACGGCTCCGATCAACAAGTGGATCATGGAGCAGCTGATCATGATCGACGCGCTGAAGCGCGCGTCGGCTCGTTCCATCACGGTGATCGTGCCGTTCTACGGTTACGCGCGGCAGGACAAGAAGCACCGGGGCCGTGAACCGATCTCGGCGCGTCTGATCGCCGATCTGATGAAGACGGCGGGTGCCCACCGGCTCCTGACCGTGGATCTGCACACGGATCAGATCCAGGGCTTCTTCGACGGTCCGGTGGATCACCTGTTCGCGCTGCCGCTGCTGGCGGACTACGTGGGCCGCAAGGTCGACCGGAACAAGCTGACGGTGGTCTCGCCGGACGCGGGCCGGGTGCGGGTGGCGGACCGGTGGTGCGACCGGCTCGGTGCGCCGCTGGCGATCGTGCACAAGCGGCGTGACAAGGACGTGGCGAACCAGGTGACCGTCCACGAGGTCGTGGGTGAGGTCGAGGGCCGGGTGTGTGTCCTGGTCGACGACATGATCGACACGGGTGGGACGATCTGTGCGGCGGCGGACGCGCTGTTCGCGCACGGTGCGGAGGACGTCATCGTGACGGCGACGCACGGTGTGCTGTCGGGTCCGGCGGCGGACCGGCTGAAGAACTCGCGGGTGAGTGAGTTCGTGTTCACGGACACGCTGCCGACGCCGGGTGAGCTGGCGGTGGATCTGGACAAGATCACGGTGCTGTCGATCGCCACGACGATCGCGAGCGCGGTGCGTGAGGTGTTCGAGGACGGCTCGGTGACCAGCCTCTTCGACGAGCAGTGAGGTTTCTGCGCGGTCGTCGCCGGCGTTAGCCGTTGATCCTTTTGGGTGCGGCCTCCCTTTCCGAGTAAACTGCACGAGTTGCTCGGCGAGGGAGGCCGTGTCCGTTTCCGCGAACACGGTGGTCCGTTATCGACGCGCTCTTCGTAGCAGGCCGTTCGTGGCCGGGTGACCACGTCCGTTCCTAGTTCTACGAGGAGTGATCCGCATGTCCGAGGTCAAGCTCGCCGCCGAGACCCGCACCGAGTTCGGCAAGGGTGCCGCCCGTCGTATCCGTCGTGACAACAAGGTTCCCGGTGTGCTGTACGGCCACGGTTCCGACCCGCTGCACCTGACCCTCCCGGGTCACGAGCTGGCGCTGGCGCTGCGTACGGCGAACGTCCTGATCTCGCTGGACATCGACGGCAAGTCCAACGAGCTGGCGATCCCGAAGGCCGTGCAGCGTGACGCGCTGAAGGGCTTCCTGGAGCACGTCGACCTCCAGCTGGTGAAGCGGGGCGAGAAGGTCAACGTCGAGATCTACGTGCACACCGAGGGCGAACTGGCCCCGGGCGGCAACCTGCTGGAGCACGTGCTGAACACCCTGCCGGTGGAGACCGAGGCCACGCACATCCCCGAGTCGGTCACCGTCTCCGTCGAGGGCCTGGAGGCCGGTTCCTCCATCCTCGCCAAGGACATCCCGCTCCCGTCCGGCACCACGCTGGCCGTCGACGGTGACACGGTCGTCCTCCAGGTCCTGGCCGCGCAGGCCGAGGAGTCCGCGGGCGAGTCCGAGGGCGGGGAGGCGGCCGAGGCCTGATCCTCGCCGTCGTCGTCAACCGGTCAGCCGCCGCTTCCTTCTCCGGGAGCGGCGGCTGGCGTGTATCGAGGAGAGATGGACGTGACCACTCCCGCCAGCGAGCCCTGGCTCATCGTCGGGCTCGGTAATCCCGGGCCGGAGTACGCCATGAACCGCCACAACGTCGGTTTCATGGTGGCCGACCTGCTCGCGGAGCGGATCGGGGGGAAGTTCAAGCGGGCGGGCAAGGCGCAGGCGCAGGTCCTGGAGGGGCGGATCGGTCCGGTGGGGCCGGCGAACCGCCGGGTGGTCCTGGCGAAGCCGATGTCGTACATGAACCTGTCCGGCGGCCCGGTGAACGCGCTGAAGGACTTCTACAAGGTGCCGCCGGCGAACATCGTGGCGGTCCATGACGAGCTGGACATCGACTACGGCACGCTGCGGCTGAAGCTGGGCGGCGGCGACAACGGGCACAACGGTCTGAAGTCGATGACGAAGGCCATGGGGCCGGGCTATCACCGGGTGCGGTTCGGGATCGGCCGGCCGCCGGGGCGTATGCAGGTCGCGGACTTCGTGCTGAAGGACTTCTCCTCGGGGGAGCGCAAGGAGCTGGGCTATTTCGTGGACCGTGCGGCGGACGCGGTGGAGGCCCTGGTGATCGAGGGGCTGGAGCGGGCGCAGAGCACGTACAACTCCTGAGGCCGCGTGGGGGTCCTGGGTGTCGTGCGCGTCCTGGCACGACGCGGTGCGCCTGCGGGCCGGCGGGGGTCTCGTACGCCTGGGTGCCGCCGGGCGGAAGCGCTGCTGCCGGCCTTCGGTGGTGGTGGCGGGCGGCGGGATCGGCTGGACCGGGCGGCGTGGGTGCCGGGGCTGTGCGGGACGGGGCTGCCGACGGCGGCGTCCGAGCGTCGCGGTGACGTGAAGCCCCCGCCTGCGGCGCACGCGCTGACGTCGGACAGGGGGATGCCCCCGGGGCCTCGCGGCCTCGGGGGCATCCTTGTGCCGGGGGGCTGTCAGCCGGTGTTGCGCAGGCCGGCCGCCACGCCGTTGACGGTGAGGAGCAGGGCGCGGGAGAGCAGCGGGTCGGGGTTGGCCCCGGCCGCGGCGGCGTCGCGCTGCCGCTTGAGCAGGGTGACCTGGAGGTAGGAGATCGGGTCGAGGTAGGCGTCGCGGATGGTGAAGGTCTGCTTGAGGACCGGGTGGGCCTCGAGCAGCTCGGTCTCGCCGGTGACCCGCAGGACCTCGCGGACCGTCAGCTCGTGCTCGGCCCTGATGGTGTCGAAGACGTGCCGCAGCTCGTCGGGGACCAGGGTGTCGACGTAGTGCTGGGCGATCCGCAGGTCGGTCTTGGCGAGGGTCATCTCGACGTTGGAGACGAAGTTGCGGAAGAAGTGCCACTGCTGGTGCATCTCGTCCAGGACGGTGTCCAGGCCGGCTTCGCGCAGGGCCTTGAGGCCGGAGCCGACGCCGAACCAGCCGGGGACGATCTGCCGGGACTGGGTCCAGCCGAACACCCACGGGATGGCGCGCAGGCCGTCGAGGCCGGCGCCGGAGTCGGGCCGGCGGGAGGGCCGGGAGCCCAGGTGCAGATCGGCGAGCTGGTCGACGGGGGTGGAGGCGAAGAAGTACGCCGGCAGGTCGGGGTCCTCCACCAGGCGGCGGTAGGCGCCGTGGGCGGCGTCGGAGACGACGTCCATGGCGGCGTCCCAGCGGGCGAGGGCCTCGTCGGACTGGCGGGGCGCGGTGTGCAGGGCGGAGGCCTGGAGGGTGGCCGCGACGGTCAGTTCCAGGTTCTCGCGGGCCAAGGAGGGGATGAGGTACTTGTCGGAGATGACCTCGCCCTGCTCGGTGACCTTGATCTCGCCCTCCAGGGTGCCCCAGGGCTGGGCGAGGATGGCGTCGTGGGAGGGGCCGCCGCCGCGGCCGACGGTGCCGCCGCGGCCGTGGAAGAGGCGCAGCCGGACGCCGTAGCGGTGGGCGACGTCGCGCAGGCGGCGCTGGGCGCGGTGGATCTCCCACTGGCTGGTGGTGATGCCGCCGAACTTGGAGGAGTCGGAGTAGCCGAGCATGACCTCCTGGACGTCGCCGCGCAGCGCGACCAGGCGCCGGTAGGACGGGTCGGAGAGCATGTCCTCGAGGATGGTGTCGGCGGCGCGCAGCTCGTCGGTGGTCTCCAGGAGCGGCACGATGCCGATCTTGGCCCAGCCGGCGTGCAGGTCGAGGAGGCCGGCCTCGCGGGCGAGGACGGCGGCGGCGAAGACGTCGTCGGCGCCCTGGCACATGGAGATGATGTAGGACTCGATGACCTCGGGGCCGAAGACCTCCAGGGCCTTCCTGACGGTGCGGAAGACGCCGAGGGTCTTCTCGCCGGCCGCGTCCACGGGTGCCGGGGTCGGTGCCAGGGGGCGGCGGGAGCGCAGTTCCTTCGCCAGGAGCTTGCCGCGGTAGTCGCGGGGCATGTCGGCGTAGCGCCAGGACTCCTCGCCGAGCCGGTCGAAGAGCTGGCCGAGGGCGTGGTGGTGGGCGTCGGCGTGTTCGCGGACGTCCATGGTGGCGAGCTGGAGGCCGAAGGCGGCCAGGGTGCGGATGGTGCGGGCGAGGCGGCCGTCGGCGAACAGGCCGCCGCGGTGCTCGCGCAGGGACGTCTGGATGATCCGCAGGTCGGCGAGGAGTTCGCCGGTGCCGAGGTAGTCGCGGCCCGGCTCGTGCGGGGTGCCCTTGGCGAGGCGCTGCTTGGTGTTCTCCAGCTTCTGCCGGATGCAGGTGGCCTTGAGCCGGTAGGGCTCCTCGGCGTTGAGTCGCTTGTAGCGGGGGCTGATCTCGGGGAGCAGTTCCAGGTCGGTGCCGAGCGAGTCCAGCAGTTCCTCGGTGGCTCCGGCGTAGCGGATGGAGTTGGAGAGCAGGCCGCGCAGCTCGTCGATGGTGGCGAGGGCGTCGTTGATGCCGTGTTCGTGCTGGAGGATGAGGACGTCCCAGGTCACCTGGGGGGTGACGTTGGGGTTGCCGTCGCGGTCGCCGCCGATCCAGGTGCCGAAGGTGAGGGGGCGGGTGTCGTCGGGGAGCCTGACGCCGACGCGTTCGAGTTCGGCGGTGAGGTCCTCCAGGACGTCGCCGACGGCGTCGGCGTGCAGTTCGTCGAGGTAGTAGATGGCGTTGCGGGCCTCGTCGGCGGGTTCGGGCCGTACGACGCGCAGCTCGTCCGTCTGCCACACCAGGTCGATGTTCTCGGCGAGGCGGATGTCGTGGCGGCGGCGGTCGGAGTCGAGGACGGGGGTGTCCAGGAGCGCGGCGACGCGCCGGAGCTTGTTGAGGACGGAGCGGCGCGCGGCCTCGGTGGGGTGGGCGGTGAACACCGGGCGGACGTTGAGGTGCTGCACGGCCTCGCGCAGGTGTTCGGGGTCGGCGTCCTTCAGCCGGTCGGCGGTGCGGGCGAGCAGGCCGCCCTCGGCGGCGCGCCTGGCCCGCAGTTCCCGGCCGCGGTGCACCTGTTCGGTGATGTTGGCCAGGTGGAAGTAGGTGGAGAAGGCGCGGACCAGCTTGGCCGCGGTCTCCAGTTCCGTGCCGCGCAGCAGTTCGGCGGCGGCTTCGCCGTCCTCCCTGGTGAGGCGGCGCACCTTCTCGACCAGCTCGAGGAGTTCGGGGCCCTCCTGCCGGACGAGGGTCTCTCCCAGGAGATCACCCAGGCGGCGGATGTCGGCGCGCAGTTCGGTGCTGGTCGTGGTGGTCTGGTCGTCGGCACTGCTCACAGGTGCGGCTCCTTGCAGTGTTGAAGCTCGTCTGGCGGGGAACCCGGCCGGCTACCAGGCGGCGGGCGCCGCACTACGGGCCGGAGCGTCCGGGAAGGAAACGTCAGCGGACCGCGCTGTCCGACCGCTTCCAAGGATAGGTGTCCGCGCGGACGCGCAGGGGCCGGGGCTCTTGCCGCGGCGCGGCACACTGCCATACTTACGACGCCGTAGGTTACGGAACCGTAGGGAATGGCGGCGAGTCCACCCGGTCCCGGCGGTCCGCGCCTGCCTGTCTTGACCCTCGACCCCACAGGGGACCGCATGACCTCACGTTCCGATGTGATCGAAGAAGCCCGCAAGGCCACCGACACGCCCTCTCCCCCCGCCACGCTGGGCGGTGAGCAGAAGCGTTCGATCGAACAGATCGCGCTGCTCGTGTTCATCGTCGTGCCGTTCGTGGCACTGGTCGCGGCCGTGCCGCTGGCCTGGGGCCGGGGGGTGAGCTGGCTCGACCTGGGTCTGCTGGTCTTCTTCTACTTCCTCGGATGCCACGGCATCACCATCGGTTTCCACCGGTACTTCACCCACGGCTCGTTCAAGGCCCGGCGGCCGTTGCGCATCGCGCTGGCGATCGCGGGATCGATGGCGGTGGAGGGCCCGGTGGTGCGCTGGGTGGCCGACCACCGCAGGCACCACAAGTTCTCCGACGCCGAGGGCGACCCGCATTCGCCGTGGCGGTTCGGTGAGACGCTGCCGGCTTTGCTGAAGGGGCTGTGGTGGGCCCACATCGGCTGGATGTTCGACGAGGAGCGGACGTCGCAGGAGAAGTACGCGCCGGATCTCATCAAGGACAGGGCCATCCGGATGATCTCCCGCCAGTTCATCCTGTGGACCCTGGTGTCCCTCGGGCTGCCGCCGCTGATCGGTGGTCTGGTGACGCAGTCCTGGTGGGGCGCGGCCACCGCGTTCTTCTGGGGGTCACTCGTGCGCGTGGCGCTGCTGCACCATGTGACGTGGTCGATCAACTCGATCTGCCACGCGGTCGGCAAGCGGCCGTTCAAGTCGCGGGACCGGTCGGGCAACGTGTGGTGGCTGGCGGTGCTGTCCTGCGGTGAGTCCTGGCACAACCTGCACCACGCCGACCCCACGTCGGCGCGGCACGGGGTGATGCGCGGCCAGATCGACTCGTCGGCCCGTTTCATCCGCATCTTCGAGCGGCTCGGCTGGGCGTACGACGTGCGCTGGCCGTCACGCTCGCGTATCGATTCCCGCCGTGACACCGGGGAGGGCGGTTCCCGGCGCCGGAGGGAGACCGCCGAGGCGGCATGATTGACGCCGTGGCGACCGACTCCAGCAGCAATCCGGGTGATCCGGGCAACGACAAGCAGCGGCGGACCCGCCGGACCCGTATGACCGGTGCGGAGCGCCGCCAGCAGTTGCTGGAGATCGGTCGCACCCTCTTCGCGGCCAAGGGCTTCGAGGGCACGTCCGTGGAGGAGATCGCGGCGAAGGCCGGGGTGTCCAAGCCGGTGGTGTACGAGCACTTCGGCGGCAAGGAGGGCCTGTACGCGGTGGTGGTCGACCGCGAGATGCGCCGCCTGCTGGACATGGTGACCAGCTCGCTCACCGCCGGTCATCCGCGTGAGCTGTGCGAACAGGCGGCCTTCGCGCTGCTGGACTACATCGAGGAGTACACGGACGGTTTCCGCATCCTGGTCCGTGACTCCCCCATTCCCCAGTCCACGGGTTCCTTCGCCTCGCTGATCTCGGACATCGCCACGCAGGTGGAGGACATCCTCGGCCGCGAGTTCAAGTCCCGCGGCTTCGATCCGAAGCTCGCCCCGCTGTACGCGCAGGCGCTGGTCGGCATGGTCGCGCTGACCGGCCAGTGGTGGCTGGACGTGCGCCGCCCGAAGAAGGCGGAGGTGGCGGCGCATCTGGTGAACCTGGCCTGGCACGGCCTGGACGGGCTGGAGCAGAAGCCGCGGCTGATAGGCCACCGCAAGTGCTGACCCTGCGCGGGCCGGGGCGCTCCTGACGCGCCCGGGTCCGCGTTCAGGCCGTCCTGCGGGCGACGGCGAACAGCCGCCGGAACGGCAGGACGGTGCCGTACGGGGTGCGCGGGTAGGCCGTGCGCAGCAGGTCGCGGTACTCGGCGAGGAACGCGTCCCGCGCCCCGGGGTCGTCGGCGAGCACGGTGAGGGCGGGCCGCAGGCCGGTGCCCTTGACCCAGTCGAGCACCGGGTCCTCGCCCGCGAGGACGTGGAGGTACGTCGTCTGCCACACGTCGGTGGCACAGCCGAGGCGGGCCAGCCGGTCCAGGTAGGCGGCGGGGGTGTGGACGGAGTCCGGGCGGCGCAGGACGCCGGCGAGGCGGGCCCGCCAGCGGGGCGTGGCGGCGAGGTCGCGCATCAGGGCGTGCAGCGGTGCGTCGGTGTTGTCGGGGACCTGGAAGGCGAGGGTGCCGCCGGGGTTCAGGGCGGCGATCCAGTCGGCGAAACGGTCGGCGTGTCCGGGCACCCACTGGAGGGTGGCGTTGGAGACGATCAGGTCGCAGGGCTCTCCGGGCGTCCACGTGCGTACGTCGGCGTGGGTGAAGTCGATCCGGCCGCCCTGGGCGGTGGGCCCCTCGTGTTCGACGTGGGCCCGGTCGAGCATCGCGGGCGAGTTGTCGTAGCCGGTGATGTGCGCGGTGGGCCAGCGGCCGGCGAGCAGGGTGGTGACGTTGCCGGGGCCGCAGCCGAGGTCGGCGATGCGCGGCCGGCCGGCCGGCGGGTCCGGGATCCGGGCGAGGAGGTCGGCGAAGGGGCGGGTCCGGTGGCCGGCGTGGCGGAGGTACTGGGCGGGGTCCCAGGCGGGCGTCGTCATGGGACCACTCTCCCGGGATTTTTATCTCAACGTCAAGAGACTCGACATCAAGAGACTTCATGTCGACACAACCACTACACTGATCTCCATGGAGGACGAGGTCGATCGGCTGGTCGCAGCGTGGCGCCGGGAGCGTCCGGACCTCGACGTGGAGCCGCTGGAAGTACTCAGCCGGGTGAGCCGACTCGCCCGGCACCTCGACCGCGCCCGCCGGCTCGCCTTCGCCGAGCACCAGCTGGAGCCCTGGGAGTTCGACGTGCTGACCGCGCTGCGGCGCGCCGGGACGCCGTACCAGCTCTCCCCCGGCCAGCTCCTCACCCAGACCCTGGTCACCTCGGGCACGATGACGAACCGTATCGACCGGCTGGCCAAGAAGGGCCTCGTGGAACGGCTGCCCGACCCCAGTGACCGGCGCGGCGTGCTGGTCCGGCTGACCGACGAGGGCCGGGACCGCGCCGACCAGGCGCTGGCCGGCCTGCTGGAGCAGGAGCGGGCGATCCTCGGCGAGCTGACCCGCGCCCAGCGCGGCGAACTCGCCGGCCTGCTACGCCAGCTGACCGCCCCGTTCGACAACGTCCCCGGATAGCTCGGCCGGCCCCACCCCGGCCCGCCGGGCCAGCGCCACCGCGGCCAGCGTCGAGTGGACGCCGAGTTTGCCGAGGACGTTCTGCATGTGGGTGCGGACGGTGTGCGGGGAGAGGAACAGCCGCTCGGCGACGGCCTTGCGGCCGAGCCCGGCCACCATGCAGCGCAGCACCTCCCGCTCCCTGGGGGTGAGGGACTCCACCAGCCGCTCGCTCTCGGTGCGGTGCCGGCGCGCGGCCGTCAGCTCCCGGAGCACACCGGTCAGCAGCGCCGGCGGCAGATGGGTCTCGTCGCGCAGCACTCCGCGTATCACCGTCAGCAGGCGGGACAGCGAGCAGTCCTTGGCGACCCAGCCGGCGGCGCCCGCCTGCAACGCGAGGGCCGCGCGGCGCGGGTCGTCCTTCTCGGCGAGCACGACGACCCGTACCCGCGGCTGGGCGGCCCGGACCCCGGCGACGAGCGAGATCCCGTCGACCAGGCCCTCCGCATCACCGTCCCGCACCGGCACGGCCGGGCCGGCGCCGGGCAGATTGCCGCCCAGGTCGGCGTCGGCCAGGAGGACGTCGAAACGGCGGCCCTCGCCGGCCGCGCGCTCCAGGCAGCGCAGCGCGGCCGGGCCGCTGCCGGCGGCGGAGACCTCGACGTCGGGCTCGGCCGCCAGGGCGGCGGCCAGCGACTCGGCGAAGATGCGGTGGTCGTCCACGACCAGGACTCGGATGCGAACCACGAAACCCCCTTCCCCAGGCTCCGCGCGGAGCAGGGGATACCAAGGTCCGGAAGACTCCGGATGAGCCGGTCCGGAAAGCCCGGAAAGGTGCGGAGCACGACGGCGTACGCGGACACGGCACCCGCGGCCGAGGTCGCACGCCGTACGGCCGCCGCCGTCGCGGAGTCCGCCACCCCCACCGCGGGCGCCGTACCCGCCTGTCTCGCCCCCTGAACGGCACCGGCCCCCACCGGTGCTGCTCCTCAGAGTACGGATGCGCGCACACAGCGGAAGACGATTTGCAGAACTGGCCGTCCGGCGCGCTTATCGTGTGCCGCATGTTTCGTATTGAGGCGGAAGTCGACAGAGACCGACGTGATCTGCTCCGCTCACGGCTCCGGGAGACCAACGCCGCGGCGTCCCCGGTGATCGCCGCGCTGCGCGGCACCCCCGCCGAACGCGAGACACCGCTCCACGTGTGGGCGCTGGACGGCACCGGCGACCTGGCGGGCGGCCTGGTCGGCCACACCTGGGCGGCCTGGCTGCACATCACCTACCTGTGGGTCGACGCCCGCCACCGCGGCACGGGCCTCGGCACCCGCCTCCTCGCCGAGGCCGAACACCTCGCCACCACCGATCGCGCCTGCACGGCGGCCCGCCTGGAGACCTGGGACTTCCAGGCCCCGCGCTTCTACCGCCGCCAGGGCTACGAGGTGGTGGGCACGGTCCCCGACTACCCCCCGGGTATCACGGAGTACACGCTGACCAAGCGCCTGATCCGAGTGGGCGTTCCCCGCCGGGTCAGGGGAGCCGGTGGGCTCCCGGGGACGGGACGGCCTCGAAGACGCGGGGGGCCGCGAAGGACGCCGCGGTGAAGGCTTCCTCGACCGCCTTGGTCAGTGCGTCCACGTCGGTCGCCTCCGCCAGGACGATCGCCGAGCCGCCGAAGCCGCCGCCGGTCATGCGGGCGCCGAGCGCGCCGTGGGCCAGGGCGGTGTCGACGACCAGGTCCAGCTCCGGGCAGGAGATGCGGAAGTCGTCGCGCAGGGAGGCGTGGCCCTCGGTGAGGACCGGGCCGATCGCGCGGGTCTCACCGGAGCGGAGGAGGCCGACGACGCGTTCGACCCGGTGGTCCTCGGTGACGACATGGCGGACGAGGCGGACGACCTCCTCCTCGTCGCCCAGGCGGGCCAGGGCCGCGTCCAGGCCGGCGTAGGGGATGTCCCGCAGGGCGTCGACGCCGAGCAGGGCCGCGCCCTTCTCGCAGCCGGCCCGGCGCTTGCCGTACTCGCCGCCGCTGTGGGCGTGCTTGACCCGGGTGTCCACGACCAGCAGGCGCAGGCCCTCGGCCGCGAGGTCGAAGGGGATCTGCCGCTGGGACAGGTCACGGGTGTCGAGGAAGAGCGCGTGGCCCGGCTCGCAGCACGCCGACGCCGTCTGGTCCATGATGCCGGTGGGGGCGCCGACGTAGACGTTCTCGGCGCGCTGGCACAGGCGGGCCAGTTTCCAGCGCTTCAGGCCGAGGCCGTACAGGTCGTTGAGCGCCAGGGCGATGACGACCTCCAGCGCGGCGGACGAGGACAGGCCGGCGCCCGTCGGCACGGTGGACGACAGGTGGACGTCGGCGCCGGTGATCTCGTGGCCCGCCTCGCGCAGCGCCCAGACCACGCCCGCCGGGTACGCCGTCCAGTTCTCGTCGCCGCCGGGTACGAGGGCGTCCAGCCGCAGCTCCACGACCCCGCCCGCGACGTCCGCCGAGTGCAGGCGCAGCAGCCCGTCGTCCCGGCGGGAGACCGCCGCGAGCGCCTGGTGCGGCAGTGCGAACGGCATGACGAAGCCGTCGTTGTAGTCGGTGTGCTCACCGATCAGGTTCACCCGGCCGGGGGCCGCCCACACGCCCTCCGGCGGCGCCCCGTACAGCTCGGCGTAGCGCTCCGCGACCTGCTGTGCCCCCACTAGTGCTCCCTCGTGATGCTCTGCGCGAACTCCCACGCGTCCGCGACGATGCCCGCGAGGTCCGCGCGGGACGGGTTCCAGCCCAGTTTCTCGCGGGCCGTGTCCGCCGAGGCGACCAGGACCGCGGGGTCGCCGCCCCGGCGTGGGGCGGCCACCTCGGGGATCGGGTGGCCGGTGACCCGGCGGACGGTCTCGATGACCTCGCGGACGGAGAAGCCGTTGCCGTTGCCGAGGTTGCAGATCAGGTGCTCGCCCGGCCGGGCCGCCGCCAGGGCCAGCAGGTGGGCCTCGGCGAGGTCGGCGACGTGGATGTAGTCGCGCACGCAGGTGCCGTCGGGGGTCGCGTAGTCGTCGCCGTAGACGGAGATCGCCTCGCGGCGGCCCTGGGCGACCTGGAGGACCAGCGGGATCAGGTGCGACTCGGGGTCGTGGCGCTCGCCCTGGGCGCCGTAGGCGCCGGCGACGTTGAAGTAGCGCAGCGAGACCGCGGCCAGGCCGTGGGCGTGCGCCTCGCTGGTGATCATGTGGTCGACGGCGAGCTTGGAGGCGCCGTAGGGGTTGGTCGGCCGCGTCGGCGCGTGCTCCGTGATCGGGACCTGCTCCGGCTCGCCGTAGGTGGCCGCCGTGGAGGAGAAGACCAGCGAGCGCACGCCCGCGTCGCGCATCGCGGCGAGCAGGGCCATGCTGCCGCCGACGTTGTTGTCCCAGTACTTCTCCGGCTTCACCACCGACTCGCCGACCTGCGAGAACGCGGCGAAGTGCAGCACGCCGTCGTAGGAGGAGTCGAGCCACTTGGCGGCGTCGCGGATGTCGCCCTCGACGAAGGCGGCGCCTGCGGGCACGCCCTCGCGGAAGCCGGTGGAGAGGTTGTCGAGGACGGTGACCTCGTGCCCGGCCTCCAGCAGATGCTGGGCCACGACCCCGCCGACGTATCCCGCGCCACCCGTCACCAGGTACTTCATGAACTCGCTACCTCTCGCAGTCGCTCGGCCGCGCGCTCCGGCGGCACGTCGTTGATGAACACGTTCATGCCGGACTCGGAACCCGCGAGGAACTTCAGCTTGCCGGAAGTGCGGCGGATGGTGAAAAGCTCGAGGTGGAGCGCGAAGTCGTCGCGCGTGACGCCGTCGAACTCCTCCAGCGCGCCGAACGGGGCCTGGTGCCAGGCCGCGATGTAGGGCGTCGGAGGCTCACCCTCGCCGAAGATCCGGTCGAAGCGCCTCAAGAGTTCCAGATAGACCTGGGGGAACTCTGTGCGCGCGGCCTCGCCGAGCGCGAGGAGATCGGGGACGCGGCGCTTGGGGTACAGGTGGACCTCGTACGGCCAGTGCGCCGCGTACGGCACGAAGGCCACCCAGTGTTCACCCTCGAGGACGACTCGCTCCCCGGCGAGTTCCCGCTCCAGGACCGTGTCGAAGAGGTTCTCCCCGCCGGTCGCCTCCTTGTGCGCGGCGAGTGAGCGGAGCATCAGCGCGGTGCGCGGGGTGGTGAAGGGGTAGGCGTAGATCTGTCCGTGCGGGTGACCGAGGGTGACACCGATCTCGGCCCCACGGTTCTCGAAACAGAACACCTGCTCGACGGAGGGCAGATGCGACAGCTCCGAGGTGCGGTCCGTCCACGCGTCCAGCACCAGGCGCGCCTGCTCCTCGGTCAGGGCCGCGAAGGAGGCGTCGTGGTCGGAGGTGAAGCAGACGACCTCGCAGCGGCCGGAGTCGCCGGCGAGGGACGGGAAGCGGTTCTCGAAGACGACGACGTCGTACGAGGAGTCCGGGATCTCGCTGAGCCGCTCGCCCCGGGTCGGGCACAGCGGGCACTCGTCGGCGGGCGGATGGTAGATGCGGCCCTGGCGGTGGGAGGCCACGGCGACCGCGTCGCCGAGCAGCGGGTCGCGGCGGATCTCGGAGGTGGTGACCGTAGGGTCCAGCGGACGGCGGTCGGCCGCGTCGCGCACGGTGTCGTCACCGAGGTCGTAGTAGATCAGCTCACGGCCGTCGGCCAGCCGGGTCGAGGTCTTCTTCACGCCGGACTCCTTGCTCGACGCCCTGAGGGGGCGTGCCCGCACCCAATGACTCAACACAATCAAACATAACAGATCACAACTCGACATCGGCTCGCTCGATCACAATCAAACAAAGAACACCAGTCAAAGTGTTCAAATACTGAACACGGCGGCGTAGGTTCCGCTCTGGATCAGTTCGCGCAACGAAGCGAGTTCTCATGCAAACCCCCACAGAGTCCCCCACCTACCTGGCGGCGGAGCTACGGCTCCCCACCAACTGGCTGGACTACACGATCCTGGCGATCTACTTCGTCGTCGTCCTCGGCATCGGCTTCGCCGCCCGCCGGTCCGTGAAGACCAGCCTCGACTTCTTCCTCTCCGGCCGCTCCCTGCCCGCCTGGATCACGGGCCTGGCCTTCATCTCCGCGAACCTTGCCGCCACCGAGATCCTCGGCATGGCGGCCAACAGCGCCCAGTACGGCGCCTACACCGTGCACTGGTACTGGGTCGGCGCCATCCCCGCCATGGTCTTCCTCGGCCTGGTGATGATGCCCTTCTACTACGGCAGCAAGGTCCGCTCGGTCCCCGAGTTCCTGCTGCTTCGCTTCGACCGGGCCGCCCACCTGCTCAGCTCGATCCTGTTCGCGTTCGCCGCCATCCTGATCGCGGGCGTCAACCTCTACGCCCTCGCGATCGTCGTCGAGGCCCTGCTCGGCTGGCCGCAGTGGGTCGCCATCGTCGTCGCCGGCGCCTTCGTGCTCGCGTACATCACCCTGGGCGGCCTGTCCTCGGCGATCTACAACGAGGTGCTCCAGTTCTTCGTGATCCTCGCCGCCCTCATCCCGATCACCATCCTCGGCCTGAAGAAGGTCGGCGGCTGGGGCGGGCTGACCGACAAGCTGACCGCCACCCACGGCGGCAACTTCACCACGGCCTGGGGCGGCACCGGCATCGGCAGCACCAACCCGCTGGGTGCCAACTGGCTCACCATCGTCCTCGGCCTCGGCTTCGTGCTCTCCTTCGGCTACTGGACCACCAACTTCGCCGAGGTGCAGCGCGCCCTGTCCGCGAAGAACCTCTCCGCCGGGCAGCGGACGCCGCTGATCGCCGCCTACCCGAAGATCTTCATCGTCTTCCTGGTGATGATCCCCGGTCTGGTCGCCGCCGCGCTCATCCCGAACTTCGGCTCCGCCGCCTCCGGTTACCAGTACAACGACGCCATCCCCTACCTGATGCAGGAGCTGCTCCCCAACGGCGTGCTCGGCATCGCCGTCACCGGTCTGCTGGCGGCCTTCATGGCCGGTATGGCCGCGAACGTGTCCTCGTTCAACACGGTGTTCACCAACGACATCTGGGCCAAGTACGTGGTGCGCGGCCGCGAGGACGCCTACTACGTCCGCTTCGGCCGCCTGATCACCGCGGTGGGCGTGGCCGCGTCCGTCGGCACGGCCTTCCTGGCGTCGTCGTTCTCGAACATCATGAGTTACCTCCAGACGCTGTTCTCCTTCTTCAACGTGCCGATGTTCGTCGTCTTCATCGTCGGCATGTTCTGGAAGCGCGCGTCCGCCAAGTCCGGGTTCTGGGGCCTGCTGGCCGGCACCGTGACGGCGATGGTCAACTACTTCGTCCTCTACAAGAAGGGCATCATCTCCATCCCCACCGACCAGGGCGCCAACTTCGTCTCGGCGATCGCGGGCTTCGTCGCCGGCGCGGTCGTGATGGTCGCGGTGTCCCTGTTCACCGAGCCGAAGCCGGCGGAGCAGCTCCAGGGCCTGGTCTACGGCACCCGCTCCCCCGGCATGTCCGAACCGCCCGCCGCGGGCGACGACGCCTGGTACCGCAGGCCGGCCCTGCTGGGCTGGGGCGCGGTCGTCCTGGCCGCCGCCTGCTACATCCCGTTCTCGTTCTGACGCGGGAGGATCGAGGAAACCATGACCGAGCACTCCGACCGTCACCCCGAGCGCACCGGCTACTCGGAGGAGGACGTCCAGCGGGAAGTCACCGAGCTGGAGGGCAAGTCCGCCACGGCGGCCCGCATCTTCGACCTGCGCCGCATCATCGGCGGCCTGTTCGTGATCTACGGCATCATCGTCACGATCACCGGAATCACCGACTCCCAGGCCGCGATCGACAAGGCCGAGGGCGTCAACATCAACCTGTGGACCGGCATCGGCATGCTGCTGCTGGGCATCTTCTTCCTGGGCTGGCTGAAGCTGCGGCCGACCCCTGCGGCGGTTCCCCCGGAGGGGCCGGCGGAGGAGAAGGAGTAATCACCGGCCGTCCCGGACGCGGGCGCGTGGGAGCTGGGCGCGCGGTTCCCCGGGCCCCTTCCGGGGCGGCGGTGTCAGGGCCGGGGGTCCCGGGCGGGGCGGACAGCGGCCGCTCGGTCCAGCAGGCCCGTGCGGGCGGCCAGGGCCGCCGCCTCCAGGCGCGATCCCACCCCCAGCTTCATCAGCACCCGCTGCACATGCGTCCGCGCGGTGCTCGGGGCGATGCCCATGCCCGCCGCGATCAGCCGGGTGTCCTCCCCGTCGGCCACCCTGACGAGCACCTCCACCTCCCGCGGCGTCAGCATCCCCAGCAGCCGCTGGGCCTCGTCGTCGGGCTGTGCGGCGGGGTTCAGCAGCTCGGCGAAGGCCTGCTGGAGCAGTTGGGGAGCCACCGCGGCCTCGCCGGCCCGGGCCTTGCCGATGGCCCGCTCGACGCCCTCGATCCGCTCGTCGTGCCGTACGTATCCCGAGGCGCCCGCGGCGAAGGCCGCCGCGATCCCGCGCGGTGAGGGCACCGGGCCCAGCACCAGCACCGCCACCTGCGGCCGTTCCCGCTTGATCTTCACCACCGGGTCGAAGATCCCCGGTTCGGCCGGGGCCGCCGTACCCAGCAGGCACACCTCGGGCGCCCGTGCGATCACCAGATCAGCCGCGCCCGCGGCCGGTGCCGCCGCGGCCAGCACCCGGTGACCGCGCAGCTTCAGCGCCGACGCCAGCGCCTCCGCGAGCAGGCGGTGGTCGTCGACGACCACGAGCCGCACTCCCATAGAGCAACCCCCCAGAAACCCAGGCACCCCCGCCCTTCATGCCCCCGGAAGCTACACGCTTGTTCGACGTCGCGCTGCCCGTCTCACCGAGAAGTGCCCCGGATCGATGAAATCCGGGGCACTTCTCGGCAAGTCACTCATTCGGGTGACACGGGTGACGGAGTCCGGGCCGGGTCAGCCGTCCGTGCCGAACGCCATCAGCAGGTACTCCTTGCCGTACGCCGGGTTCGTCTTGTGGGCGAAGACGGCCGACATGTACAGGCGGCCCTTGCCGAAGAGGAGTTCCGCGTACTCGGGCAGCAGGCCGCTCTCGCCCTGGTGCACGCTGCGCGTGCCGGGGTTCTCCAGCAGCTTGGTCGTCCTGAGCGAATCACCGTCGATGCTGACGACCTGGCCGCCCTTGTTCCACGGCGGCGCCATGTAGGCGAGGAGGTTGCCGCCGTCCATGCGCAGCGGGGAGAGCGTGTAGCCGTCGCCGGCCTCGGCACGTCCGCGGGCCGGCTTGCCGGTGGTCAGGTCGAAGGCGACGATCTCGTTGGTCTTGTTGTACTGGCCGGAGCCGTCGTGGACCTCGGTCGGCAGGTACAGCCTGCCGTGGCCGGCGGCGATCTGCCGGCACCCCTCGATGCGGGTGATGCCGTCGCAGTGGCCGCCGTACGTGTCGCCGGGCGCGGAGATGCGCGCGAGGAGCCGGCCGGTCCTGCCGTCGATGGAGAAGTAGTCCGAGACGCCGCTGCCGTCGCCCGCGCTGTCGCCGACGTCGGCCGCGATCACCAGCGGGTCGGTGGAGACGACGGAGGCGTACTCGACGCCGTCGGGCATCTTGTACTCGGAGATCACCTTCCCGCTCTTCGGGTCGATGGTCTGGATGTGCAGTTGCCGGTTGTCGTACGCGCCGCACTTGCGGACCGCGACCAGCCGGGTGCCGCCGCCGTAACCCGCGTCGTAGCAGGTGTCGTCCGGCTTGGGCTGCCACAGGACCTTGCCGGAGCCGATGTCGAACGCGGCGCCGCCGTCGGAACTGCCGACCGCGACGGTGTGCTGGGCGACCGTCACGTTCTGGAAGGTGATCGGGAAGTCACCGGTCTTGACCGACTTCGTCCACAGTTTTGTGCCCGCGGTGAGGTCGATCGCGGCGACCTCGCTGCATCCCGCCGTCTTGTCCTTGGTGGGCATCTTCGGCTGGAACGTGATCGCGGTCAGGCCGGCGGAGGTGACATGGCCGCTGGCCGCGCAGACCGGCCCCGGGAGCTTGAGCGTCCACAGCTTCGTGCCCTTGGCCGGGTCGTAGCCGACGATCTCGGCGATGCCGCTCTTGGCGTACACCGTGTCGGTCAGCCACGAGCCGGTGGTGCCGATCGTGTCGTCGGTCCGGGGCATCGGCACCTGGAAGAGCACCTTGGACGCGGTGTTCGCCGGCGCCTTCTCCTTGCCGCCGCCACCCGAGGAGTCCCCGGAGGCGTCCGCGCCGTTCTTGCCACCGGTGCCGCCGGAGGAGGCGGTGTCGTGCTTCTTGCCGTCGCCGCCGGAGGACCGGGCGTACCAGACGCCGCCGCCGATGATCAGCGCGATGGCGACGACCGCCGCGACGACGATGAGCAGCGCGGTGTTGTTCCGCCCGGCGCCGCCCTTCCCGGGCTGGGGCTGCATCGGCACGGTCATCGGCTGGCCGGGATGACCGGGCTGGGCCGGATAGCCGTAGCCCGGGGGCATGGGCTGGGCGTACGGGTTCTGCTGTGCGCCGGGGTAGCCGTAACCGGGCTGGGCCGGCGGCTGGGGGTAGCCGTAGCCGGGCTGGGCCGGCGGCTGCGGGGGCGCCGGGTGGGGGTAGCCGTAGCCCGGCGGCGGGGCCTGCGGGGGCTGGTTCGGCGCCTGCGGGGGCTGGTTGGGGGGCGGCGGCGGCTGGTTGGGGGGCGGCTGGGTCATGGCGCGGGTACCTCGGGGACGGTCGGGCGGCCGGAGGGCGGAGGGGAACTGGGCAGGACGGGCGGGACGCCGGGAACAGGCACCGGGCTCAGTTGCCGAAGGCCATGATCAGCTTCTCCTTCGAGGCGTCGTTGCCGGACAGCCGGCCCGAGGAGACGAAGAGCCGCCCGCCGGACCAGTCGACGACACCGTCGTAGAAGGAGTTCTCGGCGTCGGCGCCGCCCTGCGGGTTCCGCAGCAGCCCGGTCGTGCTGTGGGAGGAGCCGGTGAGCGGGACCGAGACCACCTGGCCGCCCGCGTCGTAGGACGGCCGCACGTACGCGACGAGCTTGCCGTCCTCGATCTTCACGGGGGTCATCGGCTGGCTCGTCGGGGACTTGACCCGCCACTTCTCCTTGCCGTCGGAGAGGCTGATCGCGACGATCTCATTGGCGCTCATGGTGGTGTCGGTGGGCAGGTAGAGCGTGTCGGCGTCGGCCACGACCCCCTGGCAGCCCTGGAGTTCGCGTTCGAGGATCGCCCAGCCGCAGCGGGGGGCGAACTTCTCGTCCACCTTGACCTCCGAGCGGAACGCGCCGTCCTTGGTGAAGGTGGAGATGTTCCAGGCCTTCTTCTCCCGGTTGGTCAGGTAGACCACGAGCGGGTCCACGGAGTAGGCCCGGGAGACCTCCCAGCCCTTCTTGACCGGCCGGGTCCAGCGGACCTTGCCCGTGGCCGGGTCGAGTTCCTGGATCTCCTCGTGCTCGTTCCCGGTGCCCACACCGCAGGAGGCCACCTGGATCAGCCGCCCGGTGCCGCCCGCGAACGCGGCCGGGAAGCAGGCCTGGCCGTAGCGCTTCTTGTCGTACAGCTTCTTGCCGCTGTCGATGTCGTACGCCGTGCCCGACTGGGAGCGCCCCACCATCAGCGTCCTGCCGCTCACACTCAGTTCGACGGTGAGCGCGCTGTCGAACAGCCCGCCGTCGGCGACCTCGCCGCTCCAGCCCTTCTCGCCGGTGGCGAGGTCGAGCTGCTGGAGCTGGTTGCACTTGGCGCGGTCGCTGCCGCCGCTCATGTACGCCACGACGACCTTGTCGTCGGCCGACTTCTGCGGGGTGACCGCGCATATCTTCTGCGGGAAGGCGACCGGCCCCCAGGCGTTCTTCCCGTCCTGCGTGCCGAACGCGAAGACCTGCTTGTACGCCGCCTTCACCACCGTGTCACCGCTGACCCACAGGCCGGGCGCGTCGGCGCCCGACGCCGGGGCGTCCGGTGCCGGCTTGTACCAGAGCACCTTCGCGTCACCGGCCTGCCGGCCCTCGTTGAGGTGCTCGGGGTCGTCACCGGCGGCGGCCGCGGTGGGCGTGCCGGAGGCCGACTGCTTCGGGTCGTCGCTGCCCTGGGCCACGGGCTTCTTGTGGCCGCCACCGCCGTCGCCGGAGGTGACCGCGTACACCGTGCCGCCGATGACGAGCAGCGCCGCGACCGCCGCGCCGATGATCAGCGCCGTCTTCTTCCGGGAGGCCGGCTTGCCCGGGCCGCCCGGGAAGGGGGCGCCGGGCGCGCCGGGGTACGGCGGCTGCTGCGGGTGCCCGTAACCGGGCTGCGGGCCGGCGTACGGGCCCGGCTGCTGCGGGGGTTGCGGGTAGCCGTAGGGACCCGGGGCACCGGCGTACGGACCCGGCTGCTGGGGGTAGCCGTACCCCGGCTGCGGCGGGGGGCCGGCGGGCGGCGGTGGCGCGCCGAACCCGCCCTGCGCGGGCGGAGCTTGCGGCGGCGCACCGAACCCGCCCTGGCCGGGCGGGGCCTGCGGCGCACCGAAACCACCCTGCGCGGGCGGCGTCGGCGGAGCGCCGGCATCCCCCTGGACGGGCGGGGTCTGCGGAGCACCAGCACCACCCTGGGCCGGCGGAGCCTCAGGAGGGCCGAAACCGCCCTGGGCCGGGGGTGCTTCGGGGGCGTCGGGGCCGCCCTGGGACGGTGGAGTCCGCGGAGGGCCGAAACCACCGGGCTGCGGCGGCTGGTCCTGCGGAGCTCCGAACCCGCCCTGCGGCGGCTGGTCGGGCGGCTGAGTCATCAGCGCTCTTCCCCCTCGTTCACTGATTTTTAGCCACGCCCTGAGGTTCGTGACGGATCCAAGGTCGTACTGAGTCGGTTCTCGGACGGCTCTTTCTATCACCCGGCACCGACAGTGCACGGGCCCGCGCCCCCGCTGTTCCCAAGGGAGGACGGGCCCGTGACGCCCCCGTTATGCGCCTTCACGCGCCCTTCACGCAGGGTGCGCGACAGCGTCGTGCCGCGCTGGTACGCGGCTGGATCGCGCCGTACGCACGCCCCGCGCGCACGCGCCACGCACCGCGCGGGGGCTACGCGTCCTCCGCCAGTTCCAGCCAGCGCAGCTCCAGTTCCTCGCGCTCCGCGGCGAGGTCCCGCAGTCGGGTGTCGAGTTCGGCCACCTTCGCGAAGTCGGTGGCGTTGTCGGCGATCTGGGCGTGCAGCGTGGACTCCTTCTCGGAGATCTTGTCCAACTGGCGCTCGATCTTCTGGAGTTCTTTCTTGGCGACGCGCTGGTCGGCGGCGCTGCGCTCCGTGGTGACCGGCTTGGGGGCCGCGGTGGCGGTCTGCGCGGCCACCGTCTCCTCCATGCGCCGGCGCCGCTCCAGGTACTCGTCGATGCCGCGCGGCAGCATCCGCAGGGCGCCGTCGCCGAGGAGGGCGAACACGCGGTCCGTGGTGCGCTCCACGAAGAACCGGTCGTGGGAGATGACGATCATCGAGCCGGGCCAGCCGTCGAGGACGTCCTCCAGCTGGGTGAGGGTCTCGATGTCGAGGTCGTTGGTGGGCTCGTCCAGGAAGAGGACATTGGGCTCGTCCATGAGGAGCCGCAGCAGCTGGAGCCGCCGGCGCTCACCGCCGGAGAGGTCCCCGACCGGGGTCCACTGCTTCTCCTTGTTGAAGCCGAACGTCTCGCACAGCTGCCCGGCGGTCATCTCGCGCCCCTTGCCGAGGTCGACGCGCTCGCGGACCTGCTGCACGGCTTCCAGCACTCGCAGGGCCGGATCGAGTTCGGAGACCTCCTGGGAGAGGTAGGCGAGCTTGACGGTCCGGCCGACGGCGATACGGCCGCCCGCCGGCTGGGCCTCGCCCTCCGTGCGGGCCGCCGCCGCCATCGCGCGCAGCAGGGAGGTCTTGCCGGCGCCGTTGACGCCGACGAGGCCGATCCGGTCGCCCGGGCCGAGCTGCCAGGTGATGTGCTTGAGCAGCACCTTGGGTCCGGCCTGCACGGTGACGTCCTCGAGGTCGAAGACGGTCCTGCCGAGCCGGGAGGAGGCGAACTTCATCAGCTCGCTGCTGTCCCGGGGCGGCGGCACGTCCGCGATCAGCTCGTTGGCGGCCTCCACGCGGAAGCGGGGCTTGGACGTCCGCGCGGGCGCGCCGCGCCGCAGCCAGGCCAGCTCCTTGCGGACCAGGTTCTGCCGCTTGGTCTCCTCCGTGGCGGCGATCCGCTCGCGTTCCGCGCGCGCGAAGACGTAGTCGGAGTAGCCGCCCTCGTACTCGTACACGTCACCGCGCTGCACGTCCCACATGCGGGTGCAGACCTGGTCCAGGAACCACCGGTCGTGCGTCACGCAGACCAGCGCCGAGCGCCGGTTGCGCAGGTGCTCGGCGAGCCAGGCGATGCCCTCGACGTCGAGGTGGTTGGTGGGCTCGTCGAGGACGACCAGGTCCGGCTCCTCGATGAGCAGCTTGGCGAGCGCGATCCGGCGCCGCTCGCCACCGGACAGCGGCCCGATCACGGTGTCCAGGCCCTTGGGGAAGCCGGGCAGGTCGAGCCCGCCGAACAATCCGGTCAGCACGTCCCTGACCTTGGCGTTGCCGGCCCACTCGTGGTCGGCCAGGTCGCCGATGACCTCGTGGCGGACGGTGGCGGCGGGGTCGAGGGAGTCGTGCTGGGTGAGCACGCCCAGGCGCAGCCCGCCGGAGTGCGTGACCCGCCCGGTGTCGGCGTCCTCCAGCTTGGCGAGCATCCGGATGAGGGTGGTCTTGCCGTCGCCGTTGCGTCCGACGACGCCGATCCGGTCCCCCTCCGACACACCGAGCGAGACGCCGTCCAGCAGGGCACGGGTGCCGTACACCTTGCTGACGTTCTCGACATTGACCAGGTTGACGGCCATTTCACTCCTGTGCGCGGGGGTCGGTCAGCCTTCTAGCGTAGGCCTTCGGGGGGTGGATGCGGGGTGCCCGGGGACGCTCCTTCGAGCCTCTCTCACAGGACGGTCGCCCCCGGCACCGGGCCCGCCGCCGTCCGTACCGACCGGCACGTCCCCGAGGCGCGCAGCGCCCGCGCGATCCGCTCCGCCGACTCGCCGTCGCGCGCCAGGAACGCGGTCGTGGGACCGGAGCCCGAGACCAGCGCGGTGAGCGCGCCCGCCGCGCGGCCGGCGGCCAGGGTGTCGGACAGTTCGGGGAACAGGGACAGGGCCGCGGGCTGGAGGTCGTTGGAGACGGCCGCCGCCAGCGCCGCCGGGTCGCCCTTGGCGAGCGCCTCCAGGAGGTCCGGGGAGGCGACCGGTGCGGGGATGTCCCGGCCGTGTGCCAGCCGGTCGAACTCCCGGAAGACCGCCGGCGTGGACAGGCCCCGCCCGGCCATCGCGAACACCCAGTGGAAGGTGCCGCCGACCTCCAGGGCGGTCAGCCGTTCACCGCGGCCGACGCCCAGGGCGGCGCCGCCGACCAGGCTGAACGGCACGTCGCTGCCGAGCTCGGCGCAGATGTCGAGGAGTTCGGTGCGGGAGGCGCCCGTACCCCACAGTGCGTCGCAGGCGAGCAGCGCGCCCGCGCCGTCCGCGCTGCCGCCCGCCATGCCGCCGGCCACCGGGATGTCCTTGGCGATGTGGACGTGCACGGCCGGTTCGATGCCCCGGCGCCCGGCGAGGGCGAGGGCCGCGCGCGCGGCGAGGTTGGTGCGGTCCAGCGGTACCTGGCCGGCGTCGGGGCCGGCGCAGGTGACGCGCAGCTCGTCGGCCGGGGTGACGGTGACCTCGTCGTACAGGCCGACGGCGAGGAAGACGTTGGCGAGGTCGTGGAACCCGTCGGAGCGGGCGGCGCCCACCGCGAGCTGGGCGTTGACCTTGGCGGGTACACGGACCGTGACGCTCACTGCTGACCGGGCTCCTTGAGGGACGAAGGCTGTACGGGGCGGTGCGGGCTGTACGGGGCGGGGCGGCGGCGCCGGGGCCGCTCCTCGGTGTCACCGAGGCTGCCTGCGGCACCGGGGCCACCGGCGGCTCCGGGGCCCCGCGCGCCGCCGGCGTCGGGTGCCGTGGGCGCTAACCGGCCTGCCGGGCGGCGTCCCCGGCGTCGCGGTGCTCGGCGATGCGGGCGAACTCCTCCACCGTCAGGGCCTCCCCGCGGGCCTGCGGCGACACCCCGGCCGCGACCAGGGCCGCCTCGGCCGCCGCCGCGGACCCGGCCCAGCCGGCGAGCGCCGCCCGCAGCGTCTTGCGGCGCTGGGCGAAGGCCGCGTCGATCACCCGGAAGACCTGGTCCTTGGCGGCGGTCGTCCGGACCGGCTCGGTCCGCCGGACGAGGGAGACCAGCCCGCTGTCCACGTTCGGCGCGGGCCAGAAGACGTTGCGCCCGATGGCCCCGGCCCGCTTCACCTCGGCGTACCAGTTGGCCTTCACCGACGGCACGCCGTACACCTTGTTCCCCGGCGCGGCGGCGAGCCGGTCGGCGACCTCGGACTGCACCATCACCAGCGTCCGCTCGATGCTCGGGAAGGTGTCGAGCATGTGCAGCAGCACGGGGACGGCGACGTTGTACGGCAGGTTCGCCACCAGGGCCGTCGGCGCGGGGCCGGGCAGCCCGGTGACGTGCATCGCGTCGGAGTGGACCAGCGCGAACCGGTCGGCGCGCTCCGGCATGCGCGTGGCGATGGTGGCGGGCAGCGCGGCGGCCAGGACATCGTCGATCTCGACGGCGGTGACCCGGTCCGCGACCTCCAGCAGGGCGAGGGTGAGGGAGCCGAGCCCGGGACCGACCTCGACGACCACGTCGTCGGGGCGGACGCCGGCGGTCCGGACGATCCGGCGGACCGTGTTGGCGTCGATCACGAAGTTCTGGCCGCGCTGCTTGGTGGGACGGACACCGAGCGCTGCGGCGAGTTCACGGATGTCGGCCGGGCCGAGGAGGGCGTCGGGGAGGGGGCTGCTCACGGGACAAGGGTACGGGGGCGGCACCGGCCCTCTCACCAGGTGCCCGGCGCCCGCATCGTGCCCGCCCCCCGCCGCCTACGTGTGCAGGCGTGCTCCGCAGTGCGGCCAGGGGGTCGCGCCGCGGCTCAGGTACAGCTTCTTCGCGCGGTACGTCTGCTCCTCCGCCGGTGCGTCCTGCGGGCGTCCGCTGCCGCCGAGGCTGTGCCAGGTGTGCGCGTCGAACTGGTACAGGCCGCCGTACGTCCCCGAGGGGTCGACCGCGTGCGGCCTGCCGCCGGACTCGCAGGCGGCGAGGCCGCGCCAGTTCAGGCGGTCGGCGCCGGCCACGGAGGCGGGCCGCGCCCTGGTGCCCACCCGCACCAGCTGCGGGCGCGGCCCGCGCACCAGCTCCGTCCGCTCCCGGCGGGGTCTCTCCCGCACCCCGTTGACGGTGCGCAGCAGGTAGGTGGTCCGGCGCAGCCCGGGCTGCCCGGGCCTGGCGATGACCTCGGTGCCCCGGAACAGGGTGGGGTCCTCCACGCGCCGGACGCCGAACGGGATCTGTTCCTCGCGGACCTCCCGGACGCCGCTGATCCGCAGCACGGTCACCGTCTGCCCGTCGCGCGGGAAGCTGTCCGGCGGGACGGAGAGGGCGTCCTGGCCGCGCAGGGTGATCCCGGCCTCCCCGACCGCCTCGCGGACGGTGCCCGCGTTGGTGCGGACGGTCCTGGTCCGGCCGTCCGCGAGGACGGTGACGGCGCGCTCGGTGCGCACGTCGAGGGCGAGCCCGGTGCGTCCGATGGGCCGGGAGCGGGAGACCGACAGGTGGGCGCCCTCGGCGCGCACCCCCAGCTCGTCCAGCGCGCCCTCCACCGTGTGCGCCGTCGTCCACACCTCGCGCGGCCTGCCGTCCAGGGTGAGCCGGACGGGGCGGCCGTACCGCACCGCGACCGCGTCGCCGCTGCGCAGGGCCGTGCCGGGGGCCGGCGCGATCATGTCGTGCGCCCCCACCCGTACGCCCTCCTCGGCGAGGAGTTCGCCCACGTCGTCGGCGAAGGTGTGCAGGACGCGCTGCCGGCCGTCGACGCTCAGGTCGACGGCCTTGTCCTCGGCGACGAAGGCCGTGGTGCCGCCGGCCAGGAAGGCCACGACCAGTGCCTGCGGCAGCAGGCGGCGCATGGCGGAGTCGGGGCGCTCGGTGTAGCGGGCCCTGCGCCGGCGCCCGGCCCGCCCGTCCCTTGCGGCGCGCGCGCCCGGCTCGTCCACCGGTGCCGGCGTGAGGGTGAGGGTGGGCGTGGGCGCCGCCGGCGTCGGGGCCGTCCGGGTCTCGTACGCGGGCCGGCAGGTGTCGTCGTACGCGGCCCCGTACACCGGGGCCGCGACCCCGTACGTCACCGTCTCCGCGTCGTGCGGGCCGGGCCACGCGCCACCCCGCGCGCCGGGCGCGGCGGGCGGCGCGCCGCTGGGGCCGTACGCCCTTCGGGTCTCGTACTGCGATGTGCTCACGCCGACACGCTCCAGAGGGCCACAGGGGTCCGGGCCCCCAGAACCTAGCGGAGCGCCGGTCACTCTCCAAAGCGGCGCGACTACGCAGTGTCGCGGCGAGCGGGTGGTTCAGTAACCGAAGGCGCGGGCGGTGTTCGCGCCCAGGGCGGCCGCCAGCGTGTCCTCGTCGGTGCCGCGCACGGCGGCCATGGCACGGACCGTGACAGGGACGAGGTACGGCGCGTTGGGCCGTCCGCGGTACGGCGCCGGGGTCAGGAAGGGCGCGTCGGTCTCCACGAGGACCAGCTCCGGCGGGGCGACGGCGAGCGCGTCCCGCAGGTTCTGGGCGTTCTTGAAGGTGACGTTCCCGGCGAAGGACATGTAGTAGCCCGCGCGGGCGCAGATCCCGGCCATCTCCGCGTCGCCGGAGTAGCAGTGGAAGACGGTGCGCTCGGGGGCGCCCTCCTCCTTCAGGATGCGCAGGACGTCGGCGTGGGCGTCGCGGTCGTGGATGACGAGCGTCTTGCCGTGCCGCTTGGCGATCTCGATGTGGGCGCGGAAGGACCGCTCCTGCGCGGCCTTGCCCCCGGGCCCGGTGCGGAAGTGGTCCAGGCCGGTCTCGCCGACACCCTTGACCTGGGGCAGCCCGGCCAGCCGGTCGATCTCGGCGAGGGCCTCGTCCAGCGCCGCGTCGCCGCCCGGGGTGCGGGCGCCCTGCCGGGACCAGCCGTCGGGGTCGCCGTGGACGATCCGCGGGGCCTCGTTGGGGTGGAGGGCGACGGCTGCGTGGACGGACTCGAACGCCGCCGCGGTCTCGGCCGCCCACTGCGAGCCCTTGATGTCGCAGCCGACCTGGACGACCGTCGTGACGCCCACCGACGCGGCCTTCGCCAGTGCCTCCTCGACGGTGCCGGACTGCATGTCGAGGTGGGTGTGCGAGTCGGCGACGGGCACCTGGAGGGGGGCCGGGAGCGGTGGTGCCGCGTTGCGGTCGTCCGTCGGGCCGCGGCCGGTGTTCGAAGGCATGCCCCGATCCTACGAAAGGGGCGGCCCCGTGCGGGCCGGTGCTCCGGTCAGCTCGCCCGGCGCTGGAACGGGTGCAGGAGGTCGGACAGGTGCCAGTGGTGCGGCTGCCCGGCCGGCGCCCCCGGCCCGTGCGGCGCCTCGGCCGGACCTGCCTGCGGCACCCGGTGCTGCTGCCGCTCGGCCGCGCTGCGCACCGAGGAGACCTGGCCCGCGCGCATGATCCGGACGACGTGGCCGTCGCAGTTCTGGCAGCCCGGCCGGCTCAGGGGTGAGGGCACGACCCGCCCGTCGGTCACGTACCGCACGAACTTCTCCCCCTGCGCGTCCGTGTGGTGCTCTATCTCGTACGACTGTTCCCAGCCGTGCCCGCAGCGCATGCAGGCGAACGAATACGACTCGTGAACGACCGCCGTGGCCGTGCCGTGGAGGCCGGTCTGCCCTGCGTTCTCACTCATGCCAGCTCCCTTGTGGACGGGTGCGTCCTTGCGACCAGTGGACTGCGCCACCGGCCTGAACGCATCGGGTCTGCCGAGTGTTGGAGCCGATTTGGGCGGGGCTTGCCCAAGCACCGCGGATGAGGCACGTGGGCTTTGCCTGGCTCGTCAGCCCTTTGCCGTCCTATGGGGCGTGAAGTGCGCGGACCGGCTCATTCCCCGGCGCGCTTGGCGGCGACCACGGCGTCGAAGACCACGCGCTTGGGCAGCCCCGCCTCCGCCGCGACGGCCGCGATGGCCTCCTTGCGGCGCTCGCCCGCCTCCTCGCGGTCCCGGACCCGGCGGACCAGCTCCGCGGGGCCGACCTCCTCGGGTCCGGTGTCGGGGGCGCCCTCGACCACGACGGTGATCTCACCGCGCACGCCCTCCGCGGCCCACCGCGCCAGCTCCTCCAGCGGGCCGCGCCGCACCTCCTCGTACGTCTTGGTCAGCTCGCGGCAGACGGCGGCCCGCCGGCCGGCGCCGAAGGCCTCGGCCATCGCGGCGAGGGTGTCGTCGAGCCGGTGCGGGGCCTCGAAGTAGACGAGGGTCCGCCGTTCGTCCGCGACCTCGCGCAGCCGGGACAGCCGTTCCCCGGCCTTGCGCGGCAGGAAGCCCTCGAAGCAGAACCGGTCGACGGGCAGCCCGGACAGGGCGAGCGCGGTGAGCACGGCGGACGGGCCGGGTACGGCGGTGACCCGGATGTCCCGCTCGACGGCGGCGGCGACCAGCCGGTACCCGGGGTCGGACACCGACGGCATGCCGGCGTCGGTCACCAGCAGGACGCGGGCCCCGCCGAGCAGGTCCTCGACCAGCTCCGGGGTGCGCGCGGACTCGTTGCCCTCGAAGTAGGAGACCACCCGGCCCTTGGGCGTGACGCCCAGCGCCTGGGTGAGCCGGCGCAGCCGGCGGGTGTCCTCGGCGGCGACGACGTCGGCGCCGGCCAGTTCCGCGACGAGCCGGGGCGGCGCGTCCGCGACGTCGCCGATGGGGGTACCTGCGAGGACAAGGGTTCCAGTCACGCCCCCATCCTCCCAGGAGTCGCGGGCCCGGCTCCGGGCGCCCGGCGGCCGGGGAGCGCGACCGTGTCCCGACCGGTACCGCGCTTGCACGGGACTCCCACAGCACGGTTCCCTACGATGGCGCGGTGACCAGTACCGCGTCCTCCATGGACCTCCGGCAGGGGCAGGCGCCGCACGACCGGCGGCCGTCGTGGCAGCAGCGGCTGCGCCGCTTCGGGTATGCGCCGCCCGCGGACGCGCCCGCGGGCGACGTACGCGACCGGCTGGTGCCGCCGTACACCGGGCCGAGCCCACGGCTGTGGCGGGTGTTCGGCGTGCCGCCGGTCCTGGCCGACCGGATCACCCGCTGGTCGGGCTGGGGCGGGCCGCTGCTGGTGACGCTGATGGCGGGCCTGATGCGGTTCTGGAACCTGGGCCGGCCGGATCAGGTGATATTCGACGAGACGTACTACGCGAAGGACGCGTGGGCGATCGTCCACCGCGGTTTCGAGGTCAGCTGGGACAAGTACGGCAAGACCGCCAACGACCTGGTGCTGCAGCAGCACGGCCGGATCGGGCTCCCGACGGATCCGGCGTACGTCGTGCACCCGCCGGTCGGCAAGTACGTCATCGGGCTGGGCGAGCTGGTGTTCGGGTTCGACCCGTTCGGCTGGCGGTTCATGACGGCGCTGCTGGGGACGCTGAGCGTGCTGCTGCTGTGCCGGATCGGGCGCCGGATGTTCCGCTCGACGTTCCTGGGCTGCCTGGCGGGCGCGCTGATGGCGGTGGACGGGCTGCAGTTCGTGATGAGCCGGACCTCGCTGCTCGACGGGGTGCTGATGTTCTTCGTGGTGGCCGCGTTCGGCTGCCTCGTCGTCGACCGCGACCGGGCCCGGGAACGGCTGGCCGCCGCGCTGCCCGCGGACCCGGACGGCCGGGTCCGCCCCGACGGGCACGTCGCCGACACCTTCCGCTTCGGTCCGCGGCCCTGGCGCTGGGCGGCCGGACTGATGCTGGGCCTGGCCGCCGGCACCAAGTGGAACGGCCTGTACGTGCTGGCCGCGTTCTGTGTGATGACCGTCCTGTGGGACGTCGGCACCCGCAGGGTGGCGGGCGCCCGCCACCCGTACGCCGCCGTCCTCAAGTACGACACCGGCCTCGCCTTCGTGGCGACCGTCCCGGTGGCCCTCGTCGTCTACGTGGCCTCCTGGACGGGCTGGATCCTCTCCGCGACCGACGGCACCGGCGGCTACTACCGCAACTGGGCGGCCACCGAGGGCAGGGGCGGCACCTGGTCCTTCCTGCCGGACTGGCTGCGCAGCCTGTGGCACTACGAGCACGAGGTGTACGAGTTCCACCTGCACCTGTCGCAGCCGCACACGTACCAGTCCAACCCGTGGAGCTGGATCGTGCTGGGCCGCCCGGTGTCGTACTTCTACGAGTCCCCCTCCCCCGGCGCCGACGGCTGCCCCGTGGACGCGGGCCAGAAGTGCGCCCGCGAGGTCCTCGCGCTCGGCACGCCCCTGCTGTGGTGGGCGGGCTGCTTCGCGCTCGCCTACGTCCTGTGGCGGTGGGCGTTCCGCCGGGACTGGCGGGCCGGCGCCATCGCCTGCGGCATCGCGGCGGGCTACCTCCCCTGGTTCATGTACCAGGAGCGCACGATCTTCCTCTTCTACGCGGTGGTCTTCCTGCCGTTCCTGTGCCTGGCGGTGGCCATGATGGCGGGCGCGGTGATCGGCCCACCGGGCTCGACCGACACCCGCCGCGTGATCGGCGCGTCGGCGGCGGGCGTACTGGTCCTGCTGATCGCCTGGAACTTCATCTATTTCTGGCCGCTGTACACGGGCACGGCGATCCCCCTGGACTCCTGGCGGTCGCGGATGTGGCTGGATACGTGGGTCTGAGTCACGGTTTCGACACGATCCGTTGCGGAGGCTTCCCCACCGCATAGAGTGCCTGCGGCAACCTGTTTTGAACGCGTTCAGGAAACCGGGTGCGGCAGGGGCCGGCGGGGACACGGGGAGGAGCGCGCGGTGCGCAGGGGAGTCAAGGCCGGGGTCATAGGCGGCGTGTGCGCGGTGGTGCTGGGCGGTGGTGGTTACGGGGCCTACAACCTGCTGACCGCTCTGGACGGCGGGGGCGGTGGGGGCGGGGCCGTGGCGGTGAAGAGCGGGCCGCCCGGCGCCGCCGAGGTCGAGGAGACGACCGCGCGGTTCTTCGCCGCCTGGGAGAAGGGCGACGCCGCGACCGCCGCCTCGTACACCAACTTCCCGGAGGCGGCCCGGCAGCTGCTGACGGCCTACGGCGGTGACGCGCACATCACCGCGGTACACGTCGCCCCCGGCACGGCCGCCGGCCGGACCGTCCCGTTCACGGTCACCGCGAAGGTGTCGTACGGCGGCACCTCACGGCCGCTCACCTACCGCAGCAGGCTGACCGTCGTCCGCGGGCGGACCTCGCACCGGCCGCTGGTCGACTGGCAGCCGTCCGTGGTGCATCCGCGGCTGCGCAAGGGGGACACGCTCGTGACCGGCGAGTCGGCGGCCCCGCCGATCGAGGCCGTGGACCGCGACAACAGGGTGCTGACGAAGCAGAAGTACCCGTCCCTCAGCCCCGTGCTCGACGAGCTGCGCAAGCGGTACGGCGACAAGGCGGGCGGCCGGGCCGGTGTGGAGCTGGCCATCCGCCACGCGGGCGCGGACGGCGCGGACCGGGCCGACACGCCGCTGCTCACCCTGCTCAAGGGCAGGCCGGGCCGGCTCCGTACGACGTTCAGCGCGCGGGCGCAGGCGGCGGCCGAGACGGCCGTGGGGAAGTACCCGGACGCCTCCGTCGTCGCCGTCGAGGCGAGCACGGGCGAGATCCTGGCGGTCGCCGACCACCGCAACGACGGCTTCGACGCGGCCCTGCTCGGCGAACGCGCGCCCGGCTCCACCATGAAGATCATCAGCGCGGCGGCCCTGATCGACACCGGCACCACCACCGCGAACGGCCCGGCCCCCTGCCCACCGTCCGCCGTCTCGATGAGCCAGACCTTCCACAACCTCAAGGGCCTGGCGCCCGACGACCACGCGACCCTCTCCGACAGTTTCGCCCGGTCCTGCAACACGGCGTTCGTGAAGTTCGCGGACGAGGTGAAGCCGGACACCCTGACCCGGGAGGCCGAGGAGCGGTTCGGGCTCGGCCGGAACAACTGGCAGATCGGTGTGCCCTCCTTCGACGGCCGGGTGCCCGCCGCGGGCGGCTCCGACAAGGCGGCCGGGCTGATCGGCCAGGGCCAGGTCCAGATGAGTCCGCTGAACATGGCCTCCGTGACGGCGACCGCGATGACCGGCACCTTCCGGCAGCCGGTGCTCGTGCCGCTCTCCCTGGACGGCCGCGAACCGGCACGCGCGCGCGGGCTGCCGCCGGGCACGGCCGCGCAGCTGCGCGCCATGATGAACCGCACCGCGCGCAGCGGTACCGCGGCGGGTGTGATGGCCGGGTTGAGCGGGAACGTGGGCGCGAAGACGGGTTCGGCGGAGGCCGACGGGGAGGCCAGGTCGGACAGCTGGTTCGCCGGATACCGCGACGACGTGGCCGCGGCGGCGATGGTGGAGGACGGCGGCCACGGCATCGACGCGGCCGGTCCGATTGTCGCAAGCGTGCTACGGAACGCCGGCTGACGCCACCCGCGAAAACGGGGACTCTAAGGTAAATGGGGTCGTTGGGGCGGGTGAAGGCTGCGGGCAGCCTGCGGAAGGCGCGGAGGAACTGAGGCTGTGGGCAAGAGAAGGCGTGTCGCCGAGGGACGGAAGACCCGTCCGGCCGTACTCGGCGGGACGATCGCCGTGGTGGTCGGCGGCGCCGCGCTCGGCGCCTGGGCGCTCTACGGCGGCGGCGCCGCGGCCGACGAGCGGCCCGCCGCCACAGCCGGCCACAAGCCCGTACCGGCCGGCCCGCTCACCGCCACCGAGGTCCGCACGGCCACCACCCGCTTCCTCACCGCCTGGCAGCGGGGCGAGGTCTCCGAGGCCGCCGCCGCCACCGACGACCCGTCCGCCGCGCGCAGGCTGCTCACCGGCTACGGCAAGGACGCCCACCTGAAGGACGTCACGCTCACCCCCGGCCCGGCGAAGGGCGCCGCGGTGCCGTTCTCCGTCAGGGCCACGGTGGCCTACCGCCACATGAGCAAGCCGCTGTCGTACGGCAGTTCGCTCACCGTCGTGCGCCGGGCGAGCGACGGCAGGCCGCTGGTCGACTGGCACGCCCGCGTGGTCCACCCCGGCCTGGAGGACGGCGACACGCTCGTCACCGGCGCGTCCGGCACCCCGCCGGTCAAGGCGCTGGACCGCGACGGCGGCGAGGTGACGGCCGCCCGGTACCCGTCGCTGGGCACGGTGCTGGACGGCCTGCGGGAGAAGTACGGCAAGAAGGCGGGCGGCACCGCGGGCGTCGAGCTGCGCGTGGTGCGCGGCAAGGCGTCCAGGGCGGCCAAACTGTCCGACAGGACGCTGGTGGAGCTGAGCCGGGGCACTCCGGGAACGGTGCGCACGACGCTCAGCCCGGCGCTCCAGGCGACGGCCGAGCGGCAGGTGGCCCGGCGCGCGCGTGCCTCGGTGGTCGTCCTGCGGCCCTCGACCGGTGAGATCCTCGCGGTCGCCAACAGCGGCCACGGCTTCAACACCGCCTTCCAGGGGGCCCTCGCGCCCGGCTCCACGATGAAGATCATCACGTCCTCGCTGCTGATCGACAAGGGACTGGCCGCCGCGGACCGGACGCATCCCTGTCCGAAGACGGTCACGTACGGCGGCTGGAAGTTCCACAACGACGACGACTTCCAGATCAAGGGCGGCACGTTCAAGGCGAGTTTCGCCCGCTCCTGCAACACCGCCTTCGTCAGCCAGGCGAAGAAGCTGAAGAACGACGACCTGACCCGCCAGGCCCAGCAGGTCTTCGGCCTGTCCATGAACAACTGGCAGATCGGCGTGCCCACCTTCGACGGCTCGGTGCCGGTGCAGTCGGCGGCCCAGATGGCGGCCTCGCTGATCGGGCAGGGCGGGGTGCGCATGAACCCGCTGAACATGGCCTCGGTCGCCGCCACGGTCAGGTCGGGCACCTTCCACCAGCCCTACCTGGTGTCCCCGGCCGTGGACCACCGCACACCGGCCACCGCGTCCCGCCGGCTGTCGGCCGGGACGCTGTCCCAGCTGCGCGAGCTGATGCGGTACACAGCCGCCTCCGGCACCGCCGCCGAGGCGATGTCGGGGCTCGGCCCGGACTTCGGCGCGAAGACCGGCTCGGCGGAGGTCGACGGGCAGAAGAAGCCCAACGGCTGGTTCACCGCCTACCGGGGCGACCTCGCCGCCGCGGGCGTGGTCCAGGCGGGCGGCCACGGCGGCGACACGGCCGGCCCGATCGTGGCGACGCTGCTGCGCACGGGCGGCTGAACCGGCCGGCCGGATCGGTACGGGCTCGGCAGGTCATGTCCGTACGGGCTGGTCCGGTCACATCCGTACGGGCCGGTCCGGTCAGACCCGTACGGGCTCGGCGGTGTACGTCCGGCGCAGGAACCTGATCAGGGTCTTCGACTCGAACTGCACCACTTCGACACCGTGGTCGGTGTGGAACTCGACGATGGCCTGGACCCGTCCGCAGGGCCAGACCCGGACGTCGCCGCTCTCGGCCGGCGTCCGCAGCCCCTGCTCGAGGAGGGCGCGGGAGAAGGTCCACTCGTGCGGTCCGGGAAGGCCGACGCGGACGGAGCGGGGGTCGCTGTCGGGGTCGTAGCGCAGCATGACGGGTACGGCCCCCGGCTCCTCCTCGTCCGTGACGATATGGGCGCGCGCGTACTGTTCGACTACCGACATCGGACCGCCCTCTCACGCATGGTGACGTATGCGAAAGCTGTGCATCCGCTTTCTATCCAGCGTCGCACAGTTTCCGGATTCCGCCCCGGCGAGAATCGAGACCGGGTCTCTCTTGCAAGGCGTTCGCAACAAGGGCCTAAAATCGTACGGTGCACGTACCTGACGGATTCATCGACGCCCCCACCTCCGCGGTCACCGCAGTGGTCGCCGCCGGCGCCCTAGCGGTGAGCCTGCGCGGCGCCCGCCGCGAGCTCGACGAGCGGACCGCACCGCTCGCGGGTCTCGTGGCGGCGTTCATCTTCGCCGTGCAGATGCTCAACTTCCCCGTCGCCGGCGGCACCAGCGGCCATCTGCTGGGCGGCGCCCTCGCCGCGATACTCGTCGGGCCGTACACCGCCGTGCTGTGCGTGTCGGTGGTGCTGCTCATGCAGGGCGTGCTGTTCGCCGACGGCGGGCTGACCGCGCTCGGCGTGAACATCACCGACATGGCGATCGTCACCACCGTCGTGTCGTACGCCGTCTTCCGCGGCCTGCTCGCCGTGCTGCCCCGCAAGCGGCGCTCGGTGACCGTCGCCTCCTTCGTCGCCGCGCTGGTGTCCGTGCCGGCCGCCGCGGTCGCCTTCACCCTGATCTACGCGGTCGGCGGCACCACCGACGTCTCCCTCGCCAAGGTCGCCACCGCCATGATCGGCGTCCACGTGCTGATCGGTATCGGTGAGGCGGTCATCACCGCGCTGACCGTCGGCGCCGTCATCGCCGTACGGCCCGACCTGGTGCACGGCGCGCGCGGCCTGCACCAGCGGCTCCGGCTGCGCGTGGACGGCGTGCTGGTGGACGCGCCGGCTCCCGCGGCGCCCGTGGCGGCGCGTACCTCGCGGCGCACGCTGTGGGTGACCGGCCTCGTCACCTCCCTCGTCCTCGCCGGCTTCGTCAGCTTCTACGCCTCCGCCAGCCCCGACGGCCTGGAGAAGGTCGCGCACGACAAGGGGATCGACCGGAAGGCGCAGAAGCACTCCGCGTCCGGCTCGCCGCTCGCCGGCTACGGCGTCAAGGACGTCAGGGACGCCCGGCTGTCCGGCGGCCTCGCGGGCGTCATCGGCGTCGGCGTCACGATCGTCGCGGGCAGCACGGTGTTCTGGGCGGTGCGCAGGCGGCGCACGGACGACGTCTCCCCCGCCAACCTGGGCGTCTGACGTGGGCGCCGGACACGCACACAGGCTCTACCGGCACGGGCACTCGCCCGTGCACGCCCTGCCGCCGCACACCAAGCTCGCCGCCACGTTCCTGTTCGTGGTGGTCGTCGTGTCGACCCCGCGCGAGGCGATGTGGGCGTTCGCCGGGTACGCCGTGCTGCTCGCCGCCGTCGCACACCACGCGCGCGTGCCCGCCCGTTTCCTGCTCGGCCGGCTGCTGATCGAGGTGCCGTTCGTCGCGTTCGCGGTGCTCATGCCGTTCGTCGCGGAGGGCGAACGGGTGCACGTCCTGGGGCTCTCGCTCAGCGTCAACGGGCTGTGGGGGGCCTGGAACGTGCTCGCCAAGGGCACCCTCGGCGTCGCCGCCTCCGTGCTGCTGGCCGCCACCACCGAACTGCGGGAACTGCTGCTCGGGCTCCAGCGGCTGAGGCTGCCGCCGCTGCTCGTGCAGATCGCGTCCTTCATGATCCGCTACGGCGACGTCATCACCGACGAGATGCGCCGGATGCGGATCGCCCGGGAGTCGCGCGGCTTCGAGGCGAGGGGCGTGCGGCACTGGGGCGTGCTCGCCAAGTCCGCCGGTGCGCTGTTCATCCGCTCCTACGAGCGCGGGGAGCGGGTCCACCTGGCCATGGTGAGCCGGGGGTACGCCGGCGCGATGCCGGTCATCGACGAGGTGACCGCGTCCCGCGCACAGTGGCGGCACGCCCTCACCCTCCCCTGCGCCGCCCTCGTCGTCTGTCTGCTGGGATGGGTACTGTGACTGCTTCTCTGGAGGTCTCCGGCCTCGCCTTCGCCTACCCCGACGGGCACCAGGCCCTCTTCGGCGTGGACTTCTCCCTCTCCCGCGGCGAACGGGTCGCGCTCCTCGGCCCGAACGGCGCCGGCAAGACCACGCTGGTGCTGCATCTCAACGGCATCCTCGGCGGCGGCACCGGCACGGTGACCGTGGCCGGGCTGCCCGTCGGCAAGCGGCACATGGCCGCGATCCGGCAGAAGGTCGGCATCGTCTTCCAGGACCCGGACGACCAGCTGTTCATGCCGACCGTGCGGGAGGACGTCGCGTTCGGGCCGGCCGCCGCCGGGGTGAAGGGGGCCGCCCTGGAGGAGCGGGTGCGCACCGCGCTGGAACAGGTCGGCATGGGCGACTTCGCCGACCGGCCCCCGCACCACCTCTCCTTCGGCCAGCGCCGTCGCGTCGCGGTGGCCACCGTGCTCGCCATGGAACCGGAGATCCTGGTCCTGGACGAGCCGTCCTCCAACCTCGACCCGGCCTCCCGCCGTGAACTCGCCGACATCCTGCGCTCCCTGGACGTCACGGTGCTGATGGTCACCCACGACCTGCCGTACGCGCTGGAGCTGTGCCCGCGCTCCCTGATCCTCAGCGACGGCGTGATCGTGGCGGACGGCCCGACCGGCGAGCTGCTCTCCGACGACACGCTGATGCGGGCGCACCGGCTGGAACTGCCCTTCGGGTTCGACCCGAAGGGCGTGGCGACGGGCGCGTGACGGCCCGGCTCTGACGGGCGGGCCTCGACGGCCAGGCCTAGACGGCCGGGCTCCGGCGGGCGGGCCTCGACGGGCGGGCTGAGAGACACCTCACGTCCGCCGCCCCGCCACCGAGGAATCGCAGGTCCGCGGTCGATGTTGCACCCAGCGTCGCAGGCGAGGGAAGGGACGGCGGGCGTGGACGTGCACGGCACTGTGGCCGAGGGCTTCGAGCCGGTCGGGGAGGCGTTCGCCGCGAACTTCGCGCGGCTCGGCGAGCGCGGCGCGGCCGTCACCGTCTACCGCGACGGGCACCGGGTCGTCCACCTGTGGACCGGCGACCGGGACGTCGACGCCCCGGCCGGCGCGGCACCCTGGGAGGACGGCACCGCGCAGATCGTGCGCTCCGCCACCAAGGGCGTCGCCGCCGCCGCGCTGCTGCTCCTGCACCAGCGCGGCGAGCTGGACCTGGACGCCCCGGTCGGCACGTACTGGCCGGAGTACAAGGCGGCCGGCAAGGAGCACACGCGGGTGAGGCACCTGCTCGCCCACCGCGCGGGCGTGCCCGTGCTGGACCGCCCGCTGACCCCCGCCGAAGCCGCCGACCCCGGCGTCGGCGCCGCGGCCGTCGCCGCTCAGGCCCCGGTGTGGGAGCCGGGCACGGACCACGGCTACCACGCCCAGACCTACAGCTGGCTCACCGGCGAACTGATCCGCCGGGTCACCGGCCGTCCCGTGGGCGAGTGGATCGCCGACGAGATCGCCCGGCCCGTCGGCGCGGACCTGTGGCTGGGCCTGCCGGAGCGGGAGCGGGCGCGCGTCGGCCGCGTCGGCCCGCTGGAGGCGCCCCCGGCACCCGGCGGGCTCAGGACGCGCCCCAAGCGGGCGGTGGCCGAGGCCTACGCCGACCCCGGCTCGCTCACCCGCCGCGCGTTCGCCGCGATCACCCCCCTGCCCGACGAGAACGACCCCGCCTACCGCGCCGCCGCCCTGCCCGCCTCCAACGGCATCGCCACCGCCGACGGACTGGCCCGCTTCTACGCCTCGCTGATCGGCGAGGTGGACGGCGGCACCCGCCTGTTCGCGCCGGAGACGACGGAACTGGCCCGCACCGAGCAGTCGGCCGGGGCGGACCGGGTCCTGGTGGTCAACACCCGCTTCGGTCTCGGCTACATGCTGCACGGCGCCGCGTCCCCGCTGCTCTCCCCCGGCTCCTTCGGCCACCCGGGCCGGGGCGGCGCCCTCGCGTTCGCCGACCCGGACACCGGCATCGCCTTCGGCTACGTCACCAACGGCTTCCGCAAGAGCGTGACGGCGGACCCGAGGGCGCAGGCGCTGGTCGGGGCCGTACGCACGGCGCTGGACTGACGCGCGGGGCGCCGGTCAGACGTTGATCGGGTGCGAGGTCCGGCCGGAGTCCGCGTCGATCTCCTCGTGCGCCTTGGCCAGCAGCAGCATGGCCAGTTCGTTCAGTGCCCGGGCACCGGCGACCTCCTCGCCGACCCGGGGCTGGTTCGCGTCCACGCGGTGCCGGCTGGCGCGGCCGTGCGCCCGTACCTCGCTGCCGTCGGGCAGGCGCACCATGGCCGCCGCGCGCGTGTGCTGGTCGTCCTCCAGGAACTCCAGCTCGACGTGCCATCCCACAGTGGTGTGCATCATGAGGACCACCTCCGAGAACCACTCCTCCCAGGGTGCGCCCGAGAACCCCGCCCCGTCATATCGACGCCGCGCGTCCCCCTACCCGGCGTGCACCATCAGCCCGGTCCCGGCCCGATGAGCAGGTCGGCGACAAGCGCGAGCCAGGCGTCCGTTGAGTAGGGGGCCGGGGGGTCGACCTCCATGCCCAGCTCGGCGACAGCGACGGCGTAGCCGGACTCGTCGAGATCGAGTGCGAGGAGTTCGTGCAGTTCTCCGATCAGTCGGGCGACGAGATGCGGGTCTGTCGACACCCGGTAGTCCTCGACGGCAAAGGCGTGGTCGGTGAACTCGTCGGGCATGTCCTGCGAGAACCAGCCGCCGAGGAACTGGCCCAGTTCGGGGAAACGGGCTTGCCACTCCCAGTGGGTGGCGGGGATCGCCGGCGGTGGGACCTCGCCCGCCTCGACGCTGCGCTTGATGTGGTCGGCGAGGCAGAGGAGCCACTGTTGGATCTCGCCCTCGGCAAGGCCTGTGTCGGGGATGGCGTAGAACTCCCCGAGTCGCAACCGCAACCGCCCCGGCGGATTCTCCGCGTAGTCACGCAGCTGTCGCTCGGCGATGGCCAGAGCCCACGGTCGGCTGTGCCAGGTCTGCCGGAGGTACGCGGTCAGGGCTGCGCCGGGCCTGTCCGGGGTGTCGTCCGCCGGATGTCCGAGGTAGGCGCGCATGACTTGGTCGAGTTCGCCATAGCGGCGGTCGTGTTCGAGGGGGCTCAGGGGCACGGGGGTCAGCCTCTGCGATCGCTACAGATAGATGGGAAAGGTGGCGTGAACGGCGAAGCCGTGTGGGAGGGAGGCATCCCGCTTCAGAGTGACGCGGGCGGCCCGGACATCGACGGGCTCCCGCCCGGCCAGCATCATCGCCTGGAGCAGGACGCGTCCGACCGGCTCGCGCCGGGACGGCCAGGATGCCTCGATGGTCAGGCGCGAGCGCGTCGACCGGGCGAGCCAGCGGTGGATCAGCTGCTCATTGACGGTGACGACCTGCTGGGTGGCCCACTGGGCGGTCTCGCGGTCGGGGTAGGTCGCGGAACGGGTGCGCATCTTCGGTCTTCTCCTGGGGCTGTGACGGCAGCGATCGCATGATTGCGAACGCCTAGTCATCCTCGAAACGCCAGAGAACCAGGACGTTGCCGTCCGACACCCCGACCAGGCAAATGTCGATGGTTGTCCCGGCGAGCACGTTGGCGTGAAAGGACGACGCCAAAAAGTCACCTTCCTCACCGTCTTCCGCATGTCCGTGGTTGGTGAAGAAACGTGCGCCATCCCCTACCGCTCTCAGTAGTTCCCGCAGGCAGGCGTCACGTTCCTCATCCGGTGCGCGAAGGGATGCACAAGGGCCATAGAGAAGAGATCCAACCGAAATCAGCCCGGCTAGCTCCATGGCCTGGCCGGGTGAAACCTCCAAGAGGCTGTCCCGCATCTCTTGGCGATCCACCTGCCGGAGTACGGGATGCCCCTGGATCACTTCCATCACCGTGTCGCGCCAATCCGCGCCGCCGCGCACCCCGAGAGCGACGAAGGCGTGACGTTCATCAAAGCGCTGCCGCGCACAGACCGGCAGAGCTGTATTACTGTTCGTCACAGGTCCTCCCCAGGTGTTCTCACGGAAGTCTCGGCATGGACGTGTAGACCACATAGGGCGGGTGCAGACCGTTCTTGTACTTGAGTACCACCTCCACGGAATGCGCATCCCGTGCGGCACCCGCCCTCGGGTCCGCCGACGTAAGGGTACGCCCGGTCACGTGAGCGAACTCCACCGGATCGAGCTTCAGAATAGAATTGTCAGCGCGAGGCCTTGAGAGCCATCTCTTGATTTTTGCCCGATTGTCGACACCTTCGTTCCGCTGGCCCGAATTAGCCGACGGTCCCACATATTCTACCGTTTCTTGCGTGTATTTCTGGGCTCCCGCGAGATCAGTGAAGCTGGAAGCGGCGGGAATCGTTGACTGATCCCTGAGTCGCTGCGCCAACTGCTCATCGGTCTTACCTACGTGCTTATCGATGACATGACTGCCATGAATTCCCTCTTGATTCGCCAGGTCGATGGGATACGCATGGTTGGCCTCGCTGTCACGAGGCACGGTGTACAGCGGGTTTCCTTTGAAGTCGGTCAGAGCTCGCGCACCGAATGCCTCGGCTCTGGCGGATTCTGCATGGAACGTCGGCGCACTCGTATAAGCCTCGTCCAGCGCCGACATCAGATCGTTGATGCCTCGAACCTGACGATGGACCCGGTTGTTGTAGGTGGCGACGGCGTCGTTCATGGCGTCTTCGTCGATGTTGAGGACGATACCGACCGATACGTCCACGACCAGGCCCCTGCCCACGTGCCACAGCCCCTTGACCAGGCTCTTGGCGTCCGTGACGTCCAATTCTCGCGGATCGAGCTGCTTGAGGCTGTCCAGCACGGCCTGCCGATAGATCCGGTGCAGGTCGTTACGAACGTCTTCCGCCGCCTGGGCCACGTGGTACACGGCATCGACCATGGCATCACAGGTGTCGAACAGGACGGCGAAGACCGGGTGGCTGGTGCCCCTCTTGCGCGCACCGTCGTTCGCCCAGTCGTAACCGTCTCGGGTCTTCCCCCAGGCGGACGTGCCCCACAGCGTGCTGCAGAACTGCCGCATGGCGTCATACCACTCCTGGTTGGACTGGTCGGTGATGCCGCCGATGAAGCTGGTCAGCATCCCGTCCACCATGCTGAGCGTGGTCTGCGGCATCCTCCAGGTCTCGGAGACCTTGTACAGCTGGAGGTGATTGGGCAAGGGGAGGATCGTCGCCGCCTTCCCCCAACGGCACTCGTGTTCCAGCAGAGGACGCAGGATGGCGAGGACTACGACCTCCAGCCCTTCCAGGGCCTTTTGCGCGAAGTCTTGGCCGTCGTCGAAGTCCGCCCACTTGAAATCGGTGACCGGCCCGTACCTGGGTGGTGTGTCGATCACCTGCGGAAGGGGGCGCTGGGGCGCATGGCCTGTTGATGAAGGGTGCGTGGCGGCGTCAGCCGCGGCGTAGTTGTTGGCAGTGCTGGTGAATCCGACGCCGGCGCCACCGACGCTCACCACGGCCTTGGCCCACACCTCGAGAAATCGATTGGCGACTCTCACGTAGGCCTGGGTGAAGTCCTTCATGGCAGAGCCGTTGCCGCCCCCGTCGGGGTACCGTACCAACTCGTCGACGAACGCCTTGATGCCCCCGTCGAGAGGGTCCTGTTGGCCCGCCACGTTCGAGGAGACCTGGTAGAGGATCGATGGCGTCACATCGATCTCCCCGTGCCCGGGGGCCGCCGGGGCGGCCATCAGGCGGCTCCCCAGCCACGCAGGACCGCTTTGTGCGCTGCCGCGTAATTGGCGTGACCGGTGATGACGTATTGGTGCAGCCACTTCTGTGCCGCCTGAAGGTCCTGCGCAGAGCGATCCCACTCGTCGAGCTTCTCGACGAAGACCTCGCGCGCTTCGCCCTTCCAGGACAGGACGACCGGTTCGACGCGTTCATACAGGTCGTCCAGCTTGCCGTTGAGCTGTTTGAGGATGTCCTCCAGCTCGACGGCCAGTTCATGCAGCGTGGCGAACGAGACAGAGATGTGGTCGCCGTCGGTACCGGACGACATGCTTTCCCCCTTGCAGTCGGTGACCTGGTTCACGAGGCCGGCGTGTGGCGCTGCGAACGTCAGAGACCGTCCAGGTTGCTGCGCGGGCGAGCCGGACCGTCGGCCGCTCCCGCATTCGGCGTGGAGAGCTTGTCGACCTCGCTGTCGACATCCACGTGGATCCGACGCATCTGTTCGAGCACACGCAGATCGTCGGCGCTGAAGCCGTCACGGCTCATACGAACGGCTTCCGCCAGGCCCTTCACCACTTCCCGGATACGTACGGCGTCGCCCGCGGCAGCACGATGGAACTCCCGGTAGGCCGTTGCCGCCGGTCCCCGCCAGCCGGCCTCGATACGGTCGACGAGTTCGTCCATGCGCTTGATCTGTTTGTCGAGGTGGTCCTGCATCTCGCCGAGGTCGCCGGCGAGCTTGGTCAGGCCGTCGGACGACACCCGCAGGTCGGAAGCGCCGTTCTCACTCGTGCTCGTGCCTGGTGCCCCCATGCCGTTTCCCCCACCAAGTCGGCATCTCGCCCTCAACTGACCGCAGAATCATACGAAAGATTCCTGAGGCGGAGGCGCGGCCCTGCCGGCAAGGGGATGCCGAGCGGACGTGCTTCCGCGCGGGACAGAGGCGGGCAAAAGGAAACCGGTGAGGGTGCCACCCCGTGGGAAACGGGGTGGCACCCTCACCGGCCGGTCACGCGTGGTGCGTCAGGCGCGTACCAGTTCCTTCTCCGCGTCCGGGCCGGCGGCGCGCAGCGCCTCGCCCTCGACGTCCACGTTGGGCAGCGCGCGGTCCAGCCAGCGCGGCAGCCACCAGGCCCGCCGGCCGAGGAGGGCCAGGACGGCCGGGACGATGGCCATGCGGACGATGAACGCGTCGAACAAGACGGCGATCGCCAGACCGAAACCGATCATCTTGACCATCGCCTCGCTGGAGCCGATGAAGCCGGAGAAGACGGCGATCATGATGACGGCGGCGGCGGTCACGACGCGCGCGCCGTGCCGGAAGCCCGTCACCACGGCCTGGCCGGGACTCTCGCCGTGGACGTACGCCTCCCGCATGCGGGTCACGAGGAACACCTCGTAGTCCATGGCGAGGCCGAAGACGACGCCCACCATGAAGATCGGCATCATCGACATGACCGGTCCGGTCTGCTCGACGTTCATCAGGCCGGACAGCCAGCCCCACTGGAACACGGCGACGACGGCGCCGAGGGCGGCGAGCACCGACAGCAGGAAGCCCAGGGCCGCCTTCAGCGGGACCAGGACCGAGCGGAACACCACGATCAGCAGGAGGAAGGCCAGGCCGACGACGAGGGCGAGGTAGGGAAGCAGGGCGTCGTTCAGCTTCTGCGAGACGTCGATGTTCATCGCCGTGGAGCCGGTGACGAGGACCGTGGAACCGGTGTCGTGCGCGATGTCCGCGCCCTTGCCGCGGATGGCGTGCACGAGGTCCTCGGTGGTCGCCGAGGACGGCTTGGACCTGGGGACGACGGTGATGGTCGCGGTGTCGCCCGCCTTGTTGGGCGCGGCCGGGGTGACCGTGACGACGTCCTTCAGGCCCTTGATCTCCTTGCCGACCTCGGTGAAGGCGCCCTTGGGGTCGGGGCTGCCCTTGGCGTCGACGACGACCATCAGGGGGCCGTTGAAGCCGGGGCCGAAGCCCTCGGAGAGCAGGTCGTAGGCGCGGCGCTGGGTGGTGGAGACGGGCTGGGAGCCGTCGTCGGGCAGGCCCAGCTCCAGGGAGGCGGCCGGGACGGCCGCCGCGCCGAGGCCGACGACGCCGAGCAGGAGAACGGCGATCGGCCGGCGGACGACGAAGCGGGCCCAGCGGGTGCCCATGTTGGGGCGGCCGGGATTCTTCGGGGTGCGGCCGCCGCCGAGCAGCCGGCTCTTCTCACCGGCCGGCTTCACCTTGCGGCCGGCGTAGCCGAGCAGCGCGGGGATCAGCGTGAGGGCGATCAGGACGGCGATGGCGACGGTGCCCGCCGCGGCGACGCCCATCTTCGTCAGCATCGGGATGTTGACGACGGACAGGCCGACCAGGGCGATGACGACGGTCAGGCCGGCGAAGACCACCGCGGAGCCGGCGGTGCCGACGGCGCGCCCCGCGGCCTCCTCGCGTTCGCGGCCCTCGGCGAGTTCGGCGCGGTAGCGGGAGACGATGAACAGGGCGTAGTCGATGCCGACGGCGAGGCCGATCATCGAGGCGAGGGTGGAGGTGGTGGAGCCGAGGTCCAGGGTGGAGGCGAGCGCGGTGATGCTGGAGACGCCGATGCCGACGCCGATCAGCGCGGTCAGCAGGGGCAGCCCGGCGGCGAGCAGCGAGCCGAAGGTGATGACGAGGACGACGGCGGCGATCGCGATGCCGATGACCTCGCTGGAGCCCGTCTCGGGGGTCGTGTTCAGCGCGTCGCCGCCGACCTCGACGGTCAGGCCGGCGTCCCGCGCGTGCTGGGCGGCGGTCTTGAGGGCGTCCCTGGAGGAGTCCTCCAGCTCCATGCCGGAGACCTTGTACTTCACCGAGGCGTAGGCGACGGTGCCGTCCTTGCTGACGGTGTGGCCGCGGTAGGGGTCGGCGACGGAGGCGACCTCGGAGCCGCTTCCCAGCTCCTTGACGGTCTTCTCGACGGCCGCCTTGTTGCCGGCGTCCGTCATCTTCCCGCCGTGGTCGGCCTTGAAGACGACCCGGGCGGTGGCGCCGTCGGCGCTCATGCCGGGGAAGCGCTGTTCCAGCAGGTCGAAGGCCTTCTGGGCCTCGGTGCCGGGGATGGAGAAGGAGGTGTTGCCGGCCGCCGGCGCGGAGGCGGCGCCCACCCCCGCGAGGGTGAGCAGGGCGACCCATATCAGGGCGACGAAGTGGCGTCGCCGGAAGGCGAGCCGGCCGAGTTTGGCGAGGAACATGGCCACGGAGGCGTACTCCCGGTCAGGTCGTGGATTGAGCTGGGCAGGGGTGATCAGCCCGACGACGTGAGCGGTGACGTCAGGTGGAGGCTGTTCGGGGCTGTTTCGTGGGGAGTGTCAGTCGGTACGCACGCCGAGGGCGGGGAGGACCACGGCGTCGATGTACGAGGTGAGGAAGGCCTGGGTGGGCGGCTGGTCGTCCAGCAGGGCCCGGGTGGCGAAGCCGCCGACCATCATGTGCAGCAGGAACTCGATCGCCGGGCAGTCCGGGCGGACCTCGCCCCGGTCGATCGCGCGTTGCAGCACCTGCTGGAACCCGCCCATCTCCGGGTCGACCATCTGGTCCCGGAAGGCCTCGCGCAGATCGTCGTTGTGGTGCATCGCCATGGCGACGCCCCGCATCAGCGCGGAGTTCCGCTCCATGGTGCAGTCGTCCTCCAGCGCCACGACGGCGTGCAGGTCGCCGCGGAGGGAACCGGTGTCGACGTCCTCCGTGTGGATCCGCTTGCCGTGCCGCAGTGCCTTGACGACCAGCTGGGCCTTGCCGCCCCACTGGCGGTAGAGCGTGGCCTTGCTGGACCGGGTGCGGGCGGCCACGGCGTCCATGGTGAGGGCGTCGTAGCCGACCTCCCGGAGCAGGTCGAGCACGGCCTCGTACAGTTCGGCCTCGCGCTCGGGGGTGATCCGGCTGCGACGCGCCGTCGACACGGCTTCGGTCATGCCTGTCACCTTCCCCGCTTCCGGAACTTTCGTCGTCGTACCTGACTGAAGATACCCCGGACGCGTGCGAAACGAAACGGTTTCGTACGTGTGCTCGGTCACGAAGGTGAGGAGCCCGTAAGGGGCCGCCCGGCGCGGGCCCACGAGTTGCTGGTGCCGTGGGACCGGAAAAGCATGGGGAGGTGAGCTATCTGCGCTGCCCCCACCTCAGCGGCGACCTGCTGTGTTTCGTGGCCGAGGACGACCTCTGGCTGGCCCCCCTGGACACCCCGGGCCGCGCCTGGCGGCTCACCGTGGACCGCACCAGGACCGGGCCCCCGCGCTTCTCGCCCGACGGCCGGCACATCGCGTACACGACCTGGCGCAGCCTCGCCCCCGAGATCCACCTCGCCGCCGTCGACGGCGGGCCCGCGAAGCAGCTGACGTACTGGGGCGGCGCCGACACCCAGGTGTGCGGCTGGACGCCCCCCGACCCGGACGGCACCACGGACATTCTGGCCGTCGCCTCCCACGGCCAGCCCTTCTCGCACTTCACCTGGGCCTACAAGGTCCCCGCCGACGGCGACCCGGGCGGACGGCTGCCCTGGGGGCCGGTCGCCGACATCCAGGCCGCCGACCTCGCCGGTGAGCGCAGGACGCTGCTGCTCACCGGTACCCCGCCGCACGAGCCGGCCGCCTGGAAGCGGTACCGCGGCGGCGCCATGGGCCGGCTGTGGCTGCACGGGCAGCGGCTCCTGCCGGACCTCGGCGGCCATCTGTCCTCCCCCGTGTTCGTCGCCGGCCGGATCGCCTTCCTCTCCGACCACGAGGGCGTCGGCAACCTCTACTCCTGCGCCTACGACGGCACCGACCTGCGCCGCCACACCGACCACGACACCTTCTACGCCCGGCACGCCGCCGGCGACGGCAGCCGCGTGGTCTACCAGTGCGCGGGCGACCTGTGGCTGGTGGACGACTTCTCCCCCGACGGCGTACCGCGCAGGCTCGACATCCGGCTCGCCGGAGCGCGCACCGGCCGCCGCCGCCACCAGGTGCCGGCCGCGCAGGACATCGACGGCATCTCCGTGGACGAGACCGGCCGGGCCAGCGCCGTCGTCGTCCGCGGCAGCCTGTACTGGCTCACCCACCGCGACGGCCCGGCCCGCACCCTCACCGACACCCCCGGCGTCCGGGTACGGCTGCCGGAGATGCTGGGCTCCACCGGGCAGGTCGCCTACGTCACCGACGCCGAGGGCGAGGACGCCGTCGAGATCGCCCGCCTGCCCCGCGCCACCGGCGACCGCCCGCCGCGCCGGCTCGCCTCCGGCGCACTGGGCCGCGTCCGGGAGCTGGTCTGCGACCCGCGGGGCGAACGGCTCGCCGTCGCCTCGCACGACGGACGGCTGCTGCTGATCGACGTGCCGGAGGAGGAAGGAACGGACACGACGGACACAGAGGCCGGTGGTCAGGGTGGGCGGGTGAGCGAGCTGGTGCGGTCCGGGAACGGTCCCGTGCGGGACCTCGCCTTCTCCCCCGACGGCACCTGGCTCGCCTGGTCCCACCCCGGCGTCGGCCGCACCCTGCGCCAGATCAAGCTGGCCCGGATCAAGGACCGGCTCATCGTGGACGTGACCAACGGCCGCTTCGAGGACGAGAACCCGGTGTTCACCCGCGACGGCCGCTACCTCGCGTTCCTCTCCTGGCGCGGCTTCGACCCGGTGTACGACGTCCACACCGGCGACCTGTCCTTCCCGCTCGGCTGCCGCCCGTACCTGGTCCCGCTCTCCTCGGCGACCCCCTCCCCCTTCGCCCTGAACCCCGAGGGCCGCCCCGCCGCCGGCGGACTCGACCCGCTGGTGGACGACGAGGACACCGGCGAGGCCGGCACGGTGACCGTCGAGGTGGAGGGGCTGGAGAACCGGGTCACACCGTTCCCGGTGATCGCCTCCAAGTACTCCGCGCTGTACCCGGTCGCCGGCGGCGGCCTGGTCTGGCTGCGCTGGCCGATCTCCGGCGCGCTCGGCGAGACCTTCGCCAGCCCGGACGACACCACCGGCCGCCCGACCCTCGAACACTTCGGCATCGGCAAGGCGAAGAAGTCCGAACTCGTCGGCCACCTCGACTGGTTCGCGGTCAGCGGTGACGGCACCCGGCTGGTCGTCGTCGACGAGGGCGACCTGCGGGCCGTGCCGTCGGCCGAGCCCGGCGACAGTGACACGACCGTCTGGATCGACTCGCGCCGCATCCTGCACCAGGCCGACCCGCCCGCCGAATGGCGCCAGGCCTACGAGGAGGCGGGACGCCTGATCCGCGCCCACTTCTGGGACCCGGGCATGTGCGGCATCGACTGGGACGCGGTGCTCGCCCAGTACCGACCCCTGGTCGAACGGGTGGCCTCTCCCGACGAGTTCGCGGACCTGCTCCGCGAGGTCCTCGGTGAACTCGGCACCTCCCACGCCTACGTCACCGCCGCCCGCCGCAACGAGGGGCCGCCCCACTACCAGCGCCGGCAGGGCCTCCTCGGCGCCGACCTCGTCCGCCGCGACGGCCGGTGGCTGCTCAGACGCGTCCTGCCCGGCGACTCCTCCGACTCCAAGGCCCGCTCACCGCTGGCCGGCACGGGCATCCGGGAGGGCGCCGCCCTCACCCACGTCGACGGCCGGCCGGTCGACCCGGTCACCGGCCCCTACCCGCTGCTCGCCGGCTCCGGCGGTACCACCGTGGAGCTGACGTTCACCCCCGCCGAGGGCGAACCCGGGCGGGCCCGGCGGGTCGCCGTCGTCCCGCTCGTCGACGAACGCCCGCTGCGCTACCAGGACTGGGTGGCCAAACGCCGCCAGGTCGTCCGGGAGCTGAGCGACGGCAAGTGCGGCTATCTGCACATCCCCGACATGGGCGGTTCCGGCTGGGCCCAGTTCAACCGCGACCTGCGCCTGGAGGTCTCCCGGCCCGCGCTGATCGTGGACGTGCGCGGCAACGCGGGCGGGCACATCAGCGAACTCGTCATCGAGAAACTGACCCGTACGATCCTGGGCTGGGACCTGACCCGGGACGCGCAACCGGTGTCGTACACCTCCAACGCCCCCCGCGGCCCGGTGGTGGCCCTGGCCGACGAGGCGACCTCGTCCGACGGCGACATGATCACGGCGGCCTTCAAGTTGCTGGGACTCGGCCCGGTGGTCGGCCAGCGCACCTGGGGCGGGGTCGTCGGCATGACCGGCCGGCACCGGCTGGGCGACGGCACGGTCATCACCGTCCCCATGAACGCGGCCTGGTTCGACGCCTACGGCTGGTCCGTCGAGAACCACGGCGTCGCCCCGGACCTGGACATCACGCGCACCCCGCTGGACTGGGCCGAGGGCCGCCACGCCCAACTGGCCGACGCCGTCCGGCTGGCCCTCGACCTCCTGGCGGCCACCCCCGCTGCGACGCCACCGGGCTACCGCGACGTCCCGGACCGGTCCCGCCCGAAACTGCCTCCCAGAAACGCCTCCTGACGGGCCGTCCCCCGCACAGCGGCGCGGGGCGCCCCTCGCGGAGAAGGGCACCCCACGCCGGTCCGGCCGGAGCCTCGACTAGGCGTCGTAGTCCTGGTCGAAGCGGTCCTCCGCCTGATGCTCCGTGTCCTCGATGCCACGGTGGCCGGGGCTGGTCCGCTCAGGCTGCCGGCCCTGACGGCCCTGGCGGCCCTGGCGGTCCTGCGGTCCGCGCTGGCCGGCCTTCTCACGGGCCTGGCCGAGCTTCTCCTCGGCCTGCTCCGGCCGCCGGCCCGACTTCTCCTGGAACTGGTCCTTCATACCCATGTGGGTTCACTCCCGTAGTGGGTGGGGAATCGACCCCTCGGTGGGGCCTCGACCAGATTCACACGGGCGAACACGAAGTGCATGTCGATCAGTTACGGTGCGTGACGCGAGCGGTCTCGTCGGCCGCCCCACCCGCGCCGACGAGCCCGGAGCGCATCCCCTGCAGACGCGGTGCGAACCGCTTCATCTCGCGCTGCCCGACCGTGGCGATGAGCGCGGGGAGGTAACCGCGCACACCCTGCATGCCGCGCAGCCACCACTGTCCGTACACATGCGCCGAGCGCCGCTCGATCCCGGCGACGAGCCGGTCCACCGCGGGGCCGAGCGGGTAGGTCTTGTTCGACGGCCACGGCAGCCGCTGCCGCAGCTCCCGCATGACCTCGTCCTGGTCGGCGCCGCGCACCATGTCGGTGTCGGTCCAGGACAGATAGGCGACCCCGACACGCACGCCCTGGTATCCGACCTCGGCGCGCAGACTGTGCGCGTACGCCTCCACGCCCGACTTGGACGCGCAGTACGCCGTCATCATCGGCGCCGGCGTGATCGCGGCGAGCGAGGCGATCTGGAGCAGGTAGCCGCGACTCTCGGCCAGCACCGGCAGGAAAGCCCGCGCGGTCACCGCTGAACCGATCAGGTTCACCTCGATCACCCGCCGCCACGCCTGCGGATCGGAGTCGGCGAACGGACCGCCGTTCGCCACACCGGCGTTGGCGACCACGATGTCGACCTTCCCGAAGCGTTCCTTCACCTCCCGCGCGACCCGGCCCATCGCCTCGTGGTCGGTGACGTCGGCGTACCAGTGCGCGCTCTCGCTGTGCAGCCGACCGGAGACCTCCTTGAGCACCTCCTCCTCCAGCCCGACCAGCGCGACCTTCGCCCCGCGCGCGGACAGCTTGCGCGCCAGCAGCTCACCGACGCCGCGCGCCGCTCCCGTGACGACCGCGACCTGTCCTTCGAGGCTGACCCTGCTCATGCGCCCTCCTTGACCTGCTGTACGGGTGTGGCAGGGGAACCTGCCGGGGACTTCGGGGAGTTGGTCCCCGTGACGTACGTACCGGCCAGTTCCCGGATGAGGCCGGTCACCGGCCCGGGCGCCTCGACCGGGGTCATGTGGCCGATGCCGGGCAGCTCGGTCAGGCCGACGCAGTGCGGCAGCGCGGCGACCAGCGCACGGGCGTGCACCGGGGGCGTGAGCCGGTCGGACGTGCCGAACAGGACGGCGGTGGGCACGTGCAGCTCCCGTACGCCGTGTTCGAGGTCGAGCGTGCCCAGCACCCCGGCCCAGGCGTGGCGTACGGCACGCGGGCAGCCGTGCACGATGCGCGCGCACGCCTCCACCATGTGCCGGGCCGAACCGGCGCCCATGGTGCCGTACTTGAGGACGCGCAGGGCGAGGGGTGTGACCGGTCCGAGGGGTGCGCGCGAGCCGAGGACGCGCCCGGTGATCCAGGTGCGCACGCGTCCGGCGCGCATCGGCACCACGAGCGACTCGGCGATCAGCCGCGAACTGCCCGTGCTGCACAGCAGGACGGCGGCGGCGTGTTCGCGCAGGCGGGGGCGCCCGGCGGCGGCCATGACCGTCATGCCGCCCATGGAGTGGCCGACGACCACCGCCTTCTGCCCGGGGGCGAGTGTCTGCGCGAGTACCGCTTCCAGGTCGTCCGCCAGCGCGTCGGTGGTGCAGGCGGGGCTCGACGGACTGCGCCCGTGGCCCCGCTGGTCGTAGGCGATCACCCGGTGGTCGGCCGCCAGGTCCCGTATCTGGGCCGCCCAGAACGCCGTCGAGCAGGTCCAGCCGTGAGAGAGGACGACCGGGGGCGCGCCCTGCGGGCCGTGCACCTCGACGTGCAGGCGCGCGCCGTCGGCGGACGTGACGGTGAGGGTGCGGGAGGGGGTGGGCGGGGCGTACGGGCCGGAGGTCACGGAGGCGATCGGGGTGCGCCGGGTCATGCGGCGGCCTCGCTCTGCCGGGTCCCGTCGCCCTGCGTCGGCGCGGACCGCCCGGCGGCGCGCACGACCTCGTACTCCGCGAGGTCCACCCGCCGGGTCGCGCGCCGGAACTCGGTCGTCGTACCGGGCCAGATGGTGGTGTTGCGGCCGCTCGCGTCCTGGTACCAGCTGGTGCAGCCGCCGGTGCTCCACACGGTCCGCTTCATGCGCTCCTGCACCCGCTGGTTCCAGGCCTCGACGGCGCCGGGCCGGGCGTCCAGGGCGGTGCCCTCGCCCAGGACGCGGAGCTGGCGCAGGTAGTCGGCCAGGTAGTTCAGCTGGGACTCGATCATCAGGATCATGGAGGAGTTCCCCAGGCCGGTGTTGGGCCCGATGACCGTCATGAAGTTCGGGAACCCGGCCGCCGCGGCGCCGCGCAGCGCCCGCATGCCGCCCTTCCAGGACTCGGCGAGCGTCATGCCGTCGGCGCCGACCACGCGCTCGGCGATGGGCATGTCCGTGACGTGGAAACCCGTACCGAAGATGATCGCGTCGACCTCGGCCTCGGTGCCGTCGGCCGCGACGACCGTCGACCCGCGGACCTCGCTCAGCCCACTGGCGACCACGTCCACATTGGGCCGGGCGAGCGCCGGGTAGTACGTGCTGGAGAGCAGGATCCGCTTGCAGCCGATGCGGTAGTCGGGCGTGAGCCTGGCGCGCAGGGCCGGGTCCTTGACGGCGCGGGCCATGTTGCGCTTGGCGAGCTGTTCGACCACGCCGAGTTCGTCGGGGCGCTTGGTGAACGCCTGGACCTGGAGCTCGCGGATGCCCCACAGCAGGCCGCGCCGGACCTGGGCGGTGACCGGCAGCCGCCGGTGCAGCCACCGCTCGGCGCCGCTGATGGCCCGGTCGACGCGGGGCAGCACCCACGGCGGGGTGCGCTGGAAGAGGGTGAGCCGGCCGACCTGCGGCTGGATGGCGGGCACGATCTGGATGGCGGAGGCGCCGGTGCCGACCATGGCGACCCGCTTGCCGCGCAGGTCGTAGTCGTGGTCCCAGCGGGCGGAGTGGAACACCTCGCCGGGGAAGGACTCCAGGCCCGGGATCCGGGGGATCTTCGGGTCGGACAGCGGCCCGGTGGCGGAGACGACGACGTCGGCGGTCAGCGTGCCGCGCGTGGTCTCGACGGTCCACCGCAGCTTCTCGGTGTCCCAGGTCATCAGCGTGACCTCGGAGCCCAGGCGCAGGTGCGGGCGCAGTCCGAACAGGTCGGTGACGTGCTCCAGGTAGCCCCGGATGTGCCGCTGCCCGGAGAAGGTGCGCGGCCAGTCGGGGTGCGGCGCGAAGGAGAAGGAGTAGAGGTGGGAGGGCACGTCGCAGGCGCACCCGGGGTAGCTGTTGTCCCGCCAGGTGCCACCGACGCTGTCGGCCCGTTCCAGGACGACGAAGTCGGTGATCCCTTCCCGGCGCAGCCGTACGGCGGCCCCGAGACCGCCGAAGCCGGACCCGATCACCGCCACCCGTACATGCTCGTGCTCGGCCATCCCGAGACCTCCACGCGTCACCTAGGAACCATGCCAGTGAACACTGGCGCAATGGGACTGTAGAGCAGCTCCGTACCGAGCGGTAGGGGGCAGGACAAGGAAGTTACCGGCGGTACGCCATAGGCTGCGGTCGTGGCAGAGGACGCAGAGCACTTCGAGGCCGGCCCCCCGGCGGCCCACCCCCCGGCGCCCCGCGAGTACCGCACGGAGGAACTGGCCCGGCTGGCCGGCATCACCGTGCGCACCCTGCGCTTCTACCGCGAGCGCAGACTGCTGCCGGCACCCCGCCGCGAGGGCCGCATCGCCTGGTACGACGACCACCACCTGGCCCGGCTGCGCACCATCGCGGCCCTGCTGGAGCGCGGCCACACCCTGACCGGCATCGCGGAGCTGGCCGAGGCCTTCGACCACGGACGCGACGTCGCCGACCTGCTCGGCGTGGGCACACCCAGCGAGGAGGAACCGGTCCGCCTCACCCCCGAGGAACTCGCCGCCCGCTTCGAGGGCGAGGTCACCCCCGACAACCTCGCCGCCGCCATGGACCTGGGCTACCTCGGCACCGACGGCGACGAGATCGTCCACATCAGCCGGCGCCTGCTCGACGTCTCCTCCGCCCTGGTCCGCGAGGGCATTCCGCTCGCCGAGGTCCTGGCGGCCGGCGCCCGCGTCCGCGAACACGCCGACACCCTGGCCGCCCTCTTCACCGACCTGATCCTGCGCCACGCCCCCGAGGAGGACCTGAACCGCCTGCGCCCCCTGGCCCGCAGCGTCGTGGAGGCGGAACTCTCCCTGGCCCTGGACCGCCGCGTGGCCGAGCGCGGCCAGGGGCGCCCGTAGGCCCGCTACAGGTCGTACACGACGGTGACCGGCGCGTGGTCCGACCACCGCTCGGCATGCGTGGCCGCGCGCTCGACGAAACCCTTGATCGCCCGGTCGGCGAGCCCCGGCGTGGCGATCTGGTAGTCGATCCTCCATCCCGAGTCGTTGTCGAAGGCCCGCCCGCGGTACGACCACCACGTGTACGGGCCCTCGGCGTCCGGGTGGAGGGCGCGGACGATGTCGACGTAGCCGCCGTCCGCCGGTTCCAGGACCCGGCCGAGCCAGGCGCGCTCCTCGGGCAGGAAGCCGGAGTTCTTGGTGTTGCCGCGCCAGTTCCTCAGGTCGGCCTGCCGATGGGCGATGTTCCAGTCGCCGCAGACCAGCACCTCGCGCCCGTCGGCGGCGGCCCGCGTGCGCAGGTCCTTCAGGTGGGTGAGGAACTCGTCCATGAAGCGGACCTTCTCGTCCTGCCGCTCGGTGCCGGCCTCGCCGGAGGGCAGGTAGAGGGAGGCGACGGTGACGCCGGGCAGATCGGCCTCGACGTAGCGCCCGCTGCCGTCGAACTCGGCCGAGCCGAAGCCGATCCGGACCCGGTCGGGTTCGCGGCGCGTGTAGAGGGAGACGCCCGCGCGGCCCTTCGCGGCGGCCGGGGCGTGGGTGACGTGCCAGCCGTCGGGGCCGCGGACCTCCTCGGGCAGCTGGTGCGGCTCGGCGCGGACCTCCTGGAGGCAGACGACGTCCGCCTCGGTCCCGGCGAGCCACTCCACGAAGCCCTTCCTCGCGGCGGCCCGCAGTCCATTCACGTTCACGGAGGTCACAGTCAGCACCCGGGCACCCTACCGGCACACTGGTCGGTGTCCGCACGACCCCAACCCGCGCCACCCCCCGCCACCCACTGCATAGAAGTACGATACCCAGAATGAATATACGTCGCGTTCGGTTCGATCACCCCGACGCCACCAAGCTCAACGACGAGGTCCAGGCCGAGTACCACCTGCGCTACGGCGACGGAGGCGACGCCACCGCCCTCGACCCCGCCGACTTCGACCCGCCCCGGGGCCTGTACCTGATCGCGTACGACGAGCACGACCGCCCCGTGGCCACCGGCGGCTGGCGCGGCCAGGACCGCAACGAGGAGGGCAACGAGGACGGCGACGCCGAGCTCAAGCGCATGTACGTCGTCGAGGACATGCGGGGCCGCGGCCTGGCCCGCCGCATCCTCGCCGCCCTGGAGGAGGACGCCCGCGCGGCCGGCCGGCTCCGCATGGTCCTGGAGACGGGCACCAAGCAGCCCGAGGCGATCGCGCTGTACACCTCCAGCGGCTACGAGCCGTGCGTGAAGTTCGGCTACTACCGCCACTACGAGGACAGCCGCTGCTACGCCAAGCGCCTGTGAGCCACGCACACGCCGGGTCCCGCCCGCGCACCGCTTCCCGGCGGCGCGGACCCGGCCAGGCGCCGTGCCCGCGAAACGACGAAGATCCCGGCCGATCGTGATGATCGGCGGGATCTTCGTTCACCGTCCCGAGCTGACTCGGGGACAGTTGTGCGTGGACCTGAGGGGATTCGAACCCCTGGCCCCCTCGATGCGAACGAGGTGCGCTACCGGACTGCGCCACAGGCCCTTGCAACGAGTGAAACTCTAGCATCCCGATCGCGGTGCCCGGAAATCCGCTCCCTGACTGGTCAGGGCGGGCCGGGAGGGGTGCGGACGGGCGGGGTCACTCGTTGGCCGCACGCGGGCGTCCGCCCTCGTCGTACTGGTCGAAGAGAGGCGTACGGCCGCGTTCCCGCGCTCGGCGCGCGGAGGCCGCACGGCGTGCGCCGTTGCGGCCGGCCACCGGCTTCTCCCCGGGCGCGGGGGCCGCCTCGTCCGCCTCGCCCTGCGGCGGGTGGCCCGCCTCGCGCTCCGGCGCGACCGCGCTGGAGCGCGCCGAACTCCAGGTGTCGGGCGCCGCCAGATCCACGTCGGAGGTGGCGCGCGGAGCGACCGGCGCGGTGACGTACGTCGGCAGGGGCACCGGCACCGGGTCCCAGCTGTCCCCGTGTCCGGGCCTGCGCTGCCGCTCCCGCTGCTGGTCGACCCACTCGGCGTGGTCGGTCTGCTCGACGAGGGCACGGCGGTCCGCGGCGAGCGCGGACAGGCCGGTGTCCGTGCCGCTGTCCGGGCCCTCCGCCGGCTGGTCCGCGCCGGGGCCGGCGTCGAGCGGGGCCCGGCGGCGCGGCTGGCGCTCGCGCAGGCGCTGGGCGGCGGCCTCGGCCTGCCGGCGGTCCATCTGGTAGGCGAACCGGCGGCGCTCCTGCGCGCGCAGGTGGGCGATGTAGCCGCTGAGGGTCACGGCCGGCACGGCGGGCACCCACAGGAAGGCGAGCCCGCCGACGGCGGCGACGATCGCGCCGAGCGTGAAGGCGAGGAAGAGCATCACGGTGGTGCGCCGTCGGCGCGCGAGCACCTTCGAGCGCCGGGCGCGTGCCTCGGCCGCCTGTGCCGAGGGCTCGCGCCGGGCGGCCGGCTCCCGCTGGGGCGGGACCCAGGGCGAGTGACCGGATCCCGGCCCGGCCGCCGGTTCGGCGGCCTGGTCGCGTGCCGGTTCGGCGGTGCCGGGTGTCTCGGGTTCGGCGTCCGGGACGCTCTGACGGCGCGTCGGAGGCATGGCGAAGGCCCGGACGTCCACCGAGTCGGTGACCGCGTCCGGATCGCCGGCGTCCGGCTCCCCCTCCTGGGTGGAGCGCGCCCGCAGGTCCCTGGCGTACCGGCGCTCCATCCCCGCCCGTCCGGACAGCAGCCGGATGGCGGTGCTGAAGCGTTCCGTCGGACGGGCCTCGTTCAGCTCGTCCTGCCTACGGAGCCACATCGGCACCAAGTAGGCGGCCCAGGCCCCGACAATGACTGCGTAGATGAGGCCGCTGCTGCTCACGTCTCACACGGTAGAGGGGTTTGCCTGAGGCCATCCGCCAATTGGGCCGGTGTGTCGCACGATCCGGCTGATATTTCCAGCATTTTTTGGGACCGATGCGATCAGCGGACCGCCGCAGGCGCGAATTATGTGCCGCACGAACGGTCAACACCGGATCAATTTCGAACACATATTCAATTTCTCGGGCGCTCGGCGGGATTCCCCGGGGCACCGGCCGGGCCCTCGGCGCGCCGGGCCTCGCGGGAGCGCGCCCGGTGCCAGCGGGCGAGCAGCCCGTCGGGCACCTCTTCCGCGGTGAGCGCGAAGACGAGGTGGTCGCGCCAGGCCCCGTCGATGTGCAGATAACGCGGCCGGATCCCCTCCTCGCGGAATCCGAGTTTCTCCACGACCCGGCGGCTGGGCCGGTTCTCGGGGCGAATGCAGACCTCGACGCGGTGCAGTCCGACGGTGCGGAAGCAGTGGTCCACCGCCAGCGCGACGGCCGTCGGCATCACCCCGCGTCCGGCCACCCCCTGGTCCACCCAGTAACCGACGTGTCCGGAACACATCGATCCCCAGGTGATCCCGGCGACCGTCAGCTGTCCGACGAGCCGCCCCTGGTACTCGATGACGAACGGCAGCATCCGGCCCGCGCCGGCCTCGGCCCGCAGGTGCCGGACCATCTGGCGGTAGGTCGGCCGGTGCGCGACCGGCCCGCTCGGCGTGGGCGGCGGGATGGTCGCCTCCCAGGGCCGCAGCCAGTCGCGGTTGCGCCGGTTCACCTCGCGCCACATCCGCTGGTCGCGCAGCTTTATCGGCCGGAGGACGACCTCGCCGTCCGCCAGCACGGCGGGCCACGAAGGGCTGTTCAGCTCGCACCCCCACCGCTGCCGGGTCTGGGGTGGTCACCGCCGCGGATCTGGTCGACGGCGTGCACGAGGAGGGGCTCCAGGACGGCGAGGCCGTCGCGCACCCCCCCGGTGGACCCGGGCAGGTTGACGATCAGCGTTCCGCCGGCCACGCCCGCGAGTCCCCGGGACAGCGCGGCGGTCGGCACCTTGTCCCGCCCGTACGCGCGCACGGCCTCCGCGATGCCCGGCACCTCGTGGTCGATGACCGCGCGGGTCGCCTCGGGGGTGCGGTCGGTGGGCGAGACGCCCGTGCCGCCGGTGGTGACGACCACGTCGTAGCCGGCTGCCACGGCCGCCCGCAGTTCCGCCTCGACCGGATCGCCGTCGGGCACCACCCGCGGCCCGTCCACGGCGAAGCCGAAGCCCTCCAGGCCCCGCACGACCAGCGGGCCGCCCTTGTCCTCGTAGACTCCGGCGGCGGCCCGGTTGGACGCGGTGACGACCAGCGCGGCGTACGGTGCCCCCAGCGCCCCGCCGGTCGTGCCGTCGCCGGTCATGCCCGGCTCCAGTCGCCCGACGCGCCGCCCGTCTTCTCCTCCACCCGTACGTCCGTGATGACCGCTCCCTTGTCGACCGCCTTGACCATGTCGATCACGGTGAGCGCGGCGACCGTCACCGCGGTGAGGGCCTCCATCTCGACGCCCGTGCGGTCCGTCGTCTTCACCGTGGCCCGGATCTCCACGGCGTCGTCCGCGACCGACAGGTCCAGTCTCACACCGGACACCGACAACGGGTGGCACAGCGGGATCAGATCCGGAGTGCGCTTGGCGCCCATGATCCCCGCGATGCGGGCGGTGGCGAGGGCGTCCCCCTTGGGCATCCCCTCACCGCGCAGCAACTCGACCACGCGCGGTGAGACGAGGACCCGGCCGGCGGCACGGGCGGTGCGCGCGGTCACGTCCTTCCCGGACACGTCGACCATGCGGGCCGCGCCCGCCTCGTCGATGTGCGTCAGTCGGTCCTGCACAGGGCGTCCGGGGGTCTCCCCCCGGGAAGGCACAGTCATGGTGTGGCGCTCCCGGTCCGGGCCCGGCGCGGTGCGGTGCGCGGGCCTGCTGTGCCCGACACGCTACCGCCAAGCCGGGGCGCGCAGCGGAGGAGGATCCTCCTGTGGACGGGCGCGCGCGTCAGCCCAGGAGGACGACCTCCACCTCGGTCCCGGGCTCCACCGACTCCGCGTCCTCGGGGACGACGATCAGCGCGTTCGCCCGCGCGAGCGCCGCGACCAGGTGGGAACCCGCACCGCCCACGGGGGTGACCTTCCCCTCGGCGTGGACGCCGCGCAGGAACTGCCGGCGCCCCCGGGGCGAGCGCAGCGCCTCGTCCGCCGTGAGCGCGGCCCGCGCGCGGGGCCGGTGGATGTCCGTGAGGCCCGCCAGCGTGCGGATCGCGGGACGGACGAACAGCTCGAAGGAGACGTACGACGACACCGGGTTGCCGGGCAGGGCCAGCAGCGGGATGTGGTCGGGGCCGATGGAGCCGAAGCCCTGGGGCTTGCCGGGCTGCATGGCGAGCCTGCGGAACTCCACACCGCTGCCCGCCTCGTCCGCGTCGGCGGCGTACGACAGCGCCTCCTTGACGACGTCGTACGCCCCGACGCTCACCCCGCCCGTGGTCACCAGCAGGTCCGCGCGGATCAGCTGGTCCTCGATGGTGGAGCGGAGGGTCTCGGCGTCGTCGGCGACGGCTCCGACCCGGTAGGCGATGGCGCCCGCGTCCCGCGCGGCGGCGGTGAGCGCGAAGCTGTTGGAGTCGTGGATCTGGCCCGGGCCCAGTTCCTCACCGGGCTGGACGAGTTCGCTGCCGGTGGACAGGACGACCACGCGCGGGCGCGGGCGCACCCGGACCGTGCCGCGGCCGATCGCGGCGAGCAGCCCGAGCTGCGGCGGGCCGAGGACCGTGCCGGCCTCCAGGGCCAGGTCACCGGCCTTCACGTCGCTGCCCCTGGCGCGCACGTGCGCGCGCGGCGCGGCGGGCCGGTACACGCGCACCTGCCCCTCGGCGCCCTGGGGGGCCAGGCTGCGCGACCGCATGCCGCTCACCGGGCCCTCGCCGAGTCCTCCGTCGGTCCACTCGACGGGGACGACGGTCTCGGCGCCGGGCGGCAGCGGCGCGCCGGTCATGATGCGCGCGGCCTGCCCGGGGCCGATCCGGACCGGGTCGGCGGCGCCGGCCGCGACGTCCCCGACGACCTCCAGGACGGCCGGGAACTCCTCGCCGGCGCCCGCGATGTCCGCGACCCGCACCGCGTACCCGTCCATGGAGCTGTTGTCGAACGGCGGCAGGGACACCGGCACCGTGACGTCCTCGACCAGGACGCAGCCCTGGGCGTCGAGCAGTTGCAACTCGATGGGTTCCAGGGGGCGGACGGTGGAGAGGATGTCCTCCAGGTGCTCGTCCACCGACCACAGGTCGTCAGGGCCGGCGGGGCGGGTCGCGGCGCTGGTCAAGGCTGCTGCATCTCCTCGGCTACGTAACTGCGGAGCCAGGTCCGGAAGTCCGGGCCCAGGTCCTCACGTTCGCACGCGAGTCTGACAATGGCACGGAGGTAGTCGCCACGGTCGCCGGTGTCATAGCGGCGGCCCTTGAAGACGACGCCGTGCACGGGGCCGCCGGCCTTCTCGTCCTGGGCGAGCTGCTGGAGGGCGTCGGTCAGCTGGATCTCGCCGCCGCGGCCCGGCTCGGTGGTGCGGAGTATGCCGAAGATGCGCGGGTCGAGGACGTAGCGGCCGATGACCGCGTAGTTCGACGGGGCGTCCGCCGGGTCCGGCTTCTCGACCAGTCCGGTCACCTTGACCACGTCGCCGTCCGCGGTGGCCTCCACGGCCGCGCAGCCGTACAGGTGCATCTGCTCGGGCGCGACCTCCATGAGGGCGATCACGCTGCCGCCGTGCCGCTCCTGGACCTCGATCATGCGCTGGAGCAGCGGGTCCCGCGGGTCGATGAGGTCGTCACCGAGCAGCACGGCGAACGGCTCGTGGCCGACGTGCGGGGCGGCGCACAGCACGGCGTGCCCGAGACCCCGGGGGTCGCCCTGGCGCACGTAGTGCATGGTGGCCAGGTCGCTGGACTCCTGCACCTTCGCGAGGCGTTCGGCGTCGCCCTTCTTGCCGAGCGCCGACTCCAGCTCGTAGTTGCGGTCGAAGTGGTCCTCCAGGGGGCGCTTGTTGCGCCCGGTGACCATGAGGACGTCGTCGAGTCCCGCCGCAACGGCCTCCTCGACCACATACTGGATCGCCGGCTTGTCCACTACCGGCAGCATCTCCTTGGGAGTCGCCTTGGTCGCCGGCAGGAACCGGGTGCCGAGGCCTGCCGCGGGGATGACAGCCTTGCTGATCCTGGGGTGGGACTGAGTCATGCCCGCAACCATATCCGGTGCCTTTGTGGGAGATCTGTGGCTCCGGTTCGGTTGACCCTTATATCGCCTGCGTTAAGAGAAGGGTGCGAGAACGACCAGTGGAACACTGCGGACGTACGGGTGAGCCTGACAAGGCCACGTTGCGGCGGGAGATCCTCGCGGTGAGGAACGGGTTGACGGCGGATGACGTCCGCGCGGCGGGCCGGGCGCTGGCGGAACGCGCGCTGGAGCTGCCCGAGCTGGCGGGCGGACGCACGGTGGCGGCGTACGTCTCCGTGGGCGGCGAACCGGGCACCCTCGCGCTGCTGGACACGCTGCGCGCCCGCGGGGTGCGCGTGCTGCTCCCCGTGCTGCTGCCCGACAACGATCTGGACTGGGGCGAGTACACCGGCCCCGGCTCCCTCGCGCGGGTCCGGCACGGCGGGCGGATGACGCTGTCCGAGCCGTCGGGCGCGCGCCTCGGCCCCGACGCCGTGACGGGCGCGGACGTCGTCCTGCTGCCGGGGCTCGCGGTGGACGGGCGCGGGATGCGCCTGGGGCGCGGTGGAGGCTCCTACGACCGGGTGCTGGCCCGTCTCGAGGGGGCGGGCGCACGGCCCCGGCTGGTGGTGCTGCTGTACGACACGGAGGTCGTCGCGCGCGTCCCGGCCGAGGCGCACGACAAGCCGGTGCACGCGGCGGTGACGCCTCGCGGCGTGCACCGTTTCGCGCCCGCCTGAGCGGCGCTCCGCGGGTCCCACAGGCTTCGCGGACGGGAAAAGGCCCTCCACGCGCGCGTGGAGGGCCTTTTCCCGTGCGGTGCCGTCAGCGGCTCACGGCTTGAGGACGAGGGTGTCGCTCGTGCTCTTGCCGACCGCCTTGTCCGAGAACGACCAGGGCAGCAGCTCGCCCTTGGCCCACATGCCCGTCTGGTCCGTGTAGTGCGCGCTGAAGGCGTGTCCGGAGGCGCCCGTCAGGTTGATCCACTTGGACTTGTCGAGGTCCGCGAGGTTGACGACCATGCGCATGGACGGCACCCACACGACGTTGTAGCCGCCGGCGGCGTTCCAGCCGGACGCGTTCACCGCCGCCTCGCCACCGCTGAGCTTCCAGGGGCCGCGGTTGAGGAGGTACTGCACGGCCTTGGGGCCCTCGGTGCCGAGCGTCTGGTTCTTCAGGAACAGGCGGTGCAGCCGGCCCCAGCTCCAGGTGTCGATGTCCTTGCCCAGCTTGGCGGTCAGCTCCCAGCGGGCGTCGATCATCGCGCGGGCGAAGAGCTGGTCGCGGTTGGCCGCGGCGGGGCGGGTGCCCGACTTGGGCGTCTTCCACCAGTCGCTGCCGGGCTTGTCCATCAGGATGCGCACGACCTCGAACCAGCGGTCGCCGCCGTCCGGCTGTGCCTGGTCGGCGTCACGCTGGCCGCACTCGCGGACCTTGGTGTCGTCGTCCAGCGGGCCGGTGCTGTCGATCTTGTCGACCCACAGGCACTGCCCCTTGACGCGCAGCTCCTCGGGAAGCTTGTTGCCGAAGGCGAGCTTGAGGATGTTGCGCCACACGGAGTTGAAGTAGGCGGCCGCTGCGGAGTCGGCGTCCTGGGTGTAGTCCCAGCCCTCCAGCAGCTTCTGCGCCTCGCGGACGTCCGGGTCGCCCAGGTCGAGCTTCAGCAGCTTGGGCACCAGGAGCTTGGCGATCTCACTGCTGTTGTCCAGCTGCATCTGCCGCATGTCGTCGGTGGAGATCTTGCCGCCGTCCTTGATCTTGGACTCGATCAGGTCGGTGATGCGCTGACTGCGGGTGCCGTAGCCCCAGTCGGCGGTGAGGGTGTACGGGTACGCGTCCTTGCCGACGACGGCCTGGTTGGCGGTGACGATGTAGCCGCGCGCGGGGTCGTACTCGTAGGGCAGCTCGTCGGGCTTGACGAAGCCGGTCCAGCGGTACTTCGACTCCCAGCCGGGCGCCGGGACGGAACCGTCGTCCGCGGCGGAGCGCGTGGGGATCTTGCCGGGCAGCGTGTAACCGATGTGGTTGTCCGTGTCGGCGTAGACCAGGTTCTGCGAGGGCACGTCGAACAGGGCCGCCGCCGAGCGGAACTCGCTGAAGTCCGACGCCTTGTCGAGGGCGAACACCGCGTCCATGGTGGTGCCCGGGTCGAGCGCCGTCCACCTCAGGGCGATGCCGTAGCCGTCGCCGCGGTCGGGCGCGGCGGTGTTGACGGCGGCCTTCCTGCCGACCTGGACGAGCTCGTCGTCACGGTCGGACAGCAGTGGCATGCCGTCCTGGGTCTGCCGGACGACGATCGTCTTGGACTGGCCGCCGGCGACCTCGATGGTCTCCTCACGGGTCTTGAAGGGCCGCACCCTGCCGTCGTACAGGTAACCGTTCGCGGTCACCTTCTCCAGGTACAGGTCGGTGACGTCGACGCCGGAGTTGGTCAGACCCCAGGCGATCTTCGCGTTGTGGCCGATGATCACACCGGGCATCCCGGCAAACGTGTAGCCGGCGACGTCGTACTGGCACTTGCTCGACACGGTCCGGCAGTGCAGGCCCATCTGGTACCAGACGGACGGCAGGGACGCCGACAGGTGCGGGTCGTTGGCGAGGAGGGGCTTCTTGCTCACGGTGTACTTCCCGGCGACGACCCAGGAGTTCGAACCGATGCCCTGACCGTTCACGCCGACGGCCGCGGGGACGTTGTCCAGGACGTTGTACAGGCCGCCCAGCTGGCTCGTGAGACCCGAACCGCTCGCGCCGGTGGTGGTGCCCGTGGCGGTGGAGCCGGTCGTACCCGTGGTGCCGGTGGTACCGGTCGCCCCCGTGGTGCCGGTGGTGCCGGTCGTACCGCCCGTGGTGCCCGCCGTACCGGTCGTGCCCGCTGTGCCGGTCGTACCCGTCGTGCCGGTCGCACCCGTGGAGCCGGTCGTGCCCGTGGTCTGCGAGGTGCCCGTGCCGCCGCTCTGCCGGAAGCTCTTGCTCAGCTCGTCGTACTGGCCTTCCTGCACGATCGGCTTGTGGCGGCCGTAGGGGTACTGCGGGTACAGCTCCTGGATCTGCTGCGGGCCGAGGCGACTGGTCATCAGGGCGCGGTCGATCTCGTCCTGCATGTTGCCGCGCAGGTCCCAGGCCATCGCCTTCAGCCAGGCCACGGAGTCGACCGGGGTCCACTTCTCCGGCTTGTAGTCGTTGGTCAGACCCAGGGCCGCGTACTCCAGGGAGAGATCCGCGCCGTCCTTGCCCTTGAGGTAGGCGTTGACACCCTCGGCGTACGCCCGGAGGTACTTCTTCGCGGCGGGCGACAGCTTGGTGTCGTACTCCCGCTGGGCGATCCGGTGCCAGCCGAGGGTGCGCAGGAACTCGTCGTTCTTGACCTGGCCCTTGCCGAACATCTCCGACAGGCGGCCGGAGGTCATGTGCCGGCGCACATCCATCTCATAGAAGCGGTCCTGCGCCTGGACATAGCCCTGCGCCATGAACAGGTCCTCGTCGGAGGAGGCGTAGACCTGCGGGATGCCGTTGCCGTCCCGCTTGACGTCGACCGGCCCGGACAGGCCGTCGAGCTTGATCGAACCCGTGGTCTGCGGGAAGGAGGCGCGGACGGTGCTGATCGACCAGTACGCCCCGTAGGCGATGCCTCCGATGACGGCCAGAACCAGCACGAGCACGACGAGTCGGGCTTTGCGCCCCTTCTTCCTGCCGGACTTGGCGGGCTTGTCACCCGTTGTGGCGGTGGTGTTGGGGGGCATCGCTGTCCTTGCTGTCCTAACGCGAGCGGCAGGTCGGGCTGTGACTTTGAATGAGCGCTGGAGCAACCATAGGCGCAGGGCCCTGTGCCGCTTGACGCGGAGTCGGGAACCGGCGTGCACGAGCGTTCGATCTTGCCTTGTGGAACGTCAAGAAAGCGTCAAGAGTTAGGTAAGGTAACGAAGTAACCGGACATCCCGGAGGAGGAACGCCCGCTGACTGTTCACCACCTCAACCAGCTCCTGCTCGTCTGCTCCGTCGTCCTGCTGGTCGCCGTCGCGGCCGTCCGGATCTCCTCGCGCAGCGGGCTCCCCAGCCTGCTCGTCTACCTCGGCATCGGCGTCCTCATGGGCCAGGACGGCATCGGTGACATCCACTTCAACAGCGCCGAGGTGACCCAGGTCATGGGGTACGCGGCCCTCGTCGTGATCCTGGCCGAGGGCGGCCTGGGCACGAAGTGGAAAGAGGTCCGGCCCATCCTGCCCTCCGCCTCCGTCCTGGCCACGGCGGGAGTCGCGGTCAGCGTGGGGGTCACCGCGGCGGGCGCGCACTACCTGGTCGGTCTGGAGTGGCGGCAGGCGCTCATCATCGGGGCGGTGGTGTCGTCGACGGACGCGGCGGCGGTCTTCTCCGTACTGCGGCGCATCCCGCTGCCCGCGCGCGTGACGGGCACGCTGGAGGCGGAGTCCGGCTTCAACGACGCCCCGGTGGTCATCCTCGTCGTCGCCTTCTCCACCGCGGGTCCGGTCGACCACTGGTACGTACTGCTGGGCGAGATACTCCTGGAGCTGGCCATCGGCGCGGTCCTGGGGCTCGCGGTGGGCTGGTTCGGCTCCTGGGGGCTCAAGCACGTGGCTCTGCCCGCCTCCGGCCTCTACCCGATCGCCGTGCTGGCGATCGCCGTCACGGCGTACGCCGCCGGCGCCCTGGCGCACGGCAGCGGCTTCCTGGCCGTCTACCTGGCCTCCATGGTGCTCGGCAACGCCAAGCTCCCCCACTGGCCCGCGACGCGCGGCTTCGCCGAGGGGCTCGGCTGGATCGCCCAGATCGGCATGTTCGTCGTGCTCGGGCTGCTGGTCACCCCGCACGAGCTGGGCGACGACGTCTGGCCCGCGCTGGTCATCGGGCTCGTCCTGACCATGGTGGCCCGGCCGCTGAGCGTGGTGTCCAGCCTCGCTCCGTTCCGGGTGCCGTGGCCGGAGCAGGTCCTGATGTCGTGGGCCGGACTGCGCGGCGCTGTGCCCGTCATCCTGGCGACCATCCCCATGGTCAACGGCGTCACCAACAGCCACCGCATCTTCAACATCGTCTTCGTGCTGGTCGTCGTCTACACCCTCGTCCAAGGCCCGACCCTGCCGTGGCTGGCGCGCACCCTGCGCCTGGGCGAGCAGGGCGAGGCCTCCGATCTCGGCATCGAGTCGGCGCCCCTGGAGCGGCTGCGCGGGCACCTGCTGTCCGTCTCGATCCCCGAGGGCTCACGGATGCACGGCGTGGAGGTCAACGAGCTGCGGCTGCCGGCCGGTGCCGCCGTCACCCTCGTGGTGCGCGCGGAGAAGTCGTTCGTGCCGCTGCCCACGACGGTGCTCAGGCGGGGCGACGAGCTGTTGGTCGTCGCCACCGATCCGGTCCGCGACGCGGCCGAACGCCGGCTGCGCGCGGTCGCCCGCGGCGGCAAGCTGGCGAGCTGGCTGGGCACCGGCGAGGCGGACGGCGGGCGGTGACGCGCCGGCGCCGAGCGTCCCGGCTGCGTCCCGTACGAGGCGCACCCGCGCCGATCAGAGGCGAACATGCCCGACGGTGCTCTCTTTCACAGGAGCACAAGGACATGATCCCTGTAGGATAAAGGCGCACTGATCGAACCAACTCTGCCTGATGCAGAGCTGGCGCGACCGTATGGCGGCCGGAAACGCCCTTTCGCAGAGGCCCGGTATCTACCGCAGTTCCGCGCAAGAGGACAGCTCTCGGCGCCCCCGCACGGGCGCGCTACCAGGCGGAAGAAAGGCACGGGCCGTGGCGTCCACGGTCACCAACGAGCCGGCGGAGAACCCGCAGGCGTCGTCCCGCCCGGGATACGGACAGCTGCTGCGCACCCGCGGCGCCTGGACGTTCCTGGTCCCCGGCTTCGCGGCGCGCCAGCCGTTCGCGATGCTCACCATCTCCATCGTGCTGCTCGTGCAGCACACCACCGGCTCGTACGGCGCGGCGGGCGCCGTCGCGGCCGCCACCGGCGTCTCCATGGCGTTGTTCGCGCCCTACAGCGGCCGTCTCGCGGACCGCCACGGACAGCGCGCCGTGCTGGTCCCCGGCGTCCTGGTGCACACCCTCGCCGGCCTGACACTGACGGCACTCGCCCTGGGACACGCACCCCTGTGGGCCCTGTTCCTCGCGGCCGTCCCGACGGGCGCCTCGGTGCCGCAGGTCGGCCCGATGGTGCGGGCCCGCTGGGGCGTGAAGCTGCAGGACTCGCCCCTGATGACCACCGCGGCGGCGTTCGAGTCGGTCACCGACGAGCTGACCTTCGTCTTCGGCCCCCTGCTGGCGACCGCCCTGAGCACGGCCGTGGCACCGGCGGCGGGGCTGGTCACGGAGGCCGCGCTGACCCTCGTCGGCGGCCTGCTGTTCGCGGCCCAGAGAGGCACGCAGCCGCCGGTGACCGGCGGCGACGGGCACGCGCGCGTGCAGCACGTCTCCGCCCTGCGCATTCCCGGCGTACGCGTGCTGATCGCGACCTTCCTGGGGATCGGCTCGGTCTTCGGCGGCATGCAGGTGTCGCTCGCGGCGTTCACCGAGTCGATCGGCGAGCCCGGTCTGAACGGCGTCCTCTACGGCACCTTCGCCACCGGGAACATGCTGTCCGGCATCGTCTGCGGCGCGATCGCCTGGAAGGTGGCCCCCCACAAGCGCCTGGTCGTCGGCTACACCGCGCTCGCGCTGACCGCGTCCGCCCTGTGGACTGCGCACTCGGTGCTGCTGCTCGCCGCGCTCGGCCTGCTGGTCGGCATGTGCATCGCGCCGGCGCTGATCACGGGCTACACGCTGGTCGAGGGCCTGGTCCCGGCCGGTGCCCGCACGGAGGCCTTCACCTGGCTGACCGGCGCGGTCGCGCTCGGCCAGGCCGCCGCCGTGACGGTCGCCGGACAGCTGGAGGACCGGCTGTGGGACGGCGCGGGATTCCTGGTGCCCATGGCCGGCACCGTACTCGCGCTGATCACCCTGCTGGCGCTGCGCTCACGGCTGATCGCGCGGCCCCGCAACCGTACCGTCGCGCGTGGCGTCGGTCACCGCGTGCCGGTCACGGTGGACTGATCCCCGGGAATACGTCACTATGGACCGTCGTTAGCACTCATTGAGTGAGAGTGCCAGGAGGAAGACAGTGCCGACCTACCAGTACCAGTGCACCGAGTGCGGCGAGGGCCTCGAGGCGGTGCAGAAGTTCACCGATGACGCTCTGACCGAGTGCCCCAACTGCCAGGGCCGCCTGAAGAAGGTGTTCTCCGCGGTCGGCATCGTCTTCAAGGGCTCCGGCTTCTACCGCAACGACTCGCGGGGCTCCACGTCGAGCAGCGCGCCGGCGTCGAAGCCGTCGTCGGGCTCGTCGTCCGACTCGAAGGCGTCCTCTTCGACGACCTCGTCCTCTTCGGGCTCGGCCTCGTCTGGCTCGGCCGCGTCGGGCTCCGGCTCGTCCAGCAGCTCCGCCGCCTGAGACCTCTCATCGAAGACCCCGCCGTCGTACGACGGCGGGGTCTTCGGCGCTCCCCGGCACCGGCTCCCCCGCGCATCCGCCGCCAGCTAGTGTGCTGGTCATGGCGAACGCAGAGATCGGTGTAATCGGCGGCTCGGGCTTCTACTCGTTCCTCGAGGACGTGACCGAGGTCCAGGTCGACACCCCCTACGGGGCGCCCAGCGACTCCCTCTTCCTCGGCGAGATCGCCGGCCGGCGGGTCGCCTTCCTGCCCCGGCACGGCCGGGGTCACCATCTGCCGCCGCACCGCATCAACTACCGCGCCAACCTGTGGGCCCTGCGCTCCATGGGCGTCCGGCAGGTCCTCGCCCCCTGCGCGGTGGGCGGCCTGCGCCCCGAGTACGGCCCCGGCACCCTGCTCGTCCCGGACCAGTTCGTGGACCGTACGAAGTCCCGGGCGCAGACGTACTTCGACGGGCTGCCGCTGCCCGACGGCACCGTGCCGAACGTCGTGCACGTGTCCATGGCCGACCCGTACTGCCCCACCGGGCGCGCGGCCGCGCTGAAGGCGGCGCGCGGGCGGGACTGGGAGCCGGTGGACGGCGGCACGCTGGTCGTGGTCGAGGGGCCGCGCTTCTCCACGCGTGCGGAATCGTTGTGGCACCGGGCACAGGGCTGGTCGGTGGTGGGCATGACGGGCCACCCCGAGGCGGCGCTCGCCCGGGAACTGGAGCTCTGCTACTCGTCGCTGGCCCTGGTCACCGACCTCGACGCGGGCGCCGAGACCGGTGAGGGCGTCTCCCACGAGGAGGTGCTGCGGGTGTTCGCGGCCAACGTCGACCGGCTGCGCGGTGTCCTGTTCGACGCGGTGGCGGCACTGCCGGACACGGAGGCGCGGGACTGCCTGTGCGTGAACGGGCTCGGCGGGATGGACCCGGGGTTCGAACTGCCGTGACGCGCCGGGGGCGGGGGCGCGGCGGCGGGCTGAGCGGCTGAACGTCGGGGCGGCAACGGGCGGGACGGCGGCCGGGCTGAACGGCGGGACGGCAGCGGGCGGGACGGCCGGGCGCCGGGGCGGGAGCGGGCGGGAGTGCCCGTTCGAGTGAGCGAGTTGTCCACAGTCGGCCGGTGATCCACCGACTGCGACGGGATCCGGCGCCAGGCCTCATCGTGGCATGGCAAGCCGAATTCCTCGTCGCAGGCGGTGATCCCCATGCCCTCGTCCTCGCCCACCCCGTACGCCTCCACCCCGCCCCCTCCTCCGGGCTCGCGCTCCTCTCCTGCCCGCCCACCCGCTCCCGCCGCGCTCGCGGCACCGCTCCGGCCCCCGCTCCCGCTCGGCACGGATGCCCCGATGACCCGTGAGGTGCCGGCGTTCGCCCCGGTGCGCGTGCGGGGCGGGCGGTATCAGCTGCAACGGCTGCTGCGGCACCGCAGGAGGGCCGTCGCGGCCGGCCTCGCGGTGACCGCGGCGGCACTCGTGGCCGCGGGGCCCCGGACCGCACCGGAACCGCACGGCACCGACCGCGCCCGCGGTCACCGGCCGGCGGACCCCGTACGACGGCACGCGGCGGTGGACATGGTGGCGGCACCCGTGCGGATCGCCGACGCCGCCACGGTACGGCTCCTCCGGCCCGGTGACCGGGTCGACGTCATCGCCGCCGAGGACCCGTCGGCCGGGGGCGGCGCCCGGGTGCTCGCGCGCGGTGTGCGGGTGGCGAAGGTGCCGGAGCCGCTGGACGGTGCGGCCGGAAGCGGGGCCCTGGTCGTGCTGGCGGCACCGCGGGCCACGGCGGCCCGGCTGGTCGGCGCGAGCGCCACGGCCCGCCTGGCGGTGACCCTGTGCTGACCCCGCTCGCCCGCGTGCTCGGCGGCCTCCTGTCGCGGGTATCGATCAAGCTACGGGACTGGACACCATGGCCGCACGGTGCCGTAGGTTGCGGGGGGCTTTGTTCCACACCCTGTGCACGCGAGGAGAGTCCCCCAGGTGAGCGCGAAGAAGGAACCGAGCGTCTGGCACGGCTTCAAGGCCTTCCTGATGCGCGGCAACGTCGTCGATCTGGCGGTGGCGGTGGTGATCGGCGCGGCCTTCACGAACATCGTCAACGCGGTGGTGAAGGGAATCATCAACCCGCTGGTCGGAGCGATCGGCACCCAGAATCTCGACAACTACAGCTCCTGCCTGAAAGCCCCCTGCAAGGTGGGCGCGAACGGCACGGTCAAGAGCGGCGTGCAGATCCTGTGGGGCTCGGTCCTCGGGGCCACGCTCACCTTCGTGACCACCGCCGCGGTGGTGTACTTCCTGATGGTGCTGCCCATGTCGAAGTACCTCGCGCGGCAGGCGGCGCGCAGGGCGGCACGGGAGGGCACGAAGGAGGTCGTGCAGGTGTCCGAGCTGGAGGTGCTCAAGGAGATCCGCGACGCGCTGGTGGCGCAGCGCGGCTCCGGGAACCAGGAGCGCTAGCGGTTCCCTCCCGGCCGGCTCAGAGGTGGTGGGGCGGCTTCTCGTCGAGGAAGCGCTTCAGGTCGGCGGCGCTGTCACCGTCCGGGCGCTCGCCCCACCCGCGGTCGGTGTCGTCCGAGGACTGCTGCTCCAGCGGGTCGTCGAAGACCAGCGCGGGCTTCGGGTCGCGCGGCGCGGGTTCGGGGGCGGTGCTCATGCCACCAGGGTACGGCTCCCGCCGGACCGGCCGGGCGCGGTGTTCCCGCCGTCACTCCTCGATGGGGACGGGCTGGGCCAGACTGGCGTCCATGACAGCTGACGCACTGACCGACGTCGCCGGACTGCGGGTGGGGCACGCGACCCGCAGCGGTGACGGCTGGCTCACCGGGACCACGGTCGTCCTCGCCCCCCGAGGCGGTGCCGTCGCCGCGGTGGACGTGCGCGGCGGCGGCCCCGGCACCAAGGAGACCGACGCGCTCGACCCGCGCAACCTGGTGCGGAAGGTCGACGCCGTCGTGCTGACCGGAGGCAGCGCCTACGGCCTCGACGCGGCCTCCGGGGTGATGGCCTGGCTGGAGGAACAGCGGCGTGGGGTGCCGGTGGGGACGGATCCGGCACACGTCGTGCCGGTGGTGCCCGCCGCGTGCGTCTTCGACCTGGGGCGCGGCGGCGACTTCCGGGCGCGTCCGGACGCGGCGACGGGACGCGCGGCGGTGGAGGCCGCGGCGGCCTGTCCGCCCGGCGCCCGGGTGCCGCAGGGGTGTGTCGGCGCCGGCACGGGCGCCGTGGCGGGGCTGCTCAAGGGCGGGGTGGGCACCGCGAGCACCGTGCTCGACTCGGGCATCACCGTGGCGGCGCTGGTCGTCGCGAACGCGGCCGGGTCGGTCGCGGACCCCGACACGGGCGTGCTGTACGGGGAGTTGTTCCAGGGACGGGTGGCGTATCCGGAGCGGCGCGTGCACGAGGCCGCGCGTCGGCGTCTCGACGAGATCGCCGGCCGGGACGCGGCGGCGCCGCTCAACACGACGCTGGCGGTGGTCGCGACGGACGCCGGCCTCTCCAAGGCGCAGGCGCAGAAGCTGGCGGGCACGGCGCACGACGGTATCGCGCGCGCGGTGCGGCCGGTGCACCTCCTGCACGACGGGGACACGGTGTTCGCGCTGGCGACCGGGACCCGAACGCTCGGCGCGCATCCCCTGGCGCTCAACGACATCCTGGCCGCCGGCGCGGATCTGGTGACGCGCGCGATCGTAGGGGCGGTGCGCGCCGCCGAGTCGGTCGACGGGCCGGGAGGCGGGTGGCCGGCGTACGAGGAGCTGTACCGGCAGGGATAGGGCACAGGTGGTTGCCGCACAGGTGGTTGCCGCACGGGTGGTTGCCGCGCAGGTGGTTGCCGCGCGCCGGTTCGCGGAAGGCCCGGCCGGGGCGGGGCCGGGTGGACGAGCGGGCCGGGGGGTGCGGCTGACGGCGGTGTTTTGTCGCGGTTCTGTCACGTGATGGCGTTCAAGAGGGCCGGAGGGAACCCCGACCGGCGTCGGTCCCCTCTTTCTCCACGCACTGGAACGGACCACGCACATCACATGAACTGGAGCAGCCCGTGACAACGCCGGACATTGCAGCGCGGCGCGCACTCGGGGCCTGTGCCGCCCTGATGGTCGGCGCCCTCACCCTGACCGCCTGCGGTGGCGCCGACGGCGGCAACGACGACGGCAAGGGCGCCAAGGGCTCCCCGAAGACGTCGACGGCGGAGATAGCGATATCGGCCAAGGACGGCTCGACCGGCGCGTCCATCAACGCCACCGGGGTGAAGGTCAGCGACGGCAGGCTGACCGACGTGAAGATGACCGTGGCCGGGTCGGGGCGGACCGTGCCGGGGGCGATATCCGCGGACGGCGACAGCTGGAAGCCGAAGGAGCACCTGGAGCGCGGGACGAAGTACCAGATAGCCGCGACCGCGAAGGACTCCCGGGGCCGCACGGCGGCGGCGAACTCCATCTTCACCACCGTCACCTCGTCGAACAGCTTCATCGGCACCTACACGCCGGACAACGGCACGACCGTCGGCGTGGGCATGCCGGTGTCGTTCACCTTCGACAAGTCGATCACCGACAAGAAGGCCGTGCAGTCGCACATCGCGGTGAACTCCAGCAGCGGTCAGCAGGTGGTCGGGCACTGGTTCGGGGACCGGCGCCTGGACTTCCGGCCGCGGGAGTACTGGAAGGCCGGGTCCAAGGTCACGATGAAGGTCGACCTGGACGGGGTCGAGGGCGCGAAGGGCGTCTACGGGGTGCAGAAGAAGAACGTCTCCTTCACCGTCGGGCGTTCGCAGGTCTCCACGGTCGACGCCGGTACGCAGACCATGACGGTGGTGCGGGACGGCAAGACCTTCAAATCGGTGCCGATATCGGCGGGCAGCGCGCAGCACACGACGTACAACGGGCAGATGGTGATCTCCGAGAAGTTCGTGCAGACCCGCATGAACGGCTCGACGGTCGGGTTCGGCGGGGAGTACGACATCGCGGACGTCCCGCACGCGATGCGGCTGACGTCGTCGGGGACGTTCATCCACGGCAACTACTGGTACAACAAGGGCAACCCGCCCTTCGGCCGGGAGGGCACCAGCCACGGCTGTGTCGGGCTCGCGGACGTGCAGGGAGCGCAGGGCGACACCTCCGCCAAGTGGTTCTACGACAACACGCTCGTCGGGGATGTCGTGATCGTCAAGAACTCCCCCGACGCGACGGTCGCCCCCGACAACGGCCTCAACGGCTGGAACATGTCATGGAGCGCCTGGACCGCCGGAAGCGCCCTCTGACCGGCGGCTTTTGACGGTATGACGGGCCGCGCGGGAACATTTCGCGCGGCCCGCGCGTTTTCCCGGCGTACGTTTTCCCGGTTCCCGGGCATGATGTCCGACCGAGGGGCTACGGTATGCACCCACAAGGTGACATGCAGCAACGCCGGGAGATGCCTTGAGCGTTCCGTACGAGACCGCAGCGTACGAACCAGCCGAGTCGCCCGAGTCTCCTGAGGAGCATCTCGCGCGACTCCTCGGCCGTGCCCTGAACTCCTTCGAACTGCCCGACGAGGTGATACGGCGACTGGACTGCGCGCTGGCGCACGACAGTTCGCTGCACTCCGCGTATCACAGCGCGGGGCTGCACAGGGAGACGTACCGTCACACCTGGCTGCTCGCCGACGGCACGGCGGTGACGTTGTGGGAGCTGGTGCACAACCCCATGCCCGGCAGCGCGCCGGAGCACGAGGTGTACGCCGACGAGGAGGAGCTACAGGCCGCCACGGCACGGCTGGGGATGCCGCCGGACACCCGGGAGTTCGAGCTGCCCGCGCTGATGCGGCTGTGGGCGGTTCCCGAGCCCCGGCACGTGTTCGCCTCCGGTGACTCGGCGGACCACGCACGCCGACTGTTGCGCCGCGCGGAGAACGCCGACCGGCCCGGCGCCGAGACGGCGGCGCTGCTGGCGACGGCGACCGCGCACGAGATCACCCAGGCCTTCGGACGACCCGGCCGGGCCGGACGGGCGGGGCTGAGCTACACGCTGTACGAACACGCCTTCCTGCTGCCGGACGGCACCGAGCTCTCCCTGTGGGAGGTCGAGCACACGGCGACCCCCGACGGGCGGCACATGTGCGAGGTGTACATGTCGGAGGACGCGGCCCGTGAGGCCATGGAGAGGCGCGCGGCGCGCCAGGGGTAACGGCGGCGGGGGCAGGAACCGCCCTCGGTCAGCCGCTGGCGAGTTGCCGGACCAGGCCGGCGAACGCGTCCTGTTCCGCGGGTGTCAGCTCGACGGATTCCAGCGGGGGGCCGACCCGCGTCTGACGCGGCAGGGCCGGGAGCCGCGCGGGCCCACGCCGGGCGATGGAGCGCCGGGCGGTGGCCCGGGGGCCGGTGCGGCGCAGCAGGCGGAGCAGACGCACCAGGACGACGGCCCAGGCGACGGCCGCCACCGCGAGGACGGCCACGCCGATCAGCTGGAGGGTCGGGGCGTGGTCAGGCATGCGTCCCAGTACACACCACGGTCCGGGACTTCGGTCCCGGACCGTGACGTATCTCGCAGGTGCCGTGAACAACTCACAGCGAACTAAAGGGACAAGGCGCCACGCGGGGTGGTGCGGCGCTCAGGCGGCTATCGGCTGCCTGCTCCCCTCCGGTGCGGTGGCCCGGTCCGCGGCGGGGTCGGTGGCCGGGGACTCGGGAGCCTGCTTGCGCATGCCCTTGAGGACGACGACCAGGGCCGTGGCGACGCAGACACCGGCCGCGATGGCCACCAGGTACAGGAACGGGTTGCCGATCAGCGGGACCACGAAGATGCCGCCGTGCGGGGCGCGCAGAGTCGCGCCGAAGGCCATCGACAGGGCGCCGGTGATCGCGCCGCCCACCATGGCGGACGGGATCACCCGCAGCGGGTCGGCCGCCGCGAAGGGGATCGCGCCCTCGGAGATGAAGGACGCGCCCAGGACCCAGGCGGCCTTGCCGTTCTCGCGCTCGGTCCGGGTGAACAGCTTGCCGCGCACGGTGGTGGCCAGGGCCATCGCCAGCGGCGGGACCATGCCGGCCGCCATCACGGCGGCCATGATCTGCATGGCGGAGGCGCTGGGGTCGGCGACGGCGATACCGGCGGTGGCGAAGGTGTAGGCGACCTTGTTGACCGGTCCGCCCAGGTCGAAGCACATCATCAGGCCGAGCAGCGCGCCGAGCAGGACGGCGTTGGTGCCGGTGAGGCCGCCCAGCCAGTCGGTGAGGGCCTTCTGCGCCGTCGCGATGGGCTTGCCGATCACGACGAACATCAGGAAACCGACGATCGCCGTGGAGATCAGCGGGATGACCACCACCGGCATGATGCCGCGCAGCGCCGCCGGTACGTCGTACCTCTGGATCGCCAGCACCACGCCGCCGGCGAGGAGACCGGCCGCCAGACCGCCCAGGAAACCGGCGTTGATGGTCGAGGCGATCATGCCGCCGACGAAGCCGGGGACCAGGCCGGGGCGGTCCGCCATGCCGTAGGCGATGTAGCCGGCCAGGACCGGGACCAGGAAGCCGAAGGCCACGCCGCCGATCTGGAACAGCAGCGCGCCCCAGCTGTCCGCCTGGCTCCACACGAAGTGGTCCATGACCGAGGGCGCGTTCTTGATGCCGTAGCCGCCGATCGCGAAGCCCAGGGCGATGAGGAGACCGCCCGCGGCGACGAACGGGACCATGTAGCTGACGCCGGACATCAGCCATGTGCGGAGCTTGCTGCCGTACCCCTCGGTGGAGTCGCCCGCGCGCTCGACCGGCGTACCGGCCGACGCGTGCGCCGGGCCGCTCGTCTCGCCGCGCGCCGCCTTCTCGCGGGCCTCCGCGATGAGGTCGCCGGGACGGTTGATGCCCGCCTTCACGCCCACGTCGACGGTCGGCTTGCCCGCGAAGCGGTCCTTGTCGCGTACGGGGACGTCGTGCGCGAAGATCACGCCGTCGGCCGCCGCGATCACCGCCGGATCCAGCCGGGTGAAACCGGCCGAGCCCTGCGTCTCGACGACCAGCTCGACACCCGCCGCACGGCCCGCGTTCTCCAGGGACTCGGCCGCCATGTAGGTGTGGGCGATACCGGTGGGGCAGGAGGTGACGGCGACGATACGGAAGGGACGCTCGTCGGCGCCGCTGCCGGGGGGTGCGGGCGGGGTGGGTGCCGTGCTGGTGGCCGCTGCGGCGCCGGCGGAGGCCGCCGCCGGCGCCGCAGCGGTGTCTGTGGAGGCGCCCGCGGTGCGCTGGGCAGCGTCCTGAGCGACGCCGTCACCGGCACTCCGGCCGGTCCTCTCGGCGTCTTGGGTGGCGCCCGTCTCCGCCGGCGGCACGTCGTCCCCGCGGATCAGCGCCGCGGCCGTCTCCGGGGCGTTCGCCGTCCGCAGTGCGGCGGTGAACTCGGCGTTCATCAGCTGACGGGCGAGGGAGGAGAGGATCGTCAGGTGGGCGTCGTCCGCCCCGGCGGGTGCCGCGATCAGGAAGATCAGGTCGGCCGGGCCGTCCGCGGCACCGAAGTCGACACCGGCGGCGCTGCGGCCGAAGGCCAGGGACGGCTCGGTGACGTGGGTGCTGCGGCAGTGCGGGATGCCGATGCCGCCGTCGAGACCGGTGGGCATCTGGGCCTCGCGGGCGGCGACGTCGGCGAGGAAGCCCTCCAGGTCGGTCACCCGGCCCTGGGCCGCCATGCGCTCGGCGAGGGCACGGGCCGCCGCTTCCTTGGAGTCGGCGGACAGGTCGAGGTCGACCAGATCCGCGGTGATCATGTCGCTCATCGCGGGCTCCTCTGCACGCGTACCGCCCGGGGGGACGGATGGGCGGTGGTGGGGACGGGGGTGGTGTGGGGGGAGCGGGGTGGGGTGGGTGCGGGGAGGGGGGTCATGGCGCCGGCTCCGTCAGTTCGCGGTCGAGGGGGATGTCGGCCGTGACCGTCACCACCGCGGGGTCCAGGTCGGCGGGGCCCGGCATCACACTGCCGGGGAGCTGGACGGCGGCGGCACCGTGGGCGACGGCGGAGGCGAGGGCGGCGGGTCCGGTGCCGCCGGCGATGAGGAAGCCGGCGAGGGAAGCGTCCCCGGCGCCGACGTTGCTGCGGACGGCGCAGACACGCGCGCTGCCGAACCAGGCGCCGGCCTCGGACACCAGGAGCTGGCCGTCGGCGCCCAGACTCGCGAGCACGGAGCCGGCGCCCATCGCGCGCACCTCCTCGGCCGCCTTGAGGGCGTCACCCACGGTCGCCAGGGGGCGCGCGACCGCTTCCGCGAGTTCCTCGGCGTTGGGCTTCACCACGTCGGGCCGGGCGCGCAGCGCCTCCAGGAGCGCGGGGCCGGAGGTGTCCAGGGCGATGCGCGCGCCGCCGGCGTGCGCCCGCGTGACGACGTCGGCGTACCAGGAGGGGCTGAGCCCCCGGGGCAGGCTGCCGCAGCAGGCGATCCAGTCGGCGTCGCGCGACTGGGCGCGGACCGTCTCCAGGAGCAGTTCCTGTTCCGCCGCGGACAGGTCCGGGCCCGGGGCGTTGATCTTCGTGAGCACGCCGTTGTCCTCGGCGAGCGCGATGTTGGAGCGGGTGGCGCCGGCGACCGGGACCGGTGCGACCTCGATGCCCTGCGCGTCGAGCAGGTCGGCGACGAGCGCGCCCGGCGCGCCCCCCAGGGGCAGGACGGCGACGGTGCGCCGGCCGGCGGCCGCGACGGCGCGCGAGACGTTCACGCCCTTGCCGCCGGGGTCCATGCGTTCACCGGTGGCGCGGATGACCTCGCCGCGCTCCAGGGCGGGCACCTCGTAGGTGCGGTCGAGGGACGGGTTGGGAGTGACGGTGAGGATCATGCGCGCACTACTTCCGTGCCGCCGCGCTCGATGACGGCGGTGTCTTCGGGGCTCAGCCCGCTGTCGGTGATCAGCAGGTCCACGTCGCTCAGGCCCCCGAAGCGGGCGAAGTGCTCCTGGCCGTGCTTGGCGGAGTCGGCCAGCAGCACCACGCGCCGGGCGGCGGCGATCGCCGCGCGCTTGACCGCGGCCTCGGCGAGGTCGGGGGTGGTCAGGCCGTGCTCGGCGGAGAAGCCGTTGGCGGCGACGAACAGGACGTCGGCGCGGATCTCGCCGTACGCGCGGAGCGCCCAGGCGTCCACGGCGGCGCGCGTACGGTGCCGTACGCGCCCCCCGATGAGGTGGAGCTGGAGGCCGGGGTGGTCCGCGAGCCGGGCCGCGATGGGCAGGGAGTGGGTGACGACGGTGAGGTCGGCCTCCAGCGGGAGGGCGGCGGCCAGGCGGGCGACCGTCGTCCCGGCGTCCAGGATCACCGTGCCCTCGGCCGGCAGTTCGGCGAGGGCGGCCTTGGCGATGCGGTCCTTCTCGTCGGCGGCGGTGGTCTCGCGCTCGGCGAGGTCCGGCTCGAAGTCGAGCCGGCCGGCCGGGATGGCGCCGCCGTGCACCCGGCGGACGAGGCCGGCGCGGTCGAGGGCTTTCAGGTCGCGGCGGATCGTTTCCGCGGTGACCTGGAACTCCTCGGCCAGCGACAGCACGTCGACCCGGCCGCCGTCACGGGCGAGCCGGAGGATCTCCTGCTGCCGCTCCGGTGCGTACATGTCCTTCTGCCTCCGCCTCGATGTCCGGCCACTTCCGATGCCATGCCCGAATATGTGGTTTCAAGCCGAGACTACGCCGCACCTTCGAGGAAGTAAACACATTCGGGCGCATGACGGGCACGGCTGGGCATGAGTGGGCGTGAATCCGCATGGGCGGATGGCGGTGGCGGGGGCGAGGCACGCCTGACGAGCGTGCGGGCAGCACAAGGCCCGGCGCCTGTCCGGCGCCGGGCCTGTCGTCGTACGGACGTGAGCCGCGCGTGTGTCTCACCCCCGTCCTGCGGGGGCGCCGCGGCCTACGGGGTCACGGCACCAGCTCGGGCTCCGCTCCGGCCACCGGCGCGTCCTGTCCGGCGCCGTCCTCCGCGGCCGCCGGCTCCGCGCCCTCCAGGTGCTGCGCCGGGCGCTTGGGGAGGGCGGACATCAGCAAGAAGATCACAGCCATGATCCCGGCGACCCACCACAGGGCGTGCTGGAAGGCGTGCACGAAGGCCGGGCCGACCCGGTCCGGGGTCAACCGGTCGCCGATCTCCCCGAAGAACACGACCGACACCAGACCCAGTCCGAGCGCGTTGCCCATCTGCTGCACGGTGTTGATGAGCCCGGAGGCGGAACCGGCGTGCTCACGCGGCACCTCCGAGAGCACCGCGTCGGTCAGCGGAGCGACGATCAGCCCCATGCCCGCGCCCATCACCACCAGCGGCAGGGCCATCTGCCAGGAGGCGATGGCGAGGCCGTAGTGGTGGGCCTCCCACAGGTAGAGCAGCACGCCCGCGCCCATCAGCAGCGCGCCGGCCTGGAGGACCTTGCGTCCGAACCGCGGGACGAGCTGCTGCACCGACAGCCCGGCCGCCACCGACACGGCGATGGAGAACGGCACCCCGGTCAGCCCGGCCCGCAGCGGGCTCCAGCCCAGGCCGATCTGCATGTAGAGCGTCCAGACCAGGAAGAAGATGCCGAGCGCGACGCCGAAGACGGTCTGTACGGCGATGCCGGCGGCGAAGCTCTTCACGCGGAACAGCGACAGCTCGACCAGCGGGGAACCGTCCCGGGCCGCCTTGCGCCGCTCGTAGGCCACCAGCCCGGCGAAGACGACGAGCGCGCCGGCCATGCACACGTACCCCCACAGCGGCCAGCCCAGCTCACGACCGCGGGTGAGCGGGTAGAGCAGCATCAGCAGGCCCAGTGTGACCAGGGCGACGCCGACCAGGTCCAGTTTCAGGGCCTTCGGTGCCCGCGACTCGGTGATGAAACGGCGGCCGAGGAGGAAGGAGACGATGCCGACCGGCAGGTTGATGAGGAAGATGGGCCGCCACTCCAGGCCGAACAGGTTCCACTCCGTCAGCAGTGCGCCCAGCAGCGGGCCGGAGACCGCGCCGAGACCGACGATCGCGCCGAACAGGCCGAAGACCTTGCCGCGTTCGTGGGCCGGGAAGGTGGCGTGCACGATCGACAGCACCTGCGGCACCATCAGCGCCGCCATGCCGCCCTGGAGGATGCGGGAGGCGACCAGCATCTCCGGGTTCACGGCGAAGCCGCACAGGGCGGAGGCGAGGGTGAAGCCGCCGACGCCGATCAGGAACAGCCGCTTGCGGCCGTGGATGTCACCGAGCCGGCCGCCGGTGATGAGGCCGGCGGCGAACGCGAGGGCGTAGCCGGCGGTTATCCACTGGATCTGGCTGACCGAGGCGTGGGCGGTGCGCCGGATGGACGGGATGGCGATGTTGACGATCGTCACGTCGACCAGGTCCATGAAGGCCGCGGTCATGACGATGGCCAGGGCCAGCCAGCGGGTCCTGTCACCGGACGCCGGAGGCGTGGGTGGGAGCGGGCCGGTGCCGGTGCCGGTGCCGGTGCCGCGGATCTTCTCGGCGTTGCGGTCGATCGAGGTCATGCGAGAAAGCTAGACCCGCAGTAGGTCAGATCGTGTCCTATATCCACGGCATCCTGGTCCTCATGACGACCGACACCCCGGCACGCCTGCTCCAGCTCCTCTCCCTCCTCCAGACCCCCCGCGAGTGGCCCGGCGGGGAGCTGGCCGAGCGGCTCCGGGTGTCCCGGCGGACGGTGCGGCGGGATGTGGACCGGCTCCGCGAGCTGGGGTATCCGGTGCAGGCCACGAAGGGCGCGGACGGCGGGTACCGGCTGGTGGCGGGCAAGGCCATGCCGCCGCTGGTGCTGGACGACGAGGAGGCGGTCGCGATCGCCGTGGGGCTGCGGGCCGGCGCCGGACACGCCGTGGCAGGGGTGGACGAGGCGTCCGTACGGGCCCTGGCCAAGCTCGAGCAGGTGCTGCCGGCCCGGCTGCGCCACCGGGTGTCCACGCTGGGGGCCGCGACGACGTTGTTGACCAGCGGAGACGGGCCGAGCATCGCGCCGGAGACACTCACCGTGATGGCGTCGAGCGTGGCGGGGCGGGAACGGCTGAGGTTCGCCTACCGCGACAAGGACGGCAGCGCGTCCCGACGGCTGACCGAGCCGCACCGGCTGGTGTCCACCGGGCGGCGCTGGTACCTCGTCGCCTACGACCTCGACCGGGCCGACTGGCGCACGTTCCGGGTGGACCGGGTCAGCCGGCCGTTCTCGACCGGGGTCCGGTTCGCGCCGAGGGAGCTGCCTGCGGGGAGCGCCGCCGAGTATCTGCGGCAGTCCATCCACCGGCACCAGGAGACGTACACGTTCGACGTGCGGTTCGCCGCGCCCTCGGAGCAGGTCTGCGCGCGCATACCGTCGTGGGCCGGGACACTCGAGGACGACGGCGCGGGCGGCTGCGTCCTGCGCGGCACCACCGGCGGTCCCGTCGAGTGGCTGGCGGTGCGGCTGGCCATGGTCGGGTGCGAGTTCACCGTGCGCGGCCCGGCGGAACTCGTGGACGGGGTGCGAGAGCTGGGCGAACGCCTCACCAGAGCCACGGACACGCTCGCGCACGGCGACGCCTGAATCCCGCACCGGCCCGCGCCGCCCGCTGCCGCTTCCCAGGGCGGGGCCGCCGTGGCCGCCCGGCACTCCACGGCCACGCGGACGGCGGAATCGGCCACGGCCGCCGTGGCCACCCAGCAGTGTCGGCCAGGCGGTGGAGGGCCGCCGTCCGGGCGATCTCCATCCGGCTCCCGGCCTTGCGGCTTCGGTGAGCGACACCGGCGCGGAGGCGGAGAACGGCTGGTGAGCAGGGGTGGGGATGGTGCTCGTCCGGGCGATCTATGCCCGTGTGACAGAATTTGCCGTCTGGCGGCCCACCCCGGTGTTCAGGTCCGGGGTGGACCGCCGCTCCAGTGCCCGGGCACCCGGCACAGCCCTGACGAACAGCCGGCACACCGCCCGACGACCACCCCGCACCCCCCGGCCTCCGCCGCGAGGACAAGAAGAAGCCGGGCTCCGGACGCCCGGGGGGGGGAGGGCGCCGGAGCCCGGCGGGGAAGTCCCGGCGCCGGGGGGGGATTGCGTCGGGACGTGGTTCACGTGGGGTCGGCAGGTGGTGCCGTGGGGGTGGGGAGTGCGGTCCTGAGGCCCGCTGAAGGGCCCGCATGGGTTGTTCCCTCGGTCTCCACGGTTGAAGCGATCGGACTACGCCATGTTTGCGCCGTCTTTCGCCACGGGCGTGCGCGCCGCGCGGAAGCCGTACATCCGATACGCCGTTTTCGCCGTGACGGCGTACGGTCCGCACCCCACCGCCTCGTACGCCCGCCCGGTACGCCGCGGCCCCTTCGGCCACGGCCGGACGCCGCACCCACGGACGGGCGCCGCCCACCGGCGGACGCCGTTCGGGGCGCGGGCATCGGCCGCGGGCGGACATCGCTCACGACGATCATCCCCTCGCCCGCGCTTCGCCACACCCCGCGCCGGCGGGGCCGCGCGGCCCCCGGCGTCTCCCCGTCCCCGCTACGCCGCCGCGTCGAACCCGGTGTCGCGGGCCAGCTTCTTCAGTTCCAGCAGGGCGTGCTTCTCGATCTGCCGGATGCGTTCGCGGGTCAGACCGTGCTCCTTGCCGACCTCGGTCAGGGTGCGCTCACGGCCGTCCTCGATGCCGTACCGCATCTTGATGATGGAGGCCGTGCGCTGGTCCAGGCGGCCGATCAGGTCGTCGAGTTCCTCGCTGCGCAGCAGGGTCATGACGGACTGCTCGGGGGAGACGGCCGAGGTGTCCTCCAGCAGGTCGCCGAACTGGGTCTCGCCCTCATCGTCCACCGACATGTTGAGGGAGACCGGGTCGCGGGCCCAGTCGAGGACGTCGATGACGCGCTCCGGCGTCGAGCCCAGCTCCGCGGCGATCTCGGCCGGCTCCGGGTCGCGGCCGTTCTCGCGGTTGAACTCACGCTGGACGCGGCGGATGCGGCCCAGCTCCTCCACGAGGTGGACGGGGAGCCGGATCGTGCGGGACTGGTCGGCTATGGAGCGGGTGATGGCCTGGCGGATCCACCAGGTGGCGTACGTCGAGAACTTGAAGCCCTTGCGGTAGTCGAACTTCTCGACGGCGCGCACCAGACCGGCGTTGCCCTCCTGGATCAGGTCGAGCAGGGGCAGCCCGCTGCGCGGGTAGCGCCGGGCCACGGCGACGACCAGACGGAGGTTGGAGCGGATGAAGACGTCCTTGGCCCGTTCTCCCTCGGCGACCAGTGCCTCCAGCTCCTCGCGGGTGGCGTCCGTCCTGGTCTCCTCGTAGCCGTCGAGGACCTGGCTCGCGAACACACCCGCCTCGATGGTCTGGGAGAGATCGACTTCCTTGGCGGCGTCGAGCAGCGGCGTGCGCGCGATCTCTTCGAGGTACATGCCGACCAGGTCGCGGTCTGCGATCTCGCCGCCATGAGCGCGAACACTGCTTGCCGAGTCGGCCGTCTCGCCGGTGGCGGACTTACGACGGGCGACGGCACGGGTTGCCATGCGTGCTCCCTTGCGGTGGTGGGCTGGCGGGTGGTTCTGGTGAACGCTCAGCACTCCGGGGACTGTCTCTGGGACTCTTTCCGAGTGCCCTGCATCCGTGGGGAACAACGACTGGAATCCGGACAGAATTCCCAACCCGCCCTCCGATTTTTCTGATCATGCAGTACCCTGTGCCACCACGCGAGGGGGAAAGATGCCGTCGGAGACCGCTGAGGTGCAGGTCAGAGCGGGGATCGAGAGGGATCTCGAGAGCCTCACGGCGATCTACAACACTTACGTGCGTGAGACGGCCGTCACATTCGACACCGTGGCCCTCACTCCCGAGGAGCGCCGTCCCTGGCTGCTCTCCCACCCACAAGACGGCCCGCACCGGCTGTTGGTTGCCGCGGCCGCGGACTCACAGCGGATTCTGGGGTACGCCACGTCCGGCCCGCACCGGCCGAAGCCGGCGTACGCGACGTCCGTGGAGACGTCGGTGTACGTCGCCCCGGAGTCCGGCCGGCGCGGGATCGGCACGCTGCTCTACGGCGCCCTGTTCGAGGTCCTCGCCGCGGAGGACGTGCACCGCGCCTACGCGGGCATCGCCCAGCCCAACGCGGCCTCCGTCCGGCTCCACGAGCGTTTCGGCTTCCGGCGCGTCGGCACCTTCCAGGAGGTCGGGCGCAAGTTCGGCCGCTACTGGGACGTGGCCTGGTACGAGAAGCGGCTGTAGCCGAAGCGGGCTCAGCCGAACTGCACCGACCGCTTCGCCATGCCCATCCAGAAGCCGTCGATCACCGACTTCTGCGTGTCCAGCTCGCCGCCCGCCTCCGCCGCGCCCATGGTGACGAAGAGCGGGGCGAAGTGTTCGGTGCGCGGGTGGGCATAGCGGCCGGCCGGGGCCTTGTCCAGGAAGTCGAGCAGGGCGTCCCAGTCCCGGGCCTCCAGGGCGCGCCTGCCCCAGTCGTCGAACTCGGAGGACCAGCTCGGCACGCCGGGGCCGGTGTACCGCAGGGCGGCGAGGTTGTGGGTGAAGAACCCGGAGCCGACGATCAGTACGCCCTCGTCGCGGAGCGGGGCGAGTTTGCGGCCGATGTCCATCAGGCGGACCGGGTCGAGGGTGGGCAGGGAGATCTGGAGGACGGGGACGTCGGCGGCCGGGAACATCTCGACGAGGGGGACGTAGGCGCCGTGGTCGAGGCCGCGGTCGGGGATGTCCTGGACGGGGATGCCGGGGGCGCGCAGCAGCTTGCGGACGGAGTCGGCGAGTGCGGGGGCGCCGGGGGCGGCGTACCGCACCCGGTAGTAGTGCTCCGGGAAGCCCCAGAAGTCATAGACCAGGGGGACGGTCTCGACCGCGCCGAGCGCGAGCGGGGCCTCCTCCCAGTGGGCGGAGACCATGAGGACGGCCCGGGGGCGGGGCAGGCCGGCGGCCCAGGCGGCGAGCTGGCCGGGCCAGACGGGGTCGTCGGCGAGCGGCGGGGCGCCGTGGCTGAGGTACAGGGCGGGCATGCGCTCCTGGGTGGTGGCGGACATCTCGGCGGCTCCCAGTGGTCCAGAGACTGCGGTCCCGAGCCAGATACTTTAACTCTCAAGCTCGTAGGAGCGACCTTACGCCCGACTTGTTCAAGTTTCAAGCAGCAGGCTCGTACAGTGGACCCATGAACACGGCACCGGACACCGCCGCATCGCCCCGCTGGCTCACCGACGAGGAACAGCGCGTCTGGCGCGCGTACCTGCACGCCACCACCCTGCTCGAGGACCACCTCGACCGGCAGCTACAGCGCGACGCGGGTATGCCGCACATCTACTACGGCCTCCTCGTCGGCCTCGCCGAGGCACCGCGCCGCCGGCTGCGGATGACCGAGCTCGCCATGCAGGCCAAGATCACCCGCTCCCGGCTCTCGCACGCGATCGCCCGGCTGGAGAAGAACGGCTGGGTACGGCGCGAGGACTGCCCCTCCGACAAGCGCGGCCAGTTCGCCGTACTCACCGACGAGGGCCAGGAGGTGCTGCGGCGCACCGCACCGGGCCACGTGAAGGCCGTACGGCAGGCGCTGTTCGAACGGCTGACCCCGGAACAGCAGAAGGCCCTCGGCGAGATCATGGAGATCGTCGCCGAGGGCCTCCAACCCGACGGAGCGGGTGCGGACCTGCCCTGGCTCCGCTGACTCCCGCACCCATCAGCGCGACGCCGTGGGCGCGGGGCCGCCCCGGCTCCGCCGGCCCACTCACCTGAGCGACAGCTCACGTGGCGCAGCGGAAGCGGGTGCGGACGGCAGTCCGTCAGTGGGCGATCACCGGCACCGGCAGCTCGTCCTCGGCGCCCTCACCGGCGGCCACCACGGTGCCACCGGCGCGGCCCGCGTTGACGAAGGTGAAGGCGATCAGGGAGGCGAGACCCAGGATGCCGACGGCGAACCAGATCGCGGTGCTGTAGCCGTGGACCATGCCCTGGAGCTTCACCAGCTCCTGCTGCGGCTTGGCTGCGGCACCGGCGATGTGGTCCCTGACGTACGAGGTGGTCGCCGAGGCGGCGATCGTGTTCAGCAGGGCCGTGCCGATCGCGCCGCCGACCTGCTGCGAGGTGTTGACCATCGCGGAGGCGACACCGGCGTCCCGGGCCTGGACACCCTGGGTGGCCAGGGACATCGCCGGCATGAACGCCGTACCCATGCCGAGACCGAGCAGCATGATCGCGGGCAGCAGCAGGCCGGCGTACGAGGAGCCGATCTCCAGCTGGGTCAGCAGCAGCATGCCGAGACCGGCGACCAGGAAGCCCGGGCCCATCAGCAGGCGGGCCGGGACGCGGGTCATCAGCCGGGTGCCGATCTGGGTGGAGCCGGTGATCATGCCGGCGACCATCGGCAGGAACGCGAAGCCGGTCTTGACCGGGGAGTAGCCCTTCACGATCTGGAGGTAGTAGGTCAGGAAGAGGAACAGGCCGAACATGCCGATGATCGCGAGACCGAGGGAGAGGTAGATGCCGCCGCGGTTGCGGTCGGTCACCACGCGCAGCGGCAGCAGCGGGGCCTTGACCCGGGCCTCGACGAAGACGAACGTCACCAGCAGCACCACGGACGCGACGAACATGGCGACGGTCACGCTGTCACTCCAGCCGTCGGACGCGGCGCGGGTGAAGCCGTACACCAGGGCGACCAGGCCGAGCGTGGAGAGGATCACGCCGGGGATGTCGAGCGGGGAGCGGTTGCGGCCGCCCTCCGGCTCCCGGATGACGAAGTAGGCACCGGCCGCGGCGACGACGGCGAACGGGACGTTGACGAAGAAGGTCCAGCGCCAGTCCAGGTACTCGGTGAGGAAACCGCCCAGGATCAGGCCGACGGCGCCGCCGCCGCCCGCGATGGCGCCGTAGATGCCGAACGCCTTGGCGCGCTCCTTGGCGTCGGTGAACATCACCGCGAGCAGGGAGAGCGCGGCCGGGGCGAGCAGCGCGCCGAAGGCACCCTGGAGGGCGCGGGCGCCGAACATCATCCCGCCGGTGGTGGCGGCGCCGCCGAGCGCGGAGGCGGCGGCGAAACCGACGAGACCCAGCACGAAGGCGCGCTTGCGGCCCCACAGGTCGGCGATGCGGCCACCGAAGAGCAGCAGACCGCCGAAGGCGAGGGCGTAGGCCGTGACGACCCACTGCTTGTTGCCGTCGGATATGCCGAGGTCCTGCTGGGCCGAGGGCAGGGCGATGTTCACGATGGTGGCGTCCAGGACGACCATCAGCTGGGCGAGCGCGATGAAGACGAGCGCCTTCCAGCGGTTGGCGTCACCGCTCGGGGCGGCGAGGCCGGGAGCCTTGAGGGCTGTTTCTGACATGGGGATACCCACTTCGGGACTTCGTGACGGAAAAGACGTCTGGTAAACGGAAAATGACGAGAAAACGGAGATTCACGGACGCGACCGCATCGATCACTGATCACGGATCACTGATCGTTGTGACCATCGGCCGTCGATCGCTGATCGCTGATCGTGTCGTTGATCGCGTCAGCAGTTGCGCAGTTCGGTGATGCTGACGGCCGCGCCCGGCAGAGCGGAGTGGGCGGGGGCCCGCAGGCCGTCCAGAAACAGTTGCAGGTGACGGTGGACGAAGCGGTCGCCACGGACGCAGTCCGTGCCGGCCGGGGGCCGGCTCAACTGGGCCACGACGATCAGCAGATCGCCGACCCCCACGTCGGACCGGAGCTGTCCGGCCGCCTCGGCCCGGCCCATGACCTCCTCGACGAGCTGCTCGATGCGCTTGCGGGAGGCCTCCAGGTCGGGATGGTGCTGGTCGAAAGTGCTCGTCACCATGGGGCACAGGGCACTGATCCGCTCGTCAGCGGCGGTGTGCACGAAGTGCTCCAGGGCGGCGAAGGCGTCCCCCGTCTCCGCGAGGGCCCGCTCGGCCGCCTCGGCCGTACGGTCCATCACGGTGCAGACGACCTCGCGGACGAGGGCGTCGCGGTCGGGGAAGTTCCGGTACACCGTGGCGTTGCCGACGCCGGCCCGGCGGGCGATCTCGTCGAGCGGCACATCCGGCCCGTGCTCGACGAACATCTCCTGGGCGGCGGTGACGATCCGCTCCCGGTTGCGCAGGGCGTCGGCGCGGGGCCGGGGCACCTTGCGCACGGTGGAGGCGGTCGTGGCCGTCACGGTGTACTCCTTGAGGTCTCTGGGGCGCGGGGCCCGAGTCGATGCGTGGGTCGGGGCTCGGTCGGTGCTTGAGCCGGTGTTCCGGTACCGCTGTGTCGCTGTGGCGCTGTTCGTCGTGTCATCGGTCGTCACACCGGTCGTTGCCTGCCGGGGCGAGAGGCCGATCCGGGGAGCCGGTCCCCGCTTCGTTCCGACACAGGGCTAAACGGGGAGAGCCTCCCCGGTTATTTCCCGCCTTCCCGAAAATTCCTGTGACCTGAGCCACACGCACCCTCCCCCGGGTTTCACCCCTCTGCGGACCGGCGTTCCCACGATCGGCTCCGCCAGCGCGCGCCCGGCCTCCCCCCGCCCCAGGGTGATCGCAAGGGTGCAGCCGGATACCGGCGGCTGCCGTGGAGCGAAAGGTCCATGTATGCAGCCGCAGCCGCCCCGCCGCCGCATACGCCCGCGCCGTGTGGCCGCCCTCGCCGTGGTGACCGTGCTGACCCTCGCGGTCAGCACCTCGGCGGGGAGCGGACATCTGACGGCGCCCACCACCGCCGGGCCGGCCGCCCTGGCCCGCTCCTCCGCGCTGCTGCCGTGCATGGTCCACGGCGGCCGGGAGGTGCAGATGACCGAAGGCCTGCCCACCCCGCCCGGCTACTCCCGCTCCACCGGCACGGTGCACGCCCTCACCCTGATGATCGACTTTCCCGACGCACCCGGTCAGGGCAGCGCCATGGACCGCTTCCACGAGTTCTTCCCGCAGACCCAGGAATGGTTCCGCACCGCCTCGTACGGCCGTCTCGACTACCGCCCCGAAACTCCTGTCACCAGCTGGCTGCGGATGCCGAAGACCTTCCGGGACTACGGCATAGAGCGCGGCGCCCCTTTCGACCCCGGCTACCGGCGCCTGGTGCAGGACATCGTGGCCGTCGCCGATCCCACGGTCGACTTCCGCGACTACGACCTGCTGAACGTGCTCGTCGCCCCCAACGCCGGCCCCTCCGCACTGGACACCGTGCTGTCCGTGACCTTCGCCGGGAACACGGACGCCCCGGTCGCCGACGGCGTCCACATCGCCAACGCGTCCTTCGTCTACTCCCGCCAGGACGACGGCTCCGGCTCCTACGCCCGCACCGGCTTCCGGGTGCTGCCGCACGAGAACGCCCACACCTTCGGGCTGCCCGACCTCTACACCCAGGAGGGCGGGGGCGCGGTCGGGCACTGGGACATCATGAGCGAGGACTGGGGCGCCGACAACGACCTGCTCGGCTGGCACAAGTGGAAACTGGGCTGGCTGGACGGCGACCAGGTCGACTGCGCGGCGGCGCGGGGCAGCGTCGAGTACACCCTGTCACCGCTGTACAAGGTGGGCGGCGGCAAGCTGATCCTCGTGCCCGTCACCGCCCGCAGCGCCTACGCACTCGAGATACGCGCACAGGGCGGCAACGACGAGATGGTGTGCCGCCCGGGCCTGCTGATCTACAAGATCGACGCCACGGTCGACACCGGCCGCGGCCCCGTCACCGTCTACGACAGCCACCGCTCCAGCGGCGGCTGCACCCGCAGCCCCAACGTCCACGCGGAACTCTCCGACGCCCCCTTCACCCCCGGCGAGAGCTTCAAGGACCCGCGCCACGGGATAACGGTGCGGGTGATGAGCAAGGACGACGAAGGGAACTACCGGGTGCGGATAACGCGGGCGTGAGAGGGACCCGGGGAAGACGGGCCGGCCGGACCTGAGGGCCGCACCGGTACGGGCAGGCGGGACCCAGGGGAGCAGACCGAGCGTGGCAAGAACGGCGCCTGCCGGACCGACCGAGGTCCTCGAGTACCTACATGAGGGTATGGAGAGTTACGGGTGCGGACCTTCTGGTGTGGGGGCGCCGGGTGGCGCGCGGGGCAGGGCGAGGCGGCACGGTACGGGTGTCTCGCCGTCCCGGGCCGGTAGCCGCTGAAATGAACGGGGTGCCTACGTGCGGACGGTCCGGCCTCGGCACAGCGGGCCAGAGATGCCCTCGAACTTTAGGTCGAGGCCGAGGCCGTCGCGTTCGGCGTGGATGTGCAGATGCGGCTCACTGCTGTTGCCGGAGTTGCCGACCTCGCCGAGCACCTGACCGGCGCGCACGGTGTCGCCTTCGGCCACGGTCACGCTGCCCGGACGCAGGTGTGCCAGCTTGAGGATCTCGGCGCCGGTGTCGATCCACACGTGGTTGCCGTAGGTGGGCTGGAGGCGGATCGTGCCCGGCTCCTGGTCCGCGAGGCGACCGACGGCGGAGACGACCGTCCCGTCGCAAGGTGCGTGCACAGGCTGCCCGTACACGAGGTAGCTTTCGTTCTTCGCCTGTACGCCCTCACTCCGGGCTCGGCGACGCGTCCGCCCGCCGAGAGGCCCGATCTGGATGACATCCAGGGCGCCGCGCTGCGCAGGGACGACCACGTGATGGTTCATACTGCGTCCACCGCCCTGCACCACACACCAGCTGCCGCCCCGTAGGGGAAAGACGAGGGGCCGGGAGACGGCCGTCCCCCAGCGGTGGCGCCGTGCCCGTATCAGGAACCAGCCGAGAAGGGCCACCATGACGGCCCCCACGACGAGCTCCGGGGCGTCCCCGCTCGATGTGGGCAGCCCCGGCAGCCGCCAGGCGGAGGCGAGGGCAGCGAGCGCGCCGGCCTCCAGCGGCCCGCGCACCCACCACGGCAGCTCGGCGGGAGCGCACCACCCCTCGATGAACAGGTACCCGGCCATTACGAAGAGCAGCCGACCGCACCAGGCCATCCTGGAGGGAGCCTCCCAGCATGCGTCGATGCGCAGGATGAGCAGCAGGGCGAGCACAATCCACCCCGGAGCCGAGCGGGCGCCGAGGGGAATACGCAGACGTGGGGGACGGTGTTCGCCAGGGGCGAGCAGGAGCCCGTCGAGTTCATGGCCGTCCTTGGTGGTGGCGAAGGCGAGGGCACGCCCCCGAGTGCCCTCGATCACCAGTCCGTCCGGACTGTCACGCACTTCCGTGACATCGCCGACGCGTTCAAGGGTGCTGTCCACGATTTGGTGGAACCGCTCCAGGCCGACAGCGGTGACGACGCGCGGTGCCAGACGTCCCCGGTCGGCGGGCTCGGCAGTGAGGAACCGGTACAAGGCGTCCGCAGCGGCATGCTCCGAGCCGGCGTCCGGCCCCGATTCGTGACGGGAGTCCGCCGGGTCTCCGGTCCTGTCACGCATCGACCATTCCCTCCTGGCCGGCCGGTACGGCCGTCATCGCAGCGGAGGACATGCCGCTCGCGGGCGACAGTGACCAAGTGGTGGTGCCCACAAGGGCGTTGTTCATCAGATGCGTGTACGTCGCCGACGTCTCGAAGCCGGTGACCCGGCTGATGTAATACATGGCCACGCCGTCCTGCCACACCTTTCCGGTGATTTTCCAGTAGCCGGCGGCGAAGTACAGCACCGCGGCCTGGAAGACGATCAGGAAGGCGCCCAGGTTGTGTAGCACGGTGGAGACGGTCGGCTGTTCCTGTGCGCGCATCTGTGCGCGCCGCCGCTCAGCACCAGATGCGAAGTAGGCGTTGGAGACGGTGAAAAACATGAACAAGATGACGATCTGGGCGAGATTGTCGCCACCTTCCAGGACGTCCTGGTTGCGGTTGTGCAGGGACCACATCATCACCGCCTGCGCCAGCGTGAGCAGTCGGCCACCGAAGATCATGAACGCCAGCGCAATCACGATCACGGCATGGAAGACGATCTCGAACCAGATCGTGGAATGGCCCCACAGGAAGATCGAGAACCCGAAGTGTCACATCCTGGAACCTCCTTGCCGCCACGGGGCCCATATCCAACGCGTCGCCGGCGCCACCACGAGCCGTGCCGGTGACCGCCCGGCCGGCGAAAGCGACGAGGAACGCGGATTCCACCGCGCCGAGCACCTCCAGCAGATCCCTGAATACACCCGCACCCACCAGCTCGCCTACCGATACCGCAGCGACGCCGAGTCGGGCCACTCCCAGCTCGACGCCTCACTGTGGAACGGGCGCCTGATCGGCTACGGCGTCGAGGCCCACACGCTCCTCACCCTCGGTTTCGTCCTCGCCCAGAACTCGACGAGCCGGGCCCTCCACGAAGAGCGGTCACCCTTGCTGAGCCCCACCGCCTGAGCACCACCACCGCCGGCCCCCCAACACCAGCGCCCGCCCGAGCCCCGATCCGGTACCCTGTGGATCGAGCGTCTCGGCGGGCGCTGCGGCATGTCAACAGGCCCAGCCTGTCCACGCCGCAGCGGTCGCCTCCAGGACACTCAGGGCTTGACACCCAGACCTGGCCACGGACACCTCACCGAGTTCCGTGCAAGGTTTCGATCAAGCCACGCCTTCGTAGCTCAGGGGATAGAGCACCGCTCTCCTAAAGCGGGTGTCGCAGGTTCGAATCCTGCCGGGGGCACAGCCAGAAGGGCCAGCTCAGGAGGGGTTTCCTCCCAGGCTGGCCCTTCGGCGTTATAGGGGTCGTGCCACACGCGTGCCACTACGAGCCCGCAGAGTCCTTCTCGGCGGGCCCGCAGGCCACTCCCCCGCCGCCCCGGATCATGGCCCCGAGCCGATCGGCGATGGCCCGGTCACGATCGCTGGTCATGTGCTGATAGATCAGCGCGGCCCGCGAGCTGCTGTGGCCCATGCGGGTCATCAGCTCCCGTGTGCTGGCCCCTGCGGTCGAGGCCAGGGTGTTGCCCGTGTGGCGCAGATCGTGGAAGTGCAGCTCGGCCGTGATACCCGCAGCCTTCCGAGCCTTGACCCAGTCGTCCCGGTAGTTGCTCCGCCGCAGTTGCCCACCCTGCGGCCCGACGAAGACATGCCCGTCGCGGCCGGGAGCGGCGAAGCGCTCCAGGTGGTACGTGACCGCGTCCAGCAGCTCGGCCGGGAAGGAAACGGAGCGCATCCCGGCCGCGGACTTCGGCGCCTTGTCGAAGAGCCGGCCGTCCTGCAACTCGGCCTGAGCGCGGCGCACGGTGACGGTCAGGCCTTCCAGGTCGATGTCCCGGCGCCGCAGGGCCGCCAGCTCCCCGAACCGCAGAGTGGTGAAGGCCGCCAGGAGCACGAGCAGCCGGTAACGCGGAGCGATGGAGTCGGTGAGGGCGAAAACCTCCGCGACGGTGAGGACCGGTCGCTCGGGCACGTCATAGCGGTCCGCGCCCTTGATGCGGCACGGGTTGCGCCGGATCAGCTCGTCGTCCACGGCAGTGTTCATCAGGGCACGCAGCAACTGGTACGCCTTCACGACCGACGGCTCGCCCACGCCGGCCGCCAGGAGCTTGCCGCGCCAACTCCGCACGCGGGCGGTCGTCACGTCGGCCACCGTTCCGGCCCCGAGGGTGGGCAGGATGTGCAGCCGCATCACCGACTCGTTCCGCTCACGGGTACGGTCGGCGAGCTTCCGGTCTCGCAGCCATGCGGTGGCGTACTCGGCGAAGTTCGCCACCGCGGCGTCCGGGTCCGACCACTGCCCGCGCGCGATGTCCGACTCGATGTGCGTCAGGGCGACCTGGGCGTCGGTCTTGGTGGCGTACGTCTTCTCAGCGGGGCGCAGTTGCCCAGTCTCCGGGTCTCGGTAGCGGACCTGCCAACGGCCGGACGGAAGCTGTCGGACGGAACCGAAGTCCCGGCGCTTCCCCTTCTTGTTGGCCATCAGGCAGCCCTCCGCAGCGAGCCTCGCCGGTGACCGATCGGCTGCACCGTATTGGCGTCGATGAAGGCGTTCAGTGCGCTCTCCGGGATACGGACGTGCCGACCGACCTTGACGAACACGATGCGTCGCTCGGCGATCAGGCGGCGCGGGAAGCGCTCCGTGGTGCCGAGGAGTTCGGCCACCTGCGCCACGGTCAGGTAGCGGTCAGCCATGGGTGGGTTCTCCTTCCGTTCCGGGAGCGGGTTCGAGGGTTCCGGCGAGCCAGGCTTCGGCGTCGGTGAGGCCGGTTCCGGCGTAGATCCAGTGCGCGAGGACGAGGGTGGTGTCCCGGTCGGTCTCGGTCGCTTCCAGGGCCTGTGCGCGACGCCATTCGGCGCGGGCGCCGCGGAGGGCGCCGAGGGTGGTGGAGTAGCGGCGGGACTTGGTGGAGAAGTGGCCGCGGAAGCCGAGCATGTGGGCCCAGGCCCGCAGCCGGAGGGGTTCGAGGTCCTTGCGCGCGCCGAGGGTCCAGGCGGTGCGGACGAGCTGGCGGGCGTGGTCGCTGATGTCGAGCTGGGCGAGTTCGGCGAGGAACTTCAGCGGCCGGTCGAGAGCACCCGTGGCGGTCTCGGCGCCCTTGGTGGCGTACTTGGCGATGTACGCGGCGACGGCCCGCTCGGTCAGCTCCTGGCCGCCGTCGAAGTCGGCCGAGCGGATAGTCCGCACGTCAAGCTGACGACCGAAGGCGAAGGCGTGCGCCCGGCCGTCGATGACCGGGCCGTCCACGCGGGCAGCGATGGCGGCGGCCCGGATGGCGTCGGTCAGCAGCTCGGCGGTGGCCCAGGCGGGAGGCGGGGTGTCACCGCCCTCGGGGCCGTCGATGCGGACGACGGCGTGAAAGTGGACGGCCCCTCGCTTCTGGTACTCGGCCACCTTGGCGAAGGACACCCGGGCGTACTCGCGGAAAGCCCGCTGGGTGAGGCCGGCGCGCTTGGCGACCTCCCGGCGCAGGTAGATGGAGAAGCGCCGCCACAGCGGGCCCGCGTGCGCGTTCCAGAGCACGGCCGCTTCGTAGTCGTAGCGGTCCGGGTCGAGCGGAGTGCCCAGGGCCGGGTCGTCTTGGTCGTGGAGGGCGCCACAGCGACAGCGGCGGACCGAACCGGGCGGGGCGGTGGGCCGGTTGTGGACCGGGCCGAAGCTGGGCGCGGTGAAGGTGGCGAAGACGCGTGGGTGGGCGGCGACGCGTTCGGGGATGCCCTTGCCGCCGCGCAGTCCGGAGGTGATCAGGTGGAAGGTGTCGCGGCGGTACACCTCGGCGCAGGCCGCGCACCGGGTCGTGCGGCGGTTGTTGCAGCGGACCAGGAGGTGACCGGCCGGGAGGCTGGAGGAGTCGAGGTGGTGGAGGACGTTGCCGATCTCTCCGGTGCGGGTGTTCACGTCGTACTCGGTGCGGTGGCCGTCGAGGCGGATCGGGTGCGTGCAGCCCCCGAGGCCGGCGAGTTGGCGCAGTAGCGCGGGCATGGTGCCGAGGGCAGCCAGTTCGCCGAGTTCGTGGAGCCCAGGCGGAGTGGCGCGGGCGATGATGGCTTTCTCCTTCTGGTTCGGCTGGAGGGAGACAGCCCCCGGGGCGGCGGATGCTTGGCGGTATCGAGGCCGCCCCGGGGGGTTCAGTGCGTCAGCGGCGGTGCTGGTCTCGCAACAGGGAGCGCAGGACCACGGTGGCGACGGCCACGGAGACGGCCGTGACGGCGACGGCGGCCAGGAGCGCGGTCAGCACGACACCGCCGACCAGGACAGCCGCGACCGCTCCGGTGCTTACGGAGATCTGAGGGACGGGACGTCGGACGGGAGCCGGGTCGGCCACGGTGTGCGTATACGCGGGCGGCGGCGTCGGGCTGTCGGGGTACTTGGGCAAGAACACGGCGAAGCTCTCCTTACCTACTCGTCTAGTCATGTGAGCCGTTGACGATGTCCACGCCGGAGCGCGTGCCGGACTCGATGGCCGGGGCCATGAACGTGTGCGAGAGCCAGAACCCGAAGAGGGCGATCAGGACGACGATCCACGTGCGGACGCCGAGGAATTTGACCGCTCCCCAGGCGAAGAAGCCGAGGACGGCGACGAGCGGGAGGCTGACGGTCACGGTTTCCGGGTCCTTTCAGCGGACGGGGCAGTGGTGGGTACGGGCGGCCAGTTCGGCGGCGGCGCGGCTGTCGTAGTCGGCGGAGAAGCCGCAGCGCGGCGCCGTGCAGGCGGCGGTGTGCTTCTCCCGGCCGCGACCGTCGTGGGACGTGCCGACCTGGACGGGGCCGATGCGGGTGACGGAGCGGAAGCGGCGGTTGGCGCTCACGTGGGGTCTCCTTTCAGAGCTGGGCGGCGATGGCGTCGGCCATGGGCGGCGGGACGCCGAGGCGGGCGCGCAGGGTCGGGGTGTCGATGGCTGTTCCGGTACGGGCGTGGTGTTCGGCGGCGACCTTGCGGGCGTGTGCGACCAGAGCGGCCGGGACAGCGACGGGAACGGGGGTCGGTAGTGGCTCGACTGCCGGTGTCACCGGGGGCTCCGGTGCGGGGCCAGGCGCGTCCTCCTCGGCCTGGATGTCCTCGACCTTCTCCGGGTCCACGTCGTCACTGGTCTCGTCGTCCGTGGTCGGCGACGAGTGGACGAGGAGGGTTCCGCCGAGGAAGGCGACCGCGGGCCAGCCCGCGACGAGGATGCGAAGCCAGGCCGGCACCTGGTCCAGGTCGAGCAGCCCGGCGGTGGCGACGTTCGCACCCAGGGACGCGGCGAGTGCGATCAGGAACCAGCACCACCCAGCCGCTTTGGCCTCGCCGGACCGCAGTCGGCGCCAGGCGGCGACGAGCAGCAGGTCGACCGAGACGGGGTAGGCCCACGCCTTCCACCCGTCATGTCCGGCCGCCGTGGCGACGTCGTGCAGGTGGGCGAAGGACAGCGCGGCGGCGATGACCGCTTGGACGAGCACCGCGTCGACGCGGGCCAGGTGGGCGCGCATGCTGCGGCTCCTTCCGGGGTCGGGCATGGGAGGGGTAGGGACATGGCGTGAGGCGGTCACGCCGACCGGGGGCAAGGGCGGGTGCGGGTCAGTCGGTCACCGGTCGGGGCCGCACGACCGGGCTCGGTGTCTCGACGGGCCGCACGGGAACGTGAGGCCGGAAGCGGTTGAGCGCGGGCAGTTCGGGGACCAGGTGGGCCGATTCGCGACAGGTTTCGGCCGCGTCGCTGAGGGAGAGGTGCGGCGTGCGGATGCGGGACCAGCCGCCGGAGGTGTCACCGGCCACGGCGAGGCCGGGCCGTTCGGGTGCGATGGCACAGGCGGCGGAGACAGCCTCGGGGGCGATGTCGCCCAGTGCCATCTTGGCGGAGGCTTCGTCGTTGACGCGGTGGCAGACGCGGCCGGTCAACTGGGCCCGCAGCATGGTCGCGCCCTTGCCCAGCTCGGCGCCGAAGCGCTGCCCGCAGACCTCCAGATAGATGCCGGCGGCCCGACCGAGCTGAGCAAGCCGGATGAGCTGTGTGACCATCTCGTCCCGCCGCTCCTCATCCTTCTTCGTGGCGACGAGGAACAGCTCGGCGACCTCGTCGACGAACAGCACCACGGGGACCGGGCGTTCATGCTCGGGCAGGCCCCAGATGTCGGAGGTGATCTCCTCGTCCGGCGTGCTCGGCTCGATGCCCTGCCGGGACTTGATCAGGTCGTACCGGGCCTCCATTTCCTTGACGAGCACGGGCAGGAGTTCGGTGGCCTCGTCCGGGTCGGTGGCGAGCGCCGACAGCCGCGGAGCGAAAGGCGCCAGTTCCACGCCCCGCTTGCAGTCGATGCCCACCAGGGCGACGGGCTGACGGGCGAGCCCGGCGACCAAGTGCCGCAGGTACATGGACTTGCCGGACAACGTGGCGCCAAGCGTGAGCTGGTGCGGCACGGTGCGGTAGTCGCGTACGAAGGGAGTGGCGTCCTCCCGCAGTGCGACCGGCACCCGGAGAAGCCCCCAGGGCAGCTTTCGCGGCATGCGGACCCGCCGCAGCACGTCGAAGCCGATGAGCCGCAGGTCGACCACGCCCGGCTTGACCGTGGTCACGTAGACGGCATGGACGCCCCAGGCGTGCCGCAGCCGTTCGGCGGAGGCGGCCACGTCGGCGGGTTCCTGCCCCGGGGCGAGCCGCAGACGGACGCGCAGCCCCGTCGTGGTCGGCCTGATGACTCCCCGACGCGGCGGTACGGGCCGGACCTCGCGGCGAGTGGTGGCCTTGACCGCCAGGACCCGCAGCCTGGAGGGAGCCACGGTGAGGCCGCACGCCTCCATCACGGAGCCGTAGGAACTGAGCAGCCGGACCGTGGACACCGGTAAGCCGACCGTGGACCAGTAGACGCCGGGGTGTCGCGCCCGGGCGTAGGCGGCCCCACCACCGAGTGCGGCGACGGGACCACCCACCTCCAGGAGCGTTGCCAGTTCGGTCATCAGGCCGTGGCCCCCACAGCGGCCGGGAAGGCGGCCGAAGTGACGGCGGCGGCCCGGAAGGCGATGCCGTGGCGCTGCTGCCCGTTGAACACGCTCTCCCACGGCCGGGCGACCAGGCCCGGCAACGAGACCGGGGCACCGAGGGCGAGCCCTCCCGACACCCCGCTCTCCGGAACGGTCACCTTGATCAGGGACGACTCCCCCTCCTCGATGTACACGACGCCGATCGTCATCAGCGCCTCACCGCTGACGGCGTCCTTCGCGATCTCGCCCGACTGCCGGTCGCGGACCTTGGGCTCAGGCGCCTCGGTCAGCAGGATCGTCGCGGCCGAGGTCTCCACACGGATGGTGCGTAAGGCTTCTTCCTATCTACTCGTCTAGACAAGATGCATCTTTCGAACCCGACTTCGCCAGGAACGGGAACCACCTTGCCACACGACTTGCCCACTCGTCTAAACGAGTATGCGTGTCGAGGCGTACGAGTCCGAGAAGTGGCCTCGCGCACCGCCGGTCAGGTCGCCGGAAGTTGGTAGGAGAGGACGTACGCGTCCGCCGCCATCACCGTGTCGCAGACCTCCACGGCCCGCCCTGCGGTGTCGAAGGCGGTACGGATCAGGTGGATCACCGGCACACCGGAAGCCAGTTGCAGCGTCTTCACCTCGGACGGCGAGGGCATCCGGGCCCGGATCTCCTCCTCGAAGTGGTCGAGCTGGTGGCCCAGCTCCTCCAGGCGGGCGTAGATGCCGCCGGGGCCAGGATTGGGCTCGGCGATCTGCGTACCGCGGGCGATGTCGAGCGGAAGGTAGGAGGTGGCGAACTCGACCGGCCGGCCGTCGAGCAGGTACCGGCGACGCCGGGCGAGTACGCGCCGCACGGAACCGAGCCGGGCAGAGATGTCCTGGCTGGCCTTCTCCTCCTCGACCTCCAGGCTGTCCACCTTCGGGTGACCGCCGGCGGCGTCGGCCTCCACGATGAACGCGGACTTCCCCTGCTCACGGTGGCGCCGGGCGAACCGGTCGGAGGCGAGCCGACGCACCGGAGGCCGGGGACGGACGAAGACGCCCTTGCCGTGCTCGGCGTGCACCAGGCCCTCACCCTGGAGGATCGAGAAGGAGTTCCGGACCGTCATGCGGGAAACCCCGTAGTGCTCGACCAGCTCAGCCTCGGAGGGCAGCTTCTCCCCCTCCTTGAATCGCCCACGGTCGATGGCTTCACGCAGTTGATCGGCGATCTGCCGGAAGACCGCACGATCACTGGTCGGGTCGAGGCCGCCGAGAATGCTCGGTAGGGACGCCATGCGTACTCCTTTAGGTATCTAGACGAGTGGGCGAGTCTTGTTGCTACGGTGGAGAGCCTAGTCAGCCGAGAGGGCCGAGGAACGTGAGCACTGAACGCCCGCACTCCGTGAGCGTCGCCGGGGTCATCGTCGATGACCAAGGCCGGGCCCTCCTGATCAAGCGCCGCGACAACGGTAAGTGGGAGCCCCCGGGCGGAGTCCTCGAACGCGAGGAAACCATCCCCGAAGCCCTTCAGCGCGAGGTCCTCGAAGAAACCGGCATCAAGATCGCACTTCCCGCGACCCTGACCGGCATCTACAAGAACATGACGGGCTTGATCGTCTCCCTCGTCTTCCGCTGCCAGGCGGCCGACGGCACTCCGACCACCGGGGATGAGACCCGCGCACTGCATTGGGCCACCCGCGAAGAAGTCATCGAACTTGCCGACGAGGCGTACGCGGTCCGCGTCCTTGACGCACTCGACGCGGCGTCCCCGCCGGCCATTCGCGCCCACGACGGCGTGAAACTCGTCTAGTCCGAACCCGCTGCACATGGCGGCCTACCAGCACGAAGGAACTTGTATGCACGAGTATACGAGTACAGCCCGGGTCTGGGGACTGTCTTGCCCAGGTTTCCCGGAAGAGGTCAGCCGGGCCCGCCGCTGGACGCGCGACATCCTGCGCGGCTCCCCTCTGGCCGACGACGCCGAGCTGATCGTGAGCGAGCTGAGCACCAACGCGATCCTTCACACGGCCAGCGGCATGCGGCCGGGCAGCTTCCACCTGGCACTCGCGGTCTCGTCGCAGGCGGTCGCCCTGTCGGTCACCGACGAGGGAAGCACCGGTACGGCGCCGAAGGTCGAGCACCGGGACGAGCGGGCCGAGCACGGCCGGGGCCTGAGCATGGTCAGCGCAATCGCTCACCGAGTCGTCGTCCACGACAGTCCCGGCGGGTACACCATCACCGCGGAACTCTTCCCCCAGGCCGGGCCAGCGGGAGGGCACCCATGCTGATGCCCGCTCTTCCCGTACCGCCGAGGACGGACAGAAGCCCCCTCCTCTGCCAGTGCCGAGCCGCCGCCTACCCGCTGGACGAGGTCCGTTCCATCCCGTTGGGATCACACGACGCCACGAGCCCACGCCTGGCGCTGCGCTGGTTACGAGAGCGCACGCGGGACATCACCGACCAGCTCGACGTGCCGTACGCACAGCCGGGCCTGCACTGGCTGACGGACGAAGCCGAACACGAACGCGCCCTGGCCTACATGACCAGCGGCACGGGCTACCAACTCACCCTCCACGACGAGAGCACCCGTTACGTGTTGCTGGCCTACCCGGTGGGAGTGAAGTCATGAACGGGACCACCCGCGGATACTGGTGCGAATGCTGGACCGAGGATGCCGCCGGCGCGGAAGCGCCGAGGCGCCTGGCGTCGTTCGATGCGTACTCGGCACCTCAGGCAGACCGATGGGTCGCTATCGCGCTTCGCGCCATCTCGCCGGCACTTGACTCCGACGCATCAGACGAGGCATGGGCGTGGCTGCACGATGAGCGCGCGGAGACGCGGAGGGCTCTCCTACGCTCCGAACCGTGCGCAGTGACCATCACGCATGCCAGCGTCCACATCACCTGGACGATCCGGCCGGCCCTCTTCCTGCCCCTCGCACACCGACAGGGCGTTGAACTGCCAGCGTGCGCCCATACCTTCACGCCCCACCGCACAGACTGAGTTACAACTTTCTCTACTGGTTCAAGGCGGCTCGCTCCGCTCCCCGCGCGCGGCCCGGCCCCCGGCCGGGCCTGCGCTCCTGTCTCCGCCCCGCTCCAGCCCGGCCGGCGCCCGTGCCGCGCGCACAGCAACCAGCCACTTGGCGTCAGAGAAGAGCTACGTCGTGGCTGAGGCCGGTCGGCTCCACGGCTTTAGCCACCTCCCCGGTCCGGGTCCCGCGCCGAGCAAGACCAGGGGGCCACTCGTGCACATTGCGGGCAGGTCCAAAGCCTGCCCGAGTTGCCAACCAGCGTACGGCCCCCTGATCATGCTCGACCCCAGACCGGGCAGGCCACCGGCCAAACCCGTTCCGCCTCGTTCGACGAACGATTGCGATACAAGCTCATTGGGCTATTTTTGGCGCCTGCCAATTGATCGCCAGCGACAGCACACCAGCACTCGATCCAATCACCAGAGACTTTCCAACTTGGGCGACTGAAGTGACGGGGTGATACACCGGCACTTCCAGCAACCGCCTACCCATCAAGGGATCCCAAAGACGCACCGTCCGATCGCCGCCTCCACTGGCCAGAATCAGCCTTCTGCCGGATCGAACTATAGCCAGGGCCGTAACTGAGCCAGTGTGCCCTTCAAGCGTTGCAACGGCTTTTCCACTGGCAGCATCCCATATGCGAATGATTGCATCTTCGCCACCCGTGGCGACAAATGAATTTTCGCCAACCCGGAATGTGGTCAGACACGAGACCCATCCCCTCCGCGCCGAGAATTTTCGAACGATCTCACCACTGATGGGATCGACCGTGATAAGCGAACCATTCGAGGAAGTATGCCCGGCGCAGGCGATAAGCGGATCCACGCCATTTACGACGTCACCGACGCCATAGACCTCATCATACCAGTCCTCGAATCTCAGCACGATCTCCCGTGAGACTGGATCCCAAACGAAGATAGTGCCGTGTTTATCTGCGCTTACCACAAGCGACCAATCGAAAATATCGATGGCGCTAATAGCGACCACCGGTCCCGTGTGCGACGTGAAGACAGGCTGAGGAGCATCCAGACCGAACGGGTCGCGCATCCTAACTATGCCATCGAATCCCCCCGTGATAATTGCCGGTCTCCCTGCAACCCGCTTGCCGAGAACCGACAACACATCTTGCGGATAATTTTGAACCAGTCGTGCAGTGTTTCCAGTCTTAACACTCCGCAATCGAATTGACCCGTTATATTCACAGGTCAGAACCGAAGGGCGAGAGGAGAGCATGAAGTTATGAACCGAGTAAACGCCATTCGACAACTCAGACAGGGTATGTCCGATCGCCGCCCTCGGGTCCCACAAGCGAACGGAATTATCTACCCCGCTGCTCGCCAGCATGATGCGTTGTCCCACCTGAATGCTGCAAAGGGCGAGGACGTCTTGAGTATGACCCTTCAGTTTTCGGATGATGCGGCCAGTTGACGCATCCCACAGGAAAATATCTTCGTCGCAGAAACCAGCAATTAGATCGCAATTTTGGTCACTTACGGCACAGAGGCCGCGAACGGACCTACCTGTAGTTTCTAGCTCGCGTATGACTTCTCCGGAACCCAACGCTCTGATGAAAACACCGTGCAACGAGGCGCTGACTAGGCACCGGACACCATCAACGACAACTTGCGCGATTGCGTTTACGTCCCCTTGGTCGAAGTAGTCATCGTTGACATCTCCGGAATCCGCGTGCCTCCAAGTCCGCGTCACGCTGCCCGAAACAGGGTCAACTAGGCTGACATCTCCCTCTTCTGAGCAGACAAGAAGTTCCCGCTTCCCCGTTGAGGCAGTGCAGATGGACTCAACCCAGTGCACGGAAGTGATCGTACGAAGATGGCGACCGGAAATGGGATCCCATATAGAAACTCGCCCACTGAAATGTGCCATTGCCAGGAGGTCGTCTTCTCCCACACGTACGCTGCAGAGTGCAAACGCATCGGTAAGTTCTTCTTCCTGGTCGTTTAGCACTCCGACCCTGATCCCCATTGTCGGCTCCCAGAGCCATACCTCGTTCACACTGGAATTGAACCTTCGAGAAGGTGCTTCGGTGGTGGCGCTGGCTAGGAGCGTGCGACCCCCCACCTGCAAACTGGAGAGAGCAATTACGCTCCCAGAGTGTCCCTCCAACACTCGGATAGTTTCTCCGCTTGAAGGGTCCGACAAACGAAGATTGCCGTTCTCACTACCGCTTGCCAGTAGCTGCCGGCCGCCGGCCTTCACTGCGCACAACGCACCGACGCCTCCTGTATGACCTTCGAGCGTAACCTCCTCAGATCGAGGCGCTACGGTAGTCCATTCAGCTCGATAAGGGGCGTCTGCTTTATACTCTTTAAAACTTTTCCCGAGTCGCTCCTGTAGCTCCGTCACGCTGAATAGCGAAACACGGGTCGCAGGATCCGCATTAATAGCCTCGGGCACTTTCCTAAGCAACTGAGCGCGGTGACGAGTATCCTTACTCGCGCTTCCGTCTGCTAGAGGAATTAGCCTTCTCAAATCTCCGTACAGAAGATACTCGTCATCGAGTAGCATCTCGTCCAAGATGCCGCCACGATGAGCATGATATGGAAGCGACCTAAGCAAGTATGGTGGGCAATCCTGCCAGCGAGCAGACCTTCCTTCAGCCATGAAGGATCTAGCTATTGCACGCTCATCTTCTTCCCGTGAAGACACTTCAGCTCGCCCGCTGATGAGAGCGTCATTTAGAGCTTGATGGAAGAGGCGGTACTGGCTCACCTCACCAACGCTGCTGGTTTCGATCAGGAAATTAGCTGCAGAAGATCGCGCGAAATGCTTCACCGCTGAGACTGTGAGGTCGGTACCCGATATAGCGGCTATCGCCGTCTTCCATAGATCCAGCGAAAAACCAGGCGCCTCGGCAAAAGCGAGTGCGGATAGCGCAATATCCGCTTTAACGTCACCGACATTGGGAAGTCGTTGAAGGTAATTCCGTAGAGCGGCTTCAACTGTTGGGGTAAACGACACATCCTGTGGGGCGATCGCGGCGGCATCGTACAACCCATGGGTACGAGCAACGAGCCCTGCGACAAGAAAGTTTCTTTCCGAGAGTTCAGCAATCCGAAGAGCGATAGGCCCGGCCACTTCTGCATCGAGATAAGGATTGGCTGGTCTTTCGTCGCCTAGGAGGCGCAGTGTGGCTTCAGCGTAAGCGGCGAGGTCCGCGCTTTCGAAAAATTCAGAACTGTCCAGATCGATGATTTCTGCCGCCGGCCCGAAGGTCGATAGCAGATTGCCCTCATCATCCCGTGGTCGGGTGGCGACAAGTACGCGAATGCCTACATCTGAGCAAGTTTCCACGAGAGGGAGGACGATCCTGGTGACTGTAAGCCGTGCTTGCTCAGTGCTCACGGTTTCGTCGAGGGCATCGATCACGACGGTGAAAGATTTTCCCGACCGAGAGGTCAGCGCCTTGTGTAGTGCTGCGGGTAGGTCATCTACTTGCATTGGAAGCGTAGCGGAAGCAGCCCGCGCGATCTCACAGGCAACGTCCAGGGCCGTCTTTCCCTTAGCATGCACAGCGCATGCCACCGAGCCGATAGGGGCCCGTACTCCATCGTCCTCGGAGGGAAGAGATGCTGCGATTGCCGCATCTGCTGTTGTTACGATTCGGCCCAGCACTGCTGACTTACCGACTCCCGGCGAACCGGTAACAACTAGAGCACGACGCTCATATCGCCCACCCATCCACTGAATAATTTTAGTCAGAGCAGTAGCGCGCCCACGGAACCGAAATCCGCGTTCCGTGTCTACGGTGACACCGCGTGCGCGTGGTTTCCAGTGTCTACCCGCTTCTGGATCATCTTCAAGCCTCCAGCCCCATGCCGCCAAGGCAGCTTCGCCGGCCGCTTCAATGCTCCATTCACTTAGGGTGCGAATTTTTTGATCGGGGAGGCAACGATCTGCCTGGGAAAGCGAAATAGCACAAGCATCACCACTGATTCCGTTCGCCTGTCCAACTATCCCGACTACAGCACTGTAATCAGGAGACCAGAGTGCAGCTCCGCTATAACCAGGGCGAACGGGGTATCGAGAATTTGTGTCGAGCCGGACCCAGCCATAGCTCAGCTCTTCACCGACTAGGCCGCATGCAGAGTTACCTATCCACTGCCCGTCAGGGAAGCCAAAGGACCACCAGTCACCACCGACCAAGTCGCCAGCACTGGGACATCTCAACCTGGCTGGAGCGTCTTCTGGGAGTGTCTCCTCCAGGTACAGGATCGCAACGTCATGAATCTGCGGTTGCGAGGGAGTTACGACTTCTCGGACCTGCAGCCGCCGAGGTCCCATGAACTCCGACTTGGGGAATGCGACCCAGATTTTATTCCCTTGCGCCACCAGAGGTTGCACGACATGAGCGCATGTTATGACGCGATCGATATCCGCAACGAATCCAGAACCAATTGGCCGCAAATCATCTTCTGATGTATGGATGGCTGCAACCCACGCGGCGGATTGCGGTCTAACCTCACGCTCGGACTCGGGCATGTCACGCAACCCTACGCTGCAGCGCCACTTCCGCCATCAGGTTTCCATGTCAACGTGACTTCAAAATTCGCATCAAGCGCGGTTTTCGCTACCAGCCAGTTCGTTGTGCCGTTTACTTTGACACCAAACTTGACTTGCACTTCGTCTGGCTTGGCTTCCGCCACCTTTTGAAGCACGGCCCGTGCCGCCTCTACAGCTGGACGAACTGCCTCCTGAACGCGACCGATGACTCCATCCGTACTTACCGGTTGGAAGTCGCTAGTCGGCTCAATCTCGAACCTTACGACTGTGTCGTCATCGAGCATGTATGTAGCTACTTGAGACGAACTCACCGCTGCTCCCCCCTACTTGGAAGCGCTCAGTCTAGTGGCTTGTCGCCTGATTGACTCTGGGTCCGCACTGCTCGGCGACCATGCGGGCGCCGGTGCGAGCCGCGGCCATCGGTGATCATTGTCGCGGCTGGCGGCGGGAGGATGGCACGGACCGGGCCTTGATGGCGCCAAACGGCGCGTGCCACAACCGTGCCAGATGCAGGGGTCAGCCGCGGTCAACGAGGGTGCGTCCGGTTGAGTTGTCGGCCGCCGCCCCAGGCACCGAAGCGCCAGGTCAGCAGCATGATCCGCCAGCCTCTCTCCTAAAGCGGGTGTCGCAGGTTCGAATCCTGCCGGGGGCACACAGGTCAGAGGGGGCACCTCCGGATTTCCGGAGGTGCCCCCTCTGCGTTGACATCCACGTCTGACATCAATGGCGACGGTCACTGACGACCGGGGCGCCTCCTGAGCAGCCGGTCCATGTGGCTCATGGCCTCGCGCTGCGTGTCCTGCACGACGTGCGTGTAGACGTCCATGGTGATGCTGATCTGCGAGTGCCCGAGGATCTCCATCACGACCCGGGGCGCGACCCCGGCCGCCGTGAGAAGCGTGGCTGTGCCGTGGCGAGCGTCGTGCAGCCGGACGACGCGGAGGCCGGCGGACTGGGCGCCGAAGTTGGGCCAGCGGCCCACCCATGGCGGCGAGACGTGATCAGCTTGAGGCGTGGAGTCCATCATCGCCAGCGCCATAGCCGTTCTCGGAACCCTGCTTGGGTCGGGGATCACCCTGGCGTTTCAGCAGCGCACCACCGACAGGAGCCATCAGTTCACGCGCCGCGAGAAGCTTCGGCAGGAGCGACTCGATGCCTACTCCGCCTACGCCGGCGCGTTGGTCAACTATCGCCGCTGCTTGGTCCATCTGTGGTTCTGTGAGCATGAGCAGCCACCACCGGAGGACCCCGACGCGGTGCGCATCCGCGCCTACGACTTGCGCTCCAGCGCCCAGGAGGCCCTGTTCCGGGTGCAGATGCTGACGGATGACGACCGGCTGAGCCGGACCGCGGAAGACGTGCTTGCGGACATCACGGAGCTGCCCAAGACGGACGCCAGGGCTGAGCTGGACGAGCTGAGAGCACGGACCCGTGACAACATCAGCCGACTCGTCGGCTCAGCGAAGCAGCACCTTTGAGGTACTTGCGCAGGCCCCTGAGCTGATTCCGAACGCCGACGGACCGCACCACAACCGCACCAGATCGAGCGGGGAACAGCGGGGAACCACGGTGACTGGGGCAGCACCCGTGGAGGCCCCGAGCGAACCGTTCATCCAGGTCAGCACGGAAACCGGCCCCAAAAGGCTCGCAGCTTCCCAAGCTGAGAGCGCGAGTTCGATTCTCGTCACCCGCTCCATGAAGAAGGCCCAGGTCGGAGACCGGGGCCTATTTGCTGTGCCGGGAGGGATCAGTGGCCGCGTGCCGGATCCGCACCGCAAACGCACTGCCGAGCCGAGCCGTGCGGGGTGTCTGTGACCCACGCAGGCACCATCGACACCAGTCGCGCCTGTCAGGGCCATGAGAATCGGACGCGCGGAGGGGCACGGACCTTCCTGAGGCGTGAACGCCTCAGCAGGGACGTTCGGTAACCCGGCCGTCATCATCGACGGTGACCGGACGAGACCGTGGGCGCCGCTACATCAGCCAGAGAGAGCTGCCTCCGGACTCGACCAGTTCTCTCAGAGCCCGGTCACCGGGATGCGCGGCGGCGAGTCGGTGGCCGGCGTCAACGGCCCACGCGGGTTCGGATGCGGCGAGGGCGTTGATGAACAGGGCGAGTTGTACGCCGAGGTCGAACTCAAGGTGACCGCCCGCCGCGAGGCGAGCGATGCCCCGGTCGACGACGGCAACGAGATCGCCCCGGCACGCCGAGACGATCTCCGGGTACAGCAGGTCGTTCGCACTGCGGTCGAGTTGGACCCGGTCGGCGATCCGGATCAGTGCCCGAGCCGCCTCGATGCGTTCGGCCGCGGTGCCTCGCTCGTCGACCATGTCGCGGCTGCGGCCCACCGCCTCTGCCAGGTGCGCGAACGTGTCGTCCTGGCTGTTGAAGCGGTCGTACGTCTGGCCTCTCCAAGCCAGGTCCTCGGGTGCACCGGCCGCCTCGACAACCGTCGCGTAGCCGATCGGATCCGCCCAGGAACAGAGCGCGCAGCAGGCGAGGAAGCGTGCGGCCGGATCGGCGCCTTCGTCGCGCAGGAGGGCCACCAGGCCCTCGGTGCGTTCCACGTAGCCGCCGTCGAGAGCATCGGCGATGACGTCGTCCGGCTCGGCGGGCAGGCCGTCGAAGTCCGTGAACAGGAGCTCCCTCAGCACAGGGTCCGGCTCCCAGCGGGCGGATGGGGCGTCGGGCACAGGGCACTCCTTTCCAAAAATCACGATCACGAGGTGGGGTAGGGGCCGGTGACGTATTCCTTCGGAACGACGCCGCTGATCAGCCATTCGCCGTCCCGGCGGGTGTTGAGCAGAGCCATCACCCTGTCGGTCACTTTACGTGACTTGCCCTTGCTCAGCCCGAGGCCGTCGACAAAGTCGGACACCTCATGGGGCTTGAGCGCGGACGGGACCTCGACACGTTGCCCAGCCGCCTTGTCGATCTCCTCGCCGATGGACTGTTGCACGCGTTGCGGAGGAAGGATTTCGACCCCGTGCACGTGCCCCGCGTCGATGTCCTTCTGAAGCCGCTGGTAGTCGAGGTGGATCTCCTCGCTCCCGTACACCTTGCCGGTGCCGTCCTGCGGAGCGAACGATGTGTATTGGCTGGATTCCTTGGCCGCCCTGTTCTTGCCGCCGAGCACGTGCTGCAGCGGGGTGATCTCACCATCCGGATCCGCCGGAACAACCCCGATGTCCGGATCGAAGCGAGACTTCTTCAGGCCGACCGGGTTGTGCGTGGCGCCGAAGTCGTCGTCTTGACGGATCAGGCGTAGTTCGTCCGGACTGAGGGAGTCGAGCTCGCTGGGAAGCACGGCCCCCGACCGGGAGAAGCCGGGCAGGCTGGCGAAGAAGTCACGCAGTCCCCCCGCGTCGGTTGCCGCTTTGATACTCCCGGCTCCGGCGCCGAACAGCCCGCCGAACACCATGCCCTGGAGACCGGCGTCACCCGCCTCGTCGAGGCTGAGGCCCTTGCTCTCGCCGAGAGCGATGGAAACAGGCTGGGTCACGGCCAGGTCGACAGTGACGGATTCGACGCCAGCGAAAGCTGCCGTGGCCAGGGTGGTGCCCGCGATGGTGGCGATCTCCTCGGTTACCGCGATGCCCAGGCCGGCGGCCAGGTCCGCGACAGTGACCGCGGCCGCCGCTGCCGCGCCCTCGGAGATGCCCGCGGTGAAGATGGCCAGGGCGGTGCCGGCGACGAGGGTGGCGCCGACGATCTCCAGCTCGTGTTCCAGCTTCTTCTTCGCACCGTGCACGGCGTCCGCGTACGCGTCCAGTGCCTTGGCCATATCGCGTGCGGCGTCGGCCAGGTCTTTCAGCCAGCCGTGCCCGTCATGGTAGTAGCGACGCCAGTACGGGTCTTCGAAGGCGGAGATGGCCTCGCCCTTGTTGTGCTCGATGATGGAGCGGGCTGCCTTGTCGGCGCCGGAGGTGACATCGTCGACGTCGTCGGCGAAGCCCCGCCACGCCTTGGCTGCATCTCGCAGCCCGCCCTCGTCGGCAGCCGGCCACCACATGCCCGTCAGGTCTTGGACGACCTTACGGGCCTTGTCAGCGACACTCACCTACCGTCGCCCTTGGTGTCGTGAGCTACACGGATCCGGCTGAACATGCCTCGGATCAATTCTTCGTTGTCGATGTGCCCGTCGGCCATGTCGACCATGGCCTCTCGGATGCTGGCCAGGCCGTCAGCCAGGATCTGGGTGGACTCCTCAATCTGCTTGACGTGAGGGCCGTACGCCTTGTGGAACTTCTCGCCCTGCTCGTCGTCACCCCAGGGAGAGCCGGCCGCGGCCAGCCCGTGCTTGAGCTTCGTGAGCGCCGCCGCGAGGGCAGCGCTCTCATCGTGAAAGTGAGGTGCTGCCGCCTTGAGGTCGGCGATCTTGATGTCGAGCACCTCGCCGCTGCCACCCATGACTTGACGTCTCCCCCTCCGTTGGCCGCCCGGGCATTCGATCCTAGTGAGAAGGCGCCCCTTCACGTCCGCGAGCTGCGCCAAGGCCGAGCAAAGGCATGTTTGGGGGCCGTGAGCTTTGTCACGGGTCAACGGCGCGAGAACTCGTCCGCGTGCACACGCGCAAAGAACCTGCCGAAGCCGGTCCTCTCACCGATGCGCTGAAAGGATCGGCACAGCATGTGCGGGCAGGAGCAGGACCTCACACGCTCTTACGTGGTCGTGCCCTTGGCGTGCCCTGCAGAACGGACGACTACCGTCAACAGCGGTGCCATCCCGCCCACACGAGAGCCTCACCGGATTGCATACGCCCATGTCAGGGACGGTCTGGCCGCCGAGACGCCGTCGCTTCCCAAGCTGAGGTGCCGGCGCGTCGACGCAGAGGAAGCCGTAGGGTTCCATCCATGGTGACTGCCACTGTCCGCGAGTGGAACGACGAGGAAGGGTGGGGCGTTCTCGACTCCCCCGATACCCCCGGCGGCTGCTTCGGCCATTACTCCGTCATCCAGGCGACCGGCTTCCGCACGCTGTCGCCCGGACAGCAGGTCGACCTCACCTGGGAAGCCCCTGGCTTCAAGCAGGACGGGTACGACTACCGCGCGGTGAGCATCGCGCCTCGGCCGGCTTGACATCCACAGCTGACATCAACGACGGCGTACGCCCACGGTCCCCAGCGGCCCGCTACGCCACCGCACCGTTTACCGCAGCACGCTGTAGCGCCCGGTTGATCGAACTCCTGAAGCGGGTGTCGCAGGTTCGAATCCTGCCGGGGGCACAAGGGAAAAGGCCCCGGACCGATCATGGTCCGGGGCCTTTGACATCCACGTTGCCATCACCGCGGGCGGTCACTCGCGACCGGGCCGTCTCTTGAGCAGCCGATCCGTGTGGCTGATGGCCTCGCGCCGCGGTGGCCGCGACGACAGCCTCCGGTGTTGCGGGCGGTGGCAAGGTCCCTGCCCGGGCTACGATCCGCAGCGCCTCAACAACCTCGTCGTCAGTCACCGGCTCAGCCTCTCAGCCCCGGTGGCCGTACGTGGCAGATGTGTGCCAGATCGTGCGGGGACCACGGGGAACGCCGGGGACCCAGTCGTCCGCCCACCGGGCACCGACACCGACCGGGATGTGGGTCCAGGGCACATGAGCCCGGGAAACGGCGTTGCATCCGCCACCAGCGCAGGTAGAACCTCAGTGCACCAAGCGATCTCGATCATGGCGTACGCCCGATGTGCGCCCGCCGCATCCCCGCTGACCGGAGCCCGCTCGGCGGGCGCGGAGGCCGGACCTTCCGTAGATTGAGGAGCGAGCGACTGGCGGTGGAATGCGTGTGACACCGAAGATCGACTACCCAGGGGTGTTCGCCGCCCTTCCGAGCCCGTGCCTGGTGCTCGGCACGGACCTGGTGATGGCCGACGCCAACCGCGCCTTCTGCGAAGTGACCGGACGACGCCACGCCGAGTTGCTCGGGCAGTACCTCTTCGACACCTTCCCGGACAACCCCGCCGACCCCGAGGCCGACGGGGTGGAGACGCTGAAAGCCTCACTCCACCGTGTCCTGTCCACCGGCCGGACCGATCACATGGCGTTGCAGAAGTACGACATCCCGGTCCCCGGCAACCCCCAGGTGTTCAAGGAGCGGTGGTGGACCGCGATCAACGTGCCCGTCCTCGGCCCGGACGGAAAGGTCGCCTGGATCATCCACCGGTCCGAAGACATGACCGGCGTCGTCCACGCTCGCCGCGCCCAGCACCAGCCCGCGGTCTCTCCCGGCCGGGAAGCGGCCATGGAAGCCGAGCTGTACGCCCGGGCGCGGCAACTGCAGCAGCTGAACGAGGAGCTGCGACAGGCCCACGCCCGTGAACGGCGCATCGCCGTCGCCCTCCAGGAAGCCATGCTCGACTCCCCTGACCTCGCTCGGCACCCGAATATCGCCGTCCGCTACCTGCCCGCGACCGGATCGCTGAACGTGTGCGGCGACTGGTACGACGCGGTCGACCTGCCCGGGAACCGCTTCACCGTCACGGTCGGCGACGTCGTCGGTCACGGGCTGATGGCCGCCACCGTCATGGGCAGGCTCCGCAGCGCACTGAGCGCCGCCACCCGCACCGTCCACGGCCCCGCCCAGGCACTGGAGGTCCTGGGCCTGTATGCCCGCTCCGTCGAGGGTGCGCTGGCCGCCACCGCCGTCCAGGTCCTCGTTGACTGCCACAGCCACCTGCTCATCTACAGCAGCGCCGGCCACCCCCCGCCCGTCCTGCTGCACCCGGACGGCTCCTGCGAGTTGCTCGACCAGGCTACCGACCCACCGCTGGGCGCCCGCCCCGACCACGTCCCCCGCCCCCAGACCAACCTGACCTACACTCCCGGCGACACCCTCGTCCTCTACACCGACGGCCTGATCGAACGCCGGGATGAGGACATCGACGCCGGCCTGACCCGCCTGACCTCCATCCTGGCCACCTGCACCGAGTTCGGCGCGGAACACCTCGCCGACGCCCTCCTCGCCCGCCTCGGCCTCGCCAGCGGCGCAGATGACGACATCGCCATAGTCGTCGTCCGTCTGGACTGAACGACGCGACCGTGCTGATCGGGAGGAAGTCGTCAATCGCTGGGCGTACAGGCTCGGAGACCACCGGCCGGATCGTGAAGGTTGACCAGTACGCCAAGGCAGGCATCGGCTTCTACCGGCGGATCGAGCAGGGCGCGACAGGCGTCCCTCTCGTGTACACGCCGTGGAGATCGACCTCGGCCGGGTCCGACCACGCGCTGCTCAGCAGCCGGCAGCGCGTGAGTGATGCATGAGCGATGCGTGAGCGGACTGCCCGATACGGGGTGGCAAGAGCCGGATCGAGTGGCTCGCCGAGCAGGCAGGATCGGCGGATGTGCGCCGGGGCCCGGTGGCGCAGAGCGGGGCGTCCTGCCCGTTGGGTCCCGGCCGGGCTGGGGCTATCGTCGGAATCATGGGGGCAGGACGAGGAGGACCGCCGGTGATGCCACAGGACGAGGCCGTGGTCGGCTGCACAGGGAAGGTGCTCATCGGGACTCGCGGATCCGCAGGTCCCGGCGAGATCCTGGTGCGGGTCAGGGGCGGCTCCGAGACCTTCCTCGCCTGGTCGGAGAACCCCCTGTCCGCGGGCGCGACGGTACTCGTGATCGAATCGCGTGGATGCCGTGAAGTCGGCGTCATCGAGTGGGTGGATCCATTGGACGCGCTCGGCGAGGACATCGCCGACGCCGACTGAGGAGTACAGGCATGTTCGGATACCGCGTCCCCGCCCCCGACGAGGCAATGTTGATCTCGGGAGGCCGGCGGGGCCTCGGGGGTGCACCGTTCCGCGTGGTGACGGGGCACGGCAAGTTCGTGCTCCCGGTCTTCCGCAAGGTCCGGTTCCTCACCCTGTCCATGTGTGAGTCCGAGGTCACCGAGACCTGTGTGACCAGGCAGGGCATCGCGTTGCACGTCCGCGCGGTCATCGCCTTCAAGGTCGGCAACGATCACGAGAGCATCATCAACGCGGGCCAGCGGTTCCTCTCCGACCAGGAGCAGATGTCGGTGCTCACCGGCCGGATCTTCGCCGGCCATCTGCGGGCCATCATCGGCTCGATGACGGTCGAGGAGATCGTCACCGAGCGGCAGAAGCTCGCCGCGGAGGTCCTGGACACCTCCAAGACAGAGATGGCGAAGATCGGCCTGACCGTCGACTCCCTTCAGATCCAGTCGATCGACGACGGTGACACCGGCTACATCGACGCGATGTCGGCGCCGCACAAGGCGGCCATCCAGCGGCAGGCCCAGATCGCCCAGGCGCAGGCCACCCAGGCCGCGGCCCAGGCGGAGCAGGCGGCGGCCCGTGAGCAGGCCGAGTACGCCCGGCAGACGGCCATCGTCAGGGCCGAGTACTCGGCCGAGGTGGACCGCGCCCAGGCGAAGGCCGCGCAGGCAGGGCCGCTGGCGCAGGCAGACGCCCAGCAGGAGGTGCTCGCCGCCCAGACGGAGCTGGCCCTGCGTCAGGCCGAGTTGCGTCAGCAGCAGTTGGTGGCCGAGATCGTGAAGCCCGCCGAGGCCGAGGCCGAGCGAGTCCGGATCCTCGCGGCCGCCGAGGCGCAGCGGATGAAGATCCAGGCAGAGGCGGCGGCCTCGTACGACCGGGTCGCGCTCGACCGGATGCTGATCGACCAGCTTCCGCAGATCGTCAAGGAGGCCGCCGGTGGCCTCGCCGGCGCCAACGTCAACGTCCTCAACGGCGCGGACGGTCTCGGCGAGATCGCCGCCGGCCTGGTGTCCCAGGGTCTGACGATCCTCGACTCGGTCCGGCAGAACCTGAACGGTCACGACTCCGACGGCCGCCGTTCCGAGGAGAGCGAGGACGGCGGCCTGCTGCAACTGGCTGCCCGCAAGGGGCAGAAGCCGAAGGACGGCCGGGTGGACGTCGACTAGAGGTCGCCAAGGCCAGCGGCAGCCAAGGGCCGGTCCGGGAGGGGTTCCTCCCGGACCGGCCCTTCGTCCTTTCCGGTGCCCGATGGCTTGCTCTTACGCCTGTGGGTGGAGAACGACCTTGGTGTAGCCCTCCACTCGCTTGTCGAACTTCTCGTATGCCGTCGGTGCCTGGTCGAGGGGCAGTTCGTGGGACACGACGAAGCTGGGCTGAGCGCGGCCCTCGATGATGAGGTCACGCAGCTGCCGGTTGTAGCGCTTGACGTTGCACTGGCCGGTGCCCACGCGCAGCCCCTTCTCGAACAGGCGGCCGATGGCGACCATCAGCATGCCCTGCTTCGACTGCTCGTCCGGTCCGCCCGGGTCGCGCGGAACGTACAGGCCCGGGACGCCCAGAGCGCCCGTCGGCCGGACCGTCTCCACCAGCGAGTTCAGCACGGTCGCCGGTTCCTCGCGATCCTCGCCGCGCGCCTGGGCCTGATAGCCGACGGCGTCGATGCCCTTGTCCGTGCCTTCACCCGCGTTCTGCTCCCGGATCTGCTCGACCGGATTGCCCTCGGTGAAGTTGATCGGTATGGCGCCGATCTCCTCGGCCTTCTGCAGGCGCTCGGTCACTCGGTCGACCACGAACACCTTGCTCGCCCCGCGCAGGATCGCCGAGTACGCGGCCATCAGTCCGACCGGGCCGCCGCCGTAGACGGCGACGCTCTCGCCGGGGCGCACGTCGGCCAGTTCGTTGCCGTGGTAGCCGGTGGGGAAGATGTCGGCGAGCAGGACGAAGTCGGTCTCCTTCTCGGTGCCCTCGGGGAGCTTCAGGCAGTTGAAGTCGGCGTAGGGCACCCGTACGTGCTCCGCTTGGCCCCCCACATACGGGCCCATCGCCACGTAACCGTAGGCGCCTCCGGCGAAGCCGGGGTTCACGGTCAAGCAGAAGCCGGTGAAGCCCGCCGTGCAGTTCTTGCAGAAGCCGCACGCGACGTTGAACGGCATGACGACCCGGTCCCCGCGGCTCAGCGTCGTCACCCCCTCACCGGCCTCCTCGACGGTCCCCATGTTCTCGTGGCCGAAGACGATCCCCGCCTCGGCGGCGGTGCGGCCCTCGTACATGTGCAGGTCGGAGCCGCAGATGGCGGTCGAGGTCACGCCTACGATCACATCGTTCGGGTGCTGGATCCGGGGATCCTCCACTTGCTCGACCGCCACCTCGAACGGTCCCTTGTACACAACAGCCCTCATCGTCGAGCACCTCCACTATGTGTGCTTGCTCGATCACGCAGGGGGACGGCGGTCGGGGAGAATCTCGCCGTCCTTCGCGGAAACGGGCCCGATCCATGCAGCTCGGTCGGCCTTCTGTGCGTTTCCTCATATTCCAGACTGGCGCATGATGAGATGATTTGCACCTAAGGACTGCGAAGTCCTGTTCCCATACGGTTCAGAGAGGATCAAGAACCTTGACGCGACGTCTCGGCAAGCTGCTCGTCCCGGTGTCAGGGCTGTCCGGCACCAGTTATCCGGCAGGAACCCCGGTGACCATACGAGGCACCGGTGGGTCCGTCGACGGCTTCGTCGACGGTGACTGGCTGCCGCTCGCCTGGTGGGAATTCGCCGACACCCAGCCGGACGACGCGCCCCAGACCTGACCGGCATGCGAGGGCCTGAGGGCTGTGCCCGGCGCGGCGACGCGCTGTCGTGCAGAGGTCCCCTGTGCCTCCGCGCCGCGCCTCCGTGCCCTGCCTCCGCGCCTCCGTACTTCGCTGTCGCACGCGCCGGACAGGTTCCCGCGGTTCCAGGCCGTCCTGCGAGCGTTCGGCGTGCCCGTTGCCGGGGTCAGCCGGGTCGATGGTGGCCGGGGCGTGACCGCTCCTCCGGATCACACGGCGGCAGGGTCAGGTCGTCGTTCTTGACGCTTTCCTGACGCCCGGGCCGGATCCGCCGGCCCCCGTCGCGGTGTCCTCCCCGTTGTCCGGATCGCGTCGGAGAGGGGAGTGCCGTGGAAGGCACCGTCGTGGCAGTGGTGGTCGTGGTCGGGGTTCTGCTGCTCGTGCTGAGGGGCGGGATGCGGGTCGTCAACCAGGTGGAGCGCGGGGTGGTGTTCCGCTGGGGCAAGGCCCTGCCGAGTCACCGGCAGCCCGGCATCACCTTCCTGATCCCGTTCGCCGACCGGATGCGCAAGGTGAACGTGCAGATCGTGACGATGCCCGTGCCCACGCAGGAGGGCATCACCCGGGACAACGTGTCGGTGAAGGTCGACGCCGTCGTCTACTTCCGGGTCACCGACCCGGTGCGCGCGGCCATCGAGGTACAGGACTACGTTTTCGCGGTCGGGCAGGTCGCCCAGTCCTCCCTGCGGTCCATCATCGGCAAGAGCGACCTGGACGACCTGCTCAGCGACCGGGAGCGGCTGCACGAGGGGCTGGCCCTGATGATCGACAGTCCGGCCGCCGGGTGGGGTGTCCACATCGACCGCGTGGAGATCAAGGACGTACAGCTGCCGGAGTCGCTCAAGCGGTCCATGTCGCGGCAGGCCGAGGCGGAGCGGGAGCGGCGGGCCCGGGTCATCACCGCGGACGGTGAGTTCCAGGCCGCGCAGCAGCTCGCGAACGCGTCCCGGATCATGTCGGACACTCCCGAGGCGATGCAGTTGCGGCTGTTGCAGACCGTCGTCGAGGTGGCCGCCGAGAAGAACTCCACGCTCGTGATGCCGTTCCCGGTGGAACTGCTGCGGTACTTCGACCGGGCGGCGCAGAAGATCGACGCCGACCGCGGTGTGACCCGGCAGGCCCAGGACCAGGCCGCCCCGGTTCCCGCTCCCGCTTCGGGTCCTGTGCCGGCTCCGGCTCCCGCTTCGGGTCCTGCTCCTGCTCCGGCTCCCGCTCCGGCCCCCGTTCCCGCTCCGGTTCCGGCTCAGGAGGGTGACGGCCGGCCGTAGCGCAGGGGCTAGCATCCGCCCATGACGACTACTGACCACAACGGCTCCGTGCTGGATGTCGAGATCGGGGCCCTCCAGGGTGGCTCCGCCGATCTGCCGAGGTTCGCGGGCAAGGCCGTGCTCATCGTGAACGTGGCCTCGAAGTGCGGGCTGACCCCGCAGTACACGGGGCTGGAGAAGCTCCAGGAGCGGTACGCCGAGCAGGGCTTCACCGTGCTGGGCGTGCCCTGCAACCAGTTCCTCGGGCAGGAGCCCGGCAGCGCCGAGGAGATCGCGGAGTTCTGCTCGGCGACGTACGGCGTGACCTTCCCGCTGACCGAGAAGGTGGACGTGAACGGTGCGGGCCGGCACCCGCTGTACGAGCGGCTGGTCGGTTTCGCCGACGCCGAGGGGCACAGCGGGGACATCCGCTGGAACTTCGAGAAGTTCCTGATCGGGCGGGACGGCCAGGTCGCCGCGCGGTTCTCGCCGCAGACCGAGCCGGACTCGGAGGAGGTCACCGCCGCGATCGAGGCGCAGCTCGGCTGAGTACGGCTTGACCTTGCCCCAGGGACAAGGACGAGCGTCCTGCGTGCCGGGCGGAACGGAACCGCCCGGTGACGGAGGAGCGAGGGAGTCGTGGGGGCCCGTCGGTGACGGGGCGCGAGCGCACGGCGGCCGTTGAGGGCCGAGCGCGGTCGGGGCCCGGCACCGGCTCGGGCGCCCCGTCCGCCGAGCCGGTGAGCGAGGAGGCTCGCAGCGTGGACGAGGAACTGCTCAGCATCGGCGCGTTCGCCGCGCGGGCGCGGCTGTCGGCCAAGGCGCTGCGGCTGTACGACCGGCTGGGCCTGCTGGTCCCGGCCCATGTCGACGAGGCCAGCGGTTACCGCTACTACCGCGCCGGCCAGGTGGAACAGGCGCGGCTGGTGGCCCTGCTGCGGCGGCTGGACATGCCGCTCGCCCGGATCGCCGAGGTGACCGGGGCGGAGGGCGTGCGGGCCGCCGAGTCGCTCGGTGCCTACTGGGCGGATGTGGAGGCCCGGCTGGCCGGGCAGCGGACCCTCGCCGAGTACCTCCGTGGACGGCTGTCGGGGAGGAACTGCGAGATGTACGACAAGTTCGTGATCGAGACGGTGGACGCGCCGGAGCAGGTGCTGATCACCGAGTCGCGGCACACGCTGGCGGATGAGCTGCCGACCTGGATCGGGGCGTCGCTGGGGCGGCTGGAGGGCGCCGCGCGGGAGTGCGGTGGCGTCACCGGGCCGCCGTTCGTGGTCTACCACTCCGAGGTGTCGATGGACAGCGACGGACCGGCCGAGTGCTGCGTGCCCGTGGCGGACGAGGTGGCGGCCCGGACGTGGGCCGGGCGGCACGGGCGGCCCTGGGAGACGGGGGTACGGGTGCAGCCGCCGGCCCGGCTGGCTTGCACCCGGATCACCAAGGCGCAGGTGGCACATCCGCAGATCCTGGCCGCGTTCGAGGCGGTGGAGCGGTGGGTGGCCGGGCAGGGGCTGCGGATCGCGGGGCCCTGCCGGGAGGTGTACTTCGCGGACTGGGAGGCGGCGGGGGCCGACGATCCGGTCTGTGACGTCGCCTTCCCGGTGAGCTGAGCCGAACCGGGCCCCATCGGCAGGGGCGGAGTCCGCGGGGAAAGGCGTGAGCCCTCTCGGCTAGGACGGCGACTGGTCGAGAGGGCTCTTCCGGTGATGCTTGTGGTGCCAGGGACTCTTGTGGTGCTTGTGCAGTTGTCGGGTCAGGGTCAGGGAGAACCCCTCACGCCTTGACGGAGGCCACGAAGGCGTTCCACGCGGTGGCGGGGAAGGCCAGGACCGGGCCCTGGAGGTCCTTGGAGTCGCGGACGGCGAGTTCGGCGGCGGTGGGCGACTTGACCTCGACGCACGCGCCGTTGCCCGCGGAATAGGAAGACTTCATCCACGTCTCCGAAGCGCCCTGAATCAGTGCCATGTCCACTCCTGTTGCGAGTTGCGGTCGTGCGGTTCACGCCAACCATGTCGGCTGCTTGGCGTGATCGACGCTACCGGGCAACTGCCGCCGCCGGAGGAGCCGTTCACTCGACCGGATGGCATATCCAGGGTGTGTCTTCCACTGGAGTGGACCGGTGGTGTACGCTCCGGCGCCCTCACGTGGAACGCCTCAGTCGGCGTACCCTTTCGCCACATTCGCGATGTACTGACGGGATGCTTCCACATTGAGGGACTGTGCCCGCAGATGTTCGTACATCACGGCGTACTTCTGCACGTCCTGCGCCTTCTCCAGATACAGGTCGCTGGTGACGCCCTCCAGATACACCACGCTGGAGTCGGCCGCGTCGGCGAACTCCAGGATCGCGTACTGGCCGTTGAGCCCCGGATGCGCGCCCACCTCGAAGGGCAGAACCTGCACGGTGACGTGCGGAAGCTGGGACATCTCCATCAGGTGCTCCAACTGCTCCCGCATCACCAGCCTGCTGCCCACGACCCGGCGCAGGGCGGCCTCGTCCAGCACCACCCACAGCCGCAGGGGGTTGTTCTCCGCGGTGATACGTTCCTGTCGGCGCATCCGCACCTCGACGCGCTTCTGGATCTCCGCCGTCGACGTCTCCGGCAACGCCCCCTGCACCAGCGCCTCGGCGTAGGCCCGGGTCTGCAACAGGCCCGTGACCAGCTGGGGTTCGTACACGCGCAGTGACTCCGCGTCGGTCTCCAGGCCGATGTACACGCTGTACGGGATGTCCCCGAAGGTGTGCCACCAGCCCTGCTGCCGCGAGTCCCGGGCCATCTCCATCAGCGAGTCGACGATCCGCTGGTCCTCGACCTCGTACACCCCGCACAGATCGCGGACGTCGCGCTGGCTGATGCTCCTGCGGCCGTTCTCCAGCCGGCTGATCTTCGACTGCGAGACGAGCAGCCGCTCCGCCACCTCTTCGGCCGTCATGCCCTTGAGCTCACGGAGCCTGCGCAGCTCCTGGCCCAGTCGGCGCCGCCTGACGGTGGGATTGACATTGGACGCCACGGGACGCGCACCTCCGGCTGCCTGCCTGTTACTTGACTTTCCGTATCTGCTGTTCAGCAGACTGCCACCAAGGCGCTTTCCGCCGCTGGGAAACAGTGGATATGCGGCGCGCGGGGTGCCGTCGCGGAACCCGGACACAGTCGAGCGGGGCGGCGGACCACAAGGGTCTCACCGCCCCGCTCGGACCAGCGGCTCCCGAACCGGGTCGGACGGAACCGGAGTTACGGCTCAGTGGGCCACGGCGCGAGCCATGGACCCGTGGCGCGGCTGCATCGGAACCCCGTGTGCGGGTTCCGGCGCGGAGCGGACGCCGGGCGCGGCCTGCCGGCCGGCCGGGACCGCCGGGCCACGGCGCGGCTGTGCGCCCGCACCGTTCTGCACGTCCATCACGGCGTGCGCGACCAGTCCGCCCATGGGGTCGTGGCGGATCAGGTCCCGCAGCCGGGACCGGGACGAGCGTCCCTCGTTCCCCGGATACAGGTGCTTGCCGAGCCCGACGGCGTGCGCCAGCGCGGCGAGCGCCGCGGTCCGCGGGTCCGGCGGTACGCCGGTGCGGATCGCGGAATCCAGCCGGGCTCGGATCTCCCGGCTGATCTCGTTGTCGGTCGCCTGATAACGCGTCGTCGGCAGCACCCCGCACATCTGGCCGGCCACGGCATGGACCATGCCGCACCTCTCCAGATGCGAGAGGTAGGTCTGGCGGAGCCCCAGGCGCGGCCCGCCGATCCAGTGGACGGCACGTACCGGAGCGCCACGCCTTCGCAGCAACTCCAACGCGCAGTCCAACGTCGGATCTCCTGTCGGCCGTGGCACTACCACGGCGATACGATCCCCGTCTGGGGCTATCCGTCCGGCCAGCGCCAGCTCCACTAGCTGCGCACCGGCCAGACCGAGGTCGAGCGACTGCGGCTGCGCAGTGGTACCCGTGGCCGGGTCCAGTGCGAGCAACAGAAGCTCCTCCGGAATTGTTCTGCGGCTCCTGCCCATCCATGCCTCCCCGCGTGGATGAATGACAGGGTGACCCCTCTCACATTGGTCTGTCGAGGGCGCGTGACCGGTTCGTGAGGGAACCGGCAGGTATGTCGTTCTCGTCTACCGCAGGGGCCAAGTCCTCACACAGGACACTGGTACATGGTTCGGACAGGGCGCGCCCGAGGGCGTGCGGCGCATGGAGGAGGCATCGGTGGCGGGCGAGTCCCCCGACAGGTCGAAGCAGCGCGAGTCGTCGGCGGAACCGACGTCGGGGAGTTCGGGTTCGGTTCCCGAGGCGCGTGATCCGCGCGTCGCGGCCTCCCGCGACGAGGATTCCTCCGGCGGCGGCCGGGTGGATACGGCGACGAGGGTCCTGTCGGTACGGGGCGCACGGCCGACCACGGTCACCGAGCCGGCGGAACCCGGAGCCGAGTCCTCGGCGACCCCGGCCGAGGACACCGACCTCCGCACGGCGGTGTCGGCATGGGTGCGCGGCGCCGAGACCCCGAAACCCGGCCCCGGCACCGCGAAGCCCGCGACCCCGGCCGAGCCGGACCCCACCGGCACGGAACGCCTGCCGGCGAGCGCCGGGGCGCAGGACACGGCCTTCGAGGCCCCCGCGGACAAGCGGACGGGCGCCGCGGAGGCCAGGACCGCCCCGGGCGCGGGTACGGCCACCGGCGCGGAGGCCGGTGCCGACGCGGGCGCCGGGCCGGACGCCGAGGCCGGCGCGGAAGCGAAGGCCGTCCCGAAGGGCAGGACCGGTGCGAAGGCCGCCCCGAAGGGCAGGACCGGCGCGAAGGCCGCCCCGAAGTCCGCGTCGCGGGCAAAGGCGGCCGCGAAGACCGGCACGGCCCCCGAAGCCACCGGAACCGCCGGAGCGGAGGTTGCCCCGGACGCCGGAGCCTCCGCCCCCAAGACCCGCACGGAGGGCGCGGCCGGCACCAAGGCTCGGCCCGGTGCCAAGACGCAGGCCGGCGCGAGCACGGGCGCCTCGAAGGGTGAGGCCGCGGATGCCGACGCCGCCGGCGTGCGGGCCGGCGCCGCGGAAGACGTGGCCGCGGAAGACGTAGCCGCGGCGGACAGCGCCGGAACGAAGCCGAAGGCCGCCGTCGCCGACTCCGTCGGCACGGAGGACGGGCCGGGAACCAGCGCCGCCAAGGCCGAGCCGAAGGCCGCCGACACCGACACCGAGGACGGGCCGGAAGCCGCCGAGGCCGAGGCCGCGCCCTCAGTCACCGACGCCAAGGCCGAGCCCAAGGCTGCCGACGCCAAGGCCGCCCCCAAGGCCTCCGACGCCGAGAGCGAGCCGGAAGCCGCCGACGCCGACGAGCCCGGGGCCACCGACGAGCCCGGGGCCGCCGACGGCGGCGACGACCCGCAGGGGTCACCCGCAGCCGACGACGAGAGCCGCACGGGTGGTGCGAGCGGGAAATCGAAGCGGGCCGAAGGCGAAGCCGAGGCCAAGACGGGAGCCGGGGCCGCGGCTGTCGATCAGGCGACCGCCGTCTTCAAGGCCGTACGGCCGAAGAAGCCCGCCGTCGATCAGCCGACGACCATGCTCAAGCTCGGCGGCAGGCCCAGGCCCCCGGAGTCCGAATCCGAGCGCACCAGCAAATTCGTCGCGCTGAGGGACGACATGCGCCCGGCCGCCGAGCCGGACGCACCCGCCACAGCCCCCAAGGCCACCACCCCCGCCTCCGACGCCACCACCACCGTCCCCCAGGTCGGTCCCGAGCGGACCACTCAGCAGCCCCTGCCGCCGAAGCCCCCGCTGGATCTGCTGGCGGAGCTGACGAACACGCCGCCGCCCCCGGAGACCCCGGTCCGTACCCTGGTGCGCCGGGTCAAGATCTGGACGCCCCTGGTCCTGCTCCTGGTGATCGTGGTCGCGGTCGTGCAGGCGTTCCGCCCGCTGCCGCCCCCCACGCTCGCGCTGACCGCCGAGGACGCCTACACGTTCGACGGTGACGCGCTGCGCCTGCCCTGGCCCGGCGAGGGACAGGGCTGGGTGGACGTGGACGGCGTCGGCACGATGGGCCACTTCGGCAAGCAGACGCCCGTGGCCATCGGCTCGGTCGCCAAGACGATGACCGCCTACATCGTGCTCAGGGACCACCCGCTGAAGCGGGGGCAGGAAGGTCCGAAGATCAAGGTCGACGCGAAGGCGGAGAAGGAGGGCGGCTACGACAAGGACGGCGAGTCGACGCTGAACACCGTCAAGGCGGGCGACCACCTCACCGAGAAGCAGGCCCTGTCGGCCGTCATGATCCCCTCCGCCAACAACGTCGCGCGGCTGCTCGCGCGCTGGGACGCGGGTTCGGAGGCGGCGTTCGTCAAGAAGATGAACGCCACCGCCAGGCAGCTGGGGATGACCGGAACGACGTACACCGATCCCTCGGGCCTGAAGGAGACCACCGTCTCGACGGCCCGGGACCAGGTGAAGCTGGGCCGCGCGGTCGTGAAGGTTCCGGCGCTGGTCGACATCACCAGCGCGGCCAGCTGGACGGACCCCTCCGGCCGCAACTGGCCCAACTACAACGAGCTGCCGTACCGGATCGGTGCGATCGGCATCAAGACCGGCACCACCACCGCGGCCGGCGGCAACCTGCTGTTCGCCTCGCGCAAGCAGGTCGGCGGGCAGACGGTCACCGTCGTCGGCGCGATACTGGACCAGCAGAAGCCGCCGATCCTCACCACGGCCAACGAGGTCAGCAAGACCGCGCTGCTCGCCGCCCAGAAGGCGCTGACCCCGTCGAGGATCCTGAAGAAGGGCGACGTGGTCGGTTACGTGGACGACCGGCTCGGCGGCCGTACCCCGGTGGTGGTCACCAAGGACGTCTCCGCCGTCGGCTGGTCGGGCCTGAAGGTGAGCCTGTCCTTCACCTCCGGTACGGTGCCGCACACCGCGAAGACCGGCACCCAGGTCGGTTCGCTCACCGTGGGTGACGGCTCGGCCGGTGGGGTGAGGGTTCCGGTGGCCCTGGCGAAGGACCTGGCCGAGCCCGGGCTCGCCGCGAAGCTGACCCGCATCGGCTGACCCGTACCGGCCGGCCGTGCCCGCCCGCACCCCGTCGACGGAGCCCCGCCCGGGCGCCCCGTGGCGGGGTGCGTGCTAGCGTCGCGAATCGGGGCGGGCCGCCGGTCGGGGACACGGTGGCGAACTGGACGGGAAGCGGCCGGGACCACCGTGGAAAGCGGCCGAGAACAGAAGACGGGACACGGGGAGTGCCTTCAGGTGGCCACAGTGGAGCCGACACACGCCGACGACACCGATCCGGGGCCGGGCCCCGGGCCGCGAATACGCCGCCCGGCGCCTGACGCGGAGACGCCCGGCGCGGCCGTCGCGGGCGGATCCGCCGCCGGGACGCGGGCGGGCAGGACCGCGTCCGGAGCCGTCGAGGCCCTCCGGCAGCGGATGCTGCGGCACCCGGTGCTGTCGCTCACCGTGCTGTCGGGTGTGCTGCACATCATCTGGTTCTTCACGTTCGCGAACAGTGGCGGCGATCTCGCGGCGCAGGACGCCTGGGCGGAGTTCGTCGGCCGGCACCCGGACTCGGCGTACAACCTCGCCTGGTACGGGGGCATGCACCCGGTGTCGTACAGCGTGGTGTCGCCGTACCTGATGTCGGTCCTCGGCGTCCGTACGACGATGATGATCGCGGGCACGGTGTCGGCGGGTCTGCTGACGCTGGTGCTGATCCGCAGCCGGGGGGTGCGGAACCCGCTGTGGGCCTCGCTCGCCGGGGTCGTCGCGTTGCTGTGCAACGCGATCTCCGGGCGGGTCACCTTCGGGCTCGGCATGATGTTCGCGCTCGGCGCGGTCGCGGCCGTGTTCTGCTGGCCGCACCGGTGGCGGTACAGACGCTGGGCGAAGGCGCTGGTCGCCGCCCCGCTGGCCGCGCTCGCCACGATGGCGTCGCCGGTCGCGGGACTGTTCTTGGGTCTGGTCGCGGCGGCGCTGTTCCTCCAGAAGCGGCGGCCGGGCGCGTGGGCGCTGGGGCTCGCGCCGACGGCGGTGGTCGCGGTGTCGGCCTGGCTGTTCCCGTTCTCCGGCACCCAGCCGATGGGTATCGGCTCGGTGATCCTGCCGCTGCTGTACGGCCTGCTGTGCCTGTTCCTGGCGCCCAAGGAGTGGGTGACCGTCCGGCTGACGGCGGCGGTCTACAGCCTCGGTGTCGTCCTGGTGTGGCTGATTAACTCACAGATCGGCTCGAACATCTCCCGGCTGCCGATGCTGTTCGCGGGCGCGACGCTGATCGCCGTGCTGCCGTACACGGTGCGCAAGTCGCGTCGGTGGTACGTGACCGTGCTCGCGCTGCTCGGCTTCACCGGCTGGCTCGGTTTCAAGACGGTGGACGACATCGTCCACACGACGCCGGCCGCGTCCTGGGCGCGGGAGCTGGCGCCGCTGGTCAACGAGTTGCAGGAGGCGGGCGCCGAGAAGGGCCGCGTGGAGGTGGTCCCGGCCCGCTCCCACCGCGAGGCCTCGGCCCTCGCGCCGTACGTGAACCTGGCCCGCGGCTGGAACCGGCAGGCCGACATGGAGCGCAACCCGCTCTTCTACGACGACACCCTCAACTCCGCGAACTACCACGAGTGGCTCCAGCGGTGGGCCGTCCACTTCGTGGTGCTGCCCCGGGACAACCCGGACGGGGACGGCGGTGAGCGCGAGCGGGAGCTGCTGCGGCGCGGGATGCCGTATCTGGAGCAGATCTGGGGCGACGCCAACTGGCAGCTGTTCAAGGTGACCGATCCGGCGCCGATGGCCGAGCCGAACGCGGTGGTGGACCGGGCCGAGCAGGGGGAGATGACGCTGGAGGTGCGCAGGGCGGGGCGGATCCTGATCCGGATCCCGTACTCGCCGTGGCTGAGCGTCGTCGACGCGCACGGCAAGAGTGTGCGGCCGCCGCAGCCGTCCCCGGACGCGCCGAGGACGTACCGCAATGTCGACGGGTGCCTGATGCAGACGCCGGAGGACGCGAACGGGGACCGGTGGACGGTGCTGCTGGCGCCGCACACGGGGACGTACCGGCTGGCCGCGCCGTATCAGCTGCCGCGCGGTACGCCGTGTCCGGACGAGTTGAAGACGCCCTGAGGGTCGGGGCGGTGGGCCGCGCAGGGGTCCGTCCGCCCGCCTGATCCAGGTCCCGCGGTCGCTCGTGAGCGGTCCGGCCCGGCGCCGTGGTGGCGCGGTGCCGGGCCGTCGGCGTTTTCTGGGCGGGACTGCCCCTTCGCGTTCACATGGGTGAACGTAGGTCACCACTCCGGACGATTTTGCCTCGACTTGACCGAACGCTCGCTTGTCGTGTTCATGTGGTCGGACTCACGATCGGGCACATGAACAGTCTCGACTGGGCCGTGCTCATCGGCTACTTCGGCGTGATGGTCGCGATCGGCGTCTGGTCGCACAAGCGCGTGGACAACGTCTCGGACTTCTTCACGGCCGGCGGCAGGATGCCCTGGTGGCTGTCCGGCATCTCGCACCACATGTCGGGCTACAGCGCGGTGATGTTCACCGGGTACGCGGGCATCGCCTACACCTACGGCGTCACCTCGTTCGTCACCTGGTCCTTCCCCATCGCGTTCGGCATCGCCATCGGCTCGAAACTGTTCGCGCCGCGGATCAACCGGCTGCGCTCCCGGCTCCATGTGGCCTCACCACTGGAGTACCTGAAGAACCGGTACGACCTGCGCACCCAGCAGGCGCTCGCCTGGTCCGGCATGCTGCTGAAGATCGTGGACGTCGGCGCGAAGTGGGCGGCGATCTCCACCCTGCTGTCGGTGTTCACGGGCGTGTCGCTGAACCAGGGCATCCTGATCACCGGCGCCATCACGGCGGTCTACTGCACGATCGGCGGGCTGTGGGCGGACGCGCTGACCGAACTCGGCCAGTTCGTCATCCAGTTGATGGCCGGTGTCTCCATGTTCGTCGCGGTTGTGATGAAGCTCGGCGACCGGCGCATCGGCTTCCTCGACGCCTGGGACCAGCCGGCCCTGCACGGCCACGGCAAGCCGCTGATCGGCCCGTACACCACGGTGTTCCTGCTGGCGTTCCTGTTCATCAAGCTCTTCGAGTACAACGGCGGCATGCTCAACCAGGCCCAGCGGTACATGGCGACGGGCAGCGCGCGCGAGGCCGAGCGCTCGGCGCGGCTGTCGGCGATCCTGTGGCTTATCTGGCCGGTGGTCCTGTTCTTCCCGATGTGGATGTCCCCACTGCTGGTGCACGCGCAGAAGCCGGACGGTTCCGACTCCTACGCCCTGATGACCGAACAGCTGCTGCCGCACGGCCTGCTCGGCCTGGTCATCGTCGGGTTCTTCTCGCACACCATGGCGATGTGCTCCTCCGACGCCAACGCGATCTCGGCGGTGTTCACCCGGGACGTGGCGCCGGTGCTGTCGGCGCGGGCACGGGCGTGGGGCGAGCGGTCGGGGCTGGTCGCGGCCCGCGTGACCACGGTCGTCTTCCTCGGTCTGTCCATGGCGGTGGCCACACAGGTCAACTCACCCGCGTTCAAGGACATCATCACGGTCGTCATCAAGTGGGTGGCCGGTCTGATGGGGCCGATCGCGATCCCGATGATGCTCGGTCTGCTCCGCCCGTTCCGCCGCTCCGGCCCGACGGCCGCCCTCACCAGCTGGGCGGCTGGCCTGCTGGCCTTCTGGCTGGTCAACTACCCGATCAACTGGAACATCGACGGCGGCGTCCCGCTCCAGTACCAGGTCTCGGTGCCGCTGGCGGTCTCCCTGGTCCTGTACGTCCTGATCGGCCACCTGAAGCCGGAGGACACCCCGGCGCGGCTGGCCGTCATCGAGAAGGTCAACACGGACGGGGACGCGATGGCGCGGGTCCCGGCGCCGGCCGCGGCGGGGGACGACGTGGTGGGGGCGCCGTAGGGCTGCCGTGTCGGGGGGCTGCCGCTTCGGGGAGTACGGGCCCGGCTCACGCCCTCGGGTACCGGGCCAGCCAGCCCGGGGACGAGCCGGCGGGGCCGTGCAGGGCGGGGCCCTGGGTCATCTCCATCGCGAAGTCGTCGGCCAGCTCCAGCATCGTCGGGCGGCCCTCCAGCTCGGCCAGCCAGGCCGGGGGGAGGGCCGTCTCGCCGTGCAGGGCGCCGAGGAGGCCGCCGGTCAGGGCGCCCGCGGCGGCCGAGGGGCCGCTCTGGTTCACCGCCAGGCACAGCCCGTGCCGTACGTCCTCCCCGACCAGCGCGCAGTACACGGCCGCGGCCAGCAGCCCGTCCGCCGTGCCGTCCCCGGCCAGCTCCTCCACCCGGGCCGGGCCCGGGACGCCCTGCCGTACGGCGCCGAGGGCGTGCCGGAGGGCGTCCGTGACCGGCTGGTGGCCGGGGCGGGCGGCGAGCAGGTCCAGGGCCGCCCGCACGGCGCCGTCCAGGCTCCCGCCCCGGGCCAGCCCGTGCACGATCACGGCGTACGCGCCCGCCGACAGACAGGCGAGGGGGTGGCCGTGGGTCTGGGCCGCGCACTCCACCGCCAGCTGGACGACGAGCTGCGGTTCCCAGCCGACCAGCAGCCCGAACGGCGCGGACCGGGCAACGGCCTCCGGCCCGAGTTCGCCGGGGTTCTTGGGCCGCTCCAGCGTGCCCATGGCGGCGTCGCCGAGCCCGAGGAGCAGCGCCCGGGTCGGCTCGCGGCGGGCGTACAGCCACTCCTCGCGGGCCAGCCACCCGTCGTCCTCGCGGCGTTCGTCGGGCCCCCAGTCGGTCTGGGTGGCGGCCCAGCGCCGGTACGCCCGGTGCAGGTCGGTCGGCGGGTGCCAGGCGCCGGTGTCGCGGCGCACCTGGGCGCGTATCAGCCCGTCGACGGTGAACAGGGTCAGCTGGGTGTGGTGGGTGACCGCGCCCCGGCGCCCGTGTCCGAAGGCGAGGTCGAGCAGCCCCTCGGGGCCGTAGGCCGCCCGGATCTCGTCCAGGGACAGCGCGTCCGCCGGGCCGCCCAGCGCGTCGCCCACGGCGGTGCCGAGGAGGGTGCCGCGCACCCTGCTGCGGAAGTCCTGCTGTTCGGCACGGCCCCAGACGGCGCCGGACGTCGCACCCACCAGGCCTCCTCACGGCACCGTCCATCCGTACGACGCTAGGCACTGTAATCGACCGGGGACGGTCCGTTCAGTGGGGCGAAGCGGGCCGAAGGGGACGGGGGCGGCGCGGGGTGGCGCATTCCGTGCGCGGGGATCGCGGCACCCCCACGGGAGCCGCCCGCGGTCGGGCAAGATGCCAGCCATGGACATGACCACGCGCCCCTCGCGCACCGCCAGTACCGCGGCCGGCATCGTGACCGGCATCCTCGCCCTGTACATCGCCCTGGTGGCCGTCGGGAACATCACCGACTTCGGCACGAACCAGCAGTTCGTGCGGCACGTACTGGCGATGGACACGACGTTCCGGGACGACGCCCTGATGTGGCGGGCCATCACGAGCACCGGCCTCCAGGACACCGCCTACGTCCTGATCATCGCCTGGGAGACGGTGGCGGCCGTGCTCCTGGTGTGGGGCACGTACCTCTGGGCGCGGGGGCGGCACGGTCTCGCGCGGCGCGTGTCCACCTACGGGCTGCTGATGCTGCTGCTGCTCTTCGGTGCCGGGTTCATCGCGATCGGCGGCGAGTGGTTCGCGATGTGGCAGTCGAAGAGCTGGAACGGGCTGGACGCGGCGACCCGGGTGTTCCTGATCAGCGGGGTCGCCCTCATCGTCAACCACCTGCCCGGCGGGCGCCCGGACGCTAGTTGACGACCGCGACCCTGGTGCCCTGGTCGCCGAAGGCCCACAGCGCGGCGCCGTCCTCCTTGCGCATCCGTATGCCGCCCAGCTTCTGGCCGTTCGCGGGCGGCGGCGAGGCGCCGTCCAGGGCGTTGGAGAAGGCGATGTTCACGCCGGACGCCTTGGTGAAGTACATGACGTGCTCGATCTCCACGCCGTCCGAGCCCTTGAGGGACTGGGTGCGCAGGGTGACCGAGTAGCGGCCGGGCCGCGGGTCGACCGTGCCCGGCCACACGGGGAACGTGCGGCCGGGCCGGCCGGTCGCGTCCACCAGCCACACCCGCTTCGCGCCGAGCGAGTAGACGATCCGGCGGCCCTCGCCGGACGCGTCCGGCAGGGTGGGCGCGGCCGGCGCCCCGGTGGTCGGGGAGGCGTGGGCGCTCGCCGACGCCGAGGGGCCGGGCCGGGCTGTCGCGGCCGTGGGACGCGGCGCGTGGTCCGCCTGCACGGCGAGGGCGATGACGACCGCGGTCGCCCCCGCCGTCAGACCGGTGACCCAGGCCCACGAGGGCAGTAGGGCAGCCACGGGTACGCATCTCCTCCGCTACGGGGCCCCTTCTGGGATCGGGGGTCGGATCATCGTACTCAGTCCAGGACGGGCAGCAGTTCCGGCAGGTGCCCGTCGGACGCCTCGGCCGCCCGCCGCCGCTCCCCGGGGACCTCGCCGTACAGGGTGGTGCGCGGTTTCGCCGGGCGGCCGGCCGCCTCCGCCACCGCCACCAGATCGCGGACCGACTTGTACGAGCCGTAGGAGGAGCCCGCCATCCGGGAGATGGTCTCCTCCATGAGCGTGCCGCCCAGGTCGTTCGCGCCGGAACGCAGCATCTCCGCCGCCCCCTCCGTGCCCAGCTTCACCCAGCTCGTCTGGATGTTGGGGATCCAGGGGTGCAGCAGCAGCCGGGCCATCGCGGTCACCGCCCGGTTGTCCCGCGTCGTCGGACCCGGGCGGGCGATGCCCGCCAGATAGACCGGCGCGTTCGTGTGGATGAAGGGCAGCGTCACGAACTCCGTGAAGCCGCCCGTCTCCCGCTGGATCCCGGCCAGGGTGCGCAGGTGGCCGAGCCAGTGGCGGGGCTGGTCCACATGCCCGTACATCATGGTGGACGACGAGCGGATGCCCAGCTCGTGCGCCGTCGTGATCACCTCGATCCAGGTGGCCGCGGGCAGTTTGCCCTTGGTCAGCACCCAGCGGACCTCGTCGTCCAGGATCTCCGCCGCGGTACCGGGGACGGAGTCCAGACCGGCCTCCTTCGCCGCGGTCAGCCACTCGCGCACCGACAGCCCCGTCCGGCTCGCGCCGTTGACCACCTCCATCGGGGAGAAGGCGTGCACGTGCATGCCGGGGACGCGTTCCTTCACCGCCCTGGCGATGTCGAAGTACGCCGTGCCCGGCAGGTCCGGGTGGATGCCGCCCTGCATGCACACCTCGACCGCGCCGACGTCCCACGCCTGCTGCGCCCGGTCCGCCACCTGCTCCAGCGAGAGCGTGTACGCGTCCGCGTCCGTGCGGCGCTGCGCGAAGGCGCAGAACCGGCAGCCGGTGTAGCAGACGTTGGTGAAGTTGATGTTGCGGGTGACGATGTAGGTGACGTCGTCGCCGTTCACCGTCCTGCGGACGTCGTCGGCCACCCGGCACAGCGCGTCCAGCGCCGGGCCGTCCGCGTGGAACAGGGCGAGGGCCTCGGCGTCGGTCAGGCGCGTCGGGTCGTCGGCCGCGGTGCGCAGTGCTGCGCGCACGTCGGCGTCGATGCGCTGCGGCGCCATGCCGGGGGCCGCCGCCTCGCGCAGGGCCTCCCAGTCGCCGTAGACCTCGTCGAAGTCCCCGCGCCGGTCGGCCGTGCGGCCCTCGCTGTCGATGGACGTGTGCAGGTCGGTGCGGCCCGTCGCCGTGAAGACCTCGTCGGGCTCCTGCCACGGGCGGCCCTCGACGACCGCGTCGGGGCGGGCCAGGCCCGTCGCCGGGTCGGCGAGGGCGTCGACGTGCGGGCGCAGCCGCGGGTCCAGCCAGGGCTCGCCGCGGCGCACGAACTCCGGGTAGACGCAGAGCCGTTCGCGCAGCTCGAAGCCCGCCGCCCGGGACCTGCGCGCCAGCTCCTCGATCTGCGGCCAGGGGCGTTCGGGGTTGACGTGGTCGATGGTGAGCGGGGAGACGCCGCCCCAGTCGTCGATGCCGGCCCCGATGAGCCGCTCGTACTCGCTGTCGACCAGGTTCGGCGGCGCCTGGAGGCACGCGGTGGGACCCATGATGTGCCGGGCGACGGCGATGGTGGCGACGAGGTCGTCCAGTTCGGCGTCCGGCATGCCGCGCATCGCCGTGTCCGGCTTGGCGCGGAAGTTCTGGATGATCAGTTCCTGGATGCCGTGGTGGGCGCGGGCGACCTTGCGCAGGGCGAACAGGGACTCCGCGCGCTCCTCGTACGTCTCGCCGATGCCGATGAGCAGGCCGGAGGTGAAGGGCACGGAGGAACGGCCGGCGTCCTCCAGCACCCGCAGCCGTACGGCCGGCTCCTTGTCCGGGGAGCCGTGGTGCGGGCCGCCCGGCTCGGACCACAGCCGCGTCGCCGTCGTCTCCAGCATCATCCCCATGCTCGGCGCGACCGGCTTCAGACGCTGGAAGTCCGTCCAGCTCATGACGCCCGGGTTGAGGTGCGGCAGCAGGCCCGTCTCCTCCAGGATGCGGATGGAGACGGCGCGGACGTAGGCGATCGTGTCGTCGTAGCCGTGCGCGTCGAGCCATTCGCGCGCCTCCGGCCAGCGGTCCTCGGGCTTGTCGCCGAGGGTGATGAGGGCTTCCTTGCAGCCGAGGGCGGCGCCCTTGCGGGCGATGTCCAGGACCTCGTCGGGGGACATGAACATCCCGTGCCCTTCGCGGCGCAGCCGGCCCGGCACGGTCGCGAAGGTGCAGTAGTGGCACTTGTCACGGCACAGCCGGGTCAGGGGGACGAAGACGCTCTTCGAGTACGTGATGACGCCGGGCCTGCCCGCCGCCCCGAGCCCCGCGTCCCGCACCCGGGCGGCCGACGCGGCGAGGCCGGTGAGCGCCTCGCCGCGCGCCTGGAGCAGGACCGCCGCCTCGGCCACGTCGAGGGCGACGCCGTCGCGGGCACGTTTGAGGGCGCGACGCATGGAGTTCTCGGTGGGGCCGGTTCCGGGGGTCGCGGAAGTCGTCATCTCTTGAGCATACGTTCGCGTTGATCACCCCCACGGGGCCCTCGGGACTACAGCAGCGGCGCGTACTCGTCGAGCGCGCGGAGCACCTCCGCCTCCCCGGCGGGCGGCAGCTGGACCACGACCTCCTCGACGCCCAGCTCGGCGTAGTGGGCGAGCTTGCCGGGGGTGGGCCGGACGGCGTACGGGACGATCTGCAGGGCGGCCGGGTCGCGGCCCGCGTCCGCCCACACCGAGCGCAGGACGGGCAGCGCCTCGGTGAGCCCGCGCCCGCCGATCGGCAGCCAGCCGTCGGCGAACTCGGCGATGTGCGCGAACAGCTTGGGCCCCGCGGCCCCGCCGACCAGCGTGCGGGGACCGGTGACCGGTCCCCGCGGCTCCTGGACGGGCTTGGGGTGGGCGAGGCTGGCCCGCACAGCCGCGAGCTCCCCCTCGTACGCCGTGGGTTCCGGCGTCCACAGCGCGCGCATCACCGCCATCCGCTCCCGGACCAGCTCGCGCCGGGTCGCCCAGCGCACCCCGTGGTCGGCGGCCTCCTCCACGTTCCAGCCGTAGCCGAGGCCGAGGGTGAACCGGCCGCCGGACAGGTGGTCCAGGGTGGCGATCTGCTTGGCGAGGCCGATCGGGTCGTGCTGGGCGACCAGGGTGATGCCGGTGCCGAGGCCGAGGCGGTCGGTGACGGCGGCGGCCTGGCCGAGGGCGACGAACGGGTCGAGGGTACGGCCGTACTCGCGCGGCAGCTCACCGCCGGCGGGGTACGGGCTGGTGCGCTCCACGGGGATGTGGGTGTGCTCCGGGAGATACAGGCCGGCGAAGCCGCGGGCCTCGAGTTCACGGGCGAGGCGGGTGGGGGCGACGGTCTCGTCGGTGAGGAAGACCGTGACGGAGATACGCATGGGGCATCTGTACCGGGCGCCGGCCCATCTGTCCATACCGACTGGTCGGAATCGGGCAGTGGAGGGGCGCCGGTCCCTCCTTGCGCGTCGTACCGGCCGGCCCCGGGGCGCGCCGGTCCTTTCCGCCGTCCCGCTTCCCCAGGACGCGGACCGGCGGCGGGGCGCGCCGGCGCTGCCACCCCCGGCGGCTCTCGCCCGGGACGCGGGCCGGAGCGGGCCGGTCCCGCTCCCCGGGCGCCCCCGTTGCGTCCGCCCGGGCCGCGGGGGACGCTGGCAGGCGTGCGCCGCGCGACCGTCGGCGCGTGACACGCCCCGCACGGGGCCGGGCCGGCGTTCCCGCGGCGCGGCCCGTGCCCGCCCGGAGCAGGAGAACCGTCGGACATGTCAGGCCGCGCCGATCTCAAGCACCGCGTCGTGACCCGTTTTCAGCGGTACGTCGCCAATCCACTGAACCGGCGCCTGCCGTTCCAGACCCTGCTGGAGACCACCGGCCGCACGTCCGGCCTGCCCCGGCCGACCCCGGTGGGCGGACGCCGGATCGGCGACTCCTTCTGGCTGGTCTCGGAGTTCGGCCGCAGGTCGCAGTACGTGCGCAACATCGAGGCCGACCCCCGCGTCCGCGTCCGCGTCGCCGGCCGCTGGCACCACGGCACCGCCCATCTCCTGCCCGGCGACGACGCCGTGGCCCGGCTGCGCTCCCTGCCGCGCCTCAACAGCACGGCGGTACGGGCGTTGGGCACGGACCTGCTGACGATCCGGGTGGACCTGACGGACCGGCCCGAGGCCCCATAGCCCCTACCAGCGCGCCTCTTGACGCTGTGTCAGTGGTGACCTCCGGGCGGACCGGATGCGGAGACCGTGTGAGGGCCTTGTGGACCGGAACCCGTCACCTGTGATCGGCGTCTCCCCCGGCTGACGCAACCCCCCGGAACAAGGCAAACTGACGGGGTTGTTCGCGACGCCGAGGGGGACGAACGCATGGACGGTCGGCCGCGAGTACCCGAGCAGCGGCGCGCCGGCTCCGTGAGGACCGCGGAGGCGGCCCCGCTGCGCTTCGGCGTGCTCGGCCCGGTACGGGCCTGGCGCGGCGAGGAGGCGCTCAGCACGGGCTCCCCCCAGCAGCGCGCCCTGCTGGCCGCACTGCTGCTGCGCGCGGGCCGTACGGCCACGGCGGCGGAACTGATCGATGCCCTCTGGGGGTCCGAGCCGCCGTCCCAGGCGCTGGCGGCGGTCCGCACCTACGCGTCCCGGCTGCGCAAGAGCCTGGATCCCGACGTACTGGTCAGCGAGTCCGGCGGCTACGCCGTCCGCGGGCTGGGCGAGGGCGCCCTGGACGCGACGGTCGCGCAGGACCTGGCGACGGAGGCCGAGAAGGCCCGCGGCGCCGGAGACCTCTCCCACGCCCGCACCCTGCTGAACAGGGCGCTGGCGCTCTGGGACGGCGAACCGCTCGCGGGCGTCCCCGGCCCGTACGCCGAGGCCCAGCGGGCCCGGCTGGAGGAATGGCGCCTCGGCCTGCTGGAGGCGCGCCTGGACATGGACCTGGAACAGGGCTGCCACGCCGAGGCCGTCTCGGAACTGACCGCCCTGACCGCCGCGCACCCACTGCGCGAACGCCTGCGCGAGCTGCTGATGCTGGCCCTGTACCGCAGCGGCCGGCAGGCGGAGGCCCTCGCCGTGTACGCCGACACCCGCCGCCTGCTGGCCGAGGAACTCGGCGTGGATCCCCGCCCCGGCCTGCGGGAACTCCAGCAGCGCATCCTCCGGGCGGACCCGGCCCTCGCCGAGCCCTCGGCGCCCGTCGCGGAGCCCGCCGCGATGTCCGTCCGCCCCGCCCAGCTCCCGGCGTCCGTGCCCGACTTCACCGGCCGGGACGCGTTCGTGTCGGAGCTCAGCGAGGTGCTGTCCTCCGCGTCCGAGGCGGAGGGCCGGGTGATGGCGGTGTCGGCGCTGGCCGGCATCGGCGGTGTCGGCAAGACGACCCTGGCGGTCCACGTGGCCCACCGGGCCCGCACCGCCTTCCCCGACGGCCAGCTGTACGTGGACCTCCAGGGCGCGGGCCACCGCCCCGCCGAACCGGAGACCGTCCTCGGCTCCTTCCTGCGCGCCCTCGGCACCGCCGAGTCGGCGATCCCCGACTCCCTGGCCGAACGGGCGGCCCTGTACCGCTCGGTCCTGGACGGCCGCCGGGTCCTGGTCCTGCTGGACAACGCCAAGGACGCGGCCCAGGTACGGCCCCTGCTGCCCGGCACGGAGGGCTGCGCCGCCCTGGTCACCTCCCGGGTCCGCATGCTCGACCTCGCCGGGGCCCACCTGATCGACCTGGACGTGATGTCTCCCGACGAGGCGCTGTGCCTGTTCACGCGGATCGTCGGCGAGGAAAGGGTCGCCGCGGAACGCGAGGCCGCCCTGGACGTCGTCGCCGCCTGCGGCTTCCTGCCCCTGGCGATCCGCATCGCCGCCTCCCGGCTGGCGGCCCGCCGCACCTGGACGGTGTCCGTCCTGGCGGCCAAGCTCGCCGACGGACGCCGCCGCCTCGACGAACTCCAGGCCGGCGACCTCGCCGTGAAGGCCACCTTCGAACTGGGCTACGGCCAGCTGGAACCCGCCCAGGCCCGGGCCTTCCGCCTGCTGGGCCTGGCCGACGGCCCCGACCTCTCCCTGGCGGCGGCGGCAGCGGTCCTGGACCTCCCGGCGGACGACACCGAGGATCTCCTGGAGTCCCTGGTGGACACGTCCCTGCTGGAGTCGGCGGCGCCGGGCCGCTACCGCTTCCACGACCTGGTCCGGCTCTACGCCCGCTCCTGCGCGGAGCGCGACGAACAGCCGCCGAGCGAACGGGAGGCGGCGCTGTCCCGGCTGCTGGACTTCTACCTGGCGACGGCGGGCGACGCCTATCTGATCGAACGGCCCGGTGACCGCCTCGTGGACCATCTGGAGCGCGCCGAGCACGCCGGGCTGCGGTTCCCGGACCGGCGGGCGGCCCGGGACTGGCTGTACTCCGAGGCCGTGTCCCTCCTCGCCTGCGTACGGCAGTCCGCCGGACCGGGGACGCTGCGCCGTGCGGTCGACGCCCTGTGGGCCGCGGTGGACCTGGCCGAGTCGGGTGCCAACTCCAAGGAGTACGAGGCGGTCGCGGAGCTGCTGCGGGACGCCGCGCGAAGCACCGGCGACCGCCGGAGCGAGGGACGGGCCCTCACCACGCTGGCGTTCGTGCACCACATCTCCGGGAGCCGGTTCGACGTGGCACTGGAGGAAGCGGAACGGGCGACCGGGCTGGCGCGGGAGGCCGCTGATCCGCTCACCGGCTGCTGGGCGGCCAACATCAGCGGCGTCATCGCGCTGTACCAGAGCCGGCACAAGGTGGGCGAAGAGCACTTCGAGCGCGCCATCGACAACTTCCGTGCGCTGCGGGACCGCCCGGGTGAGGCCAGCGCGCTGTGCAACCTGTCCCGCATACACCTGGCCACCGGGCGGACGGACAGCGCGGTGGCACTCGCACGGCAGGGCACCGCCATGTACGACGACATGGAGCATGCGCTCAAGGGCGCCAACGGCCGCTACGCGCTGGGACTGGCGCTCACCCACAGCGGGCGGTTGGCCGACGCCACCGACTGCCTCCAGCGGGCCCTGCAGGTGTTCCGGGACAGCAGGCAACGGCTGTGGGAGGGCATGACGCTCTTCCGTCTCGCCGAGCTCGACCTCGCCGGGGGCCGCCCCGCCCAGGCCGCGGTGAACGCGGAGTCGGCGCTGACCGTACTCCGGGACATCGGCGGGGAGTGGCGGTGCGGCAACGTCCTGACGGTGCTGGGCCAGGCCCTGAACGGCATCGGCCAGCTGGACCGGGCCCAGGTCTGCTGGAGCGAGGCCCTCGGCATCTTCGAGGCACTGGGCACCGCGGAGGCGGACCGGGTCAGGACCCTGCTCAAGCCGATGACGGCGGTGTGAGGGACGGCCGACGGCGGCGTGGGGGACGGCCGCGCACGCCCCGCGACGCGGGCCGGGCCCGGGATCCGGAGAGAGACGTTCATCATTCGTTTATCGCTGTCCGGCACTGTCGTTCCTGCCGAGCCGTCGCATGGGGGGGCCGGCGGTACGGCACGCGGCCGGCCCTCTAGGGTGAACCGGCCCAGCGGGATCCACCCGACAGCACTCGGGGGAGATGCCGGGCGGATCCCGCCTATTCATCGCACAGCACTGCCAGGGGAGCCAGCGAGATGAGCGACCAGACCAGCACGGACAACGTCCACGCGACGGGGGAGCCCACCGGCGTCGCCACCACCGACAACGTGCACGCCACCAGCGAGCCCGTCACCATCAAGAACGTCCACGCCACCGTCGAACCGCTGAAGCTGTCCGGCGAGTCCACCGGCACCGCCACGACGGACAACGTCCACGCCACCGACGAGACGGTCTGACCGGCCTCTCATCCGACGGGGGAATCGGCCGCGGCGGCGCGGAGGGGGAGCCGTCGCGGCCGAGGCATGTCCGGGAACAGCCCGCACCTGGCGGGTGCCGGACGCCGGGGGTAGCGTCGGCCGTGGACGGCCGCCGTCCGGAACCCTTCCGTGCACACCGGTGCGACGGCCGTCGCGCGCTACGCGGTCCGCGCGGTCCCCGTGCCCTTCTCCGCGTCCAGCGCGTACACGCACCGGTCCTTGCTGCACGCGTACACCACCCCGTCCCGCACGACCGGTGAGCCGGTGATCTCGCCGCCCGTGGCGAGCTTCCAGCGCAGCCGGCCGTCGTCGGCCTTGAGGGTGTACAGCAGGTGGTCGGTGGAACCGAAGTGGATGCGGCCCTCCGCCACGGCGGGCGCGCCCACGACGTCACCGCCCGCCTGGAACCGCCACTTGGGCGTGCCGGTGACCGCGTCCAGGGTGTACAGGCCCTTTCCGCTGCCGACGTGCACGTGCCCGGCGGCCACCAGGACGGGTTCCACCGAGGAGCGGCCCTCCGTCGCGATGCGCCAGCGGTCGCGGCCGTCGGCGGCGTCGAGGGCGTAGACCGTGCCCAGGTAGTCGGCGAGGTAGACGCCGCCGCCGGTGACGGCCGGGCCCGGGGCGTACGTGGGCGGGCACAGGAAGACCGCGGGGGCCTCGAAGTGCCAGCGGACCATGCCGCTCGCCGCCTCGACGGCGAGGACCCGGGTGCCGGCGGAGAGGTAGACGCAGCCGTCGGGGGCCGGGGCGAGACGGACGGGGACACCGCCGCAGGAGGCGGCGTCGCCGATGGGGTACGACCAGCGTTCCTCGCCGGTGCGGGCCTCCAGGGCGCGCAGCCGGGCGTCCTGCCACACGTAGACCGTGCCGTCGTGGACGACCGGGCCCGCCTCGGGGGACTCGAAGTCGGTCTGGCAGCCGGTGATCTCCCACAGCTTCCGGCCGTTGGACGCGTCCCAGGCCTGCGCGCCGCCGCCCCGGGTCCCGGTGACGACGGTGCCGCCGTCGGCGTTCAGGGAGTACACCCAGGCGTCCGTGGACAGCCGCCACAGGTCGGTGCCCTCGCGCGCGTCCAGGGCGAACAGGGTGGGGCCGTCGGAGGCGTGGACACGGCCGTCCGCCACCGCCATGCACCAGGCCACGTCCCGGGTCTTGAACCGGCGCCGGCCCGTGGCCACGTCCAGGGCATGCACCTCGAAGGAGGTGACGTAGACCAGGTCGCCGTCGACCGACGGGGTGCCCCAGACGTCGTTGGACATGCGGAAACGCCAGGGGCGCCAGCCGCCCGGCGTCTCCGGGGGCGCCGGCGGCACGGGCGGTACGGCGGGGTCGGCGCCGGCCACGCCGGGACGGGGCCGGGACCAGCCGGCCACCAGTCCGGCCTCGGGCGGGGGCGCCTTGACGGCGGCGGCGCGGGCGTCGGCGACCCGGGGGCCGGGGCCGATGGGCACCTTGGCGCCGGCCAGGTGGACGGGGCCGGTGTCGGGGGCGCCGGCCGGGGTGTGCACGGGCGCCGGGACCGGGGGGTCGTAGGGGGGCGGCGGGGGGATGGCCGGCCGGCCGCCGCCGCGGGGGCCGCCGGTGGTGACCGGGACGGCCTTGACGGCCGTACGGCCGCCGCGGCGGGTCTCGATGAGCGCGACCGCCTTCTCCGGCAGCCAGGCGGAGGCGGTGCCGCTGTCGTCGGAGCCGGAGCCGAACAAGTGCGGGGCCAGCTGCGCCTGGAGGTCGGCCGGGCTGGGGCGGCCGGTGGCCTCCATCTCCATGCAGGCGTCGATGAGCGGACGCAGTTCGTCCGGGAGGCCGGTGAGGTCGGGGCCTTCGCGGAGCAGCATGAAGACGGTCTCGACCGGGTTGGCGCCGTGGAAGGGCGGGTGGCCGGTGGCCGCGAAGACGAGGGTGGAGCCGAGCGAGAAGACGTCGCTGGCGCCGGTGACGCTGCGGGAGTCCTTGGCCTGCTCCGGGGACATGTAGGCGGGGGTGCCGACGGCGACGTTCGTCATCGTCAGCCGGGTGTTGGAGACACCGGAGGCGATACCGAAGTCGATCACCCGGGGGCCGTCCTCGACGACGAGGACGTTGGACGGCTTGAGGTCGCGGTGGACCAGGCCCGCCCCGTGGATGGACTGGAGGGCCTCGGCGACGCCGGCCGCGAGCCAGCGCACGGCCTGCGCCGGGAGCGGCCCGCACTCGTTCACTATCTCTTCCAGCGAGGGCGCGGGCACGTAGGCGGTGGCCAGCCAGGGCACGGCGGCACGCGGGTCGGCGTCGACCACGGCCGCGGTGTAGAAGCCGGAGACCGCGCGGGCCGCCTCGACCTCGCGGGTGAAGCGGACGCGGAAGAGCTGGTCCTCGGCCAGCTCGGTGCGCACCGTCTTGATCGCCACGCGCCGGCCGGACGCCGAGCGCGCGAGATAGACCAGCCCCATGCCGCCGGCCCCCAGCCGGCCCAGCACCTCGAACGGCCCGATCCGCCGCGGATCGTGCTGCGTCAGCTGATCCACCACTTGCCTGCCACCTCCCCGTACGAGCCGCGCCATCCACATATGTACGCGACCGAAGTGCAGCGTCTCACCACCGCACCGCCATGGCGGCACGCACCCTGATTCTTCCTGGCCGGGCGGCTGGTTGCGAACCCGGTCAGATATCGGGGTGTCTCACACCAAAGCGGACGCGTCAGCGCTCCAGCAGCGCGAACGACGCCCCCTGATTGTCGGTGACGACGGCCACGCGCCCGTACGACGTCTCGAAGGGTGGCGCCTGCACCCGTCCGCCGAGCCGTCCCACGGTCCCGAGGGCGTCCGCCAGCTCCGCCACCCGGAAGTGGGTGAGGAAGTGCGGGGGCATCTCGGCGGCGAACACCTCGGTGACCTCCGCACGCCCGAAATCGGGTTCGCCGCCGCCGAACAGCGCGTCGTGGAAGAGGCCGCCGTAGAAGGCGTTGGCAGCGGCGGTGTCCCGGGTGTACAGCTCGGCCCAGACGAAGGTGCCGGGCTCGTGCCGCCGGTCGAAGCCGCGGTGGGTGCCGGGCTGCCACAGCCCGAACACCGCGCCCTCGGGGTCGGCGGCCAGGGCGGCGGTCCCGAGGTCGCCCACCGGGAAGGGGGCCATGACCACCTGCCCGCCGGCCGCCGTGATCCGCCGGCCGAGGGCCTTTGCGTCCGAGGTGGCGAAGGAGACGGTCCAGACGGTGGGCATGCGGCCGTCGGACTTCGGGGCCAGGGAGGCGACGAGTCCGCCGTCCAGCCGCGCCCACACGCCGGAGCCGTGCGCCTCCTCGAAGGTCCACCCGAAGAGCCCGCCGTAGAACCGCTTGCCCGCCGCCACGTCGGGCAGCTGGGCGTCCACCCAGCAGGGGACGCCCTCCCCGTACACCTCTTCGTTCGTGGATGCCCTGTTTTCGGCCATGCGGTCAAAGTAACCGGACCGCGCGCACCGCGCAGACCAGGCACACCTTCCCCGATCCCCCCGCGCACCCCATTTGCAGTCGGCCGAATAGCGCTCCCATCACCCCTCGGTAAGCTGACGACATGACAGGACAAGTGCGTACCGTCGACGGCCGCGTGGCCGGCCGGCGTGGGCAGGCGACCCGGCAGAAGCTGCTCGACTGCCTCAGCGAGATGCTCAGCTCCTCCCCCTACCGGGACGTCAAGGTCATCGATGTCGCCCGGAAGGCGGGGACGTCGCCCGCGACCTTCTACCAGTACTTCCCGGATGTCGAGGGCGCCGTCCTGGAGGTCGCCGAGCAGATGGCGGCCGAGAGCACGGGACTGACCGAGCTGCTCGAGGGACGCACCTGGGCCGGCCGGTCGGGCTGGCAGACCGCCCAGGAACTCGTGGACGGCTTCCTGGACTTCTGGCGCCGCAACGACGCGATCCTGCGGGTGATCGACCTCGGCGCGGCCGAGGGGGACAAACGATTCTCCAAGATCCGCACGAGGATCCTGAACTCGGTGAACACCTCCCTCGCCGGCTCCATCGCCGAACTCCAGTCCAAGGGCCGGGTCGACAAGGACGTCAGCCCGGCGGCGGTGGCCGGTGCGCTGGTCGCCATGCTCGCGGCGGTGGCGGGCCACCAGAAGGGCCCCTCCTCGGGCGTGAAGGCGGCCGAACTCAAGCCCGCCCTGGCACTGTTGGTACACCTGGGCGTGACCGGCCGGAAGCCGACCAAGTAGCGCCACTCCCTTTTTCCCGTGCACGTCCTGTCCGGCAGGCGGTGGACCACCCGAGGTGGACCACCGCCTGTTCCGTCATGCCGGCAACGGCCGGTCCCGCACCACGTGTTTCATCACCAGCGTCGACGTCAGCCGCTGCACCCCCGGCAGGGTCGCCAGCCGCTCGTCGTACAGCCGCTGGAAGGCGGCCAGGTCGGCGGTGGCGACCCGGAGCAGATAGTCCGGCTCCCCGAAGAGCCGCTGGGCGTCCAGCACATGCTCCAGCTCACCGACCGCCCGCTCGAACCCGGCGACCGTGTCCCGGTCCTCCTGCCGCATGGACACGAAGACCAGCGCCTCGAAGTTCAGCCCGAGCGCCGCCGCGTCCACCACCGCGCGGTAGCCCTGGATGGCGCCGGACCGCTCCAGCTCCCGCAGCCGCCGGTGGCAGGGCGAGACGCTCAGCCGCACCCGGGCCGCCAGCTCGGTCACGGTCAGCCGCCCGTCCTGTTGCAGCTCCGCAAGGATTTTTCGGTCCACGTCGTCCATGAAGAAAATATTTGCTCAGACCGCGCGATCATGAGCAAACTTCGGGAACACTTTCGGGCCATTCGCGCCTAATGTCCCCGGCATGGACTCGGGACTGCTCTTCTCCTTCCTCGTGGTGGACCTGCTGCTGGTGTGCGTACCGGGCGCCGACTGGGCGTACGTCATCGCGGGCGCCCTGCGCGGCAGCCCGGTCCCCCGCGCGGTGGCGGGCCTGGTCTGCGGATACGCCCTGCACACGACCCTGGCGGCGGCCGGCCTGGCGGTACTGGTGGCCGGCTCCCCCCGGCTGCTGACGGCGCTGACCGTGGCCGGCGCCGGCTATCTGCTGTGGCTGGGCTGGGGCGTCCTGCGCCGCCCGGCGGTCCCCGGTGCCGCCGGCACTCCCCCGCCCGCCGGCCGGCCGTTCCTGCGCGGCGCGGCGATCAGCGGCCTCAACCCCAAGGGCTTGCTGCTCTACCTCTCGGTCCTCCCCCAGTTCCTCACGCTGCGGGGCGCTCACCTCCCCGTCCCCGCGCAGACGGCGGCACTCGGGCTGCTCCACATGGCGTGCTGCGCGGCCGTCTATCTCACCGTCGGCGTCCTCGCCCGCACCCTGCTCGCCGCCCGCCCGGCGGCGGCGCGCGCGGTGACCCGCACCTCCGGAGCGGCGATGCTGGGCATCGGCGCTCTGCTGCTGGTGGAACGGCTCGCGACGCTCTAGGGTCCCCGCGCCACGGGGTGCCCCGGGGGCGGTGGTGCCGTGCGGGAGTGAGACCGCGCCCACCGGTGATACTCGCCCCATGGCACAAAAGGATCTCCACACACTCCTCCGCTCGCTGCGCGTCTGGGACCCCGCGGTGACGGAGCTGCGGCCCTTCGATCCGGACACGGCCCCTCCCACCCCGCTGACCCTGTTCACGGACTGGTTCGCGGAGGCGGTGGCGGCGGGGCAGCCGGAGCCGCACACCATGACGCTGGCGACCGCGGACGAGGAGGGCCGGCCGGATGCGCGGATCGTGATGCTGCACGGCGCCGACGCGGACGGCTGGTCCTTCGCCACGCACGCCACGAGCCGCAAGGGCCGCGACCTGAGCGTCCGGCCGTACGCCGCCCTCACCTTCTACTGGCCGGTGCTCGGACGGCAGGTGCGGCTGCGGGGGCCGGTGGCGGCGGCGCCGTCGCCGGAGAGCCAGGCCGATCTGCACGCGCGCTCCACGGGCGCGCTGGCCGCCGCGCTGACCGGGCGGCAGAGCGAGGAACTGTCCTCGGCGGCCGAGCTGCGGGAGGCCTCCGAGGCGGCGTGGGAGAGGGCGCGGGAGAACCCGGACGAGCCGTCGCCGACCTGGACGCTGTACCGGGTCCGCCCGGAGACGGTGGAGTTCTTCCAGGGGGACGCGCGACGGCAGCACGTCCGGCTGGAGTACCGCAGCACGGGGTTCGGCTGGAGCAGGGGCCTGCTGTGGCCGTGAGGGCGCCGGCCGCGCGCTGAAGGACGGGTGCGCCGGGGCGTGCGGGCGGCTGCGGGCACGCTGCGGACCGGGTCCCGTGATCAAGTCGCAACCGATTCCGGTCTTGACCGAGACCCATCAATCTGGTGGGTGGTTACGCTCCCGCTCATGGCCGCCTCCCGCCCCTCCCCCGTCCCCCTCTCGCCGACCCCCGCCGACCGCCCGGTCTACGTCATCGGCGCGGGTCCGGGCGGCCTGGCCGCCGCCCACGCGCTGCGGGCACGGGGCGTACGGGCCGTGGTGCTGGAGAAGTCCGACCAGGTGGGCGCCTCCTGGCGCCGGCACTACGACCGGCTGCGGCTGCACACCACCCGGCGGCTGTCCGCGCTGCCCGGCCTCGCCGTCCCCCGCCGGTTCGGGCGCTGGGTGGCCCGGGACAACGTGGTGCGCTACCTGGAGAAGTACGCCGAACACCACCGGCTGGAGATCGTCACCGGGGTGGAGGTGCACCGCGTCGAGCGGACCGGGGACGGCACCGGGTGGCTGCTGCACGCCTCCGGCGGCCGGGAGCTGACCGGCAGCGCGGTGGTCGTCGCCACCGGTTACAACCACACCCCGCGGGTCCCCGACTGGCCCGGCCGCGAGACGTACACCGGGGAGTTCCTGCACGCGGGCGACTACCGCACCGCCGGGCCGTACACCGGCCGGGACGTACTCGTCGTCGGCATCGGCAACACCGGCGCGGAGATCGCCGTCGACCTGGTGGAGGGCGGAGCCGCGCGGGTGCGGCTGGCGGTGCGCACGGCGCCGCACATCCTGCGCCGGTCGACCCTCGGCTGGGCCGCTCAGTACACGGGCGTACTGGTCCGGCGGCTGCCGGTGCGGCTCGTGGACCTGCTCGCCGGGCCGGTGACCCGGCTCAGTACCCCGGACCTGTCCGCGCACGGGCTGCCGCGCCCCGGCACCGGCCTGTACAGCAGGGTGCGGCAGGGCGCGATCCCGGTCCAGGACGTCGGCCTGACCGACGCCGTGCGCCGGGGCAAGGTGGAGATCGTCGCCGCCGTCGAGGCGTTCGACGACGGGAAGGTGTCCTCGCCGACGGCAGCCGGATCACCACCGACGCGGTGATCGCGGCAACGGGGTACGTCCGGGCGCTGGAGGGGCTCGTCGGGCACCTCGGTGTGCTGGACGAACGCGGGCGGCCGGTGGTGCACGGCGGCCGCACGCCCGCGCAGGCGCCCGGCCTGTACTTCACCGGCTTCACCAACCCGATCAGCGGGATGCTGCGGGAGCTGGCGATCGACGCGCGCCGGATCGCACGGGCCGTCGCCAAGAGCCTCTCCGCCCCGCGGTGACCCCGCCGGGCGCCCTCACGCGGCGACCGTGCGGGCGCCCGGGGTGCGGCGGATGACCAGGGACATGAGGGCCGCCGCCGCGCACAGGGTGCCGGAGGCGTACCAGACCAGGTCGTAGGAGCCGAGGACGTCATGGGCGAGGCCGCCCAGGTAGGCGACGAGGGCCGCGCCGATCTGGTGGGAGGCGAGGACCCAGCCGAAGACGATGGCGCTGTCCTCGCCGAACCGCTCGCGGCACAGGGCCAGGGTGGGCGGGACGGTGGCCACCCAGTCCAGGCCGTAGAAGACGATGAAGAAGAGCATCGGCGGGTGCACGGCGGGCCCCAGCAGCATCGGCAGGAACAGCAGCGACAGGCCGCGCAGGGCGTAGTAGACGGCGAGCAGGCGGCGCGGTTCGAAGCGGTCGGTGAACCAGCCGGAGGCGATCGTGCCGACGACGTCGAACACTCCGATCACCGCGAGCAGCGAGGCCGCCGTCGTCACGGGCATCCCGTGGTCGTGCTCGGCGGGCACGAAGTGGGTCTGGATCAGCCCGTTGGTGGAGGCTCCGCAGATCGCGAAGGTGCCGGCGAGCAGCCAGAAGGTGCCCGTCCGGACGGCGGCGGACAGGACGGCGAGCGTGCGGCGGGCGGCACCGGTGACGGGCGGCGGCTTCGGCACGAACTCCCGCGCCCCGTACGGTGCCGCGCCCACGTCGGCCGGGTGGTCGCGCAGCAGCAGCCAGACGAAGGGCACCACCGCGAGCGCGGCCAGGGCGACGGTCACCGCGGCGGGACGCCAGTGGTGCCGCTCGACGATCCGCGACAGCAGCGGCAGGAAGACCAGCTGTCCGGAGGCGGAGGCCGCGGTGAGGATGCCGCTGACCAGGCCGCGCCGCTCGGTGAACCAGCGGTTGGTCACGGTCGCGGCGAAGGCCAGCGCCATGGAGCCGGTGCCGAGGCCGACCAGCAGTCCCCAGCACAGCCACAGTTGCCAGGCCGCCGTCATCCACACCGTCAGCCCGGAGCCGGCCGCGATCACGAGGAGCGCGAGGGCGACCACGCGCCGGATGCCGAAGCGGTCCATGAGCGCGGCGGCGAACGGCGCGGTGAGGCCGTACAGCGCGAGATTGAGGGAGACGGCAGCGCCGATCGTGCCGCGCGACCAGCCGAACTCCTGGTTCAGCGGGTCGATGAGCAGGCCGGGCAGGGAGCGGAAGGCCGCCGCGCCGATGATCGTGACGAAAGTGACCGCGGCGACGAACCAGGCGCGGTGCACGCGGTGGTGCCGGGTGGGCGGGGCCTGGACGGGGGCGGGGACGGCGTCCGGGGCGGGGACGGCGTCCGGGGCGGGGACGGCGTCCGGGGCGGGGGCTGGGCTTGTCCGAGTCACGTCACCCAGCCTGGGGTTCCCGCGCGCGGGCGACGAGTGGCCCGGAGGACAGCCTTCACTAGGATCGGGCCATGACGCCCACAGGGGATTCCCGGCCGCACCGGATCGCCGTCCTGGCCCTGGACGGCCTGCTGCCCTTCGAACTCGGCATCCCGCACCGGATCTTCGGCCGCCCGCGGGACGCACGGGGGCGGCACCTGTACGAGGTCGTGACCTGCTCCGTGCGGCCGCCCGGCCCGGTCGAGACGGACGCCGACTTCGCCGTGCACGTCGCCCACGGCCCCGAGGCGCTGGCCACGGCCGACACGGTGATCGTCCCGGCGTCGTACGAACTGGGCCCGGTCCACGACGAGGGCCGGCTCACCGACGACCTGGCCGCCGCCCTCGCCCGCGTCCGTCCCGGCACCCGGCTCGCCTCCATCTGCACCGGCGTCTATGTCCTCGCCGCCGCCGGCTACCTCGACGGGCGCCCGGCGACCACGCACTGGGCGCACGCGGAGCACCTCCAGCGGCTGTTCCCGCGGATCCGGGTGGACGCGGACGTGCTGTTCGTCGATGACGGCGACGTGCTCACCTCGGCCGGCGTGGCCGCCGGGATCGACCTGTGCCTGCACATGGTCCGCCGCGACTTCGGCACGGCCGTCGCCAACGAGGTCGCCCGGAGCACGGTCGTACCGCCCCACCGCGACGGCGGCCAGGCCCAGTACATCCACCGCCCCGTCCCCGACCCGCAGGTGTCCACGACGGCCGCCGCCCGCGCCTGGGCGCTGACCCGGCTGCACGAACCGATCCAGCTGCGGGACATGGCCGGCCAGGAAGCCATGTCGGTACGCACGTTCACCCGTCGCTTCCGGGAGGAGGTCGGCGTCAGTCCCGGCCAGTGGCTCACCCGGCAGCGCGTGGAACGCGCCCGGCATCTGCTGGAATCCACCGGTCTGTCCATGGACCAGGTGGCGCGGGACGCGGGCTTCGGCACGGCCCAGTCGATGCGGCAGCACCTCCAGCAGGCGCTGGGGGTGACGCCGACGGCGTACCGGCGGACGTTCCGGGCGGGTGGCGGCACCCGGACGTGAGCACCGCTCCGCCGCACGGCCAAAAGTTGTCCACAGCCTGTGGAGAAACGAGACGGCGCGCGTGCGGCGTGCCGACGGTGATCACCGGCGGCACCGGCGGCGCCCCTGGGACGCCGGCCCCGCGCCCGGCACACGCATGACGGCAGGGGGGCGGAGGCCGGGGCGCGGCCGGGGAGGCGCGGTTGGCGGGGCGTGGTCGGCGACGTGCGGTTGACGGGATGCGGTCGCCGGGTCGTGGGCGGGGAGGCGCGGTCGCCGGGGTGCGGTCGGCGATGCGGTCGCCGGGGCGCAGCCGGGGGGGCGGTCGGCGGGACGCGGTCGCCGGGGTGCGGTCGGCGGCGCGCCCCCAAGCGTCTCGCGCGCGCCGCCCTCCGATGCGACCCACGCTCGGCGAGGGCCGCCGTCACCCGGGCCCTCGCCGTCCCCTCGCGGCGGATCGACGCCCACCAGCCTGGTAAGAGAGCCGGCGGACGTCAACGCCGGTACGGCCGCGGGCTGTCCGCGCCCTGTGCGCCCACCCCGCGCACGGGTGCACCGCCGGCGCATCACCGCGCAGGCGGATTACACCGCCTCGAACGCGAAGCCGTCGTACGCGGGCAGTGCGCCCCCGTACGCCATCGCCGCACTGTCCCGCGGCTTGGAACAGCGGTCCAGTTCGCACCAGACACTCTTCCCGGCACCGTCGGGACTCCAGCCCCAGCGGTCGGCGAGACAGTCCACGAGGGCCAGGCCGCGGCCACCGGTGGCGTTGCCGCCGACGCAACGGGGCACGGGTGCGCGGGAACTGGTGTCGGCCACCTCCACCCGCACCGTGGCCGACGCGGTCTTCCCGGCCACCGGGCCCGGCAGGCAGAGGCGCAGCACGGCCGGACGGCCGGTGTGCACCACGGCGTTGGTCACCAGCTCGGAGACGAGCAGGATCAGGGTCTCGGCCAGCGGTTCGTCGGCCGTTATCCCCGACCCGGCGAGCCGCGAGCGGGCCCACTTCCTGGCCCGTCCCACCTCCGCGGGGTCGGGCCGGATCTCCAGCTGCACTTGAAGCACCTGCACCGCTCACACCATCCGAACCGGCGGACACATGACCCCGCGCCGGCCGCGCGTCACGGCGTCAGCCGCGGCGGCGATCACGACGAGGGCCACGATCGTAGCCATTTTCTGCATGGCCAGGACAACGGCCAGAGCAAGGGTCACGTTGTGTGACTCCCGTGCGAGACAGCATGGTTGACGTACAGTCACCCCAACAAGCGCTTCGGGCATATTCCCGCGCGAAGGAGTACGCGTGAGGCATACTGTGCGACGCTCGTGCCGGGGAGTCGAACAGGCGGCGCCCGAAGGGCCGACCGCCCCGCCAGCAGCGGCGCGCACCGCACGGCCCGGCGTCGCCCCAGGGGCATCACCGGCCCGGCTCGTCCGCGCAGCCACTCGCATCCCGCACAAGGTACCGGAGCGGACGCTCGACTCCAGGCCGTGACAAGTCGCGGTATGGACACAACCCGGTATCAACGCTCCGTGATGCCGACACGCCACGATCCGCGACATCCAAGGCCAAAGCTTCCGGCTCGTCTCAGCCTCTGACCACCCCGGCCGTGGCGGTCAGAGGGTGTTGATCCGCCGGGCGAGAACGCCCGTGGCGCCCTGGCGAGTGTGGACCGACCGACAGCGTGACCGACCGGGACCCTGGTTGCAGGACGCGAGGGCCAGGACCGACGCGGTCACGGCGGCGCGGGCCGGAACAGCTCGCCGGACGGACGGCCCATGAAGATGTCCCCCATTGCTTCCGGTCACATCCGGCTCAGGCTTGCCGTGGCGAAGAGTACGTCCCTGACCGCCCGGCGGTCGCCGTGCTGGCCCGCCGCGGCGTCCTCCGGGGAGATGTGGCCCGCGGCCAGGTGGCAGAACTCCACGCCGTCCAGGGCGACGTGGGCCACCTCGTGGTCGGCGGAGCCCACCGCCGCCGGTGAGTCGAGCGCGATCAGCCACTCGCCGCCGCCCGCGCCCTCGATCTCCAGGCGCAGGCTGCGTCCGGGGGCGCCGGCCGGGACCAGGTGGGGTGTCCGGTCACCCGGTGCGGACAGGCCCGCGCGGCGGCGTTCGGCGAGTACCGCCGGCAGCAGCCGGGCCGCGAGGTCGATCATCCGGTTGAGGTGGTGGGGGGCCGGCGGCTCGTACGGGTAGTGCACCGCCTCCGCGATGTCCGCTGCGTGCACCCAGCACTCGAAGGCGCGGTCCAGCATCGCGTCGTGCAGGGGCAGGGCGAAGTCGCCGTACGCCACCGGCAGTCCGCCGGCGTGGCTGCCCGTGAAGGACACCGTCCGCACCAGGCCGTGGCTCTGCTCCCGCCAGGGCCCGCGCACCGTGCGGGTCGGCGGGAACCGGGAGGCCCGCCAGTACGCCTCCGTGCGCCCGGCCGGGCCGGCGGCGCCGTCACCCCGCCCGGGTGCGGCGGGGAGCGGGTCCTCCAGGCCGAGTGCCGTCGCGACCAGCCCGTCGACCGACAGCAGGTGCGCGATGACCCCGGCGACGGTCGTACGGCGGCTCGTCGGGCGGTCGTCGTCGAACCAGCGCAGTCGCACCGGCGCGTGCCACTCCGCGTCGCCGAAGTCCTGGAGCAGCGCGTCCAGGCGGGCGGTCTCGGCGTCGTAGGGCACGGCCCAGTCGGGCACCGGGATACGCGGGGGCCGGCGGCTCAGGCAGCCCTTCAGGACGCGGGTGCGCAGTGCGGGGTTCAGGTCGAGGCTCTCCGGCTGGTACAGCAGGCCGACCGCCTCGCGCAGCCGGCGGGCCTCGTCGGCGCAGCCGCCGCAGTCGCCCAGGTGTTCCTCGACGGCCGCCGTCTCCGCCGCCGAGCAGGCGGCCAGCGCCCAGGCGCCGAGGAGCGACTTCAGGACACCGTGCGACAGGCCGGGCGGGGCGGGGGCATGGTCCGCGGGGGTGTGGTCCGCCGGGTCGCTGAGGCCGGGCAGCGGGAGGCCGCCGTCCTCGACGGACGCGCGGGGCGTGGGTATGCGGGGCTGCCGGGCGGGGCCGGTGCCGTGCGGCGCGTCCCCCGCACCGCCCCCAGAACCGCCGGCGCCGGGCGCCGTGCTCCCCGCGCCGCCCCCGGCGTCCGTGCCGTGGTGGGCCGGGCGTCCGGGGTCGGCGCCGGTGCCGCCGTCCGGCGGTTCGCCCTCGGGCTCGCGCGCGTGCCGCTCCCCCGCCGCGCGGTCGTCGTGCGCCTCGGACCGGTCCGCGCCGCTCACGCCGCACCTCCGTGTTCCGGCGGTGTCCCGGCGTCGTGGGCGGTGGACAGCAGCTGGAGGCCGAGGCGGAGCCGGCGGCGGGCCTCCTCCTCGGTGACGCCGAGGTCGGCCGCGGTCTGGCGGTAGTCACGGCGCCGGGAGTAGGCGAGGTCCAGGGCGGCGCGCAGCGGGGCCGGCATGGAGTGGACGATGTAGTCGGCGCGGGCGGCGACCGAGGCACGGCGGACGGTGTTCTCCAGTTCCTCGGGCCGCGACCGCTCCCGTTCCTCCCGGTCGCGCAGCCGCCGGACGGCGGCCCGGTGGGTGAGGTCGGCGATCCAGGTGCGCAGGGGCCCCTGCCCGGGGTCGTAGGTCTCGGGGTGTTCCCAGACGTGGGCGAAGACCTCGCGGGTGACGGCGTCGGCGGCCTCCTCGGCGCCGAGGACGCGATGGGCGAGGCCGTGCACGAGAGAGGCGAACCGGTCGTACAGCTCGCCGAGGGCCGCGGCCTCACCGCGGGCGAGCCGCTGCTGCATCTTCCGGTCCCAGCGGGGTGGTACGTCCTTCCCGGCCATGCCGTCCCCTCCCCTCGCGCGTGTCCGGCCCGACCAGCCTGTCGTCCCTGCCGTCCCGAATGTAGTCGGCACGTCCGGCAGTGCACGCCCCTTTGTGTCAATGTGCGCCCCCCGGTGCACCGCAGGTGATAGTGCCCTCTTCACATATCCTTCACGCCTGCCGCGCGCGAATCTGATCGAACATGATCGTTGGTGACCGAAATAAGCCTCTTGTCGATCACCTGCCGTTTACCCCTTCGCGTTTCAGGGAACGGCCGCTGGGCAGCCGCCCCGAAGCGAACGTAGGAACTGCTTCCGGTTCCGGGCGGTTCCGGGAGATCCGGCGAACGGAGGGGCAGGGCCGTGGCATTCAACGTGACCGGCGTCGAGCAGGGCGAGTGGGCCGTGCTCCGGGTCTCCGGGGAGCTGGACCTGATGACCTCCCCGTTGCTGCGCCAGCGGGTGCACGACGTCGTCGCCGAGGGACACCACAGCCTGGTCGTGGACCTCTCCGACGTCTTCTTCTGCGACTCCAGCGGGGTCGGCGTGCTCATCGCGTCCCGCCGGCTGATCCGCTCCTGCCAGGGCCGGCTCCGGCTGATCCTGCCCGACCGCGGCGCGGAGGACGGCTCGCACGTCAACCGCGTCCTCGGCGCGCTCGGCGTCCGCCGCCTCTTCGACGTCCGCCCCGACCTCGACACGGCGACCACCGACGAGGCCGGCCCCCTCTCCGCCTGAACGACCCGCACGGCCGGGTGACTCGGCCGCACCGTCGTCCCGGAATTCCCCCGGTCTTGGCACAACTGCCGGTTTCCCGCCACCCCGCGGCCACCCGCGTCGTACGCTCCCTGCCAGGCCGGCCCCACCGACAGGCGCGGCCCACATGGACGACCCACACGTAAGGCGGCCCGAACAGACATGGTCAGCACCGAGTACGAGCGCAGGATCGCCGCCCGGTTCGCCACCTTCGACCAGGACGGCAACGGCTCCATCGACCGCGCGGACTTCAACGCGGCGGCCAAGGCCCTGCTCGCCGAGTTCACCGTGCCCGCCCGCTCCGACCGGGGACAGGCGCTGTACGCCGGCGCGGAGGCGTTCTGGCAGGGCATGGCCGGCATCGCCGACCGGGACGGCGACCAGCGCATCACCCGCGAGGAGTTCGTCACCGGGGCGGTCAAGCGGCTGCGGGACAACCCCGGCCGCTTCGCCGAGATCGCCCGCCCCTTCCTGCACGCCGCCCTGGCCGTGGCCGGCGCCGACGACGACGGCCGGCTGGGCACCGCCGACACCGCGCGCGTGCTGCGGGTCCTGCGCGTGCCGGACGAGGTCGCCCGGCAGGTCGTCGCCGCCCTCGACACCGACGGCGACGGCAGCGTCGGCGAGGCGGAGATCGTGCCGGCGTTCGCGCGCTACTTCACGGTCGCCGAGTGACCGCGGCGGCGCCCGGGTCGTGTCCGTGGCCCGCGTGTGTCGTTCGGATCAGGCCGGATCAGGCCCGCCAGCCCGGCATGATCCGAACGACGAGCCCTAGGCGAAGACGACCGTCCGCCGGCCGTTGAGCAGGATCCTGCGCTCGGCGTGCCACTTGACGGCCCGTGCCAGCGCCTGGCACTCCACGTCCCGTCCGACGGCCACGAGCTGGTCCGGCGTCACGTCGTGCCCGACGCGCTCGACCTCCTGCTCGATGATCGGCCCCTCGTCGAGGTCGGCGGTGACGTAGTGCGCCGTCGCCCCGATCAGCTTCACGCCCCGCGCGTGCGCCTGGTGGTAGGGCTTCGCGCCCTTGAAGCTCGGCAGGAAGGAGTGGTGGATGTTGATGATCCGCCCGTTGAGCTGCTTGCAGAGGTCGTCCGAGAGGACCTGCATGTAGCGGGCGAGGACGACGAGTTCGACGTTCTCCTCGCGAACGATCCGGAGCAGCTTGCCCTCGCCCTCCGCCTTGTTCTCCTTCGTCACCGGAATGTGGTGGAAGGGGATGTTGTACGAACCCACCAGTTCCTGGAACTCGGTGTGATTCGACACCACTCCGACGATGTCCACGGGCAGCGCCCCGATCCGCGCACGGAACAGCAGGTCGTTCAGGCAGTGCCCGAACTTGCTGACCATCAGCAGGATCCGCATCTTCTGGTCGGCCCGGTGGATCTGCCAGTCCATGTGGAAGGAGTCACCGATCGCGGCGAAGCTCGCCCGGAGCTTCTCCACCGTCACCGGCGCCTCGGCCGAGAAGTGGACGCGCATGAAGAACAGACCCGTGTCGTGGTCGCCGAACTGCTGGCTGTCCTCGATGTTGCAACCCGTCATGAACAGGTAGCTGGACACGGCGTGCACGATGCCCTGCTTGTCCGGGCAGGAGAGCGTGAGGACGTACTGGTCGGCCGGCGCGGCGGCCGAGGAGGCGGACTGCTCGTTCATGCACCACAGGGTCCCATACCGGCGGCCCGCCGCCCCCGGCCGTCCGCCAGCCGGACCCGCGCTACGCGCTCCGGGTCTGGATGCGCAGGAACTCCAGGCTCTTCGGAGGCGTGTCCGGGTCGTCACCGTCGCTCACCGACATCCGCACGTGCGCGTCGCGGGCCGCCCGCACCGCCTCCGGCCACCCGGCGTGCTCCAGGTACGCGGCGACCGGCGCGTCCGGCCCGACCTGGTGCATGATCCGGAGCACCCGCAGCACGGCGGTGTCGACGAGCGCCGCCTCCTGCGAGTCGCGGAAGACGGTGCCGACGTACTTCTCCGCGGACCAGTTGTCCAGCCAGGTGTCCTCCACCAGCCGGTACACGGCGTCGGTGACGTCACCGAAGCCGTCCAGGCCGGCCAGCCAGACGTCCCGCTGGAACACCGGGTCGGAGAGCATGTGCAGCGCCGAGCGCACGTTGCTGCGCCACCGCCACCACGGCATGTCGTTCAGGGGCATGCCGCCCATGGTGGAGGAGCGACGGCCGCGACGGGAAGTGTTCTCCGAACCTTGCACGGTCATCGATCGTACGTTCCGCCCGCCGCGGGTCCCACCGGCCCCCGCAATTCATCGCACTGTCACCCTTTGTCGACCGTGGGTCACTTCCGGGTTAGCGGTGTGAGGGAATCGTGTGTGCGCATGACCGGCAGGCGACGCACCCGCAGCACCTTTCCTTCCGCACCGTCCCGTGCTGTCAGAGCCACCGCCCTCGCGGCGGGCGCCATGGCTCTGTGTACGTCGCTCACCGCCGCGTGCGGGGTCGTCCCCGGTGCCACGGGGGGCTCGGGGGACGGCCCGGTCAAGGTGATGACCTGGGCGCCGCAGGACACCGACGCGACCAACAAGCCCGGCATGCCGGCGATGGCCCGCGCCTACGCCCGGTGGATCAACGCACGCGGCGGCATCCACGGCCGCCGGCTCCAGGTGCTGACCTGCAACGACCACAACGACAGCGTGGGCGCCGCGAAGTGCGCGCGGCGGGCGGTGGACGAGAACGTGGTCGCGGTCGTCGGCTCCTACAGCCAGTTCGGCGACTCCTTCCTCGCCCCGCTGGAGGGCGCCGGCATCCCCTACATCGGCGGCTACGGCGTCACCAACGACGAGTTCACCGGCGCCATGTCCTATCCGGTCAACGGCGGCCAGCCCGCCCTCCTGGCCGGTCTCGGCGAGGCCCTCGCGGACGCGTGCGCCAATATCGCCCTGGTCCGTCCCGACAGCATCGCCGGCGACCAGCTGCCCACGATGCTCGACTCGGGGCTGCGGGCGGCCGGACACCGGGACGCCGGCGACCAGCTGGCCGCGGAGGACGCCACCGAGTACGGCGGCCAGGCCGAGCGGGCGCTGCGGTTCGCCACCCGGGACACGGCGGGCAAGGGCTGTGTGGTGCCCGCGCTCGGGGACCGCACCGACACCTTCATGGACTCCTTCCGGCGGGCCCGCGACGACTTCCCGCGGGTGCGCACGGCGACCGTGCTGGGCAGCGTCGACCAGACCGTGATCGACGCCACCGGCGGGGCGTCGGGGCCGTACGAGGGGTCGTACATCACCGGTTGGTACCCGGTCGCCTCCGACCCGCGGTGGGCCCCGATGAAGAAGGTGATCAACGAGGAGGCCTTCGGCGACAACCGCATCGACCCCGCGGACGCCGGCGTGCAGACCACCTGGATCGCCTACACCGTCCTCAGGGCCGCCCTGGAGCGGATCGGCGACGGCGAGGTGAGCGCCGACACCGTGCGGCGCACCCTCGGTGGCGGCCTGCGCGTCTCCACCGGCGGCCTCACCCCGACCCTGCGCTGGCCCTACGAGAGCAGGCTCGCCGCGGTCGGCTTCCCTCGGCTGGTCAACGCCGACGTCACCCTCCAGGTCGTCCGGGACGGCAGGCTGGTCGCGGCCCGCAAGGGCGTCGGCGGCGACAGCGGGACCACCGACATGACATCGACCCTGGAGCACGCCGACGTGCCATGACGGGTCCGGCGGCCGGGACCCGTCGGCCGGTCACAGCTGGGTGGGCTGGCGCTGGGTCAGGCCGTACTTGCGCGCGATCGCGTTCCACAGCGCCGCCGCCTTCGCCTTCTGCGCGCTGGCGGTGCCGCTCTCCCGGTTGCCGGCCAGGGTCTCACCCGTGGTGCGGGCGTGGCCCTTGTGACAGATCTTGCGGCCCTTGGCCTGGTCGGCCCACGCCGCGTAGTGGTTGTCGGCCGCGGCGGACGCCTGCCAGGCTCTGGTCAGCGCGGCCGTCAGGTCGCCGCTGCCCGGCAGCTTGTCGACGGACAGCGTGCCGAGCCGGGTGACCAGCCCGCCGCGCTGCTTGGCCGCGTCCCGCAGGCCGGCGGCGGCCTGGTCGAGGTTGTCGCACTGCCGGACGTCGGTCACCGACTGGATCACCGAGGCACGGCTGCTGCCGCTGTCCGCGAGCAGCTTGTCCAGGTCGACCGCCTGCTGCCGGGCGGCGTCGACGGTGGGCGAGGCGGAGCCCTGGGTGGTGGGGGACGCCGTGGCGGCCGTCTTGTCGTCGGTGCCCCCGTCCTTGCCGCCCCCGCCGCTCAGCAGCGCGCCGGCGCCCACGCCGAGCACGATCAGGCCGATGCCTATGGCGGCGATGAGCGGCAGCCGCGACCGGCTCCGGCCCCGCCCGCCCTCGTCGTCCGCCTCGGGCCCGTACGACGGCTGCGCCGGGCGGTAAGGGGCCTGCGCCGGGCCGGGGCGGGCGTCGGGCACGCGCGGCAGCTGCTGGGTGGACCCGGCCGGGCCGTCGTCGCCCGCCGGGCCGCCGCGGAAGAGGTTGTCGAACTCGGCGGGCGGCTGCCGGTCCCCGCCGGCCGCCTGGGCCTGACCGGCGTACGGCGGGATGTACTGCGTGGCCTCCGCGTCGGAGTGCGCGGGCGCCGCGGGCCGGGGCCCGTGGCCGAGGTACCGCGTCTGCTCGCCGGCCGACTCGGGCGGCACCGGCGGGAGGTACTGGGTGGCGGCCTGGTCCGCGGGGGTCGCCGCGACGGGCGGGATGTACTGGGTGGCACCCTCGTCGGCGGGGCCGGCGGGCACCGGCGGGAGGTACTGGGTGGCGCCGTCCGCCGTGGGCGGCAGCGGGCTTCCCGCGCCGGGATACCCGGCGCCCGGGGCGGCGGGCGGCAGCGGCGCGCCGGGGGCGGACTGCGCCGGGTACTGCTGCGGGTACTGCGAGGACTGGGGCTGCTGCTGGGGCTGCCCGTAGGGGCCGGGTGCGCCGTACGCGGGCTGCTCGGGCACGCCGTAGCCACCGCTCTGCGGGCCGCCGTACTGCTGCCCGGCCTGGCCGCCCTGGCCGCCGTACTGCTGCCCGGCCTGGCCGCCCTGGCCGCCGTAGTACTGCGCGTCCGGGCCGGCCGGGGCGCCGTACGACGGGGTCTGGCCGCCGGGGCCGTACGACGGCGGCTGGGCGCCGTAGGACGGGGTCTGTCCGTACGACGGGGCCGGGGCGCCCTCGGGGGGCAGCGGGCCCGGGTTCCCGGCGGACGGGGGCTGCGGGCCGGAACCGTCCGGGGTGCCCCACCCGGGGGCCGCCGGGGGCTGCCCCTGGCCCGCCTGGGGTGCGTGCTGCTCCGGGCCCCGGGAGCCGCCCCACGCCCGGCCGTCGGCCGGGGCCGCGGGGGCGGGCGTTCCGGTCGCGCCCGGCAGCAGGGGCTCGCCTCCGTCGGAGGGCAGCACGATGCCTTCGCGCGCGGGCCGCGCCGAGGGCTCCTCGCCCTGTCCACTCTGCGTCACCGGGACTCCTACTAATGGGGGACCTTGTGAATCGTCGGCTCACGCTACCGGGTCCCCCGAGCCGGGTGCCACGCAGCTCAGGACGCAACCTCCTTTCCTGTGACGGCGATAACAGCGCCGCCGGCGACGCGCGCCTCACGGCACCGGGTGCACGCCCGGCCGCCGTTCGCCGTCCGTTCACCCCCTGGCCGGGCGGGTGTTCACGCGGCCTGCGGGAGTTCCAGGCGGGCCCCGAACTCCCGCACCACCGCCTCGTCCCGGAACGGCTCCAGCCGCTGCTGGAGGTCGTCGAGGTACTCGGCGCCGCGGTTGGACCGCAGGGTCTCCAGCAGTTCGACCGCCTTCATGCCCGTGCTGCAGGCCTGCTCGATCTCGCGCTGCTGCACCTGGGCCGTGGCCAGCAGCACATAGCCGATGGCACGCCGGCGGGCGCGGGACTCGGGATGCCCGGCCAGCGACTGCTCGGCGTACCGCGCCGCCTGCTCGGCCTGTCCCAGGTCACGGTGGCAGTGCGCCAACTCGTCGGCGAGGTAGGCCTCGTCGAAGTGCCGGATCCACACCGGGTCGTCGTCGCGGGACCCGTCGGCCCGCTCCATCGCCGCGACCGCCCGGCCGGTGGACGCATGCGCCGCGCGCGCGTCGCCGAGCAGGGCGTGCCCGCGTGCCTCGGCCCCGTGGAACATGGCCTCCACGCGCGGGGTCACCTGCCCGCGCGTCCCCTCCTGCGCCGCCCGCGCCAACTGGGCGATCTCCCGGGGGTTCCCGAGCTGTGCGGCGAGGTGGCTCATGGACGCGGCGAGGACGTAACCGCCGTACCCGCGGTCCCCCGCGGCCTGGGCGAGCCGCAGCGACTGGATGTAGTACCGCTGCGCCAGGCCCGGTTGTCCGGTGTCGACGGCCATGTACCCGGCCAGTTCGGTCAGCCGGGCGACGGCGGCGAAGAGTTCCCGTCCGACGGCCTCCCGGTAGGAGCCCGCGAGCAGTCCGGAGACGACGCTGTTCAGGTAGTGCACGACGACCGGGCGCACGTGCCCGCTGCCGTACTGGTGGTCGAGGTCCGTCAGCGACTGGGTCATGGCCCGTACGGCGGCGACGTCGGACCGGCCCACGCGCGGGCCCGCCTGCCGGGCGACCTGGGCGTCGGGCGCCGAGATCAGCCAGTCGCGGCTGGGTTCGACCAGTGCGGAGGCGGCGACGGAGGAGCCGGACAGGAAGTCCCGGCGTCCCACGTCGCTGCGCCACAGCTCGCAGACCTGCTCGATGGCTCCCAGTACCGTCGGCGAGTACTGGAGACCGACGCCCGAGGCGAGGTTCTTGCCGTGGGCCATGCCGATCTCGTCGATCGTGACCGTACGGCCGAGCTTGCGCCCGAGCGCCTCGGCGATGATCGCCGGTGCCCGGCCCCGCGGCTGCTGGCCGCGCAGCCAGCGGGCCACGGACGTCTTGTCGTAGCGCAGGTCGAGACCGTGCTCGGCGCCGCACATGTTGACCCGCCGGGCCAGCCCGGCGTTCGAGCACCCCGCTTCCTGGATGAGTGTCTGGAGGCGTTCGTTCGGCTGCCTCGCCACGAGCGGCCTTGCGGCCATGTGCTACCCCCTGCGTTGCGATCCCCTGGAGCGTGAAGTTCAGGCCGGGAAGATCACTGCCCAGCTGACATACCGTCAATGCACGACATGTACGGTTTGCCGGGGTAATGACGGGTGCCCTCCCCCCTCCTTGGCTACCCATCCCACGCCTCGCTTCCTCCCGCGCGCCCCCGCACGTGCACCCATGCGCCCCGACCGGCGGAGCGGTGCTCCTCCCCCGCGCGCGCCGCGGCCGTAACCCCGGGTGGGCGGGGGAGTTGAGAGGAACGTGGAAGAGACGATCACGGACGCCCAGGACACTCAGACCGCCGGTCACGTCCCGCAGCAGCGGGAATCGCTGCTGGAGACCGCCGTACGGTACGCCGAGGAACGGCACTGGGACGTGATCCCCGGCACCTGGCTGGAAGCGGTCGACGGGGTGCCGCACTGCTCGTGCCGTGACTTCTCCTGCCCCGCGCCGGGGGCGCACCCCGCCCGCCCCGACTGGGCCGACCAGGCGACCGGCAGCGCGACCGTCGTGCGCCGGATGTGGCAGCAGCAGCCGGCGGCGTCGATCCTGCTGCCGACGGGACGGACGTTCGACACGCTGTCGGTTCCGGAGAGCACGGGCTTCCTGGCCCTCGCCCGGATGGAGCGGATGGAGCTGACGCTGGGGCCGGTCACGCTGACTCCCCACCGGCGGATGCACTTCTTCGTGCTGCCGGGGGCCGGCGCGAAGGTGCCGGACCTGGTGCGGAAGCTGGGGTGGTCGCTGCCGTCCCTGGATCTGCTCGCGCTGGGCGAGGGCGCGTACGTCGCCGCGCCGCCCACCCGGGTGGGCTCCCGGGGGGCCGTGCAGTGGGTCCGCCGGCCGACCCCGGCGAACCGCTGGCTGCCGGACGCGGAGGAACTGATCTCCCCGCTGACCTACGCGTGCGGCCGGGACCGTTAGCCGCGGCGTCGACGGAGACGGGGCGCCCGGCCCCACCGGGGGCGCGGCGCAGGCGGCTGGAACCGTGCGGCGCCGGGACCGCGGGGCAGGCCGGGACCGTGCCGGGTCGGAGCCGCCGGGTCGGTCGGGGACCGGACGGGTCAGGGGCGCCGGGCCGTCAGCACGCGCAGGCGGAAGTGGCAGTCGAGGTCCTCACCCTCGTCGGTGTGGACGGCGGCCCGGGTGCGGAAGGTCCGCCCGAGCACGGCCAGCGCCGCGGGGTCCAGCGCGGCGAGGTCGTACATGCCGGACAGCGCCCTCCAGACCCGCTCGGGCGGCCCGCTCATGTCGACCGTCACCGTCTCCCACTCCGGCTCGCCGGCGAAACCGGCCGCGGCGACCAGCGCGCCCAGCGCCTCGGGGTCCCGGGCCCGGCGGTCGCCCAGCGCCGGCATCCGGCGGCCGGCCGGCGCCCCGGCGAGCGCCTCCGGCAGCAGCTCGCCGAACAGCTCGTACGCCGTCCCGCCGCCACCGGCCCCGATGGCGCAGGCCAGCAGGCCGCCCGGCGCCAGCACCCGGGACAGCTCGGCGAGGACCTGGCCGAGGTCGGCCATCAGCATCAGCGCCAGGTGCGAGACGCAGGCGTCCAAGGCACCGGTGCGGAACGGGAGTCGCTGGGCCCGCGCCTCCAGCAGGGCCGCCGCGGACAGCGCCGGACGGCGGCGGGCCAGGGACAGCGACTGCGGTGAGAGGTCGACTCCGGCGAGCCGGCGGCCCGGGACGGCGGCCAGCAGCTCCAGCAGCAGGCCGTCACCGCAGCCGAGGTCCAGGATGCGGTGGCGGCCGGTGACGCGGTCCCGCAGGACCTCGTAGCCGGTGCGGGCGCCGGCGGCGCGGGCCGCGGCGAACACCTCGGTGGTCACCGCCGGCCGGCCGGCGTGGAAGCCCTTCAGGAAGCTCTCCTGGGCCTGGGTGCTCATACGCGGTCCTCGCTGTGGGCAGGGGCGGGGCGGCCGGTCAGCCGGTGAATACCTGGCCGAGGAAGGGTTCGACCGCGGCGCGCCAGGACTCCGGGTGGTCGTAGTGGGCGAGGTGGCCGGCGTCGGGCACCTCGGCGTAGGCGCCCCGGGGCAGGACCCGGACCATCTCCTGGGCCTCGGCGCGGCCCAGTTCGCCGTCGAGGCCGCGGACGACGAGCGCGGGGCACCGGACCTGGGCCAGTTCCTCCCAGTGGGCGTCGTACACCCACGCCTCGCGGGAGCTGAGCATCTGCTCCGGCTCGAAGACCGGGCGCCAGCCGTCCTCGCACTCGTGCATCACCTCGGCGTAGAACGCGCCGCGCGCGGGGTTCGGCCGTTCCACCCAGGGGTCGTGCTCGCCGAACCATGCGCGGACGTCGGCGAGGCTGGCGAAGGGCAGGGGCCAGGTCCGGAACCAGTCGGTCCATTCGCGCTGCGAGGCCGCGCCGAGCGCGGAGGCCCGCATGTCGCAGATGATCAGCCCGCGCACCAGGTCGGGACGCTTGGCGGCGAGCTGCCAGGCGGTGAGGGCGCCCATGGCGTGGCCGACGAGGAGGACCGGGCCGAGGCCGAGCTGCTCGACGGCGGCCTCGGCGTCCTCGACGTAGGCCTCGCGGGTGTAGGCGGCCGGGGCGGGTTTGTCGCTCCGGCCGTGGCCGCGCTGGTCGAGGGCCACGGCGCGGTGGCGCCCCGCGAGCCAGCGGGCGGTGGCCGCCCAGTGGGAGGCGCGGCCCATCAGGCCGTGCAGTAACAGCACGCCCGGAGCGTCGGACTCCGCCGCCGCGTCCGGCTGTCCCGCCGGTTGCGGAGGATCCGCTTTCGGAGGGTCCGCGAACTCCCAGGCGGCCAGGCGCACCCCGCCCGCCCCCGTCACGTCGATACGCCGTGCCATCGGCCTGGTACCCCCCAGCTCCGCCTGCTCGCCGTCCACTTGTTTCAGGCTATCGAATAGTTATTCGAAAATTCTGTCTCCGCGGACAACAACCCTCGTTCGAGTGACACCTCTCAAGGAATGATCGTCGTGGCCGAGGGGATCTCTTCTGTCAGGAGGCGGACCGCTCGGGGAAGAACGGTCCGAGGGGAAATGACCCTGGGAGCTCGGGGCTCCGGGTCAGCACAGGGGAGGTCGGGCCCCGGCGCCGCACGGCGCCGGGGCCCTCTCCGTCTCAGCGCTTGGCCACGAACACGTGGGAGGCGACGCCCGCCGCCAGCTCGGCCGCCTCACCGCCGCTGCCCACCAGCACCCCGCCGGGCGACTCCGTCACACTCACCACCGAACCGGGCTGCACGCCCGCCCGCCGCAGTGTGTACATGAGCTGCGCGTCCGTCTGGATGGGCTCACCGATGCGGCGCACGACGACCGTCTTGCCGTCCGTGCCCGGATCCAGGTCGGCCAGCGACACCATGCTCTCGTCCAGGAACGCCTCCGCCCCGTCCTTCTCGCCCAGCTCCTCCAGGCCCGGGATGGGGTTGCCGTACGGCGACTCGGTCGGGTGCCGCAGCAACTCCAGCACGCGGCGCTCCACCGCCTCGCTCATCACGTGCTCCCAGCGGCACGCCTCCGCGTGCACCTGCTCCCACTCCAGGCCGATCACGTCCACCAGGAGGCACTCGGCCAGCCGGTGCTTGCGCATCACGCGTGTCGCCAGCCGGCGCCCCTCGTCCGTCAGCTCCAGGTGCCGGTCGGTGGCCACGGACACCAGGCCGTCGCGCTCCATCCGCGCCACCGTCTGGCTCACCGTGGGCCCGCTCTGGTCCAGCCGCTCCGCGATGCGGGCGCGCATGGGGACTACGCCTTCCTCTTCGAGTTCGAGGATGGTGCGGAGATACATCTCCGTGGTGTCGATCAGTCCGGACATACGTGCCCCTCGATTACCTCGGCCGGCAGCCCGACGCGTGCGCTGGCCCTGCACCCAATTCTGCCGGATCCCACTGACAAGCGTGCGGCGCCGCGGAAACGTGCCCCGCCCGGCCGGGGCGGGCACCGGTACGGGCGCCGTCGGCCGTATTGACACCGCGCTGGTCCAGACCGCACGGTGATCCGCGACACAGACGCTGCGAAGGGGCACCGCATGAGCGACGGCACGCCTGCCGACCTGTTCTTCGACGCCGCCGTCGGCCTGCTGCAACGGGTCCGTGACGAGGAGGCCGGGGCGATCACTGCGGCCGGCACCCTGCTCGCCGACACCGTCGCGGCCGGTGGCCGCCTGTTCGCCTTCGGCGCCGGACACTCCTCCCTGGCCGCCCAGGACGTCGTCTACCGCGCGGGCGGCCTGGCCCTGATGAACCTGCTCGCCGTCCCCGGCGTCGTCGGCGTCGACGTCACCCCCGCCACCCTCGGCTCCGCCCTGGAACGCGTCGACGGCCTCGCGAGCGCCGTACTCGGCACCTCCCCGGTCCGCGCCGGAGACGCCCTGCTGGTCATCTCCCTCTCCGGCCGCAACGCCCTGCCCGTGGAGATGGCCCAGGGCGCCCGGGCCCGCGGTGTGAAGGTCATCGGCGTCACCTCCGTCGCGTACGCCACGGACACCACGTCCCGCCACTCCTCCGGCACCTTCCTGAAGGACCACTGCGACATCGTCCTCGACTCGAAGATCGCCGTCGGCGACGCCGAACTCACCCTCGACACCATCCCGGCGCCCTTCGCCCCCGCCTCCACCGTCGTCACCACCGCCCTCGTGCAGGCGGTCATGGCGACCGCCGCCGCGGCCCTCGCCGACCGCGGCATCGAGCCCCCGCTGCTGCGCTCCGGCAACGTCGACGGCGGACACGAGTGGAACGGCCGGGTGATGGACGAGTACGCCGACCGGATCTTCTACCGCCGCTGAGCCGGAACCTACTCCTGCGGCCCTTGGCGCAGCGCTTCCGCCAGGTCCATGGCCGCCGCGATCCGTACGGCCACGTCCTCCGCGTAGGCCGTGTCGGACCGCTCGAAGCGGTTCCGGCCGGCCCCGCGCAGGAACGTCAACACGCCCAGCGTCCGCCCCCGGCTGCGCAGCACCGCGCACAGCGCGTGCACCGCGTCACCGGGCCACCGCCGCTCCAGCGCCCACTCCCGGGCCCGCGCCGCCGGCACCGACCCGGCGTCCGCACGCACGATCCCCGCCCGCTCCACGCACTGGAGCGCCGGATGCCCCTCCCCGTACCGCACGGGCAGTCCCGCCGCGCCCGTCGGCACGCTCGGGCCCGGTGCGCCGGCGGGCGTGGCGGCGAGCCGTACCAGCCGGACCTCATCCGGCGCACCGTCGCCCTCCGCGCGCGGGGTGCCCGCCACCCGGTCGATGAGCGCGTGGTCGGCGAAGCCGGCGAGGGCGAAGTCCAGGTGGACGGTCGCCGCCTCCGCCGGGTCCTCGCACTCGGCCGCGGCCCGGGCCGCCCGGTGCAGCTGGTTCGCCCGGAACCGCAGCAGGGCCGCCTCCTGCTCGCCCTGGCGGGCCTCGGTGACGTCCTGGAACAGCCAGGCCACGCCGAGCGGCACCGGCTCCTCCGCGAGCGGGGACGCCAGCCGCAGGAACCCGCTGCGCCAGCAGCGCCGTTTCTCGCCCTCGGGTGTGCGTACGCCGACCCACAGGTCGGCGGGCGCGGGCGGCGCGCCCTCGGCCAGGACGTGGGTGAGCGCCGCCTCCAGTTCCTCCACGCCCCGCCCCAGCAGCTCGCCCAGCGGGCGTCCCAGCACGGACGTGCGCCCCACGCCCAGGGCCCGCGCCGCGTGCGCGTTCACCACGGCGGGCCGCAGGTCGGCGTCGACGAGCACGACACCCCAGGACGCGGTCTCGAACAGGGCCTCGCTCAACGCGATCGACCGCTCCAGGTCGATCTGCGCGTGCACCTCGCTGAACGCGCAGTACACGCCCGCGGGTTTCCCGTCGGGTCCGCGTACGGCGGCGGACTGGGTCCGCACCAGCACCCGGCCGCCGTCCTTGGTCACCAACGCGAACTCGTGCACCTGCCGCCCGGGCGCCCGCATCGCCGACATCAGCCGGGCGTGCACGTCCTCGGCGTCGGCGCTGCGCACCGCCCAGCCGGCGAACCCGTGCCTGCCGACGGCCTCGCCGGCCGTCCAGCCGAGGATCCGCTCGGCCTCCCGGTTCCAATGGGTCACCACGCCGTCGGCGTCGAAGGCGCACAGGGCGGCGTCCATGCCGTCCAGCAGCGCGGCGAGCAGGTCGGCCCCCCCGGGCTCACCGGGCTCGTCCGGCCCCAGCTCGTCCGTGGTCCCACTCCGCCGCGAAGCACTCACCTGGACCCCCTGGAGGCTGCGTCCGCGCACGTACGGCGCTCGGTCCGCTCACTGGCCTTCATTCAACTGGAACGTGACACAGCCCACATCCTGTTCCCGCAAGATTGCGGCAATCAATCCGCGGTCCCGTCCGGCGGGAGCCGCAAGTCCACCCACTCGTCCCGTTCCCCGTCCAGCACGTACCGCTCGACCTCCACGAACCCGCGCCGCAGGGCGAACCGCAGCCCGTCGGTGTTCGCCGCGAGCACGCACGTCTCGATCACGGCGGCGCCGAGCACGCGCGCGTGGGCCCGCCCGTCCTCCCACACCGCCGTCCCGAACCCGCGCCCCCGGAACGCGGGCAGCACGCGTGCGATGACGGTCGCCACGCCGCCCCGGTCCGCCGGTGGCCGCACCGTGGAACATCCGACGACCACGTCCCCGAGGTAGGCGTTGGCCAGCCGGTACCACTGCGACCGCCGCCGGGCGTCCTCCGGGGACAGGGCGGCGGGCGGGACGACCGCGTTGTGGACGTACCGCCAGTGTTCGAGCATGTCGTCGCCGTCGACGGCGACGATCCGGAGTCCGGTCACGCAGGCACGTCTACCATCCGTGCCCCCCGCCTGTCAGCGGAAATCCCGGCCCCGGGAAGTTCCCCGTCCCGGCGCACGGGACCGGGTGCGCGAGACGCCGGAAAAACAGTTGAGTCCCCCGGGCCCGCCTTCCTACTCTGGAGCCACGTAGGAAAGGAGGTGATCGGGTACATGAGTGAAACCCGGACGCGCGAGGTGGCTGCGGGCTAGCGGCCCGCCACCACACCCAGTGCGGTGCCGGACCGGCGTGTGCACCACGCGGCCGGCCAATCCAACGCAGTCACCCGACCCGCGGGCTGCCGGTACGTCCGGCCGGCTCCTCCCCGAGGAACCCAGCCCGCGGGTCGTCCGCGTTCCACGTGCCGCTCTCCTCAGGGGCTGAGGCGTTCCACGCGCCAGGTGCCGTCCGGCCGGGCGGCGTAGCGCAGGCGGTCGTGCAGGCGGTTCTCGCGGCCCTGCCAGAACTCGACGGTCTCCGGCGCCACGCGGAAGCCGCCCCAGTGGGGCGGGACCGGGACCTGTTCGCCCTCGGGGTAGCGCGCCTCCAGCGCGGCATAGGCGGTGTCCAGTTCGGTACGGGAGGCGATCACCGCGGACTGCGCGCTGGCCCAGGCGCCCAGCTGGGAGCCGTGCGGGCGGGTGCGGAAGTAGGCGGCGGTCTCGTCGCGGCCGGTGCGGCGGGCGGTACCGGTGACGATCACCTGGCGGGCCAGCGGATGCCACGGGAAGAGCAGACCGACGCGCGGGTTGTGCGCGAGGTCCCGGGCCTTGGGCGAGTCGTAGTTGGTGTAGAAGACGAAGCCGTCGGTGTCGTAGTGCTTCATCAGGACCGTGCGCGAGCTGGGCCGGCCCGTCGGGTCCACGGTGGAGACGACCATCGCGTTGGCCTCGTAGAGCGTGCCGTGGACGGCTGCCCGGGCGGCTTCCTCGAACCAGCGGGCGAACTGGTCCATGGGGTGGGTGGCGAGGTCCTCCAGGGCGAGGCCGTCGGCCCGGTACTGCTTGCGCATGGCGGCGGGATCGAGGACGGGGTCCAGGAACGGGTCGCGGTCGGTCACGCGGTCATCTTGCCGTATCGAACGGGTATGGCACCGGGTGTCGTGTGGTCTCCCCAAGCGCGGCACCGGGAGCTATCGTGCTGATCCCCTTGCGGTTGGGTTCACCACGGGTGACCACCCACCGATCGGGGCATCACCGGGGTGACCGCCGGCCGCACATCACGAGGAGCCGCCAGATGTCCGACTTCGTACCCGGACTCGAGGGAGTCGTCGCGTTCGAGACGGAGATCGCCGAACCCGACAAGGAGGGCGGCGCCCTGCGCTACCGGGGCGTCGACATCGAGGACCTGGTCGGGCACGTCTCGTTCGGGAACGTGTGGGGGCTGCTGGTCGACGGTGCGTTCAACCCCGGTCTGCCGCCCGCCGAGCCGTTCCCGATCCCGGTGCACTCCGGCGACATCCGGGTGGACGTGCAGTCGGCGCTGGCCATGCTCGCTCCGGTGTGGGGCCTGCGGCCGCTGCTCGACATCGACGAGCGGCAGGCGCGGGCGGACCTGGCGCGGGCCGCCGTGATGGCCCTGTCGTACGTCGCCCAGTCCGCGCGCGGGCAGGGGCTGCCGATGGTGCCGCAGCGGGAGATCGACAAGGCGCACTCGGTGGTGGAGCGGTTCATGATCCGGTGGCGGGGGGAGCCGGACCCCAAGCACGTCGCCGCCGTGGACGCGTACTGGACGTCCGCCGCCGAGCACGGCATGAACGCGTCCACCTTCACCGCCCGGGTGATCGCCTCCACCGGAGCGGACGTCGCCGCCGCGCTGTCGGGCGCGGTGGGTGCGATGTCCGGGCCGCTGCACGGCGGCGCGCCGTCGCGGGTGCTCGGGATGATCGAGGAGATCGAGCGGACGGGGGACGCGGCGGCGTACGTCCGGCGGACGCTCGACCGCGGCGAGCGGCTGATGGGGTTCGGGCACCGGGTGTACCGGGCCGAGGATCCTCGGGCGCGCGTGTTGCGGCGCACGGCCCGGGAGCTGGGGGCGCCGCGGTTCGAGGTCGCGGAGGCGCTGGAGAAGGCCGCGCTGGAGGAGCTGCACAACCGCCGCCCGGACCGGGTGCTCGCCACGAACGTGGAGTTCTGGGCGGCGATCATGCTGGACTTCGCCGAGGTGCCGGCGCACATGTTCACGTCGATGTTCACGTGTGCGCGGACCGCGGGCTGGTCTGCGCACATCCTGGAGCAGAAGCGCACGGGGCGGCTGGTGCGGCCCTCCGCACGGTACGTGGGCCCGGGGCCGCGCCGCCCGCGGGAGATCGAGGGGTACGCGGATATCGCGGACATCACCCGCTAGAGGGCGGAGCCGCCCGGCGGTGCGGCTCCGCGCCCTTCGGGGCGTGGTGTCACGCCGGCGTCAGCAGGTCCGCGTGGTGCCGTCCGGCGACCAGCGGGTGGGCCCTGAGCTTGCCCTTCAGCTCGTTGTAGCCGTACTCGGCGTGCAGCGGGTTGGCCGGGTCGTCGGTCACGCCGGGGGCCTTCGGCGCGTGCGGGAAGGGCAGCGGCTCGACCTTCGCGTCCAGGCGCGGGTTGTAGAAGAACGGGACGGAGAACCGCTCGGTGGCGCCGGGCGGGCTGACGACCCGGTGGTTCGTGGCCAGGAGGTAGCCGTCGGTCGCCACCTCCAGGAGTTCGCCGAGGTTGACGACGAAGGCCCCCTCGATGGGCGGCACGTCGTGGAAGCGGCCGTCCTCGCGCTGCACCTGGAGGCCGCCGACGGTGTCCTGGAGGAGCAGGGTGAGGAAGCCGTAGTCCTTGTGGGCGCCGACGCCCTGGCCGGTGCCGTCGGCCGCGCTGCCGGGGTAGCGGACGAGTTTGAGGTGCGGGTGGGCGTGGGCGCCGAGGAGGGGGTCGTAGAAGTCGGCGGGGGCGCCGATGGCGGTCAGCAGTTCGTGCAGCAGGCGCTGGGCGACCGCGCTCAGCCGGTCGATCCAGGCCAGGGCGGCCGTGCGCAGCGCGGGCAGGGCGGCCGGCCACTGGTTGGGGCCCTGGAGCCACCAGTACGGGGGTTCGCCGGGGCCTGGGACGCGGGCGGGGCGTTCGGCGCCGATGTCGAGCTGGTCGCGCCAGTCGCGGGAGCCGCCGGTGCGCTCGTCGCCGGTACGCGTGTAGCCGCGGAAGTGCGGGGAGTTGACGTTGTCCAGGGCGAGCCGGTCGGCCTCGGGGAGGGCGAAGAAGGCGCGCATGGCGGTGAGCAGGGCGTCGGTCTCGGCCGGGGTCACGCCGTGCCCGGTGAGCTGGAAGAAGCCGACGTCGTGGGCGGCGCTGTGCAGCTGGGCGTGGAGCAGGGCGCGGGCCTGGGGGCCGCGGCCGGCCGCCGACAGGTCGATGATCGGGAGCTGGTCGTACGACGGGGTCGCGGGGGTGTGCGCCGTCGCGGGGTGGATCGTCATGGTGCGTCCGCAGGGTGTACGGGGCACGGGTGGCCGCCGAGGGGTGGAGAGCGGCCCCCGGGTGCCGGAAAAGGAAGGGAGAAGGGGGCTGGGTCAGGCGGAGAAGCGCCGACAGCCCATGCTCGTGACGCGCACGTAGTCCACGTGGCGGCGGCGGACGAGCATCGGAGGCATGGGCCCAAGGGTAACCCCCGGCGCCGCGGATGCGTCCGGGCCCGTCGGCCCGGGTCTCAGCCCGCGTTCGCGCCCAGGCTCTCGTCCAGCAGGGCGCCCCACTGGGCCACGACCCGCTGCCGGCGGGCGGTGTCGTCGGTGAGGAGGTTGGCGAGGCCGAGGCCGCGGGCCATGTCGAGGAGGCCCTGCACGCTCTCGCGGGCGCCGGGGCGGGTCTCGTCGGCGCCGAGGAGGTCGACGGCGATGCGGTGGGTCTCGCGGCCGACGCGGGCCTCCAGCTCGGTCACCCGGCCACGCAGCTGCTCCTCGTTGGAGGCGGCGACCCACAGGTGCAGGGCGGCGCGGAAGAGGGGGCCGGTGTAGAGGTCGACGAGGGCGGCGACGACGGCGCGGCGGTCGGCGGGGCCGTCGGGGAAGAGGGCTCTGAGAGCGGTGGAGCGTTCTTCGGCGACGTATTCGACGGCGGCGGTGAACAGGTCTTCGCGGGTGGGGAAGTGGTGCTGGGCGGCGCCCCGGGAGACACCCGCCCGCTCGGCGACGGCGGCGACCGTGGAGCCGGCCCAGCCGTGCTCGGCGAGGCAGGACACGGCGGCTTCCAGCAGCCGCTGCCGGGTGGCCCGGCTGCGGTCCTGCTTGGGCACGCGCTCGCGTTCCGTCGTACTCACACCACCCATGCCGCGTCCCGTCTCTCCAGGAAGGCCGTCATCCCCTCCCGGGCGTGGGCGGAGGAGAACAGCCGAGCCGAGAGCGCGGTCAGCTCCGCCGCGTCCCGGTCGAACGTCTCCAGCACCCTAGCCGTGAGCAGCCGTTTGGTCGCGGCCAGGGCCGCGGGGGAGGAGCGGCGCAGACCGTCCAGGACGCGGGCGAGGGCGTCGTCCACGTCGTCGGCGCACGCCGTGAGCAGGCCCGTGCGGACGGCCTCCGCGGGGTCGAAGCGCTCGCCGGTGAGGTAGTGGCGGGCGAGGGCGCGTGGGTCGGCGCGCGGGAGCACCGGCAGGGAGATCACCGCGGGGGCGACGCCGATGCGTACCTCGGTGAAGGCGAAGGTGGCCGCGGTGGAGGAGACGGCGATGTCGCAGGCGGCGAGCAGGCCGAGGCCGCCGGCGCGGACGTGTCCCGTGACGCGGGCGACGACCGGTTTGGGCAGTTCGACGATCTGCCGCAGCAGGGCCACCAGGGCGTCGGGGTGCGGCGGATCGCGCAGGTCGGCGCCGGCGCAGAACGTCGTACCGGTGTGGGTGAGGACCACGGCCCGTACGTCCGGGTCCCGGCCGCAGTCGGCCAGGGCCTCGGCGAGGGCGGACACCAAGGGCGCCGAGAGGGCGTTGCGGGTGGCGGTGGCGTCCAGGCTGAGGGTGTCGACGCCACGCGCGCGCGTGCGTCCGAGCGGTGCGCTCATGTGTGCTCCCTGAGCTGCCGGCGCAGGATCTTGCCGGACGCGGCGCGGGGGACGGTGCCGGTGAAGGTGACGCGTCGGACGCGTTTGTAGGGGGCGACGCGTTCGGCGACGTACAGCAGGACGTCGTTCTCGCTCAGGTCACCTGCGGTGGGGCGGCGGACGACGAAGGCGTGCGGGATCTCGTTGCCGTCCTCGGTGCGGGCGCCGACGACGGCGGCGTCGGCGATGCCGGGATGGGTGAGCAGGAGGGCCTCCAGTTCGGCGGGGGCCACCTGGAAGCCCTTGTACTTGATGAGTTCCTTCACCCGGTCCACGACGAACAGCCAGCCGTCCGCGTCCACGTGCCCGACGTCCCCGGTGTGGAGCCAGCCGTCGCCGTCGATCAGCGCGGCGGTGGCGTCGGGGCGGCCGAGGTAGCCCTTCATCACCTGGGGTCCGCGGATCAGGATCTCGCCCGCTTCGCCGGTGCCGAGGTCCGTGGCGGGGTCGTCCAGGGAGACGATCCGCATCTCGGTGCCGGCGATGAGCCTGCCGACCGTGCCCGCGGGGGCCTCGCGCAGCCGGTCCAGGGGGACGACGTGGGTGCCGGGGGACAGTTCCGTCATGCCGTAGGCCTGGCCGATCGGGGGCAGGCCGAGGCGGGCGGCGCAGGCGAGGGCGAGCCGTGCGTCCAGCGGGGCGGCGGCGCTGATGACGTGCTTCAGGCTGGAGAGGTCGTAGCGGGTGACGGCGGGGTGCTTGGCGAGGGCGAGGACGATCGGCGGGGCGACGTACAGGCCGGTGATGCGGTGCTTCTCGATCGCCGCGAGGAACGTCTCCAGTTCGAAGCGCGGCAGGACGACGACGGTGGCGCCGTTGCGCAGCGGCGCGTTCATCAGGGCGGTCAGACCGTAGATGTGGAAGAACGGCAGGACGGCGAGGACGCGGTCGCCGGGGCCGGCCGGGACGGCGGGTTCCAGCTGGGCGAGGTTGGTGGCGATCTGCCGGTGGGTGAGCATGACGCCCTTGGGGGTGCCGGTGGTGCCGGAGGAGTACGGCAGCACGGCGATGTCCTCGGCCGGGTCGACGGCGACGCGGGGTCCGGGGGCGGTGGTGGCGAGCAGGTCGGTCAGCGAGCGGTGCCCGGGCGCGCTGTCGCACACGAGGATCTCCCGTACGCCGCCGGCGAGCCCGGCGGCCCGGCGGGCGGTCTCCAGCAGCGGGGAGACGGTGACGATCCAGCGGGCCGCGCTGTCGCCGAGCTGCCCGGCGAACTCCTCGGCGGTGGCGAGCGGGTGCGCGGTGGTGACGGTGGCACCCGCGCGCGTGGCCGCGTAGAACGCGGTCGGGAAGGCGATGGTGTTGGGGCTGTGCAGGGCGAGGACGTCGCCCTTGCGGACACCCGCCTCGGCGAGCCCGGCGGCCAGGCGCCGGTGGAGCCGGTCCACCTGCCCGTACGTGAGGGTGGTGCCGTCGATGCCGTCGACGAGGGCCGGGAGGTCACCGTGGGCGGCGGCCCGGCCGAGGACGGCGTCGTGGATGGGCAGGTCGACGGGCGGGACGTCTGCGTACTCACTGCGGAACACGGTTCCTCCAGGACGGCGACGCCTAGTACGACTTGGGCAGGCCCAGGGTCTGGTGGGAGACGTAGTTGAGGATCATCTCCCGGCTGACGGGGGCGATACGGGCCACGCGTGCGGCCGTTACGAGGGAGGCGAGCCCGAACTCCCGGGTGAGCCCATTGCCGCCGAGGGTGTGCACGGCCTGGTCGACGGCCTGCACACACGCCTCGCCGGCCGCGTACTTGGCCATGTTGGCGGCCTCGCCCGCACCGGCGTCGTCGCCCGCGTCGTACAGACGGGCCGCCTTCTGCATCATCAGCCGGGCCAGTTCCAGGCTGATGTGCGCCTGTGCCAGGGGGTGTGCGACGGCCTGGTGGGCGCCGATGGGCGACTTCCACACGGTGCGGTCGCGGGCGTAGGCGACGGCCTTGGCGAGCGCGTAGCGGCCCATGCCGATCGCGAACGCGGCCGTCATGATCCGCTCCGGGTTCAGCCCGGCGAACAGCTGGAGCAGTCCGGCGTCCTCGTCGCCGACCAGTGCCTGCGCGGGCAGCCGTACGTCGTCCAGGACCAGCTCGAACTGCTTCTCCGCGGCCGTGAGTTCCATGTCGATCGGGTGGCGCGCGAACCCCGCGGTGTCGCGCGGGACGATGAACAGGCAGGGTTTGAGGGTGCCGGTGCGGGCGTCCTCGGTGCGGCCCACGATGAGCGTGGCGTCCGCCTGGTCCACGCCGGAGACGAACACCTTGCGGCCGGTCAGGAGCCAGTCGGCGCCGTCACGGCGGGCGGTGGTGGTGATGCGGTGGGAGTTGGACCCGGCGTCGGGTTCGGTGATGCCGAAGGCCATGGTGCGGGTGCCGTCGGCGAGCCCGGGCAGCCAGGCCCGCTTCTGTTCCCGCGTGCCGAAGCGGGAGATCACCGTTCCGCAGATCGCGGGCGAGACGACGAGCATCAGCAGCGGCGAGCCCGCCGCTCCCAGTTCCTCCAGCACGATGGACAGTTCCGCGATGCCGCCGCCTCCGCCGCCGTACTCCTCGGGCAGGTTGACGCCGAGGTAGCCGAGTTTCCCGGCCTCGGACCACAGTTCGGTGGGGTGGCGGCCCGCCGCGATGGTCCGGGTGAGGTAGTCGCGGCCGTAGCGCCCGCCCAGGGCGGCGACGGCGGACCGCAGGGCCTGGTGCTCTTCGGATTCGATGACGGCGGTCATGGCGCTCCTAGGATTCTCGGACGACGGCGAGCAGCAGGCCCGGCTCCACCTGCTGTCCCGGCCTGGCGTGCAGGGCGGTGAGCGTTCCGGCGGCCGGCGCGGAGATCCGGTGCTGCATCTTCATCGCCTCCAGCCAGATCAGCGGCTGGCCCGCCTCGACGGCCACGCCCTCCGCGAGGCCGTCGGCGAGGCGTACGACCGTGCCGGGCATCGGGGCCAGCAGGGAGCCGGGAGCGAGCCGGGCGGCGGGGTCGGGGAAGCGGGGCAGGGCGGTGAGGGCGGTGGCGTTCACGTGCACCTGGTCGCCGTAGACGGACACCTCGAACCGGCGCCGGACACCGTCCACTTCGAGGACGACCAGACGGGCGTCGGCGTGCACGACCTCCACCCCGTCCGCCGTGAGGCCCTGCCTGGTGTGCCGGTAGCGGACCTCGTGCTCCTCGCCGGCCATCGCGTACCGCTTCACCTGGGGTTGCGACGGCACGTTGCGCCAGCCGCCGAAGCGCGAGCGGCCGCGGGCGTCGGCGAGGGCGGCGGCCAGGGGCGCGTACGGGTCGGGGGCGGACGCGGTCAGCGCGGCGAGATGGCGGGCGTAGAAGCCGGTGTCCATGCGGGCGGACGTGAACTCCTCGTGCCGCAGGGAGCGCACCAGCAGGTCGCGGTTGGTGACCGGGCCGTGCACGGTGGCCCGCTCCAGCGCGCCGGCCAGCCGGCGGATCGCCTCGGCGCGGGTGGGGGCGTGGGCGACGACCTTGGCGAGCATCGCGTCGTAGTGGACGCCGATGGGGTCGCCGTCGGTGTAGCCGGTGTCCAGGCGGACGCCGGCCGGTACGGCGAGGCGGTGCAGGACGCCGGTCCGGGGGGTCCAGTCGCGGGCGGGGTCCTCGGCGTACAGGCGGGCCTCGACGGCGTGGCCGCTCGCGCGGGGCGGCACGGTGTCCAGGGCGTGCCCCTCGGCGATCCGGATCTGCTCCGCGACGAGGTCGAGCCCGAACACCGCTTCCGTGACGGGGTGTTCGACCTGGAGACGGGGGTTCATCTCCAGGAAGTGCGCGCGGCCGTCGGCGACCAGGAACTCGACCGTGCCGGCGCCGACGTAGGAGACGGACCGGGCGGCGCGCACCGCCAGCGCGTACAGCTCCTCGGTGAGCGCGGCCGGCAGGGCCGGCGCCGGGGCCTCCTCGATCACCTTCTGGTGGCGGCGCTGGAGGGAGCAGTCGCGGGTGCCGAGCGGCCACACGGTGCCGTGGGTGTCGGCGAGGATCTGCACCTCCACATGGCGGCCGTGTTCGAGGTACGGCTCCACGAACACCTCGCCGTCACCGAAGGCGCTCGCGGCCTCCGCGCGTGCGCCCTCCAGCGCGGCCGGCAGCTCCTCCAGACGGCGCACGATCCGCATGCCGCGCCCCCCGCCGCCCGCCGCCGCCTTCACCAGGACGGGCAGGTCGGCGCCGGCGACCCGGTCCGCGTCGAGGGGGGCGAGGCCCATCAGCCGCTTGGCGCGGGTCTTGGACGCCATGGCCTCGATGGCCTGCGGGGGCGGGCCGATCCAGGTCAGGCCGGCGTCGTGGACGGCGCGCGCGAAGCCGGCGTTCTCCGACAGGAAGCCGTACCCGGGGTGCACGGCGTCCGCGCCGGCGCTCAGTGCCGCCTCCACGATCAGGTCGCCGCGCAGGTAGGTGTCGGCGGGCGCCGCCCCCGGCAGCCGTACCGCCGTGTCGGCCACGCGCACGTGCAGCGCGTCCGCGTCGGCGTCCGAGTGCACGGCGACCGTGCGGATGCTGAGTCCGGCGCAGGTACGGAAGACGCGGCAGGCGATCTCGCCCCGGTTGGCGACGAGCACACTGGAAATCACGGGATCCCTCACATCCGGAAGACGCCGAAGCCGCCGCGCACGCCCTGGTAGGGGGCGGTGTGCAGGGCGGAGAGGCACAGGCCGAGGACGGTGCGGGTGTCGCGCGGGTCGATGACGCCGTCGTCGTACAGCCGCCCGGACAGGAACATGGGCAGCGACTCCGACTCGATCTGCTGCTCCACCATGGCGCGCAGCGCCGCGTCCGCGTCCTCGTCGTACGGCTGCCCCTTCGCCGCCGCCGACTGCCGGGCGACGATCGACAGCACGCCGGCGAGCTGCTGCGGGCCCATGACGGCGGACTTGGCGCTGGGCCAGGCGAACAGGAACCGGGGGTCGTAGGCCCGGCCGCACATGCCGTAGTGCCCGGCACCGTAGGACGCCCCCATGAGGACCGACAGGTGCGGGACCCGGCTGTTGGCGACCGCGTTGATCATCATGGCGCCGTGTTTGATGATCCCGCCCTGCTCGTACTCCCTGCCGACCATGTAGCCGGTGGTGTTGTGCAGGAAGAGCAGCGGGATGTCGCGCTGGTTGGCGAGCTGGACGAACTGGGCGGCCTTCTGGGACTCGGCGCTGAACAGCACCCCCTGGGCGTTGGCCAGGATGCCGACGGGGTAGCCGTGCAGGGCCGCCCAACCGGTGACCAGGCTCGTGCCGTACAGCGGTTTGAACTCGTCGAAGTCGGAGCCGTCCACGATCCGTGCGACGACCTCGCGCGGGTCGAAGGGGACCTTCAGGTCGCCGGGGACGATGCCCAGCAGCTCCTCCGGGTCGTGGCGGGGCGGCTCGGCCGGGGCGGGGTCCGGGTGGGCCTTGCGGTGGTGGAGGCGGGCCACGACCCGTCGGGCCTGACGCAGCGCGTCCGGCTCGTCCACGGCGAAGTGGTCGGCGAGGCCGGACACGCGCGCGTGCATCTCGGCGCCGCCCAGGGACTCGTCGTCGCTCTCCTCACCGGTGGCCATCTTGACCAGCGGCGGCCCGCCGAGGAACACCTTCGCCCGTTCCCTGACCATGATCACGTGGTCGGACATGCCGGGGACGTAGGCACCGCCGGCGGTGGAGTTGCCGAAGACGACCGCGATCGTCGGGATGCCGGCGGCGGAGAGCCGGGTGAGGTCCCGGAAGACGGCGCCGCCGGGGATGAAGATCTCCTTCTGGGAGGGCAGGTCGGCGCCGCCGGACTCGACCAGGCTGATGCAGGGCAGCCGGTTGGCGAGCGCGATGTCGTTCGCCCGCAGGGCCTTCTTCAGGCTCCAGGGGTTGCTGGCGCCGCCGCGTACGGTCGGGTCGTTGGCGGTGATCAGGCACTCCACGCCCTCCACCACACCGATGCCGGTGACCAGGGACGCGCCGACGGGGTACGCGCTGCCCCAGGCGGCCAGCGGGGACAGCTCCAGGAACGGGGTGTCGGGGTCCAGCAGCAGTTCGACGCGCTCGCGGGCCAGCAGCTTGCCGCGTTCCCGGTGCCGCCTGACGTACTTCTCGCCGCCGCCGGCGAGCGCCTTGGCGTGTTCGGCGTCCAGGTCGGCGAGCTTGGCGAGCATCGCCTCGCGGTGGGCCCGGTAGTCGGGGCCGGTGGGGTCGAGGGCCGTTCGCAGAACCGTCACAGCAGGGTCTCCGGGATGTCCAGGTGGCGGGAGCGCAGCCATTCGCCGAGGGCCTTGGCCTGCGGGTCGAAGCGGTGCTGTGCGGCGACGCCGGCGCCGAGGACGCCCTCGACGACGAAGTTCACGGCGCGCAGGTGCGGCAGCACGTGCCGGGTGACGGGCAGGTCCCGGACCTCGGGGAGCAGCCGGCGCAGGCGGTCGGTGGTCAGCGTGTGCGCGAGCCACCGCCAGGCCTCGTCCGTCCGTACCCACACGCCGACGTTGGCGTTGCCGCCCTTGTCCCCGCTGCGGGCCCCGGCGACCAGGCCGAGGGGCGCGCGGCGGACCGGGCCGGGCGGGAGGGGCTCCGGGAGGGGCGGGGGCGGTACGGCGTCCAGCGGGCGCGTCTCCTGGGGCGGCGGCACGGGGATCCGGCGCCCGTCATGGAGGACGGCCACATGGTCTACGGCCCCATGGGGCACGTACACATCCTCGAAGACCCCGTAAGGGGCGCCCTTTCCGGGTGGGGACAGCAGGTGGAAGCCGGGGTAGCTGGCGAGTGCCAGCTCCACGGCGGCCCCGGTCAGCGCACGCCCGACCACCCGCTGGTCCGGGTCCCGTACGACGAGGCGCAGCAGCGCGCTGGCCGTCTCCTCGGTGCCGGCGTCGGCCCGGTCGGTGCGCACCAGCTCCCACCGGACCTCCCGCGGCGGTGACGCGGCGAGCACCTCGTCGAGCTGCTCGCGCACCAGGGCCGCCTTGGCCTCGATGTCGAGTCCGGTGAGCACGAGGACGACCTCGTTGCGGAAGCCGCCGAGCCGGTTGAGCCCGACCTTGAGGGTGGGCGGGGGCGCCTCCCCGCGTGCCCCCTCGATCCGCACCCGGTCCGGCCCCTCCCGGGCGAGCCGTACGGTGTCCAGCCGGGTGGTGACGTCGGGACCGGCGTACCGGGCGCCGCCGGTCTCGTAGAGAAGCTGGGCGGTGACCGTGCCCACGTCCACGAAGCCGCCGGTGCCGGGGTGCTTGGTGACGACGCTGGTGCCGTCGGCGTGGATCTCGGCGAGCGGGAAGCCGGGCCGGCGCACGTCGCCCTCCGTGAAGAAGGCGTAGTTGCCGCCGGTCGCCTGGGTGCCGCACTCCAGCACGTGTCCGGCGACGACGGCACCGGCGAGGCGGTCGTACTCCCCGGGCCGCCAGCCGAAGTGGGCGGCGGCGGGTCCGGTGACGAGCGCCGCGTCGGTCACCCGGCCGGTGACCACGATGTCGGCGCCGGCCCGCAGGCACGCGGCGATCCCGAAACCGCCGAGGTAGGCGTGGGCGGCGAGCGTCCCGGGGTGGGCCGCGCCCAGGTCGTCGCCCTCGACATGGGCGACCCGCACGGGGATGCCCAGCCGGTCCGCCAGCTTCCGTATCTCCCCGGCGAGTCCGGCCGGGTTCAGGCCGCCCGCGTTGGTGACGATCCGCACCCCGCGCTCGTGGGCGAGGCCGAGGCAGTCCTCCAGCCGGGGCAGGAAGGTGCGGGCGTACCCGGCGGCCGGGTCCTTCAGGCGGTCGCGGCCGAGGATGAGCATGGTGAGTTCGGCGAGGTAGTCACCGGTGAGGACGTCCACGTCGCCACCGGTGAGCATCTCGCGCAGGGCGTCGGCGCGGTCACCGTAGAAGCCGGAGAAGTTGCCGACGCGCAGGGGCCCCACCGGCTCTGGCGCGCCGGGCACGGCCGGGGCCGCGGGCTCGGACCCGCCTGACACGGTCACGGGGCGGTCCCCTCGTCCGGGCGGGGGACGGTCCCAGAGTCCGGGCAGGGGGCGGTCCCCTCGTCCGGGCGGGGGCCGCACGCACCGGGGGAACGGCCGGAGTCCCTGGGCGCGGCGCGGGGGTGGCCGGGGTGGTTCGGCGGGCGGCCCGTGCCCGGGGGGCCCGCGAAGGCCTGGGCGATGCCGAGCCAGCGGTCGGCGTCGGGGCCCTCGGCGCGCAGGGCGAGGTCGGCGCGGTGGGCGCGCTGGGTGACGAGGAGGCAGAGGTCGAGGGCGGGGCCGGTGACCCGCTGGGCGGCGTCCGGCGGACCGTAGGCCCACACCTGCCCGGACGGTGCGGTCACCTCGACGCGGAACTCCTCCGCCGGTACGGGCAGCCCCCGTACCCCGAAGGCGAAGTCCCGGGCTCGCACCCCGATGCGGACCACATGCCGGAGCCGGTCGGTGGGTGTGCGGACCACACCCAGGGCGTCCGCCACATCCTGTCCATGGGCCCAGGTCTCCATAAGACGACCGGTGGCCATAGAGGCGGCCGACATGGGTGGCCCGAACCAGGGGAAGCGGCTGCCGCCGGGGGCGGCACGCAGCGCCGTGTCGAGCGCGGCCCGGCCCTCCCGCCACCGGGCCAGCAGTTCGGCGGGCCGCAGCCGGGCGCCCTCCTCGGCGGCCTCGTCCACGAAGGCGTCGGGTGACGTCACGGCCGTACGGAGGACCGCCTGGAACCCCACCTCGTCCGTCACGGCGAGCAGCGCGGCCCGGTCCGTCCAGTGCAGGTGGGCGATCTGGTGGGCGATGGTCCAGCGTGGGGCGGGCGTGTCGAGCGCCCACCGGTCCTCGGGCAACTCGGCGACCAGCAGGTCGAGTTGCTCGCCTTCCTCACGCAGATCACCGAAGACGGGCGTCGGATCGGACATGGGGGGAGCATGGCAGCGGGGGGAGAAACAATCAAGCATGCTTGCATTAATTTGGCCAGGCGGCCGCCGGGGGCGCGGGCGGTGCTCCAGGTGGGCGAGCGGAACCGAGGTCGGCGCCGGCGCACTCCTACAGTGACCGGAGGAGCCGAACCGAAGGAGCCCGCGCATGCGCCTCACCGTCCGCCCCGTGTCCCGCGCCGAACACCTCTCGTTCGTGGCGGAGCGCTCCTCGGCCAGCCATATGCAGGTGCCGTCCTGGGGGGACGTGAAGCCCGACTGGCAGGCCGAGAGCCTGGGGTGGTTCGAGGAGGACGGGCGGCTCGCCGGGGTCGGCCTGGCGCTGCTGCGCCCGCTGCCCCGGACGAAGCGGTACCTGGCCTATCTGCCCGAGGGTCCGGTCATCGACTGGCACTCGCCCGACCTGGAACGCTGGCTGGGACCGATGCTGGCCCACCTCAGGAACCGGGGCGCCTTCTCGGTGAAGATGGGGCCGCCCGTGGTGACCCGGCGGTGGAGCCCCGAGGCGGTGAAGGCGGCGATCGCCGACCCGGACGCGCACCGCCTGCGCGACGTGCCCGCGACGTCCGAGGAGCCGGGTGGCATCGATCTCACCGACCGGCTGCGCCGCATGGGCTGGCGGCGCAGCGAACCGGGCGGCGAGGGGGGCTTCGCCGCCGGGCAGCCGCGGTACGTGTGCCAGGTCCCCTTCGCCGGACGGCCGCTGGAGGACATCCGGCGTGGGCTCAACCAGCAGTGGCGGCGCAACATCAAGAAGGCCGAGAAGGCGGGCGTGAAGGTCGTCCGGGGCGGTGCGGAGGACCTGCCGGCCTTCTACGAGCTGTACACCGAGACCGCCGAGCGCGACCGGTTCCTGCCGCGCCCGCTGCCGTACTTCCAGCGCATGTTCAGCGCGCTCACCGCGGAACATCCCGACCGGATGCGGTTGTACCTCGCCCACCACGACGGGGATGTGCTCGCCGCGGCCACCATGCTGGTCGTCGGCAGCCACGTCTGGTACTCCTACGGCGCCTCCACCAGCCGTAAGCGCGAGGTCCAGCCCAGCAACGCCATGCAGTGGCGCATGATGTGCGACGCCCATGAACTCGGCGCCCACGTCTACGACTTCCGGGGTATCACCGACACCCTGGAGGAATCCGACCATCTGCTCGGCCTGCTGCGCTTCAAGGTGGGCGCGGGCGGCGAGGCCGTGGAGTACGTCGGTGAGTGGGACTTCCCGCTGAACCGCCTGCTGCACAAGGCGCTGAACGTCTACATGGCCCGACGCTGAGTCCCCTCCCCGCCGGATCGACGCCATGCCGGGCATGGGCGAGCCGCGCATGACGTCACATATGCGGGAAAATGGGGACGGGTGCCCGCATCGGAGCCGACGCCGGCCGCCGGGCAGCTGATCCGTAGCGGCCCGGCCCCGATCCCAGCATCCGGGACAGTCCCTTAAGGGGTTCACGCACCTGTCGAAGTCCATTACCCTGGACGAGAAAGTACATCGAGATGCACCTCCGCGAACGTACCCGCTCCCCGAGCCGAGCCACAGGACAGCCCGTGACCGCCAGATCCAGCACTGCCATACCGACCCCGGTCGCTCCCGCCCCGGGACAGGGCCGCCTCGGCACGCTCGGCCCCGTCGGGCTGGTCCTGGCCGGCGGCATCTCGGTGCAGTTCGGCGGGGCGCTGGCGGTGACCCTGATGCCCAGGGCGGGCGCGCTGGGTGTGGTGACCCTGCGCCTGCTCGCGGCGGCGATCGTCCTCCTGGTGGTCTGCCGGCCCCGGCTGCGCGGACACTCGCGCACCGACTGGGGGACGGTGATCGTCTTCGGTGTCACGATGGGCGCGATGAACGGGCTGTTCTACTCGGCGGTCGCCCGCATCCCGCTGGGCCCTGCGGTCACCCTGGAGGTCCTCGGCCCGCTCACCCTGTCCGTCCTGGCCTCCCGCCGTGCCGTCAACGCGCTCTGGGCGGGCCTGGCCCTCGGAGGCGTCTTCCTGCTCGGCGGCGGAGGCTTCGGCGAACTGGACACCACAGGTGTGGCCTTCGCCCTGGGCGCCGGTGCCATGTGGGCGGCCTACATCGTCTTCAGCGCCCGTACGGGGCGCCGCTTCCCCCAGGCGGACGGCCTGGCGTTGGCCATGGCGGTCGCGGCCCTGCTGTTCCTCCCCATCGGCATCGCCGAGGCGGGCACCCGCCTGCTGAACCCCACCACGATCGCCCTCGGCTCGGCGGTGGCGCTGCTGTCGTCCGTCCTGCCCTACACCCTCGAACTCCTGGCCCTGCGCCGGCTGCCCGCCTCCACCTTCGCCATCCTGATGAGCCTGGAACCGGCCATCGCGGCCACGGCCGGCTTCCTGATCCTCGGCCAGGCCCTGTCCGCCACGGAGGCCGCCGCGATCGCCCTGGTCATCGCGGCGAGCATCGGCGCGGTACGCACCCAGGTAGCCCGAGGCAAACTCCCGCCTCTTCCCGTCGAGGGGCAGTGACGCCCGCCTGACTCGGCCCCACCAGGTGACCGACCCCGGGCAGGCCGCCCCCAGGCGACCGAGCCGGCCGGGCCACCCCCAGGCGACCGACGCCGGGCAGGCCACCCCCGGGCGACCGACGCCGGGCAGGCGACACCCCCAGGTGATCGACCCCGAGCACACCACCCCCGGGGCGACCGACCCCGGTCGCCCCCGCCCCGGGACAGGGCTGCCTCGGCACGCTCGGACCCGGGCGACCGACCCCGGCGAGGCGACCCCCAGGGGATGGAGCACAGCCGGGCCGCGCCGGGTGACCGGCGGGCCGTGCGGCCGTGCTCCGGTCACGGTGCCGGTCTCGTCGCTCCCGTTCTCCTGTCCAACGCCTCCGCCAGGACCTCCGCCAGGTGCCTGCCCCGGACTCCCGCGAGCTGGTCCAGCTGGGTCCGGCAGGAGAAGCCGTCCGTGAGGATCACCGTGCCCTCGGGCGCCGCCCGTACGGCCGGCAGGAGCTGCTCCTCCGCGCAGGCCCGGGATACCTCGAAGTGGCCCTTCTCGAAACCGAAGTTGCCCGCGAGGCCGCAGCAGCCTCCGCTCAGGTCGCCGGTGAGGCCCGCGGCGGTGCGCAGCCGGCGGTCGGCCGTGTCGCCGAGCACCGCGTGCTGGTGGCAGTGGGTCTGGCCGGCCGCCGGGCGGTCGACGGCGGGTGGGGTCCACTGCGGGGCGTGCCGCTCCAGCACCTCGGCGAAGGTGAGGACCGCGGCGGCCAGCCGGGCGGCACGCGGGTCGTCGTGGAGGAGTTCCGGGAGGTCACCGCGCAGGGCGGCGGCGCAGCTCGGTTCCAGCACGACGACCGGCAGCCCGGCCCGCAGCACCGGTTCCATCAGGTCCAGGGTGCGGCGCAGCACCGTGCGGGCGCGGTCGAGCTGGCCGGTGGAGATGTAGGTCAGACCGCAGCAGACCCGGGCCCGGCGGGCCGTGAGCAGTGCGGTCGCCGCCCTGGTCCGGCCGTCGCCGATGACTCCCCGGTGCGGTGGCAGCGTCGGCGGGAGGGCCACCCGCAGGCCGGCGTCCTCCAGGACGCGGACGGCGGCCCGGCCGACGGACGGGGTCAGATGCTCGGTGAAGGTGTCCGGCCACAGGACGACCGGGTCCCCGGTGCCCCGGGCGGGTTTCCTGCGGCGCCACCACGCGGTGAACGTCCGTGCCGCCAGCCGGGGGATCTGCCGTTCCGCCGCGATCCCGCCCAGCCGTTTACCGAGGGCCGCGAGCGGCCGTATCGAGGCGAGCGCGTTGACGAGGGGAACCGTGCGGGTGCGGGCGGCCCAGCGCAGCCACTCGGGAAGCCGGCCCATGCTGTGGTGGGCGGCCGGGCGGCGGCGGCCGGCGTAGTGGTGGTGGAGGAACTCCGCCTTGTACGTGGCCATGTCGACGCCGACCGGGCAGTCCGAGCGGCAGCCTTTGCAGGACAGGCAGAGGTCGAGGGCGTCCCGGACCTCCGTGGAGCGCCAGCCGTCGGTGATCAGTTCGCCCGCGAGCATCTCGTGCAGCAGGCGGGCCCGGCCGCGGGTGGAGTGCTCCTCCTCGCCGGTGGCCCGGAAGGAGGGGCACATGACGGCGGGGCCGGCCACGGAGGCCGTACGGCACTTGGCGACGCCGACGCAGCGGCTGACGGCCGAGCGGAAGTCACCGCCGTCGGCCGGGTAACCGAAGGTCACGTCGACCGGCCGGCGGGGCAGGACGGAGAAGCGGAGGTTGCTGTCCAGCGGGGCCGGGCGGACCAGCATGCCGGGGTTGAGCAGGTCGTCCGGGTCCCAGAGGGACTTGGCGCGTTCGAAGAGCCGGACCGTCTGCGCGCCGTACATCCGCGGCAGCAGCTCCGCGCGGGCCTGGCCGTCCCCGTGCTCCCCGGACAGCGAACCGCCGTGCCGTGTCACCAGGTCGGCCAGTTCCTCGGAGAAGCGGCGGAAGCGTCCGACACCGACGCCGGTGAGCAGGTCGAAGTCGATGCGGACATGGATGCAGCCGTCGCCGAAGTGGCCGTACGGCGTGCCGCGCAGCCCGTGGGCGGTCAGCAGGACACGGAAGTCGCGCAGGTAGGCGCCGAGCCGGGCGGGCGGCACCGCGCAGTCCTCCCAGCCGGGCCACGCCTCCGTGCCGTCCGGCATCCGGGTGGCCGTGCCGGCGGCGTCCTCACGGATGCGCCACAGGGTGCGCCGGGCCGCCGGGTCGGTGACCACCAGGGCATCCACGACATCGGCGGCGCGCACGATCTCCCGGGCGCGCGCGTGGGCCTGCGCCGCCGTCTCCCCGCCGCTCTCCACGAACAGCCAGGCGCCGCCCGGGGGCAGCCCGGCCCCGGGCGGGACGAGGTCGGCGGCCATGCCCTCCACGGTCAGCGGGCCGAACGGCAGCAGGCCCGCGGCGGCTTCGGCGGCGGCGCTCTCGTCGGCGTACGACAGGACCGCCAGGGCACGCGCCGGCGGGTCCTCGACCAGGCGGACCACCGCCTCGGTGAGGATGCCGAGGGTGCCCTCGGAGCCGCAGAAGGAGCGGGCGACGTCCGCGCCCCGCTCGGGCAGCAGCGCGTCCAGGGCGTAGCCGGAGATGCGGCGGGGCAGGTCCGGGAAGCCCGTGCGCAGCCGGGACAGCTCGCCCGCCACCAGTTCCCGCAGACCGTCGGGGGCGCCCGCCCAGTCCCGGCCGGGGCGCAGCCGCTGCCCGCGCGCGGTGAGGACGGACAGCTCCCGTACGTTGTCCGCGGTCGTGCCCCAGGCGACCGAGTGGGAGCCGCAGGAGTTGTTGGCGATCATTCCGCCGAGCGTGCAGCGGCTGTGTGTGGACGGATCGGGGCCGAAGCGCAGTCCGTGCGGGGCGGCGGCCTCCTGGAGCCGGTCGAGCACGAGCCCCGGCTGCACGACGGCCGTACGGCCGACCGGGTCCAGCCCCAGCAACGCGTTCATGTGGCGGGTGAAGTCCAGCACCACGCCCGTTCCGGTCGCCTGCCCGGCGATCGACGTACCCCCGCCGCGCGCCACCACCGGCACCCCGCGCGCCCGGCACACCTCCAGCACGGCGGCGACGTCGTCGGCGTCCCGGGGGGCCACCACGCCCAAGGGAACGCGCCGGTAGTTGGAGGCGTCCATGGTCATCAGCGCCCGTGCCCCGGCGTCGAAGCGGACCTCGCCCCGGACGGCCCCGCGCAGCTCACCCGCAAGATCTGTCATGCGTCCAGGATGCATCCGATCACGCACAGTCACCGCCTCTTTTCCACAACCCCACCCGTATCGTCGTACAAGCCCACAAGCCCGTGTCCGGTGCGTCTCGTCTCATCCGACGGACACGGCCCTCCCCCAGCCCGGGCCACGGGCTAACCTCGTTCCGTGGCCGACATCCAGATTCCCGCTGACATCAAGCCCGCCGACGGACGCTTCGGCGCGGGCCCCTCCAAGGTGCGCACCGAGGCGCTGGACGCCCTCGCCGCCACCGGTACCTCCCTGCTGGGCACCTCTCACCGGCAGGCGCCCGTGAAGAACCTGGTCGGCAAGGTCCGCGAGGGCATCTCCGAGCTGTTCTCCCTCCCCGAGGGCTACGAGGTCGTCCTCGGCAACGGCGGCTCCACCGCCTTCTGGGACATCGCCACCCACGGCCTGATCGAGAACAAGTCGCAGCACCTGACCTTCGGCGAGTTCTCCTCCAAGTTCGCCAAGGCGGCCAAGCTCGCCCCCTGGCTGGCCGAACCCACCGTCGTGGCCGCCGACCCCGGCACCCACCCCGAGGCGCGGGCCGAGGAGGGCGTGGACGTCTACGGCCTCACCCACAACGAGACCTCCACCGGTGTGGCCATGCCGATCCGGCGCGTGGCCGGCGCCGACGAGGGCGCCCTCGTCCTGGTCGACGCCACCTCCGGCGCGGGCGGCCTGCCGGTCGACATCGCCGAGACGGACGTCTACTACTTCGCCCCGCAGAAGTCCTTCGCCTCCGACGGCGGCCTGTGGATCGGCGTCTTCTCCCCGGCCGCGATCGAGCGCGCCGAGCGCGTCCACGCCTCCGGCCGCCACATCCCGGAGTTCTTCAGCCTCCCGACGGCGATCGACAACTCCCGCAAGAACCAGACGTACAACACCCCCGCCCTCGCCACGCTGTTCCTGCTCAACGAGCAGCTGGAGTGGCTCAACGGCCAGGGCGGCCTCGCCTGGTCCACGGCCCGCACGAAGGACTCCTCGACCCGTCTGTACGGCTGGGCGGAGGACTCCAAGTACGCCAGCCCGTTCGTCGCGGACCCGGCCGAGCGCTCGCAGGTCATCGGCACCATCGACTTCTCCGACGAGATCGACGCGGCCGCCGTCGCCAAGGTGCTGCGCGCCAACGGCATCGTGGACACCGAGCCGTACCGCAAGCTGGGCCGCAACCAGCTGCGCGTCGCGATGTTCCCGGCGATCGACCCGGCGGACGTCGAGGCGCTCACGAAGTGCGTCGACTACGTGATCGAGAAGCTGTAGCCGTCACCCGCTCACGACGACGAGGGGCGCCCGGCATCGGCCGGGCGCCCCTCGCGTGTCACGCGTCCTCGGTGAGGACCTGGAGCGTCTGAAGCAGCGCCAGACGTTGCGCCTCGTCGAGTTGCGCGAAAAGCCCCTGAAGCACGCCGCCCATCACTTGCCGGCCCGCCTCCAGCGTGGCGCGCCCCGTGTCGGTGAGGGTGTGCTCCAGGCGGCGCCCGCGACCGGCGGACCGAGCGATGAGCCCACGAGCGACGAGCCGGCTCGCCAGCGTGCCGAACGCCTGGTCGCTCTGGAACGTCGCGACGGCGAGTTCATGCCCGGAGGCGCCAGGCATCCGGTCGACAGCGCGTAGCGCGTCCCACTGCACAAGGCTGACCCCGATGTCACGCAGGGCCGTATCAGCGGCGCGGTGATTCCTGTACTGCGCGCGCTTGATCGCCTGCCCGAGGGTTTCCAGGTCCGTTGTCATGGTGCTACGTTATCAACACCGTTATATAAACATGTTGAGAAGGAGTCTCATGAACACCGCCCTCCCCGACGACCTTCCTGTCATCCAAGCCGGCGACCCCGCGTCGCGTACGGCGCTCGTGCTGCACGGCGGCGGCGGTCCGCAGACCGTCGCGCCCATCGTGGGACATCTCGCAGCCTCCATGCACGCGTGCGCCCCGACCCATCCCGGCTGGGACGGCACGACGCGCCCCGACTCCATCACCTCCGTCGCGGACCTCGCGACCGGCTACCTCACACGCCTGCTCGACCAGGGGGAGCATGACGTCGTGCTGGTCGGCTCCTCGATCGGCGGTTGGATCGCCCTGGAGATGGCGGTGCAGGCAGCGCACGACGAGCGGTACGCAGGACTGATCGGGGCCGTGGTCGACATCGACGGCGTCGGCGTGGTCGTCGCCGGTGAGCCGGTCGCGGACTTCTTCGCCCTCGACGCCCGTGGGCTCGCGGAGGCCGCCTGGCACGACCCCGAGCGCGGATACGTGGACCCGGCCCGGTTCACCGATGAGCAGCGCGCGATCCAGCAGGCGAACCGTCACACCATGGCGGTCATCGCCGGTACGAGCATGAGCGACCCGACGCTGCTCGGACGGCTCGGCGCGGTGAACGTCCCGACGCTCGTGGTGTGGGGCGAAAGCGACCGGATCGCCACACCCGCGTACGGGCGAGCCGTCGCCGACGCGGTGCCCGGTGCGCGGTTCACCGAGATCCAGCTGGCCGGACACCTCCCGCACCTCGAAGCACCGGACGCCACCTGGGCGGCGATCGACCCGTTCCTGCGTCAGTCGTAGCCCGCTCCCGCCGGGTGGCGGCCTCACCACGGGACACGGGGCGATGAGCCCGGCATTGCGGTACCCAGCGCCGTTGAGTCTCGTTCTCGCTGGTCGCCACCGTAGACGCCGACAGGCCGGGGGGACGGGTGCTTACCGCACGGCCGTCAGGGCTTGTGCCGGAACTGCCCCAGGAAGGCGTCCCAGCTTCCGCGGGAGACGGTAAGGAGGGGACCGCCATGGCACTTGCTGTCGCGGACGGCGCGGCCGTGGTCGGTTGTGTCGGCCACCTCTACGCAATCGCCCTGCTGTGCGGAGTAAGACGATTTTCGGAAGGTGCCCACAACCTCGGTCACGTCACTCTTCTTTCGTGTTCCGCAGTATGTCCCGGATGAGCCTCGCGCTCGCGTCCGGCGCCAACGCCGCCGATCGTAGTAGGTCGTACGCGTTGCCGTAAGCCGCGAGGTCCTCGGGCGCTTCCAGGACCGAGGTGCCACGCAGATTCTCCATCGACACGGCTTCGACGGCCGGTTCGGAGTCGAAGCTGAAGGAGGAGAAAGCAGGGATCGAGGCCACCAGGACACCCGCGCTGAAGGGCAGCACCTGCACGGTGACGTTCTTCCTCTTGGCGACAGCGAGGATGGCGGCCAACTGCTCCCTGTGGACCTCGGCGCTCACGATGGGGTGTGCGACGGCCGCCTCCCAAAAGATGGCGGTGTACGAAGCACCCCCTTCACCGATTTTCACCTGGCGTCCCTCGCGAACCTTCACCAGCTGTTCGAGCACCTCCGGGGCCACATAATCAGGCCCCGCCGCGATGACCGCCTCCGCGTAAGCCGGCGTCTGCAACAAGCCCGGCACCAGAGCGGGCTGCCACTGTCGGATGTACGTCGCGTCGTCCTCCAGCGCGATGTGGTCGAGGTAATCGGGCCGCAGATGTGCGGCGTGCTCCAGCCACCAGCCTCGATTCTTGCTGTGCTTGGCCAAGTCCTCCAATTTGTCGCGCACTTCGGGGTCGGTGACGCCGTACGCGTCCAGCAGGAGCCGTACCTCGATGACGCGGGCGGTGACGTGTCCGCTCTCAAGGCGGCTGACCCTGGCCTGGCTCGTCGCGATGACCTCGGCGGCCTCCAACTGGTCGAGCTTCGCCGCTTGTCGGTACTGCCTGAGTGCCGTGCCAAGGCGCCTACTACGTACGGTCGGCCGTCCACCTGCGGGCATGAGATCTCCCCTCTCCAGGCGGAACCATGTCACACGGGCATATCCGATTGGGCAGACATCACACTAACGAGTGAGACATCTGCATGTATTCGCCTTTTTCTATTGCACTGTCCGTGAATGCGCTCGTAGCTTCACCGCATGCTCGCAATGGCAACCTTCTGCATCCCCAAGCACCGACGACACGTGCCCCTGGCCCGGCAGCGGGTACACACGACTCTCGCGGCCTGGGGATTCACCGGCGAAGTCGCCGACCACGCCGCCCTGTCGGCGAACGAACTCGTCACCAACGCCGTGAGCCACTGCCGGGTGTCCTCCGCCCAGGTCCGCGTCACGCTCATCCTCTGCGGCCCGCAACTCGTCCTGGAGGTCTCCGACCCGGACCGGGACCGGCTCCCCCTGCCCCGCGACCCCGGCCCGGACGAGGAGGGCGGACGCGGACTCGCGATGGTGGCCGCGCTGGCCGACGCCTGGGGGCATCGGCAGGGGCCGTACACCAAGACCGTGTGGGCCCGCTTCACGCTCATCCCTGCGGAGGCGACCCGTGTTCCGGACTGTTCGTAACGCCCTCGCCCGCCTCTCCCCCGGCGCCGCGCCCAGCCGGCAGGACCTCGGGCGGGAGGTGCGCCTTCCTGACCCCTACGTATGGCGGCTGCCGAACCCCCACGACGCCCGCTGGCGCCGCTGGGCCAGACGCTCCCGCGCGGCCGGCCACCGGCTCCCGCATCTCCGCGACGAGGAGTGCTGGCAGACTCCGCGCCCGGCACCGGCACCTCTGTGGGAGACATCCGACGAGGTCGTACGCCCGTACGTCCTCAGACCTTGATGCTCCGGCGGACACGGGCGATCACCTGCTGGGCGTCGGCCCCGAAGACGGCCGACTCGGCGAGGGTGTCCCAGACGCGGCGGTACAGGGCGATCGTTTCTGCGTCATCCAGCCAGAGTTCGGCGTGCCAGTCCTCGACCACGACCAGGCGGTCGTCAAGCATGGAGAAGGGGTTGCCCGGAGGGATGCGCAGTTCGGCATCGAGGGGCAGGATGCCAAGCCGCACCGTATCCATACCCACTACGCCCAGCAGGCGGTCCAGTTGGGCGATCAGCACCTCCGCCGGACAGACCTGGGCCCGTAGCGCCCCTTCCCACATGAGCAGGTTCAGCCGTTTGCCACGCCTGTACAGCCACTCCTGCCGCTTCATGCGAGCCCTCACGGCCTCGTCCATATCTTGTGGGGAGCAGCGGAGATCCGTGTAGCACTCGAAGACGTACCGGGCATACTCAGCGGTCTGGAGCATGCCGCTGACCAAGTTGTTCTCCCACATGTGAAGGACATGGGACTCGGCAACGAGCGCGTTCCAGGTCTCCTGCACGGGACGGTGACCAGCCGACAACTGGCGACGCCAGGAGCGGATATGGCTTTCAAAGCCCCTGAGCCGAGCGCGGAGTTCGGGGAACGCAGCCGGCTGCCCCACGGCGTCGGCCCATGCCTGCAGGTCGTTGTCCGTAGGGGTCTGCCTGCCGTTCTCCAGCTTGCTGACCTTCGACTGGGGCCAGCCCAAGCGCTGGGCAAGCTGGATACCGGTGAGCCGGCCGTCTGGACTTTCGACACGCAGTTCCCTGAGCTTGCGACCCAGTTCCTCGCGCGCCCTCTGATAGTCCGTGCTCACCGGTATCCGCTCTTGCTCCTATGCGTCGTCGCGCATCTCACCCATGAACTGTTCCCACGCTACGGCGTGGTGCCAAGCAGCATCCCGCACCATGCAGCAGCGCACCACCTCTGCGGGCTCGGTGATCAGGTCCACGTGCGTGAGCTGGTCGTCGTCGTCGAAGCGCAGGAGTGCGATGAGGCGGCTGTCGAACAGCCAGAAGTCCTCGGCAGGCAGACGGAGTCGGTCCGCGTCGGCGCGCCACATATTGCGGATGTCCTCACCGAGACCGACGTTCCACCTGGCACTGTCGAGAAGATACCGCTGGCCTGTGGTGGCGGGCTGATCCACGATGCGTACGCGCTCGATCCGCCTGCCCTGTGCGGTGTGCGCGCGAATCGTCTCGGCCCACCAGCTGTAGACCGAGCCGGAGTCCGCGTCCTCGCCGATCGTTCCGTTCTCGATGAACCGAGCCCACCGGTCGCCCGATTCGTCACTCGCGTACCGACGGCGCGTCTCCAGCCGCCACGCCGTGTGCTCGAACTTCTCGAACAGGGTGTGGAACTCTTCCAGGTCGATCGTCCGCACCTGCCGTGTCCGCTCCTTCGGCGTCCAGTCCACCAGAAGGTCCCGCGGCACCACCACGGCGACCTCCCCCTCCGAGAGGCGCTGAAGCTGTGCGACGTCCTCCGGGTCGGTGAGCGGAGGACCGTGGACGATCACCTCCCCACTATCCACATCCTCGTGCACTGCCGGGCATCCCGTAACGCCACTGCCCGTCCCGTTGAACCGCAACCTGCGTGCCACGCGAACCACCCCTGTGTGTCGACGATGTTCGTGCGCCAGCATGTCGGTACCTGAGAGTGAATGTCCATGCATTCTGAGTGACTGCGCAAGAATATTGGAGAATATTCGACTCCTCGGCCCCCTTCCCGTCCCTACGGTCATCCCCGAAGCCACACCCACTGGGGAGACACGGTGAAGCCCACGGTGAACGCACAGCCGACGCACTCGGCGTACTTGATCCGGGACCACCCGCAGGGCGTCCACGACCGCCCCTCTCCCCCATCGACTCCCGCCCGTCCAGGGCGGCGGCGGTCGGACACGGCCGCGACAGCGGAGCAGGAAGGTGCACCGATGGTGAACGGAAGTGACCTGTACGCGCTCGACCTCGACGGCGCCTCGTTCGTGAAGGCGTGCGGGGGAAACACCCATCCGGACGGCGAGGCCTGCGTGACCCTGGCCCGTATCGGCGAGGACGCCTGGGCCCTGGGTGACAGCAAGCGGCCCGACGCGCAGCCGTTGCGCTTCACCTCGGCCGAACTGGAGGCCGCCGGCCTCGACCCGGCGCGGTTCGGCCTGTCGGTCTGAGCCACCAGCCGGTCCCCACGTGGCACAGCCCCACCAGGGACCGGCTGCCCTCCTCCTACGCACCGAGTGGGACACCCCATGCACCACCACGCCTACCTCTGGACCGGCCCCAAGGCCCGCTTCGACCAGGAGGCCCTGCGGCGCCCTCCCCATGCCGAGCCGCCCCCGCCCGGCAGCAGCGCGGAACTGATCCAGCGGTACCGCACGGCGGCCGTCGAGTTCCCGGCCTGCGACCTGCCCCCGTTGGAGACGGCGTACTGGCTGGTCAAACCGGGCTCGCTGGTCCGGGGGACATGGCAGGACGCGAAGGCCGCGGCAGCCTGGCTCAGTGACCGTCTCACCGAGTACGCACCCCGGTTCGCCTCCGAGTCGCAGCGCAGCGGCACGCGTCTGAGCGCCCTCGTCGCCTCCGCGGCCGAGCGGCTGGAAGCGGGAGGCGACGTCTCGCTCGGTTTCTACCTCGAACGTCCCGCGTACCTCTCGTTGGCGCTGGTGAGCTGCGCCCCGAACCGTCAGCTCCCCACCCTGCCGTGCCCGCTGGGCGTCTGACGGGGAAGGGCGCCCGGTGGCCACCGGGCGCCCTATGTGCACCGACGGGTCAGAAGCGGGGGTTTCCGGGGGTCTGGCGGGGTGCCGGGACGATCTGCGGTTTCCCACCGAGGCCCTGGCTCCCGGACGCCGCGCAGGTGACGTCCCGTGCCGGGAGCCTCCCGGTGCTCAGGTAGGCGTTGACGGTGCGGTCGGCGCAGGAGCGCGGGTCCATGGAGTAGACGCCGTGGCCCTCACCGCCCTTGACGTACACCATGCGCGATCCCCTCAGGGCGCGGTGCATGCCCAGGCCGCTGGCCAGGGGCGTCTGGGGGTCCCACTGGTTCTGCACGGTGAGCAGGCCGACGTGGTTGCGGACGGAGGTGACGGGCTCGGCCGGCTGGTCCCAGAACGCGCAGGGCGTGATGTTGGAGGCGAAGTCGCCGTAGAGCGGGTACCTGGCCTTGTCCCGGATGGCGTCACGCCGGTACTGCTCCGGGTCGCGCGGCCAGGCCCCGGTGTCGCCGCAGACCACGGTCCAGAAGGCGGCGCTGCCGTTGTCGGCCGGAGGCTGCGCGGCGGAGGCGGCGGCAGCCCCGGAGCCCGCGTGGGTCGCTGACCAGCGCGGCGGCTGCTGCCCGCCCGGGAGGAGGGCGTGGCGGGAGGGGGCATGGCCGTCGGCGGCCTTCTCGAGCTGGACGACGGCCTCAGCCGCGTACTTGGGACTGAAGAACGCACCGCGCAGGCCCGCGCGGATGTCGTCACCGGTGACCTTCGCGCCGCCGTCGTCGATGGGGGTGCGGTCGGCCCGGGCGACCAGATCCCAGAACGTCTTGCGCACCTGGGCCGGGGTGGTGCCGAGCTTGTAGGTGCGGTGGTGCTGCGCGGTCCACTTCGTCCAGCGGGTGAACGCCGGCTCGCTGCCCTCCGCCCAGATCTGGATCATGCCGCGCCAGACACGTGCCGGGTCGACCGCGCTGTCCAGCACGAAGCGGTCGGTGCGCCCGGGGAACAACTGCGCGTAGACGGCCCCCAGGTACGTGCCGTAGGAGTAACCCAGGTAGGAGATCTTCTTCTCGCCGAGGACGGCGCGGACGACGTCCATGTCGCGGGCGGTGTTGCGCGTGGTGATGTACCGAAGCTTGTCGCCGTTGCGGGTACGGCACTTGTCGGCGACGGTACGGGCCCACTTGACGTCGTGGCTGAACGTCTCGCGCTTGTAGGGGTGTTCGGTGTTCTGCTCCGTCTCCGTGAGACGGCAGGTGACCGGGCTGCTGCGCCCCACGCCCCGCGGATCGAACCCGATGAGGTCGTACTGCTCGCGGACCTTCTTGGGCAGCGCGTCCTTCATCATGACGGGCATGCCCAGGCCCTCGCCACCCGGGCCTCCGGGGTTGAAGAGGAGCGCGCCGTGCCGCTTGCCGGGGACGCTGGTCCGTATGCGGGAGATGGCCAGCTTGATGGTCCTGCCGTTCGGGCGGCCGTAGTCGAGCGGAACCCTGATCGTCGCGCACTGGTACGCGGCGGGCTCGGACGCGTCGCATCTGTGCCACGCGGGCTTCTGGTTCTCGTACTTCCCCAGCGGTTCCGCCGCGGAGGCCTGCGCCGGCGCGAGAGCGGGGACCAGCGTTGCCGTGACGCCCACGGCAAGCATGGGCGCCAAGCGTCCTTTCCGCACGATGGCCGTTCCTTTCCGTCAACTTCCGGGACGGGAACACCATTTCGTGTCGCGGATGCCATCGGATCCATCTGCGGAACAGTCTTGCTCCACCTCACGGAGGAGGCGGAAATGGACGTGCGGAGGAGAACCCGGACGGGCTGTTTTCCCTCCGCCCACCGCGTTCAGCCGCGTCGCAGCCACCGCAGGCCGAACAGGGCCGCCAGTCCCGCCACGACGATCCCGGCGCCGACCTTGAGGCTCGCACCGCCGCCGTTGTCCTGCGACGCGCGGGAACCGCCGTTCGCCGACGGGGACTTCGCTCCGGGGCGGGCCGGGGCGTCCTCCGCCCGGACAGCGCTGTCGGCGCCCTCGCTGCCGTACATCAGCTTGGTGCCGTCGGCGGAGTACGACACCGACTCGCCCTGCCCCTGCAACGGCACGTCGAGGGTGCCCTCGCGCTTGATCCGGCCGCCGTCGAAGCCGTAGTACACGCCGCCGAAGTACCCGCGGACGGCGAGTTGCCGGCCGTCCGGGGAGAACGCGGCGTCGGTGGCCCACAGATCGACGGCGGCGACGGGACGGAAGACGTTGGCGCCGGAGGCGGAGAGGGTGGCCGGGCCCTCGTACAGGTGCCCGCCGTCCTGCTTCTTGTCGATGATGTAGACCCGCCCGGTCCTCGGGTGGACGAGCAGCGACTCGGCGTCGCGCGGCCCGTTCGCGTACTTCACGACGTACTGCGTGGCCGTGACCGCCTGGTCCGTCAGCCGCTTCGGCTCGGGGAACCTGTAGATCCACACGTACGGCCACCGGCCGCCGAAGTTGTCGCCGATGTCCCCGACGTAGATCTCGTTGTGCGGCCCGACGGAAACGGCCTCGACGTCGCGCGGGGAGCCGATACCGCGCAGGGTGATCCGGGCGACGGTCCTGCCGGTGGCGCTGTCGACGGCGTAGAGGTACGGCCCGTCGTCGCTGTCGTTGTGGGTCCAGTAGACACCGGGGTGCAGTCGGGAGGCGGCGAGCCCGCTGGACTCGGTGATCCGCGGATCCTTGAGGGTGAACCCCCGGTCACCGGTGCCGTCGGCGGCGGAGGCGGGCAGCGCGCAGGCGCCGGCGAGCAGCACCCCGGCGAGGACGGCGAACGATCGACGCATGCCCCAAGCCTGCCATCCCCGCCGGGTGTTCGGGGGACGTGGCCCGCCTCACACGCTCCCCGGATCCCGCGGGCTCCCGCGATCGTCCATCATGACCGGATGCTTAGGTTCATGCCCGTGGGCGACTCCATGACGATCGGGAGCTCGGGCGACCACACATGGCGTTACCGGCTGTGGCGGCACCTGTGCGCGTCGCACGGCGGCCCGTTCACCTTCGTCGGCCCGCGCGAGACGCTGTACGACAAACAGGACGACGCCCCGACGTCCCTCGCCTACGCCGAGCCCGACTTTCCCCGCGCGCACCTGGCGGGCTGGGGCGAGGGCTGGCTGCACATGGTCCCCCTGATCGGGGACGCCGTGCGGGCCCACCGCCCCGACGTCCTCCTCGTCTTCCTCGGCCTGATCGACCTCGGTTTCTACACCGACGCCGAGCAGACGGCGGACAACGTACGGGCCTTCGTCGCCGCGGCCCGCGAGGCCGACCCGCACATCCGCATGGTGCTACTGCCGGTGATCCCGAACATCCGGGCCGCGGCCGACCCGGCCTTCGCCGAGCAGGTGGCCCGGTTCAACGAACTGCTCGCCAAGGCCGTGGCAGACCTGGACGAACCGCGCTCGCACCTGCTGTCGGCCTCACCGCCGGAGGCGTACGACATCCACACCGACACGTACGACGGCACCCATCCCAACGCGCACGGGGAACACCGGATCGCGGGGGCGTTCGCGGCGGCGATGTGGCAGGCGTGGGGCGTCGGACAGCCGTACGCGGCCGAAACGGCCTGACCGGGTTCCCGCGGCCAGGCGCGTCGTGGACCACGGCGCCGGACTCGCGGCCCGGGGCCTTGCCTGGAGCGCACTCCAGGTCGTTGGCTGGTGAACCATGAAGTACACACAGCTCGGACGCACGGGACTCAAGGTCAGCCGGCTCGTCCTCGGGACGATGAACTTCGGCCCGCAGACGGACGAAGCCGACAGCCACGCGATCATGGACGCGGCGCTGGACGCGGGCATCAACTTCTTCGACACCGCGAACGTCTACGGGTGGGGCGAGAACAAGGGCCGCACCGAGTCCATCATCGGGAATTGGTTCGCCAAGGGCGGTGACCGGCGCGACAAGGTCGTCATCGCCACCAAGGTGTACGGCAACATGGGGCAGGACGGCGCGTCCGTGTGGCCCAACCAGGACAAGCTCTCCGCGCTGAACATCCGGCGCGCGGTGGACGCCAGCCTGAGGCGGCTCCAGACGGACCACATCGATCTGTACCAGTTCCACCACATCGACCGGAACACCCCGTTCGAGGAGATCTGGCAGGCCATCGACGTCCTCGTCCAGCAGGGCAAGATCCTTTACGCGGGCTCCTCCAACTTCCCCGGCTACAAGATCGCCCAGGCCAACGAGACGGCCGCCCGCCGCGGCGGCACCATCGGCCTGGTCAGCGAGCAGTGCCTGTACAACCTGTACGAGCGCCGGGCCGAGATGGAGGTCATCCCGGCCGCGCAGGACTACGGCCTCGGCGTCATCCCGTGGTCGCCGCTGCACGGCGGCCTGCTGGGCGGGGTCCTCAAGAAGGAGGTCCAGGGCGGTCGCCGGGGCTCCGGCCGGGCCTCGGACACCCTCGGTGACCCGGCCGCCCGCGCGCGGATCCAGGCCTACGAGGACCTGCTGGACAAGCACGGCCTGGAGCCCGGCGAGGTCGCCCTGGCCTGGCTGCTGACCCGGCCCGGGGTCACCGGCCCGATCGTGGGCCCGCGCACGGCCGCGCAGCTGGAGTCGGCGCTCCGGGCGGTGGAGCTGGAGCTGAGCGAGGACGTGCTGTCCGGCCTGGACGAGATCTTCCCGGGGCCGGGCCCGTCCCCGGAGGCCTTCGCCTGGTGACAGCCACCGGTGCTCCGCCGGGGGCACGGGGATCGGCGGCTGCGGGCCCCGGGACGGCCGGCGGCCGCCGCCTCCCGGCAGTCATCGCGCCGCCGCCTCCCGGCGGTCACCGCGGCGCCGTCACCTCCCGGCAGCCGGCGGGGTGCCGGACGGTCGCAGGGGTCACTACCTGACGGCCGCCGCCAAGGCCACCACCACGAACATCAGCACCAGCACACCGGCCATGATCCGGTTCCGCGTCTTCGGGTCCACGCCGTCGAGCCTAGCTGCCCGCGCCGAGTGCCCAGCGGGCGACCGCCTCGTAGCGGGGCTGCTCGCCGGGCACGCCGGACCTCGGCAGGCTGCTGCGCACGAGGGCGAGGTCCGCGACCGTCCAGGGGGTGCCGGCGAACTCCGCGAGCGCGGTGACGAAGGGCCGTACGTCCACCGCCTCCCGGCCGCGGGCCAGCGTGAGATGGGCCTTGTAGGGCCGGTGCTCCCCCATCGGCACCCCGGCCTTCCGTGCCGCCGCCTCGGCCCGCCCGGCCAGCAGCCGCAGGGCCTGCACGTCTCCCCGGACGCCCGTCCACAGCGCGCGGCCCTGCCCGAACCGGCCGCCGCCCGCGAGGCTCAGGGCGAAGGGGGCCGTACGGTGGGCGGCGCGGGCCAGGCGGTCCGAGAGGGCGGGTACCAGGTCGTCGGTGACCTCGCCGTAGAAGGCGAGGGTGAGGTGCCAGCCGGGGCGGCCGGTCCAGCGCAGCCCGCCGGCACCCGGCAGTTCCCCCAACCGGGCCGCCACGACGGCGAGTTCCTCGGTGGCGACCTCCGGGGGCAGTACGGCGGCGAAGAGTCTCATGTCTTCACGATCCCAAATCCCGGGGGGCATGATGATCCGATGCCGATCACGATCCGCGAAGGCGGCCCCGACGACGTTCCCCTGATCCTGGGCATGCTGGACAGCTCCGTGGAGTGGCTGGTCTCACAGGGCCGTACCCGGCAGTGGGGCACCGAGCCGTGGTCGGACAATCCCCGGGCCGTCGCCATGGTCGAGCGGTACGCCACCCGGGGCCGGCCGTACGTGGCCGAGGTGGACGGCGTCCCGGCCGCCACCCTCACCCTGACCGACGCCCCCGGCCCGTACCTGGAGCCCGCCGACGAACCCGAGCGGTACATCAACCTGCTCGCCTCCGACCGCCGCTTCAAGGGGCGGGGCGCCGGGGCCGCCCTCCTCGCGCACGCGGCCCGGGCGACCCGGGCGGAGGGGATCTCCCTGCTGCGGGTGGACTGCTACGCGGGCGACGACGGCAAGCTGGTCGCCTACTACGAGCGCAACGGCTTCATCCGGACCGAGCCCTTCACCTACGGTGAGGACGCGTGGCCCGGGCAGGTGCTGGCCCGGCGGGTCCTGTAGGCCCCGGGAGCCCTCAGCCGCCCCGGGGCCCCCGGGGCCGTTCAGGCCGCCGTAGCCAGCCGTTCCGGCTCGCGCGGGACGAAACGGACCCGCGGGTGGCCGTGGTGCCAGCCCACCGACAGGCGCAGGCCGCCGATGCGGGACAGGACCAGTCCGACGGCACCGGCCGCGAGGGCCGACACCACACCGCCCGCCGCGAAGCCGATCCGGGCGCCGTAGGTGTCGGTGATCCAGCCGACGACCGGCGCCCCGAGCGGCGTACCGCCCATGAAGACCATCATGAACAGGGCCATCACCCGGCCGCGCATGGCCGGGTCGGTGGCCATCTGGACCGCCGTGTTCGCGGTGACGTTCACCGTCAGGCCGCAGACGCCGATGGGCACCATGAGCAGCGCGAACAGCCAGTACTGGGGGACGGCGGAGGCCACCGCCTCCAGCGTGCCGAAGGCCAGCGCGGCGCCGATCAGGACGCGCAGCCGGGCCGTGCCGCGCCGGGCGGCCAGCAGGGCGCCGACGAGGGAGCCGACGGCCATCAGGGTGTTGAAGAGGCTGTAGGCGCCGGCGCCGGCGTGGAAGACGTCGTCCGCGTAGGCCGACAGCCACACCGGGAAGTTGAAGCCGAACGTGCCGATGAAGCCGACCAGCACGATCGGCCAGATCAGCTCCGGCCGCTTGGCGACGTAGTCCAGCCCTTCCCGCAGCTGGCCCTTGCCGCGCGGCGCGCGCTGGACGACGTGCAGCTCGCGGGCCCGCATCAGCAGCAGGCCGGCGAGGGGCGCGGCGAAGGACAGGCCGTTGGCGAGGAACGCCCAGCCGGTGCCCACGCCGGTGATCATCAGGCCGGCGACGGCGGGGCCGACGAGCCGGGCGGACTGGAAGTTCGCGGAGTTCAGGCTGACCGCGTTCTGGAGCTGGTCGGGGCCCACCATCTCGGAGACGAAGGACTGGCGGGCCGGGTTGTCGAGCACGGTGGCGAGGCCGACGGCGAACGCGGCGACGTAGACGTGCCAGACCTGGACGTGGCCCGAGAGGGTCAGCGCGGCCAGTGCCAGACCGGTGACGGCCATGGCGGACTGGGTTCCCAGCAGGGTCGGCCGCTTGGGCAGGCGGTCCACGAGGACTCCGCCGTAGAGGCCGAACAGCAGCATCGGCAGGAACTGCAGGGCGGTCGTGATGCCTACCGCCGCGGAGGAGCCGGTGAGCGAGAGGACCAGCCAGTCCTGGGCGATGCGCTGCATCCAGGTGCCCGTGTTGGAGACGACCTGGCCCATGAAGAAGAGGCGGTAGTTCCGGATCTTCAGGGAGCTGAACATCGACGTCGCGCGAGGAGCTGGGGCAGTAGTGGCGGTCGGTGCGGGGGCGGAAGGTGCTCCGGATCCCGTACTCAAAAGGGTTCGCCTCCTCCGGTGACTTGCTTACAGATGTGCGAGCTTCTCCAGTACGGGGGCGGCGGCGCGCAGGGCGGCCCACTCGTCCTCGCCGAGTCCCTCGACCAGGCCTGCCAGGAACGCGTTGCGCTTGCGGCGGCTCTCCTCGAGCATGGCCTCGGCCTGCTCGGTCTGGGTGACGACCTTCTGCCGCCGGTCCTCGGGGTGCGGCTCGAGCCGGACCAGCCCCTTGGCCTCCAGGAGCGCGACGATGCGGGTCATCGACGGCGGCTGGACGTGCTCCTTGCGGGCCAGCTCACCCGGGGTGGCCGAGCCGCAGCGGGCGAGGGTGCCGAGCACCGACATCTCGGTGGGGCTCAGCGACTCGTCGACCCGCTGGTGCTTGAGCCGACGGGACAGCCGCATCACGGCGGAGCGCAGGGAGTTCACGGCGGCAGCGTCGTCGCCATGGGTAAGGTCCGGCATGTTCTTTAGCGTAACTCATTACTCTAGCTAAAGACCACTCGGGACCGCCGTGCCGGCCGTGACGCCCGCCACTGCGCGTATCCATCACCCGTACGGGTGAGCCGCTCGCGGAAAGCGGCGCACCGGCGGGCCGCCTGTGGCGACCCTCGTACGCATGGGGACCAGTGTGCTCAGCCTGCGGATGGACGGGGAGCTGCTCGAACGGCTCCGGCAGCACGCGGCGAAAAGAGGAATGAGCGTCCAGGACTATGTCGTCCGGACGCTCATTCACGGTGACTTCGACGAGCGGTTCCGGGCCGCCGTCGAGGAGACGGAGAGGTTCTACGGGGTCACCTGAGGCAGGCGAGGACTCAGGTGAGACCCAGCGCCGGCATCAGGTAGTAGAACGCGAAGACGGCCGAGACGGCGTACATCGCCACCGGGATCTCCCGGGCCCGCCCGGCGGCCAGGCGCAGCACCGTGAAGGTGATGAAGCCCATGCCGATGCCGTTCGTGATCGAGTACGTGAACGGCATCATCAGCATCGTCACGAAGGCCGGGATGGCGATCGTGTAGTCGGCCCAGTCGATCTCCTTGACCGAGTTCGACAGGATCAGGAAGCCGACCGCGATCAGCGCCGGGGTGGCCGCCTGGGACGGGACCATCGTGGCGATCGGGGTGAGGAACAGCGCCACCGCGAACAGGCCGCCCGTGACGACGTTCGCCAGGCCCGTGCGGGCGCCCTCGCCGACGCCGGCCGTGGACTCCACGAAGGCCGTGGTGGCCGAGGAGGAGCTGGCACCGCCCGCGGCGACCGCGAGGCCGTCCACGAAGAGGACCTTGTTGATGCCGGGCATGTAGCCCTGGGCGTCGGTCAGCTTGGCCTCGTCGCCGATGCCCATGATCGTGCCCATCGCGTCGAAGAAGCACGACAGCAGGACCGTGAAGACGAAGAGGATGCCGGTCAGCACGCCGACCTTGGAGAACCCGCCGAACAGGCTGACCTGGCCGACCAGGCCGAAGTCGGGCGTGGAGACCGGGTTGCCCGGCCACTTCGGGACGGTCAGGCCCCAGGACGGGACGGTGGCGACCGCGTTGATGACGACCGCGAGGACGGTCATGCCGACGATCGAGATCAGGATGGCGCCCGGCACCTTGCGGACGATGAGCGCGAAGGTGAGCAGCGCGCCCAGGATGAAGATCAGCACCGGCCAGCCGGTGAGGTGACCGCCGGTGCCCAGCTGGAGCGGGACGGTGGTCTGGGCCGCGTCCGGCATCCGGGTGACGAACCCGGAGTCGACCAGGCCGATCAGCATGATGAACAGGCCGATGCCGATCGCGATCGCCTTGCGCAGGCCGAACGGCACGGCGTTCATCACCCGCTCGCGCAGACCGGTCGCGACCAGCAGCATGACCACGAATCCGGCCAGGACGACCATGCCCATGGCGTCCGGCCAGGACATCCGGGGTGCCAGCTGGAGCGCGACGACGGAGTTCACGCCGAGGCCGGCGGCGAGCGCGATCGGCACGTTGCCGATGACACCCATCAGCAGCGTGGTGAACGCGGCGGTCAGCGCGGTGGCGGTCACCAGCTGGCCGTTGTCCAGGTGGTGGCCGTACATGTCCTTCGCGCTGCCCAGAATGATCGGGTTCAGCACGATGATGTACGCCATCGCGAAGAAGGTGGCGAAGCCGCCGCGGACCTCACGGGCGACGGAGCTGCCGCGCTCGGAGATCTTGAAGTAGCGGTCGAGGGGACCGAAGCCGGACGCACCGCCCGGCTTCTCGGGGGTGGGGACCTTGGCGGGGGCCGAGGTGGACATGCGCAACCTCATCACCAGCGGGGTTCCCCCGAGCCCCATTGGAGTTTCGTACGAGCGGAAGTGGTCAGAGACAAACGGTTTCAGTATGAAGGTATGAGAGAGAAGATCGCTATCTCCGCGCGTAGAACTGATCGGGTCCGGTGACCGCGTCCGTACCGGCCGTCGCGTCCCCACCGCCTCGTAAGCTGTCCCCATGGCCAAGTGGACCCCTCAGCACGAAGCGCCGGAGCCCCTGGAGGGGCCCGTGGTCGCCACCATCACCGGCATCACGATCGCGTGGTTCGTGCTCTTCCTCGTCCAGCTGCCCTTCTACGGCTGGCTCCAGGACCACGGGCACCTGTGGTGGCTGTGGACGTGCCTGGCGGGCGGCGGCCTGGGCCTGATCGGGGTCTGGTACGTGCGCGGGCGGGACGCGGCACTCAAGCGCGCCGCCGCCGGGTAACCGCCCGGTCCGGCGGGCGACGGGACACGACCGCACGTACCGTCGGGAACATGACCCCCATGGACGCGGGTGCGGAACTCGACCCCGCGCACCCCGCGCCCGCGCCCGCACCCCCGCCCCGGCCGGGCGGGCTGACCGGGGCCGAGGTCGCGGAACGCGTCGCCCGGGGGCAGGTCAACGACGTGCCGGTGCGCGGCAGCCGGTCGCTGCGGGAGATCGTCCGGGCGAACGTCCTCACCCGGTTCAACGCGATCATCGGCGTCCTGTGGCTGATCATGCTGTGCGTCGCGCCGTTCCAGGACAGCCTCTTCGGCTTCGTGATCATCGCCAACACCGGTATCGGCATCGTGCAGGAGTGGCGGGCGAAGCAGACCCTGGACTCGCTGGCGGTGATCGGGGAGGCGCGGCCGACGGTGCGGCGGGACGGGGCCGCCACCGAGGTGGGCACCGACGCGATCGTCCTGGACGACGTCGTCGAGATCGGCCCCGGTGACCGGGTCGTGGTCGACGGGGTGTGCGCGGAGGCGGACGGCCTGGAGATCGACGAGTCGCTGCTCACCGGCGAGGCCGACCCCGTCGGCAAGCGCCCCGGTGACCGGGTGATGTCCGGCAGCTTCGTGGTCGCCGGGGGCGGCGCCTTCAGCGTGACGCGGGTCGGCCGTGAGGCCTACGCCGCCCAGCTCGCCGAGGAGGCGTCCCGGTTCACGCTCGTCCACTCCGAGCTGCGCACCGGCATCTCCACCATCCTCAGGTACGTCACCTGGATGATGGTCCCCGCGGCCGTCGGACTCGTCGTCACCCAGCTCGTCGTCAAGAGCGACACCCCCGCCGACGCCGTCGCCCGCACGGTCGGCGGGATCGTGCCGATGGTCCCGGAGGGGCTGGTGCTGCTCACCTCCGTGGCCTTCGCGATCGGCGTCATCCGGCTGGGCCGCAGACAGTGCCTGGTGCAGGAGCTGCCGGCCATCGAGGGGCTGGCCCGCGTCGACACCGTCTGCCTGGACAAGACCGGCACGCTCACCGAGGGCGGTATGAACGTCACCGGGCTGCGGCCGCTGGACGGCGCGGACGAGACGTACGTACGCAAGGTCCTCGGCGCGCTCGGCGAGTCCGACCCGCACCCCAACGCCTCCCTCCGGGCGATCATCGACGCCTGCCCCGACACCGAGGAGTGGCGGTGCGTGGAGTCGCTGCCGTTCTCCTCGGCCCGCAAGTACAGCGGCGCCGCGTTCAGCGAGGGCGACGGCGAGGTCAGCACCTGGCTGCTGGGCGCCCCCGACGTCCTGCTCGACCCCGGCACCCCGGCCCTGGCCGAGACCGGGCGGCTGAACGAGCAGGGGCTGCGGGTGCTGCTGCTGGCCCGGGCGGGCCGCGACCTGGACGACGCCGAGCCGGCCCGGGGCGCACGCCCCACCGCGCTCGTCGTGCTGGAACAGCGGCTGCGCGCCGACGCGGCCGACACCTTGCGCTACTTCGCCGAGCAGGGCGTCCGCGCCAAGGTCGTCTCCGGGGACAACGCGGTGTCGGTCGGCGCGGTCGCCGCGAGACTGGGGCTGGACGGCACGGCGGTGGACGCGCGGCAGCTGCCCGACGACCGGCCGGCCCTGGCGGAGGCCCTCGACACGGGCACCGTCTTCGGGCGGGTCGGCCCGCGCCGGAAACGGGACATGGTCGGCGCGCTCCGGTCACGCGGGCACACGGTCGCGATGACCGGGGACGGCGTGAACGACGTCCTGGCGCTGAAGGACGCGGACATCGGCGTCGCCATGGGCTCGGGTTCGGAGGCCACCCGGGCGGTGGCCCAGATCGTGCTGCTGGACAACAGCTTCGCGAGCCTGCCCTCGGTGGTCGCCGAGGGCCGCCGGGTGATCGGCAACATCACGCGCGTGGCGACGCTGTTCCTGGTCAAGACCGTCTACTCGGTGCTGCTGGCGGTGCTGGTGGTGTGCGCGCAGGTGCAGTACCCCTTCCTGCCCCGGCATCTGACCCTGCTCTCCACCCTCACCATCGGCGTGCCGGCCTTCTTCCTGGCCCTGGCACCCAACAAGGAGCGGGCACAGCCCCACTTCGTGCGCCGGGTGATGGGGTACGCGGTCCCCGGCGGCGTGGTGGCCGGCGGCGCGACCTTCGTGACGTACCTGCTCGCCCGCCACCACTACACCGGCCCGGGCGCCCTGGCGGCGGAGACCAGCGCGGCCACCCTGACCCTGTTCCTGGTCTGCCTGTGGGTGCTGGCGATCATCGCGCGGCCCTACACCTGGTGGCGGCTGGCGCTGGTGGCGGCGATGGGCGGGGCGTTCCTGCTCGTCCTCGTGGTACCGGCCCTGCGGGACTTCTTCGCGCTCCACCTGGTCGGCGTGCCGATGCCGTGGACGGCGGCGGGGGTGGCGGCGGGGGCGGCGGCGCTGCTGGAGTTCGCCTGGCGGTGGGTGGGCCGGCGGTTCCCGGCCTGAGACGACACCGCCTCACGGTGGAGGGCCCCCGGAGCACCGTCGCTCCCGGGGCCCGTCACCGGACTCACACCTTGGGCCACATGGACTTGCCGGCCGCCAGCCCGCCCTTGCCGTCACCCGCGTACCAGCGCAGGTCACCGTCACTGCCGAGGGCGGCGAGGTCGTCCTTGCCGTCACCGTCGAAGTCACCGCCCAGCACCGCGCGGTTGCCCGCCCAGGACTTGCTGGTGGACATCGAGCGCGCCTTGTCGAAGGTGCCGTCGGCCTTGCCCGGGTAGAGGCTCAGCGACCCGTCCGTGGCGACGGCGGCGATGTCGTCACGGCCGTCGCCGTTGAAGTCACCCGTGGCGATGTACTTCTTCTTCCAGGTCTTGTCCGGCCACATGGACTTCTTCTGGTTGACGAGGTTGCCGTCGGCGTCCCTCTTGTACGTGTAGAGGGAGCCGTCGGGCCACTGGAACAGCGGAGTGTCGTGCCCGGGGGCAGCGCTGTGCAGGGTGGCGACGGGAAGGCCGTCCTTCCACGTGGCGTCGTTCCAGAGGCCGGCCAGCGTCCACAGGTTGTGGGCCCAGGAGTTCCTCTGGCCGAGGTAGAGCTTGCCCTCGTCCTCGACGGTGACCACCTCGAGGCCCGCACCCTCCTTGAAGTCACCGGCGACGATCTGCCGCTGGCCGGTGCGGCCGAGGCCGGGCAGAGAGGCTCCGTACTGAAGGGTGCCGTCGGCACGGCCGTAGAAGACGTGCGCGGGACCGCGGGTCAGGACGGCCGCGATGTCGGTGCGCCCGTCACCGTTGAAGTCGGCTGCCGTCACGGCGTCGGTGACGTAGTCCTGCCGGCTCTTCAGCCGGACCCGCTGCACCCAGTCCGCTATGTCGTCGACCCTGGTGGCGACGGCACCGGTGCGGGTCTCGTCCGTGCCGAAGCAGCCGCCGCCCCAGGACGCGGTGACCACAGCGACCAGGTGGTCCGTCGCGTCCAGCACAGGGCCACCCGCGTCGCCCTGGCACAGGGCACCGCCACCGCCGGCCGGCGAGACGGACAGGGTCGAGCTGCCGACGGCGTCCACGCGGAACGAGCCGGTGTGCGTCCGGCCGGGCACCCACTCACCCCGGGTGCGGCCGAACCCGACGGCCCTGAACTCGTTACCCGCGGTCGGCGCGGTCGTGCCGACGGTGGCCTCCGGGTTGTCGCGGAAAGGCCCGTCCAGCGGGTTGTCCATGGTGGCCGGGTCGGACACACGTGCCATGACCAGGTCGCGGTCGGGGTGCGGGACGATCTCCTGCACCTTCTGCTTGACGAGCGCTTCCGCGGACGGATGGTTACCGTCGAGGGTCACCACCGTCGTGTACGGCGGCTTCCCCGCGGAGAGCTTGGTGGCGTGCTGAGGGTCGGCCGCGAAGCAGCTGGCCGAGGTGAGCACCCACTGGGCGTCGACCAGAGTGCCGGAGCAGGCGCGCTCGTTGTCGGTGCCGTAGCCGATGTGGAGCTTCACGGCGAACTGGTCGGTGCCGTCCTGGCTCTGGTCGCCGTTGACGGACTGGGCCGGCACGGCGCCCAGGAGCCCGGTCGCCAGACCGGCCGTCAGGATCCCGGCGGTCCACGCCATGCGCGTCCCGCGCGAACGGGGATGTGTCACGTTTCCCTCATCACAAGGCTTGTTCTGCGCGTACAGAAGGTGTCGGGTCCGCGGGTCGTCCGACACGCGGATAGGGGGCGGTGGCTGTGCGGAGCAGCCGGTCAGCCGGTCACCCGGAGTTCGACCAGCACGGACCTGGCACCGCCGACGGTTCCTTCACCGACGGACTCGAAACCGCCTTGAGGGACGTTGACCGTCGTCGTCCTGCCGTCCGCGGTCAGGTCGGCGCTCACCGGGTGGTCGGCCGCCTCGACGGCGAAGACGCGGGGCAGTTCCAGGGTGAGGCGACCGGTCTTGGCCGTCGCCCGGAAGCAGTAGGAACCCTTCCGCCCGACGGAGTCGTCCTGGACCGTGAGCACCCGGATCTGCTGGGCCGCCTGGTCGCAGTCGGCGAGCAGGATGTGGCCGTCGCCCTTCTTCAGCTTGATCCCCTTCTCGGTCAGGATCCGGTCGGCCTGCGGATATCCGTAGTCCTCGACGGCGACGGGCGGGGCCGACGGAGCCGGAGGAGGGGGCGGGTCGTCGGCGACGGCCACGGAGACGCCGGCCAGTGTGGCGACGGAGGCCACGACCGCGGACACGAGGAGTTTTCGGGCAGGGAAAGGCACTGAGGAGCCCCTTCAGAAATCATTGTTCGTCACGGCGATTGCCTCATTCCGAGGCTGATGAAGACGCCAAAAACAAACCCCCGTAATAAATGAAAGGCCCCCGGAGCCGACGCTTCACAGACAGGAAGGCGTGGGCAAAAAAGCCTTGGAATGAACGACACACTGCTGGTCAGGCAGCGGTAAAGGCAGTGCACAGGTTAGACAAAGCGTCGCGGTCACGTCAACGCCGTAGCTTCACATGCTCCACACCAACACCCCTTTATCTACGCCGCGTTACCCCGCGTATCGGCTCAAATGGGACAGGTGATCGGTGCCCCGCACGTCGCCGCCGCAACGGCTGAGAAGTCGATCGAAGCTCGAACTAACGCCAAGTTATGCTGCCCTCTCCATCATTCGGCGACTCATATTCGGGGAAGTCGCCGAGGACCATGACAGGTGTTCAGTGAATCGAAGAACTGACCAGCTCGATCACACCGGAAAAACGTCGCGTCTGATACGCCGGACGGCACTGGGCCTCCTGCCGCTCGCGCTCACCGCCGGCCTGCTGGGCGCGGCACCCGCCGCGGGGGCCCAGGCTGCCGGAGCAGGCGTGCGGGCGGCCGCGCAGCAGTCGGTGACCACCGCGGAGCAGCGCGGTCTGGTCGTCGACTACTGGGAGCGGGGCGGCCCCGGCGTCAAGGCGGCGGCCGAGGCCGCGCTCACCGGCAGTGACGCCGATGTCCAGGCGTTCCTGGCCGTCGCCGACGACCTCTCCTTCCAGGACGAACGGGTCTCGGCCGCCCAACTCGCCTCCGTCGGCGGCCCGGAGCTGCTGACCGCGGCGCGCACCGCGCTGGCCGGGACGCGGGAGGATCTGGAGAGCTTCCTCAGCTGGGGCTGGGAGAGCCCGTTGCAGGAGGACAACCGGGTCCGCGTCGCCCAGATCATCGACACCGGCGGCCCCAATGTGCAGAGCGCGGGCCGGGCCGCACTCTCCGGGACCTCCGACGACGTACAGAAGTTCCTCAGCACGGGCCAGTACGCCCAGCAGCAGGAGGACGAGCGGGTACAGCTCGTCCAGATCATCAGCGTGGGCGGGACCAACGTACGGGCCGCCGGCCGCATCGCGCTGGACGGCACCGCCGCGGACATCCACGAGTTCCTCCAGGTCGGCCAGTTCGTCGCCCGGGACAAGGACGAGGAGAACGCCTCGGTCGCCGAGCTCGCCGAACAGGCGAAGGAGGCGGGCCGGCAGGCCGCCAAGGAGACCGCCGCCGCCAAGACCGAGTCGGCCAAGGCCGTCAAGGCGGCGGAGCTGGCCAAGAACGCCGCACTGGAGGCTCAGGCCGAGGCGAAGGCCGCCAAGAACGACACCGCCCGGGCCGGACGCGCCGCCCAGCGGGCCGCCACGGCGGCGTCCCAGGCCGCGGCCTCCGCCCAGCGGGCGATCGAAGCAGCCAACGCGGCGAACAACTCGGCCCGGGTGGCCGCGAACGCCGCCGCGCAGGCCGCCGCCGCCGCGGCGGGTGCCTCACAGGCCGCCACCCGCGCCCGCAACGCCGCCGCCGACGCGGCGGTGGACGCCAAGAACGCGGACGCGGCCCGCAAGGCCGCCGAGGCCGCCGACAAGGCGGCGCAGGGCGCCGACAAGGCGTCCCAGGCCGCCGATCAGGCCGCCAAGGCCGCCGACGCCGCCGGTGACGCCGCGCACTCGGCGGCCAGTGCGGGTGCCAACGCCAATGCCGCCGCCGACGCCGCCGACGAGGCCGGCAGCTACGCCGGCCAGTCCAGCGCCGAGGCCGCCGAGGCACGCGCCGCCGCGGCGGCCGCCCGTCGGCACGCCGCGGAGGCCAACCGGGCCGCGGCCGACGCCGAGGCCCTCGCGCGCAAGGCGGCCACCGCCGCCCGGGACGCCCGGGACGCCGCGACGTCCGCCGCCACCCACGCGCGCAACGCCGGCAAGGCCGCCCGGGAGGCGGCGGAGCAGGCCGGTAACGCGGGCCAGGCGGCGACCAGGTCCACGCAGCACGCCAACGCCGCCACCGACGCGGCCAACGAGGCCACGGCCGCCGTCACCAAGGCACAGCAGATCTACAAGCTCGCCCGCGAGGTCGAGTCCGCGGAACTGCTGACCCGCACCAACGCCGGCATCGAACGCGCCAAGGACGACAAGGCGGAGGACGACACCAGGACCGCCGAGCAGTCCGCGCAGCAGAAGGAGGCCGGAGACCAGCGCGCCGAGCGGGACCGGTTGGTGGCCCGGGCCGCCGAACCCGGCGCCGATCTCGGCGCCGTGGCCGCACAGGGCCGCGCCCTGGCCGTACGGGTGATGAAGAACGGCGGTACGGCGTGGGCACGCGCCGCCGCGGAGGCCGCTCTCGGCGGCACCGATGAAACGGTCGTCGACTACCTGCGCAACGGCTGGAGGACGGCCGAGGAGCAGGACCAGCGGTCCTACGTCGCGCGTCTCGCCGAGGAGAGCGAGGACAAGGCGGTCCGCGACGCGGCCGAGAAGGCCCTGGACGGTGACGCGGCCGCCGTCGCCGACTTCGTGGACAAGGGCCAGTACCAGGTGGCGGCCGAGGGCATGCGCGTAGCCATCGCCCAGACGCTGGACGGCGCCGGTCCCGTACTCACGGACGCCGGGCGCAAGGCACTTGGCACGGGTGACCCGAAGCAGTACAGCCGGTTCCTGCTCGACACGCAGCACACCGCGCGGACCCAGGACGAACGCGTCCGGGCGGCGCAGCTGATCGACAGCGGCCCGCCCGAGGTGAAGGCCGCCGCGCGGATCGCCCTGGAGGGCTCGCCGCAGGCGCTGCACGCGTTCATCGTCTCCGGGCAGTACACGGCGCTGCGCAAGGACAACCTGGCCGCCACCCACGCGGCCCAGGTGCAGAAGATGATCGCCGACGCGGCGAAGGTGGCGGCCACCGCCCGGAAGGACGCCGCCGCCGCCCAGAAGGTCGCCGCGACCGCCCGCAGGGCGGACACCGAGGCCGCCGAATGGTCGAAGAAGGCGAACGCCGCGGCTTCCGACGCGCAGACCTACGCCAAGCAGGCCGACCAGTACGCCAAGGACGCCGAGGCGTCGGCGGCCAAGGCGGCCGCGTCCGCGAAGACCGCCCGGGACGCGGCGAACCGTGCCGACGCCGCCGCGTCGGACGCCGCCAGGTCCGCGGCGGACGCCACGCTGTCCTCGGAGACCGCGCAGGCCGCGGCGTCGGAGGCGCAGTACTACGCCGATCAGGCCTACAGGTCCGCCGTCGAGGCGGGCAAGGACTCCGACGCGGCACTGAAGGCGCTGACCGACGCGTACGAGGTGTCTCTGAAGAAGTACCAGGAGGAGGAGAAGGCCCGCCGCAAGGCGGCCGTCGACGCCAAGGAGAAGGCCAAGGACGAAGCCGGCGCGCGCGCCCGGGAGATGTACCGCTGCGGGCAGGGCCTCATCCCCTGTGACCCGCAGGGCTTCGCCCGCTGGTGCCAGCACCAGGAGACGTACTGCGACATCCTCGCCCACTCCAAGGAGCTGAGCGACGCCGCGGACAGCATCTGGAACGTCGAGAAGGAACTGCTGGGCCTCGGCCAGTACGAGGAGTGCATGCGGAACAAGGACTTCGACTCCTGCAAGGGCCTGGCGGTCGATGCCCTGCTGAGTGGCAAGCTGAAGCTCCTGGACCGGCTGTACGACAAGATCAAGGTGCTGAAGAAGGGCTGCCGGATCCTGGACAAGGCGCCGTTGCGGTCGGCCTCGTCGGTCCGTTCCGCGTCGGTGCATCTCTCTGCCGCCCGGTCGGGCGGCATACCGTGCGGGGAGCACAAGGTCCCCGGGCTGCCCCGGCCCACGAGCAAGATCCCGGACAGCTCGGACTGCCGTGCCTGTGCGGAACGGATCCGCGAGAACCTCGGCGGCGGCGAGCTCAAGGTGATCAGGCCCAAGCCCGGCTTCAATGCCCTTGGCAAGTACCGTGACCAGGACACGTTCTGGGGCGAGCACGTCGTCCTGGTGTACAACGGCCGGGTCTATGACGGCTTCGGCCCGAAGGGCGGCGAGACCATAGCCGAGTACAAGTCCAAGTGGCTGTACAACGACGTCATCGACTTCGGATTCTGAGGTGGTCCGTGACTGACACGGAGTTGATCGCGAGCATCCGTGACCGGCCGGGGATGTACTGCCTGGACGGCAGCTACTACGCGGCTGCCATGCTCGTCGCAGGGATCGACCTGGGCAGGTCGGGGCGGCTGCTGGACGGATTCCGGGAATGGCTGCTGGCCCGCAAGGGTGAGGAGAGCAGCTTCGTCTGGATCCTGCTCGTCCTCGAGGACGCCTTCCCCGACGCCGGTATCCGCCACTGGTCGCAGCTGACCGACGACCGGCAACAGCAGGCCGTGAGCCACCTGTTCGCCCTGCTGCTCGCCTTCCTGTCCGAGCGGGACGCCACCTGAGGCGAAGGCCGCGCCACCGGTACGACTCCGGTGGCGCGGCCGTCGGCCCGGGCGAGCGGCGATTACCGCACGTCGACGAAGTCGCCGGTGGCGCTGACCGCGGCCGTGGTCGAGTTGCCCGCGAAGGAGTAGCGGTAGTAGCCGTCGGCCGAGGCGGTGGTGGTGGTCTTCAGGTTGCCCTTGGAGTCCGCCGTGACCGTCTTCAGCGTGGTGTACGTGCTGGAGCCGCTCTTGCGGTACTGGAGCCTGACGGCCTGCGAGCCGTAGGCGCCGTACTTCAGGGACTCCCAGTTGGCGCGGGTGAGGGCGCCGGTGACGGTGAGGGTCTTGCCCTTCGCCACCGGCTCGGGGGCCGCGTCGGCGGTGAGCTTGGCGGCGCGCTGGAAGGAGAAGGAGCCGGCCTTCTCCTTCCAGATGTAGCCGTCGTCGTTGGCGTCGACCCACGCGTCCACGTACCAGGTGCCGGCGCTCTTGTCGGTGAGGTAGTCCGTCTTCGGATCGATCGTCACCGAGGCGGTGCAGGTGGAGGTGGTGGTGCTCACCTTGGCGCAGGTGGGCTTGGCGGTCGTCGCGTACCCGTTGTCGGGGCCGTAGAGGTCGAACTCGTCGGCGCCCTTGATCCCCGAGGCGTCCGTGGCGGTCACGCTGACCTTGACGGTGACGGCGCTGGAGGTGCCGACCGACACCTTGTTGTCCCCGTCCACGACCACCTTGGTGATCTTGGTGTCGCCCTGGCTGCCGTCGGCCTGCGCGGCCGGCACGGCGAGGGCGGTCAAGGCCAGAGCACCGCCGACGACGGCGGCAGAGACTCGGATGCGCATGTGGTGTCCCCACGTTCGGATCAGGGGAGTCGTGTGACTCCGGACATGTGACGTGGGGACATCGTGAAAGGTTGTACTACTGCTCGGATTCTTCCAGCGGGCCCGTCGAGGCCGGCACGGCCACCGTCAGTCGAACCACCGGTCCCGCGCCAGTTCCTCCGTCCGCGACGGGTCCTCCAGCAGCGCGGCCACCTCGAACCGCCGCGGCCACTGTCCCGCCGCCCACGCCAGTCCCGCGGCGACGCCCTCCAGGGTGGCCGCGTGCAGCACGCCGTCGTCGGTGAGCCGCCAGTCGATCCCGACGCCGTCCACGACGAGTTCGCCGTGCTCGACGTACGTGCCGGGCGTCCGCGGTCCGAGCAGCACCCGCACCGGGCGGGGCACCTCGTGCTCGGTCCCCTCCGAGTGCACCTCGCCGGTGACGGACTCGCTCAGGCGCCGCACCTGGAGCAGCTCGGCCAACTCGGCGGCCCGCGCGGGCCGGACCGGCAGCAGCGGCACCCCGGCGGTGAACGGCAGCAGGTCCGGGGAGTCGACCACGACGGCCGCACCGGCGTCCACGACCTCCACCCGCCCGTCGACCACGGCCCGCAGCTCGTCCGGCAGCGTCACCTGCTCGGGGTCCAGGTCCGCCAGCGCCCCGTACAGACCGTGCAGTTGGGCGGCCGTGACCGGGCGGTCCGGGTCGGCGAGCCGGTCCAGCAGTTCGGCGGCGCCGCCGGGCTCGTCCAGCAGCGCGCCGACGGAGGTGCGCACGCCGAGCGCCCGCAGCACCTGCTCGTCCTCGAACCCGGTGGCGTCGGCCTCGTCGTACAGCCCGCGCAGCAGCGGGTCCCCGCCGGCGGCGAGCAGACCGGCCGGGCGCCGCCCGTCCAGGACGGGGTGCCCGCGCAGCCACCAGGCGGTGTACGGCCGCACGGCCTCGTGGGTGCCGTCGGGCAGCAGGATCCGCACCGGCTGGGTCAGGGCGTCCCGCAGCGGCGGCCGGGCCAGCAGGGCCAGCGCCTCGGGCCAGTGGGCGTCGTCCACCAGGTCCAGGTCGCGGACGGCGACGAGTTCGGTGGCGACCGGCGGCACCGGGCTGTCCGGGAACCGGTCGAGGATGTCCTCGCACCACACGTCGACGGCGTCCAGCAGGCCGGCGTCGTCGGGTTCGGCGTAGTCGCCCTCGCGGGGCTCCAGTTCGTCCGGGTCGAGGACGACGTCGGTGGCGCGCACGAGCGCGAAGTCGGCGAGCACCCCGCACGCGGCCAGCGGCTGCGCACCCCACCGCTCGGCCAGGCCCGCGTCCACGGCGGCCAGTTCGTCCTCCCGGATCACCCGGGCGAACGGGCTGCCGGGGAGGACGAGTTCACCGGCGGGCGCGAGTTCCCCGTCCTCGTCGGGCAGCGCCAGGGCACCCAGCCAGGGTTCGTCGCCCGGCTCCAGCCCGGCGTCGCGGACCAGGGCGAGCACGGTCTCGGCCAGCTCCTCGGCGTCCGGCGCGTCATCCTCCCAGCCGGCCCCGCCGCCCTCGTCCAGGGAACCGGCCACGGCGGCCCGCACCTGCGGCGTCGTCAGCACCGCGCGCGGTGACGCGGGCAGCGCGCCCAGCTTCTCCAGCAGCGGGTGCGCGGCGTCCTCGTGGGCGACCTTCAGTCCGAGCCGCCCGAGGACGTCGGGGTCGACGGGCGCGGCGTCGGGGGTGGGCAGGAGGACCTGCCGGGGCCCGACGGCCGTACGTCCGTCCGCGAGGGGCACCGGCAGGCCGGAGAGCCGGTCGGGGTCGATGCCGGCGAGGCTGTCGTAGAGCCGCCACCACCAGTCGGGTTCCTTCTCCAGCCCGGCGAGCCGGTCGACGGCGTCGGCGAGCGGCAGCCGGGCGACCCCGAGGGTGCGCAGTTCGGCGCGCCGCTCCAGCCCGGCGGGCAGCAGCGTGGGCAGCACCTCGGCGAGGACGCGTACGGTGCCGGCCCCGGCGCCCTCCACGACCTCGGCGTCCCGGGGCCGCAAGGCCTCGGGCAGTTCGTCGTCGCCGTCCGCCTCCACGGCCGGCGGCAGGAAGGCGGTCCGCGGCAGCCGCTCCAGGACCGCCTGCCGCAGCGCCCCGTCCAGCTCGCCGCGGCCCAGCGGCCCGGGCACGAGGCCGATGACCGCGTCGGTCACCGGCCGCCAGCCGGCGAGGAGTTCGGTGTAGACGTCGGCCGCGCGCTGCACCAGGAAGTCGGTGAGGGGGCCGGGCGCCGCGTGCCGGCGGGTGGTGTCGAGGGGGAAGGAGGCGATGAGCAGGGCCGGCACGCCCAGCGGTTCGTCGCTGGGGGTCGGCGCGTGCAGGACGGCGCTCGTGCGGGGCGGCACCGGCCGTCCCCGCTCGTCGGCGGGCACCGCCCAGGTCACCGACCAGTGGGGCCGCAGCCGCTCCTCCACGGGCCGGTCGGCGAGCAGGTCGGGGGTGAGCGGGCCGTGCGCGGACGCGGTCCGCCACGCCGTCGCGCCCTGCCGGGAGTCCTCCACGACGGTGAGGCCGCCCTCGGCGCGCCGGCGCAGGGTGCGGGCCGGTGCGGCCTCGACCTCGATCACGACCTCTTCCAGGCCGGGCAGGGCGAGGAGCAGCGCGTCGTCGACGGCGTCGAGCAGCCGCTCGGCGAGACCGGCCGCGGCGGCGTCCCGCAGCGGCAGGATGACGGCGGTGTCGTACGGGTCCGGGGCCGTGCCCTCGGCGGCGAAGGGCAGCCGCAGCAGCGGCACGTGTCCGTCGCGGCGCCGCACCTCGTCGCCGAGTCCCGGGCTGTGCCGGGCGGTGCCGGCGGCCAGCTCCCGCGCCTCGGCGAGGGACCAGCGCACCCCGCCGTGCCGTCCCACGACCGCCGGTTCGTCCGTCACCGCGAGGACGGCGGCGAAACCGACGCCGAACCGGCCGACGGCGCCGTGCGTGCTCCCGGCGTCCCGCTTCGCGGAGGCCCGCAGCGTGGACAGCGACTCGACACCGGCCGCGTCCAGGGCCGCGCCGGTGTTCGCGGCCACCAGCACCCCGTCGCGCAGGGTGAGCCGCAGCCGCCCCGGCACGCCCGCCCGGGCGGCGGCGTCGGCGGCGTTCTGGGCCAGCTCCACCACGAGCCGGTCGCGGTAGCCGCCCAGGACGAGGTCCTCCTCGGCGTTGGCGTCCTCACGGAACCGGGCGGGGCTGGTCGCCCAGGCGTCGAGAACCCCGCGGCGCAGACGGGCGGTGCCGAAGGGGTCGGCGCCCTCGGCCGCCGGCCGGACGAACTTGCTCACGTTCACTCTCCTCGTCGACGTGAGGTCGAAGGTACAGCGCCGGCGGGCGGGAGGCCGAAGGGGCGGGGCGGCCACCGGGCCGGGGCCGGTCGCCCGGGCACGGGAACGCCGGTGGCCAGGGGGAACACCCCTCGGCGCTGCCGTGCCTCCGCGTCAGGGTCCCGGCCCCGGATCGGGGTTGACGGCCCGGCTCAGACCGGCGCGCGCGGCTTCCAGCTGGGCGGCGAACGCGATACCCAGGAACAGGGCGACCGCCGTCAGGTTGGCCCACAGCAGCAGGGCCACGAAGGCGGTGAGAGGCCCGTACACGGCGCCGAAGGAGCCGCTGCGGGAGACGTAGAGGGCCAGCAGCCAGGTCGCGACGACCCACAGCACCAGGTGGACGGCGGAACCGAACGCCAGCCAGGTGTACCCGGGCTGGTCCCGGCGCGGCGACCAGCGCAGGATGACGGCGGACGCCACCCAGGCGAGGGCCGTGCCCACGGGCACCTCCAGGGCGCCCCACCACGCCGGGGGCGCGGACCGGCCGAGCGCCTCGGTCGTCGCGGCGCCGACGGCCTCGCCCGCGACGAGGACGAGGAAGCCCAGCACCATCGGCACCCCGGCCGCGAACGCGAGGAGCACGGCTCTGCCGTACTTGCGGGGGAATGGCCGGTCCCGTTCGATGCCGTAGATGCGGTTGGCGCCCCGCTCGACCTGGCCCATCGCCGAGGCCAGGTTGAGGACGGAGAACGCCAGGCCCAGGCAGAGCGCGACCTTGCCCCACAGGTCGGAGCCGGCCGTGCGGCGGGTGCCGCGCAGCGCGTCCTGGATGACGTCCGAGCCGCCCCCCGGCACGATCCTGCGCAGGGTCAGCTCGATGACGCGCCCCACGCTCTCCGTGTGCGCGGCCGTGGCGAGGCCGACCAGCGCGATGAGGAGCGGCACCATGCCCAGCACGATCTGGAAGCCGAGGGCCCGCGCGTTGGTGAAACCGTCGGCGTAGCGGAACCGGGAGAACGCGTCGAGCAGCAGCCGTACGCCTCCGTAGCGCCGCAGCGCGGTGAAGGCCTCGTCGCCGGAGAGTTCCTCCCCGATCATGTCCCGCGTCTGCGGGACGTGGACCACCGTCCCCATGGTCTGCGTCTCCTCAGGTGTGGAAGCGGCCGGCCGTCACCGCGGGTCCGGATGGTTCCCGGGGCCGTTGCCGGGCCCGGCCAGCGGTGTCGGCGACAGTGCCGTGGGTTCCTCACCCGGCTCCAGCAGGGTGTCCGCCGCACCGACGATCAGCGGGTCGGGGGTGCCTACCGCCGCGGCGTCCTTGGCGAGGTAGTCGAAGCGGTCGAGCAGGCTGCGCATCGCTTCGAGCCGGCCCCGCCGCTTGTCGTTGTTCTTCACGACCGTCCAGGGCGCGTGGGCCGTGTCCGTCGCCCGGAACATCTCGACCTTGGCCGCCGTGTAGTCGTCCCAGCGGTCGAGGGAGGCCAGATCGGTGGGCGAGAGCTTCCAGCGGCGCACCGGGTCGACCTGGCGGATCGCGAACCGGGTGCGCTGCTCGGCGCGGGACACCGAGAACCAGAACTTCACCAGCAGGATGCCGTCGTCGGTGAGCAGCCGCTCGAACATCGGGGTCTGCGCGAGGAACTGCTCGTACTCGGCGTCCGTGCAGAAGCCCATGACCCGTTCCACTCCGGCCCGGTTGTACCAGGATCGGTCGAAGAAGACGATCTCGCCGCGGGCCGGGAGGTGCGTCACGTACCGCTGGAAGTACCACTGTCCCGCCTCGCGCTCGGTGGGCTTGTCCAGCGCCACCACGTGGGCCCCGCGGGGGTTGAGCCGCTCGGTCATCCGCTTGATGGTGCCGCCCTTGCCGGCCGCGTCCCGGCCCTCGCAGACCACGACGATCCGCCGGCCCGTCTCCTTCACCCAGCGCTGGAGTTTGAGCAGCTCTATCTGGAGTATCCGCTTGGTCCGCTCGTACTCGCGCCGGCCGAGCCTGCTGTCGTAGGGGTGGTTCTCCCGCCAGGTCTCGACCGGCCCGCCGCCGGCGCCCAGGAGCACCGGGCGTTCCGGCTGCCGGTCGTCCACCTCCAGACCCCGCAGCAGGTCGTCCTCCCGCGCCGGGCCGTGGGTGTCCCGTGTCTCCGTCACCTGCTCGTGCTCGGCCATGGACCGCCTCTCCCGCCTGGCCACTCGCCGGGGCCACCCCGCCGGACCCCGTCGCGGTCCTCTCCCACGTGCCCGCGAAGACCGGACCCAGACGCACGACCTGACCCCGGGGGCCGACCGCCGCCGGGGGCGCCCTGTACGGTCGCTACGGTCGTTCCTATCCGTACAGTGCGAGACCGGAGGGCCCTCACGTGCCGGAACTGCTTCTGGGACCAGTGCTGAGGTACACCGACGGCTCATGCGCGACCGTGTGGGTCGAGACGGGCCGGCCCTGCACGGTGCGGGTGCGCTGCTCGGACGGTGCGGGCGGCACGGCCCCCACCTTCCAGGTCGCCGGACACCACTACGCGCTCGTCACGGTCACCGGGCTGCGGCCGGACGGTTCACCGTCGTACGAGGTGTTCCTGGACGACGCCCCGGTGTGGCCCCTGCCCGACTCCCGCTTCCCGCCCTCCGTGATCCGGGCACCCGGAGCCGGCGACGCCGTCCGGGTCACCTTCGGGTCCTGCCGCTGGGCGGCGCCCCCGGCCGACGGCACCGACCCGGTCGGCCCGGACGCCCTCGACACCCTCGCCACCCGGCTGGCGGCCGACCCCGGCGCCCGGCGCCCCGACGTCCTGCTGCTCCTGGGCGACCAGGTGTACGCGGACGAGACCTCCGAGGACACCCGGCGCTGGCTGGCCGGCCGCCGCGATCTGGACAAGGCACCCGGCAGCGAGGTCACCGACTACGAGGAGTACTGCCACCTCTACCACGAGTCCTGGCTCGACCCCGAGATCCGCTGGCTGCTGTCCACCGTGCCCAGCTTCATGATCTTCGACGACCACGACATCGTGGACGACTGGAACACCTCCGCCGCCTGGCTCGCCGACATGCGCGCCACCGACTGGTGGCAGGAGCGGATCCTCAGCGGCCTGATGTCCTACTGGGTCCACCAGCACCTCGGCAACCTCTCCCCCGCCGAACTGGCCGAGGACCCCGCCTACGCCGCCGTACGCGCCACCCCGGACGGCACCGACGCGCTGCGCGACCTCGCCACCCGGGCGGACGCCGACCCCGCCGCGGTCCGCTTCAGCTACCGGCGCGACTTCGGCCGCGTCCGGGTGGTCATGGTGGACTCCCGGGCGGCACGCGTCCTGGACGAGGACCGCCGGTCCATGCTCACCCCCGGCGAGGCCGACTGGCTGCGCGACCAGGTGCTGTCCGACCCCGGGTCGTACGACCACCTGCTCATCGGCACGTCCCTGCCCTGGCTGCTCCCGCACCTCGTGCACGACGCCGAGAACTGGGACGCCGCCCTGTGCGCCGGGGAACGCGGGGCGCGCTGGGCCCGCTTCGGCGAGTACCTGCGCCGCCGCGCCGACCTGGAGCACTGGGCCGCCTTCCCCCGCTCCTTCGCCTCCCTCGCCGCGCTCATCGCCGAGACCGGGACCGCGCCGGACGCCCCCGCGAGCGTGTGCGTGCTCTCCGGGGACGTGCACCACGGCTACCTCGCCCGGGCCTCCTGGCCGACCGACGGACCCCGCATCCCCGTCGTCCAGCTCACCTGCTCACCCGTCCACAACTCCGTGCCCCGGTCGATGCGGGTCGGCTTCCGCTTCGGCTGGAGCGCCCCGGCCCGCCTGCTGGGACGCCTCCTCGCCCGCCACGGCCGCTGTGACCGGCCTCCGGTCACCTGGCGCAAGCAGGGCGGGCCGTGGTTCGGCAACCAGCTCATGACCCTGACCCTGCGCGGCCGCGCTGCCCACCTCCGCCTGGAACTGACCACTGCGGAGGCGGAGTTGCGCACGGCGCACGAAACCACCCTGACACGCGGGTAGTTCAGCCGGCGGCCGCGTGCCCGACGACGTCGGTCCGGGCCGCGGGCGCCACGGCCAGGACGGCTCCGCCGGTCCGCTCGGCGTCGCGGATGCGGCTGGTGCCGGATCGCTGCCGACGCCGGGGCCGCCGCCGGGGAAGACCGCGCGGGCGCAGGTGTGCCTGCGGTCAGGGGGCTGCCCGGCGGCGGCCGCGGATCAGGAGTGCCCGAGTTCCGCCGTCTCGTCGTCGCCGATGTCCGGGACGGAGCCGGAGTCGCGGGCGGGGCGGAGCGGGAAGGGGTCGACGCGGGTCTCGTCGATGACCGGCGCGGCCGGCTGCGGGGGCTTGGGCATGACCGCCGCCTCGGAGTGGCCGCCGCAGCCGTAGGCGAGGGAGACCACGCGGCCGTCCGCCGGCGAGAACTCGTTGGCGCAGACGCCGAAGGCCTGGCCGAGGGAACCGCCGATGGGGGTGAGGAAGCCGCAGCTGACGCAGCTGGCGGGGGCCGCCTCGGCCATGGGGGTCTTGGGACCGAAGGCCTCTTCCCATCGGTCGGCGGCGCTGTGCAGGCCGTAGCGGGACAGGACGCGGGCCCGGCGCATGCCGAGTTCCTCGGCGACGGCCGCGATCGTCCCCCGCGCGGGGACGGCCTGCTGGACGGCGGGGGTGCCGGGGGTGACGTCGGCGTCCTCCGCCTCGGCCAGTTCCCGCATCTCCTCGGAGACCGCCGCGGTGGGCAGCGGCTCCTCCTCGCCGGTGTAGCCGGGCTCCAGGCGCAGGTCGTCCTGGTCGGTGGGGAGCAGGTCGCCGGGGCCGAGGTCGCCGGGACGCAGGCGCTCGCTCCACGGGACCCACTCGGGGGCCAGGAGGGCATCGGGTCCGGGCAGGAGGACGACCTCGTCGAGGGTGACGGCCCTGGCGCGGGAGGCGCGGGCCACCGTCACGGCCCAGCGCCAGCCCCGGTAGCCCAGCTCCTCGCAGTCGAAGAAGTGCGTGACAACGCGGTCGCCCTCGGACACCAGGCCGCTGTGCTCGCCGACCACGCCGGGCGCGGCGGCCTCCTCGGCGGCGGCACGTGCGAGGTCGACGGCCTCGGCGCACAGGCGGTCGGGGGTGCGGCTTCGCGTGGTCGCTGCGCTCACAGGTATCGCTTCTCTCCTACGCCGTCTCATCGAGTGCGGCTGCCTCCGGCGGTTTCGCCTACGGAGCGGACCAGGGGACCGCATCGACGTCTGCATCCGCGCGCCCGGGCGCACCTCTGCCATCCATTCTGCGTTATGGCTGAGATAGGCACGCTACACCGGGCGGGATTCGTCGATTCCCCGACCCGGCCACCCGCCGGGGCCGAGTGCCGGTCGCGGGACCCCCTTCCGAAGCCCCGGCGGGCCGCGATCAGAGCTTTGTACGCCGCCACACGCGTACGGAGGGCACTATCAAAGCCGATCTCGGGGCACTATGAACGTCGTGGCAGCCGCGGACAAGGTAGAGGATCGGGGCGGCGGTTCGGGCCGGGTGGGAGGTGCCGTCCGCTCGATGGGGCGTGCCCTGCACCTACCGGTCACCGGTACGGCGCGCGGCATCCGCAAGGTGACGCACGCGCACGGGGCCGGCGAGTCGGGCCTGGGCAAGCTGATCGAACTGCACGCGGTGAACGGCGCCGGCGATGTGATGATCACCGTCGCGCTCGCCTCGACCGTGTTCTTCTCCGTGCCCACCGACGAGGCACGCGGGCGGGTCGCGCTGTACCTCGCCATCACGATGGCGCCGTTCACGGTGCTCGCCCCCGTCATCGGACCCCTGCTCGACCGGCTGCCGCACGGGCGGCGGGCGGCGATGGCCGGGGCGATGCTCGCGCGGGCGCTGCTCGCGCTGATCATCTCGGGCGCGGTGGCGACCGGCAGCCTGGAGCTGTATCCGGCGGCGCTGGGCGTGCTGGTGGCGTCGAAGGCGTACGGCGTGGTCAGAAGCGCCGTCGTGCCCCGGCTGCTGCCGCGCGGGTTCTCGCTGGTGAAGGCCAACTCCCGGGTGACGCTCGCCGGGCTGCTGGCCACCGGTGCCGCCGCGCCGGTCGGGGCGGGGCTGCACGCCATGGGCGACCCGTGGCCGTTGTACGGCGCCTTCGTGATCTTCGTAGGCGGAACGATCCTGTCGTTCTCCCTGCCGACCTCGGTCGACTCGGCCAAGGGCGAGAGCAGGGCGCTGCTGGCGGCCGACGAGGAGCACCGGCACAGCTCGCGCCGCACCCCGCCGAAGCGGCCGGGACTGCGGACCGTCGGGCCCGCCGTCACGCACGCGCTCGGCGCCAACGCCGGCCTGCGCTGCCTGTCCGGCTTCCTGATCTTCTTCCTCGCGTTCCTGCTGCGTGAGCACCCGCTGACGGGGGAGAGCGCGGCGGTGTCGCTGGGCGTGGTGGGGGTCGCGGCGGGCACGGGCAACGCGCTGGGGACGGCCGTGGGGGCGTGGCTGAAGTCGCGCGCCCCGGAGATCATCATCGTGACCGTGGTCGCGGTGGTCCTCGGCGCCGCGGTGATCGCCGCCGTGTTCTTCGGGGCGTTCCTGGTGGCCTGCCTGGCCGCGGTCGCCGGGTTCGCGCAGGCGCTGGCCAAGCTGGCGCTCGACGCGCTGATCCAGCGGGACGTGCCGGAGGCGGTGCGGACCTCGGCGTTCGCCCGCTCCGAGACGCTGCTGCAGATGGCGTGGGTGTTCGGCGGCGCGGTCGGCATAGTGATGCCGCTCAACGGCACGGTGGGGCTGCTGACCGGCGCCGCGTTCGTGGCCGTCGGCTGGCTGAGCACCCTGCGTGGCCTGCTCGCCTCGGCCCGGCACGGCACCCGGGCCCGGGCCCAGGTGGCGTAACGATCGGGTACCGGAGGCCCGGCCGCGGGCACGCGCGGCGTAACGAACCGGGCACGCCGCACCCCGCGTGGGCGGTCGGACACGGGCGCCCGATAGCCTTCGGCCATGACCACGCTGCAATCCGTTGTGCGACGCCGCCGCGCCGTCGCCGCCGCCGGCGCCGTTTCCGCCGGACTGCTCGCCCTGTCGGCCTGCGACAAGCCGACGCCCGTCGCGACGATCACCGTCGGCAGGAGCTCGGTCAACGCCGAGGCTCTCTGCTACAACGACGGCAAGGCCCTCGACGACAAGTCGCTGGCGAAGTGCGTCAAGAAGGCCGGCGACGTCGAGTCGATCAAGGTCGGCCAGGACGAGACCGTCCGCGTCGGCGTCGACCCGAAGATCGCGGACGCCGGCTGGGTCCTCCTGGTGAACGGCCGCCAGTTCACCGACACCAGCAAGGAGACGTACCGGACGATCCCGAGCAGCGCCTTCTTCAACACGCAGTACGGCACCCAGGGCGACACCAACACGGTGTCCATCCGCATGGGCGGCAAGTCGAACGACGGCGTCTGGTCCTTCAAGCTGAAGAAGGCCTGATCACGACGGCGGTACGGGTCCTGGTCGCCACCGCGGTCCCCGCCGAGCGGGACGCGGTGGCCCGGGCGCTGCCCGCGGCCGAGGAGACACGGCTGCCGGGTGCGGTGCTGTGGCATACGGCCGCCGGCTGGGACCTGCTGGCCGCCGGGGTCGGCCCGGCGCTCGCCGCCGCGTCCACCGCCGGTGCCCTCACCGCCGCCGCGCTGGCCGGCCGGCCCTACGGCCTGGTGGTCTCGGCGGGGATCGGCGGCGGCTTCCCGCCCGGCGCGCCCGTCGGCTCCCTCGTCGTCGCCGACGCCGTCACCGTGGCCGACCTCGGCGCCGAGACCGCCGACGGCTTCCTGCCGGTCACCGAACTCGGGTTCGGAACCGTCACCCACCGCCCGCCGGAATCACTCGTACGAGTCGTGTCGGAGGCCACCGGTGCCCGTACCGGCACCATTCTGACCGTCTCCACCGTGACCGGCACCGCCGCCCGCGCCGCCGCCCTGCGCGCCCGGCACCCCGGCGCGCTCGCCGAGGGCATGGAGGGGTTCGGGGTGGCCGAGGCCGCCGCCGCGCACCGGGTGCCCGTGCTGGAGATCCGCGCCGTCTCCAACCCCGTCGGGCCCCGCGACCGTGCCGCCTGGCGCATCGGCGACGCCCTCGCCGCCCTCACCGAGGGCTTCGGGAAGCTGGCGCCCGCACTGGAGAGTTGGAACCCGCATGAGCACTGAGCCGCTGAGCAGCGCGTCGCCGAGCACCGCGTCGCCGAGCACCGAGTCGCCGAGCCCCGAGTCGCTGAAGATCGCGTACTCGCCCTGCCCCAACGACACCTTCGTCTTCGACGCGCTCGCCCACGGGCGCGTCCCCGGCGCCCCCGCGCTGGACGTGACCTTCGCCGACATCGACATCACCAACGGCATGGCCGAGCGCGGCGAGTCGGACGTGCTGAAGGTGTCGTACGCCGTCCTGCCGTACGTCCTCGACACGTACGCGCTGCTGCCGTGCGGCGGCGCGCTGGGCCGGGGCTGCGGACCGCTGGTCCTCACCCGCTCGCCGGGCGCCGACCTCACCGGACGCACGGTCGCGGTGCCCAGCGAGAAGTCCACCGCCTACCTGCTGTTCCGCCTGTGGGCCGCGGACACGCTGCCCGGCGGGGTCGGCGAGATCGTCGTCCTGCCGTTCCACGAGATCATGCCGGCCGTACGGGACGGCAAGGTGGACGCCGGACTGGTCATCCACGAGGCCCGCTTCACCTATCAGAACTACGGGCTGCACAAGCTCGCCGACATGGGCGAGCACTGGGAGCTGACCACCGGGCTGCCGATCCCGCTCGGCGCGATCATCGCCCGGCGCGCGCTGGGCGCCGAGACGCTCGGCCGGCTCGCCGAGTCCGTCCGCGCCTCGGTGCGGGCCGCCTGGGACGACCCGGAGGCCTCCCGTCCGTACGTCCTGGCACACGCCCAGGAGATGGACCCGGCCGTCGCCGACCAGCACATCGGGCTGTACGTCAACGAGTTCACCGCCGCCCTCGGCGAGGACGGTTACGCCGCGGTCCGCGGACTGCTCACGCGCGCGGCGGCCGAGGGACTCGTACCGCCCCTCGGTCCGGACGCGCTCGCGTTTCCCTGACGGCGGCGGCTCTCTAGACGTCCAGCTGGTCGGCGACCGCGCGGAGCAGGCCGGCGATCTTCTTGCCGGAGACCTTGTCGGGGTAACGGCCCTTCTCCAGCTGCGGGGTGATGTTCTCCAGGAGAGTCGTCAGGTCCTGCACGATCGAGGCCAGCTCGTCCGGCTTCTTGCGCTGGGCGGCGGCGACCGACGGGGTCGGGTCGAGCACGATGACCGAGAGCGCCTGGTCGCCGCGCTGGCCGGCGACCACCCCGAACTCCACGCGCTGGCCCGGCTTGAGCACATCGACTCCGGCGGGGAGAACAGAGGAATGAACGAAGACGTCACCGCCGTCGTCGCGGGAGAGGAAGCCGAAGCCCTTCTCGCTGTTGAACCACTTGACCTTGCCGGTAGGCACGTCTGTCCTCGTCCTCGTACTCGTTGGGGGAATGCTTCGGGAACGGCTCTTGATAGCACAGAGCGGGTCGACCGTGACCCGCCGCTACCAAGGCTAATGGTCTTCGGGCCGGTGACAAGACGGCCCTCGGCTGTTCTCTCGCGCCAGGAACTACCCTGGTCCGGTGCGTGACAAAACCCAACCGAATCCCACCGCGCCCGGTGACGGACTGATCCGCGCCGGTGCCGTCGTCTTCTTCGTCGGAGCGGTGGCCACCCTGGTCACGGTGGCGCCGATGCTGCTCGGTGCGACGCCTTTCCCGACCTACATGTTCGGCCTGAGCATGCTCATGGCCGTCGGCTTCCTCATCGCCGGCGCCGGTGTCCTGCGCTCCGTCGCCGCGGGACGGCGTCAGGCGAAGGACGCCTCCCGGTAGCCGGAGAGCCACGCCGGAAACGCCGACAGGTCGTCCAGGACGACGTCCGCCCCGGCCGCGCGCAGCTCCTCGGCCGGGCACGGGCCGGTCGCCACGGCCACCGACAACGCCCCCGCCGTGCGGGCCCCGCGCACGTCGCCGACGTGGTCGCCGACGTACACGCCCGCGCCGTGCTCGCGCAGCGCCACCGCCTTCTGCTCGGCCCACAGGTCACCGACGACCACGTCCGGCTCGATGCCCAGGTGGGCCAGGTGCAGTTTGGCGTTCGGCTCGTACTTCGCCGTCACCACCATCGTCCTGCCACCGGCCTCGCGGACCGCGTCGATCGCCTCCCGGGCCCCGTCCATGGCCGGCGTGGCGGTGATGGCCTTCGACGGGTACATCTCCCGGTACAGATCGGCCACCACCGGCACCTGATCGGCCGGGAACCAGTGGATCAGCTCCTCGGCGAGGGGCGGCCCCAGCCGGGTCACCGCCAGATCGGCGTCGATGAACGTCCCCGTCCGCTCCGCCAGCGCCAGATAACAGGCACGGATGCCCGGCCGCGAGTCGATGAGGGTCATGTCCAGGTCGAACCCGACGGTCCATGAGGAAGCCATGCCCCACATTGTGCCGGTCGCCGAAAGACCGCAGGCATCCCCGCGCTCCGACAGGGACGCGGGGAACCGCGCGAGCAACCGCGACGCACCCGTATCGCACCGCCGGCCCGGCGGCGTCACTTCCGCTGCGAGCGCCACGCCAGGTACAGCGCCGTGGCCACCGCCGCTCCCCTGACCACCCACGGCCACGTCTGCCCGACGGCGTCGTTCATGTGGCCCTGGGCGATCGGCTCCCCCCACCGGCCCTCGTTGCGCCCCCACAGCCACACCACCCCGGCGGCGACCGCCGTACCGGGCAGCACCAGCACCGCCCACTTCGTCTCCGCGGGCGTCAGCCGCCGGGAGCCGTAGGCGATCAGCCAGCCCAGCAGCAGCGGGATCCAGTTGCCGAACACGGCACCGGCGACCAGCGCGGCGGCTCCCACCAGCAACAGCGGGTTGGACCAGCCGGCCGCGGGCCGGGGAAGCCGGCGGCGCCGGCCGGTCCCGGCCACGACGCCGGCTCCGGTCCCCTCCCCGTCCCCGCCGCTCTCCCCCACCGCCTCGGCCTTGCGAGCACCGGCCCCGTCGGCCTTCCGGACGTCCGCCCCGGCGGCCTCCGGCGGCCGTCTGAGCAGCTCCGGGATCTCCACCCCGCCGACGAACCCCGGCACCGCGTCGAGGTCCGCCGACGGGCCACCGGCGCTCATCCGCCACCAGTCGGGCGCCGCCGCCCCGTCCCCCAGCTCGTGCGCGGGCGCGAGATGCGGCGGGGAGGACGCGGCGGGCGGGGCCGGTTCGGCGGCACGCGGACGCGGCACGGCCCGCCCCCACCGCCCGCGGGCGCCCTTCTCCAGCGGCCCCGGCCCGGGCGCCCCCTCCCGGGCCGACGGCTGCGCCGGCACGGCGGTGCCCGGCGGCTGCGGCCCCCCGGCGGTGGTGCCGTCCGCCGCCGAGACGACCTCGTCGGGAGTGCCCAGCCGCTCCAGGATGCGGCGGACGGCGGCGGGCGAGTCCACCGTCGCCCTGGCCCGCGACCGGTCGATCTCGTTGCGCAGCTCCGACACGAGCCGCATGCGGGTGGCCGACGGCAGCTGCCGTCGCTGCGCGACGTCCCCGACGCGGCTCAGATACTCGTAGACGACCTGGTCGCTCTCGATCCCCACGAAACCCCTCCGGGGTGACGCCGACTGAAACCCCGTGAGGACCGTACCGCTTCTTTCCCAGCGCCCCCGGCACGGGGAAGTCCGCTACCGTTGGCCGGATGAGCCCCGAGGCCCACTCAGTCCCTCGGTCCCTCGCGGAAGCGCTCCGCGCCAGGGACGACGCCTCCCTGGCCGCGCTGCTGCGCAGCCGCCCGGACCTCATCACCCCCGTCCCCACCGACCTGACCCAGCTCGCCACCCGTGCCGGTACGCGTGCCTCGGTGCTGCGCGCGCTGGAGCGGCTGGACCGGTTCGCGTTGCAGACGGCGGAGGCGCTCGCGGTGGCCCCGGACCCGGCGTCGTACGACACGCTGCTGGGGCTGATGGCGGGGGACGCCGTGGACGAGGCGGTGGCCGCCGCGCTGCCGCGGGCCCTCGGCACCCTGCGCGAGCAGGCCCTGGTGTGGGGCGACGACGTCCGGCTGCGGCTGGTGCGGACCGCCCGCGAGCTGCTCGCGCCGTCCCCGCAGCATCCCTCGCCGACCGGGCTGGGCCCCACCGTGCAGGAGGCCACCTCGGGCATGTCGCCGGGCCGGATCCAGGAGATCGTGACGACGGCGGGGCTGGCGTCGACGCATGACTCGGTGTCCGCGGTGACCGCGCTGACCGGGCTGTTCACCCATCGCAAGAAGATGGCGAAGCTGCTCGCCGGGGCGCCGGAGACCGCCCGCGAGGTGCTGTCCCGGCTGGTCTGGGGGCCGCCGTACGGGCAGGTCACCGCGGATCCGGCCGCGCACCTGCGCTGGCTGCTGGACCGCGGTCTGCTGCTGCCGACGGCTCCCGGCACGGTCGTCCTGCCCCGCGAGGTGGCGCTGCATCTGCGGGAGGGCCGCGCCCACCGCACGCCCGAGCCGCTGCCGCCCGCGGTGGCACCGGCCGCGACGCACAGCCCGCAGGTGGTCGACGCGACGGCCGCCGGGCAGGCGTACACCGCCCTGGCCACCGTGGAGGAGCTGCTGAAGGACTGGGAGGAGGGCGGGCCGGCGGTGCTCAGGGCGGGCGGCCTGAGCGTCCGCGACCTGAAGCGGACCGCCGTCGCCCTGGACGTGTCGGAGCCGGTCGCCGCGTTCTGGGTCGAGCTGGCCCACGCGGCCGGTCTGATCGCCTCCGACGGCGAGGCCGACGAGCGGTACGCGGCCACGCCCGCCTACGACGAGTGGCTTCAGGCGCCCCCCGCCGAGCGCTGGGGCCGGCTCGCCCAGGCCTGGCTGACGGCCACCCGCACCCCGGGGCTTATCGGCGGCCGGGACGCCAAGGACCGCACCCTGTCGGCGCTCGGCCCGGGTCTGGACCGGTCCGCCGCGCCCGAGGTGCGGCACCGCGTGCTGGCCCTGCTGGCGGCGCTGCCGCAGGGCGCGGCCCCGGACGCCGATTCGGTGCTGTCCCGGCTGCGCTGGGAGCACCCGTTGCGCGGCCCCGTGGGCACCGCCCCGCGCGAGCGCGGCGGCGCGTGGGGGAAGGACGGCGGCGAGGAGGACCTGCGTTCCCGGCTCGCCCGCTGGACCCTGACGGAGGCCGAACTGCTGGGCGTGACCGGGCGGGGCGCCCTGTCGGCGCACGGACGCGCGCTGCTCGGCGCACCCCCCGCCGGTTCCGGTTCCGGCGCCCGCTCCGGTGCCGCCCGGCCCGCCGCGCCCGAGGCCGCTCCGCCGGTGACCGGCTCCTCCGCATCCGGTGGTGCGTCCGCTTCCGGCGCGTCCGCTGCCGCGGCCGCGGAACCGGCCGGACCCGGTGACAAGCTGCCCGTGCACCATCACCGGCCGGCCGGCCGGCTCGCGCCCCTCTCCGGCACCGACCAGGCCGTCGCGACCGCCGCCGCGACCCGGCTGCTCGCCCCGCTGCTGCCGGAGCCCCTGGACCACGTGCTGCTCCAGGCGGACCTGACCGCGGTCGCCCCCGGCCCGCTGCGCCGTCCGCTCGCGGACATGCTGGGTGTGCTCGCGGACGTGGAGTCCAAGGGCGGCGCGACCGTGTACCGGTTCACCCCGGCGTCCGTGCGCCGCGCCCTGGACGCCGGCCGGGCCGCCGCCGACCTGCACGCCTTCCTCGCCGAGCACTCCCGCACCCCGGTCCCGCAGCCGCTCGCCTACCTCATCGACGACGTGGCCCGCAGACACGGCCACCTGCGGGTCGGCGCGGCCTCCGCGTACGTCCGCTGCGACGACGACGCCCTGCTGAACGAGATCCTCGCCGACAGGCGTGCCGCCGGTCTGCGCCTGCGCCGCCTCGCCCCGACCGTGCTGGCCTCGCAGAACGATCCGGTGACGCTGCTGGAGGGGCTGCGCGGCATGGGTTACGCGCCCGCCGCCGAGTCCGCCGAGGGTGACGTGCTGATCGCCCGCGTCCACGCCCACCGCACCCCGCCGCGCGCCGCGCCCGAGCCGGTGCCGGAGGGGCCGCCGCCGCCGGACGCCACGCTCCTCGCGGCGGCGGTCCGCGCGATCCGGGCCGGTGACCTGGCCGCCACCGCCCCGCGCAAGGCCGTCGACGGCTCCGCGCCGGGCGGCGAGCTGCCCCGCACGTCCTCCGCCGACACCCTGGCCACCATGCAGGCCGCCGTCCTGACCGGTGACTCCGTGTGGGTCGGCTACGTCAACGCCGAGGGCGCGGCCAGCCAGCGGGTCATCGCGCCGATCCGGGTGGAGGGCGGCTTCGTGACGGCGTACGACCACACGGCGGACGAGGTGCGGACGTATCCGCTGCACCGGATCACGGGGGTCGCCGAGCTGGCGGAGGAGTGAGTCCGCCCCGGTGACGCCACCGGCCCCGGGGAACCTGGGGGAACCCCGCCGGATGAGGCACACTGGACGTTTGGCTATTGCGGAAAGGGTGTGCCGCGCGTGAACGGTCCACTGATCGTCCAGTCCGACAAGACCCTGCTCCTGGAGGTCGACCACGAGCGGGCCGGTGAGTGCCGGCGCGCCATCGCGCCCTTCGCCGAGCTGGAGCGGGCACCCGAGCACATCCACACCTACCGGGTGACCCCGCTCGGCCTGTGGAACGCGCGCGCCGCGGGGCACGACGCCGAGCAGGTCGTGGACGCCCTGGTGGAGTACAGCCGGTACCCGGTGCCGCACGCGCTGCTCGTCGACATCGCCGAGACGATGGACCGCTACGGCCGCCTCACCCTGAGCAAGCACCCCGCGCACGGCCTCGTCCTGACCACCACCGACCGCCCGGTGCTGGAGGAGGTGCTGAAGTCCAAGCGGATCGCCCCGCTGGTCGGCACCCGCATCGACGCGGACACCGTGGCCGTGCACCCCTCGGAGCGGGGGCAGATCAAGCAGACGCTGCTGAAGCTGGGCTGGCCGGCCGAGGACCTCGCCGGGTACGTCGACGGTGAGGCGCACCCCATCGACCTGCTGGAGGACGGCTGGGCGCTGCGGCCGTACCAGAAGCAGGCCGTGGAGAACTTCTGGCACGGCGGCAGCGGTGTCGTGGTGCTGCCCTGCGGCGCCGGGAAGACGCTGGTCGGGGCCGGGGCGATGGCCCAGGCCCGGTCCACCACCCTGATCCTCGTCACCAACACCGTCTCGGCCCGGCAGTGGAAGCACGAGCTGGTGAAGCGGACGTCGCTGACCGAGGAGGAGATCGGCGAGTACAGCGGGACGCGCAAGGAGATCCGACCCGTCACCATCGCCACCTACCAGGTCCTCACGACCCGGCGCAAGGGCGTCTACCCGCACCTGGAGCTGTTCGACTCCCGGGACTGGGGGCTGATCGTCTACGACGAGGTGCACCTGCTGCCCGCGCCCGTCTTCAAGTTCACCGCCGACCTCCAGGCGCGACGGCGCCTGGGTCTGACCGCGACCCTGGTCCGCGAGGACGGCCGCGAGTCGGACGTGTTCTCGCTGATCGGGCCGAAGCGGTTCGACGCGCCCTGGAAGGAGATCGAGGCGCAGGGCTACATCGCGCCCGCCGACTGCGTCGAGGTCCGCGTCAACCTCACCGACACCGAGCGGCTGGCGTACGCCACCGCCGAGGCGGAGGAGAAGTACCGCTTCTGCGCGACCACCGCCACCAAGCGGAAGGTCACGGAGGCGATCGTCCGCCGGTTCGCGGGGCAGCAGATCCTCGTCATCGGCCAGTACATCGACCAGCTGGACGAGCTGGGCGAGCACCTGGACGCACCCGTCATCAAGGGCGAGACCTCCAACGCGCAGCGGGAGAAGCTCTTCGACGCCTTCCGCCAGGGCGAGATCAGCGTGCTGGTGGTGTCGAAGGTCGCCAACTTCTCCATCGACCTGCCGGAGGCCACGGTCGCCGTCCAGGTGTCGGGGACGTTCGGCTCCCGGCAGGAGGAGGCCCAGCGGCTCGGCCGGGTGCTGCGCCCCAAGGCCGACGGCCACCAGGCGCACTTCTACTCGGTCGTCGCCCGCGACACCCTCGACCAGGACTTCGCCGCCCACCGCCAGCGGTTCCTGGCGGAGCAGGGGTACGCGTACCGGATCATGGACGCGGACGAGATCCTGGCGGAGGGCTAGGCGCTGCCGGGCAGGCCGCCCGCGCGGCACCCGGCGGCAACAGGAACGGCCAGAGGAGCGGCAGCAGGGCGTACGGGGATGCCAACGGCTGCTGCCACCACGGCAGTTCAAGGTCCAGGGCGCCCTCGTGGGGGAGCAGCCACATCGTGCGGGCGGTGAAGACGAGGGTCACCAGCACCGCCGTACGGGTGCGGCCCTCCGCCGTCAGCACCGCGAGCAGCGGCACGCACCATACCCAGTGGTGGGTCCAGCTGACCGGGCAGACCAGCAGGGCCGTGAACGCGGTGAGCAGGACGCCGTGGCTCTCCCGGCGGGCACGGCGGGCCAGCGCGAGGCCCGCCACCGCGACCGCCGCCGCCGGCAGCGCCCAGGCGAGGCCCGGTGCGGGGTCGTGCAGGGCCCGCGCGATCAGCCCCCGCAGGGACTGGTTGTCCACGATCCACGCCTTGCCGACCCGGTCGGTCTCGTACAGCCGCCGGGTCCAGAAGTCGGCGCTCTCGGTGGGGAGCAGCAGGAAGCCGAGCAGGACGGTGGCGGCGAGACCGGCCGCCGCCGTGGCCGCCTGCCGCCGGCGTCCGCGCAGCAGCAGGTAGACCAGGAAGAGGACCGGGGTGAGTTTGACGCCGGCCGCCAGACCGAGGGCCAGGCCCCGGGCGCGGGCGCCGGGCGGCCTGGTCAGGTCCCACAGGGTCAGGCAGGCGACGGCCAGGTTGACCTGGCCGAACAGGACCGTCTGGAACACCGGTTCCAGCCAGAGCGCGGCGGCGGTGGCCGTGCACAACCGGGCCGGGGACAGCGGGCGGGAGGCCAGGCGGCCGGAGAGGGCGACCAGGCCGGCGAGCAGCGCCGCGTTGCCCGCCAGGGAGGCCGCCTTCAGGACGGGCGGGGGGAGCCAGGCGGCGGGGACGAAGAGGAGGGCCGCGAAGGGCGGGTAGGTCGCCGGGAGCCGCCACTCGGTGACCGTGAAGCCGTACAGGTCGCCGCCGTGGGCCGCGGCGGTGCCCTCGGCCCGGTACACCAGCAGGTCGGCCATCGGGGCTCGCTGCGCCACGCACAGGGCGGTGAAGCAGCCGAAGGAGAGGACCAGGAGGAGCACGGGCAGGACGGGCAGCACGGACGCGGGAGGGGCAGGCGCCGGGGGGAGGGCCGGGAGGAGAGGCGTCACCGTCCGTTTCCGCACGGATGCGACCTTATGCCGGTCCGTGGCGCCGCGCGCGCCGTGAGTCCCGCGGCACCGAGGTGCGGCACCGATATTCGGTGGCCCCCGTCCGTCGGCCCCTCTACAATCGCCGCTCTTGCCCGCCTCCGCCACGGAGTGCCGCCGCCCGGCCGGAAACCGGACGGCATCGTCGCAGCCCACGCAGCACGCCCACCGGAGGCACCCCCTTGTCCGCACCCACCGACGACCCCCTCGCCCGCGAACGCGCCCACCTCGCCGCGTCCCGTGCCGCCCTGCGCGCCATGCGGGAGGACGCGGAGGCCCTGGACATCCGGGACGTCACCGCCAACTGGGTCAACGCCGAAGTGCTCGCCCGGCAGCTGGAGGCGCGCGTCAAGGCACTGGCCGACCTCAGCGACACCCCGCTGTTCTTCGGCCGCCTCGACTACCGGGAGCAGCGGTGGGAGACGGGCGGACGCTTCTACATCGGGCGGCGGCACGTGCACGACGCCCACGGCGACCCCATGGTCATCGACTGGCGGGCACCGGTCTCGCAGCCGTTCTACCGGGCTTCCCGCAAGGACCCCATGGACGTCGGTCTGCGCCGCCGCTTCGGCTACACGGGCGGGAACCTCACGGCGTACGAGGACGAGCACCTCGATGACCCGGCCGGCCCGATGGAGGACGGCCCCACCAGCAAGCTGCTCCAGCAGGAGATCGAACGGCCGCGCGTCGGCCCGATGCGGGACATCGTCGCCACCATCCAGCCCGAGCAGGACGAGATCGTGCGCAGCGGGCTCGGCGGCACCGTCTGCGTGCAGGGAGGGCCGGGGACCGGCAAGACGGCCGTCGGCCTGCACCGGGTGGCCTACCTGCTCTACGCCCATCGCGAGCGGCTGGCCCGCACCGGCACCCTCGTCATCGGCCCGAACCGGTCCTTCCTGCACTACATCGAACAGGTCCTGCCCGCCCTGGGCGAGCTGGCCGTGCAGCAGGCCACCGTGGACGACCTCGTGGCCCATGTGGAGGTGCGCGGCACGGACGGCGCGCCCGCCGCCGTCGTCAAGGGCGACGCCCGGATGGCCGAGGTGCTGCGCCGGGCCCTGTACTCCCACGTGACCATGCCGGCCGAGCCGGTCGTGGTGGTGCGCGGCTCACGCCGCTGGCGGGTTCCCGCGTACGAAGTGGAGGACCTCGTCCGCGAGCTGCTGGCGCGGGGCATCCGCTACGGAGCCGCCCGCGAGGCCCTGCCGCAGCGCATCGCGCACGCGGTGCTCGTGCAGATGGAGCGGGCCGGGGAGGCCCCGGACGACCGGGTGCAGGACGCGGTCGCCCGCAACGCCGCGGTGAAGGCGGCCGTGAAGACCCTCTGGCCGGCCGTGGACCCGGCGAAGCTGGTGCTGCGACTGCTGACCGACGCCGGGTTCCTCGCCGAACACGCCGCCGGGCTCCTCGACGAGGACGAGCAGCGGACGATCCTGTGGGCCAGGCCGGTACGGGGTGTGAAGGCGGCCAGGTGGTCGGCGGCGGACGCGGTGCTGATCGACGAGGCGGCCGACCTGATCCAGCGCACGTCCTCGCTCGGCCATGTCGTCCTGGACGAGGCGCAGGACCTGTCCCCGATGCAGTACCGCGCCGTCGGCCGCCGCTGCACCACCGGCAGCGCGACCGTGCTGGGCGACCTCGCGCAGGGCACGACCCCGTGGGCGACCCGGAGCTGGGCGGAGGCGCTGGGCCACCTCGGCAAGCCGGACGGGGTCGTGGAGGAGCTGACGGCCGGTTTCCGCGTGCCGACGGACGTGATCACGTACGCCTCCCGGCTGCTGCCCCACATCGCACCCGGCCTCACCCCGGTCGCCTCCGTCCGGGAGAACCCGGGCTTCTTCGAGATCCGTACGGTCGCGGAGCCGGCCGGTGTCGTCGCCGCCTGCGCCCAGTTGCTGCGCAACGAGGGCTCGACGGGCCTGATCGCGGCCGACGCCCGGATCCCGGAGCTGGCGCAGGCGCTGACCGCGGCCGGCATCGGATACCTCGGGCCGGGCCAGGAGACGACCCGGGAGACCCGGCTGACCCTTGTCCCGGCCTCCCTCGCCAAGGGCCTGGAGTACGACTACGTGGTCCTGGACGAGCCGCGCGCCGTGGTGGACGGCGAACCGGACGAACGCACGGGCCTGCGCCGGCTGTACGTGGCGCTGACCCGCGCCGTGTCGGGCCTGATCGTCACCCACGCGGACCCGCTGCCCGCCCAGCTCGCCGGGTAGCGCGCGATACGGCTAGTCGGCGTCGGCGTCCAGGGTCGTGCGCCAGCGGGTGACCGCGTCCGGCGAGACCGGGCCCCGCCAGCCGTCGGGGCGGGCCGCGCCGCCGATGTGGAACGCCGCGAGGCCGCCGGCGCGGAGCCGGGGCACGTGGTCGAGCCGGAGGCCGCCGCCCACCAGGATCTGCTGCGTGTACCCGGGTTCGCCGCCGCGTCCCGCCTCGGCGAGCAGGGTGGGCAGGCCGTCGTCCACGCCGGTGGCGGAGCCGGCGGTGAGGTAGGTGTCCAGGCCGGGCAGGTCGGCGAGGTGTTTGCGCAGGGCGTCGCGGTCGGCGGCCCGGTCGATGGCCCGGTGGAACGTCCACGGGCAGCCGTCGAGCGCGTCCACGACCCGCTCCACCGCGGCCAGGTCGACACCGCCGGCCGTGTCCAGGAAGCCGAGCACGAACTGGTCGGCGCCGGCCGCCCGCAGCTCGCCGGCGACCCCGGCCAGCCGTGTCACGTCACCGGCGGCGAAGCCGTCCGCGAGGCGGAGCATCACGCGCAGGTCGATGTCGACGGCGGCGCGGATCGCGGCGACGGTGGCGGGCGAGGGGGTGAGCCCGTCGGCCGCCATCTCGGTGACCAGCTCCAGCCGGTCCGCGCCTCCGGCCTGGGCGGCGACCGCGTCCTCGGTGTCGAGGGCGATCACCTCCAGGACTGCACGCTTGCTCATGGCACCCCATTCCGTCCGCCGCTACAGGTCTAGTCCAATCAAAGCGTACGCCGGAACGGGGACCTGCCTCACCCGAAACGGAACCCGGACGCCGACGGGCGGGCGGCGCGGCAGAATGCCGTCCATGGCCGATCTCGACGCCCTGCGCCTCCGTTTCGCCCGCGCCCTGGAAGCCGCCCGCGCCCCCGGCGGTGGCCCCGACCCCACGCCGTACGCCGACAACCTGCTCATCCGCTGGCAGGAGCCGCAGCGCCGCTACCACACGGTGACCCACCTCACCGAGGTGCTCGACCACGTCGACACCCTGGCGTCCTGCGCCGCCGACCCGGACGTGGTCCGCCTGGCCGCCTGGTTCCACGACGCCGTCTACCAGCCCGAACGGTCCGAGAACGAGGAGCGGTCCGCACGGCTGGCCGAGCGCGCCCTGTCCGAAGCCGGCCTGTCCGGCGCGAAGACCGCCGAGGTGGCCCGGCTGGTCCGGCTCACCGTCACGCACGACCCGGCCGCCTCCGACCGCGACGGCCGGGTGCTGTGCGACGCCGACCTGGCCGTCCTGGCCGCGCCCCCGTCGGCGTACGCCGCCTACACCGCCCGGATCCGCGAGGAGTACCACTTCGTCCCCGACGCCGCCTTCCGCACGGGCCGTTCCGCGGTCCTGCGTCAACTCCTGGATTTGCCAAGCCTGTTCCGCACGCCGTACGGCCAGGAGCACTGGGAGGCCAGCGCCCGCCACAACCTCGCCGGCGAGCTGGAAATGCTGTCGCCCTGAGAACGGCCCCGCCGTACTGTGCGCGCATGCGGATGATGAGCGGGGACCAGGTGGAGGCGGCCGTCGCGCACTGCACGGCGACACTGCGCGCGGGGCTGGACCGGGACTGGGACGCGGTCCACGCGGCCGGCATGGAGTGGAGCTGCCGTACGACGGCCTTCCACATCGCCCAGGCCTTCACCCATTACGCGAGCCGTCTCGCCAGCCGCGCCCAGGACCGCTTCCCCCTGGCCATCACCCTTCCCGAGGGCACCGACAACGCCGGACTGCTCCAGGTGATCGAGGCGACCGGCGCCCTGGTGGCCGCGGCCGTCCGCACCGCGCCGCCCGGGGCCCGCGCGTACCACCCCCAGCCCTTCGGCACCGCCGACCGCGAGGGTTTCGCGGCGATGGCCGTCAACGAGACGCTGCTGCACACGCACGACATCGCCGAGGGCCTCGGCCTCGCCCACGACCCCGACCCGGACCTCGCCGCGGCCGTCCTCGCCTGGCTGTTCCCCCACGTCCAGCCCGGCCCCGAGCCCTGGCCGACCCTGCTGTGGGCGACCGGCCGCGGCGAACTGCCCGGCCGCGCCCGCGTCACCGACTGGACCTTGTACAACAACCTGGTCCTCCCCACCGAGCGCCTCCTCCTCACCGGCATCCGCCCCGCCGTCGCCGACGACGTGCGCCTCGGCGGCAGGGGCGGCCTGGACTGGCTCGGGGACGGCCCGCACGAGGGCACCCGGCAGGCCTGCTCCTCTTTGATGAAGGCCTACGAAACCGGCGTCCACCGCCCGGAGTTCGGTGTCTTCGCCCTTGTCGGACAGGAGGACGGCCGGGCGATCGGCGGCGTCTGCTTCCACGGCGCCCCGGACGACGAGCGCCGGGTGGAGATCGGCTACGACCTGGTCGAGGGCGCCCGCGGCGACGGCTACGCGACCGAGGCGGTGCGCGCCCTGACCGAGTGGGCGCTGGCCCGGGACGACGTCGACACGGTCATCGCGACGATCGAGCCGGACAACGTCCCCTCGCAACGGGTGGCGACCCGGGCCGGGTTCGTCCGGGCGACCGTGGACGAGGAGCGGACCGCCCACGAGGAGTACGACATGGACAGCGGCCTGCGGCTCTACGTGCGCCGCGCCTGACGCCCCTTCGGCCGGCGCAGCCCGGACGCCCGCAGCAGACGTACCACCTCGCGGCTGCGCACCTCCACCGCCCCGGCGGCCACCGCGTCCGCGTACCGGTGCGACGGCAGGTCGTAGTGATCGCGCTCGAAGGCCCGCCGCGGGACGCCCAGCGCCTCGGCGAACCGGTGCAGTTCGTCGTAGGACACATCGCTCACCAGATGCGACCACATGCGCCCGTGTCCGGGCCAGGCCGGCGGGTCGATGTAGACGGTCATCGGCGCCTCACGAGGACGCCGTCCCGCCCGTCGCCGAACCGAGCGAGCCCACCGGGGCGACCTTCACGCCCGCCTTGTGGCACACCCAGTGCGGATCGGAGCCCAGTTCCGGTTCCACCTCCAGGGCGTGGGGGTCGCCGCCCCCGCACACCGGGCACAGCGGCCATCGGCCGTACCGGTCCAGCAGCGCGTCCTGCACGTCCTGCGCGACCAGCCCGGCGACATAGCCGGCGCCCTCCGGCCACTGCTCGACCCACCAGCGGCGCTGCACGACGGAGTCCTCCACCAGCGAGACCACGTCCGGCTCCGCGGCCCCGCCCGCGACGAGGTCCGCGAGCACCAGGGCGCGGGCCGCGTGCAATGCCTGTTCCAGGGGGCTGATGGGATCCATGCACCCCATTGTGCGCACTCTTGACCCCGGCACGGAACCGAAAATATCTTTCAGGGGTGACCCAGGACCTGAAGGAAAGTTTCGGCAGTCCGGGCGGCTCCCTCGCCGCCAAGGTGCGCACCCTCGCCCCCTCCATGACCCGCTCCATGCAGCGCGTCGCCGAGGCCGTCGCGAGCGACCCGGCCGGCTGCGCCGCCCTCACGGTCACCGGCCTCGCCGGGCTCACCGGCACCAGCGAGGCCACCGTCGTGCGCACCGCCCGGCTGCTCGGCTACCCCGGCTACCGCGACCTGCGCCTCGCCCTCGCCGGGCTCGCCGCCCAGCAGCAGTCCGGCCGCGCGCCCGCCATCACCACCGACATCGCGGTGGACGATCCCCTGGCCGACGTCGTCGCCAAGCTGGCCTACGAGGAACAGCAGACCCTCGCCGACACCGCCGCCGGACTCGACACCGGCCAGCTGGGGGCGGCCGTCACCGCGCTCACCGGTGCACGGCGCACCGACGTGTACGGCATAGGAGCCTCCGGGCTCGTCGCCCAGGACCTCACCCAGAAGCTGCTGCGGATAGGACTCATAGCCCACGCGCACAACGACCCGCACCTCGCCGTGACCAACGCGGTGCAACTCCGCCCCCAAGACGTGGCCATCGCCATCACGCACTCCGGGTCCACCGGGGACGTCATCGAACCGCTCCGGGCCGCCTTCGAGCACGGGGCGACGACCGTCGCCATCACCGGCCGGCCCGACTCCCCCGTCACCCAGTACGCCGACCTGGTGCTGACCACGTCCACCTCGCGGGAGTCGGAGCTGCGGCCCGCCGCGATGTCCTCCCGGACGAGTCAACTGCTCGTCGTGGACTGCCTGTTCGTGGGAGTCGCCCAGCGGACGTACGAGACGGCGGCGCCCGCGCTCGCCGCGTCGTACGAGGCACTGGCCCACCGCCACCGCAGTGCCTCGCGCTAGAACGTAGGACGGACCGTTCGCGGGGATCCGCGGGCTCACTGGGCTTGTCGCGCAGCTCCCCGCGCCCCGGAGCGGTTCACTGGCCCCCTGTCGAAAGAGCCCCCGGAGAGAGCCACCCCCCATGACCTCTCATGACCTGCGCACCGAACTGGCTTCCCTGACCACCGAGGCCTTCCGGCCCGAACTGGCCGACATCGACCGGCTGCCCACCCTCGAGATCGCCCGGCTGATGAACGGCGAGGACGCGGGCGTGCCCGCCGCCGTCGCCACCCAGCTGCCGCGGATCGCCGCCGCCGTCGACGCCGTCGCCGCCCGCATGGCCCGCGGCGGGCGGCTCGTCTACGCCGGAGCCGGGACCGCCGGCCGGCTGGGCGTGCTGGACGCCTCCGAGTGCCCGCCCACCTTCAACACCGATCCCGCCCAGGTCGTCGGCCTCATCGCCGGCGGCCCCGACGCCATGGTGACCTCCGTGGAGGGCGCCGAGGACTCCGGGGAACTGGCCCGCAGGGACCTCGACGCGCTGAAGCTGAACGCCGAGGACAGCGTGGTCGGCGTCTCCGCCTCCGGCCGCACCCCCTACGCGGTCGGCGCCGTCGAGCACGCCCGCGCACTGGGCGCCCTGACCGTCGGCCTGGCCTGCAACGAACACAGCGCACTGGCCGCCGCCGCCGAGCACGGCATCGAGGTCGTCGTGGGCCCGGAGCTCGTCACCGGCTCCACGCGGCTGAAGGCGGGCACGGCCCAGAAGCTCGTGCTCAACATGCTGTCGACCATCACGATGATCCGGCTGGGCAAGACGTACGGGAACCTGATGGTCGACGTGCGCGCCTCGAACGACAAGCTGCGGGCCCGCTCCCGCCGGATCGTCGCGCTCGCCACCGGAGCGGGCGACGAGGAGATCGAGAAGGCCCTCGCCCAGACCGGCGGCGAGGTCAAGCACGCGATCCTGGCCCTGCTCGCCGGAGTCGACGGCCCGACGGCCGCCCGTCTTCTGCAGGAGTGTGACGGCCATCTGCGCGCCGCGCTGGCGCACGCCCCCCGCTGACCGCACGCTCGAGGCGTGCGCAACGACCCCGCCTCCACCGCGACCGCCGTCCTCGCCCGGGTGGGCGGCCCGGCCAACGTCGTCTCCGTGACCCACTGCATGACCCGCCTGCGGCTGACCCTCGCCGACCCGTCGGCCGGGGACGAGGAGGCCCTGCGGGCCCTGCCCGGCGTGCTCGGGGTGGTGGGCGGCGGGGACGTGTGGCAGATCGTGCTCGGGCCCGGGGTGGTCGACGCGGTCACGGCCGAGGTGCGGACACTGCTGGCCGGACCGGCCGCCGACGGCGCCGCCCCCGGGGCCCCGGCCGGCCGGGACACCCGGGCCCCGGGAGGCGTCCGGGCTCCCGCGGACCTCCTCCGGCACCTCGACACCGGCCCCGAGGCCGCTGCCGGCCGGGACGTCCGGGCCTCCGGGGACGTGCGGCGCCGCGACGCCGGCCCCGTCCGCACCGGCCTGCGCCGCGTCGCCCACGTCTTCGTCCCGCTGATCCCCGCCCTCATCGGCTGCGGCATCCTGGCCGGGCTCAACGGCCTGCTGCTCAACGCCGGCCTGCTGCCCGCGCTCACCCCCGCCCTGACCGCGATCGCCTCCGCGTTCATGGCGCTGATCCCGGTGTTCGTCGGCTACAACACGGCGAAGGAGTTCGGCGGCACGCCCGTGCTGGGCGGGGCGGTCGCGGCGGTCGTGGTGTACCCGGGCGTGGCGAAGGTGACGGCGTTCGGTGTGCACCTGGCGCCCGGGCAGGGCGGCGTGCTCGGCGCGCTCGCGGCGGCGTTCCTGGCCACACGGGTGGAGAAGTGGTGCCGGGGCCGGGTCCCGGGCGCGCTGGACGTGCTGCTGACCCCGGCCGTGACGGTCCTCGTCGCGGGCCTGGTGACGCTGTACGGGCTGATGTACGTGGCCGGCACGGTGGCGACGGCGATCGGCACGGCCGCGACCTGGCTGCTCGCCACCACCGGGGCCCTCGCCGGGCTGCTCCTGGGCGGCCTGTTCCTCCCGCTGGTCATGCTGGGCCTGCACCAGGCCCTGATCCCGCTGCACGCCACCCTCATCGAACAGCAGGGCTACACGGCCCTGCTGCCGCTGCTGGCGATGGCGGGAGCCGGCCAGGTGGGCGCGGCCCTCGCGGTCTACGTCCGCCTCCGCCACGACGTCCCGCTGCGGACGACCATCAGGTCGGCGCTCCCGGCGGGGCTGCTGGGGGTCGGCGAACCCCTCATCTACGGCGTCTCCCTGCCGCTCGGCCGCCCGTTCCTGACCGCCTGCGCGGGCGGGGCGGCGGGCGGGGCGTTCATCGGCTTCTTCGCCATGCTGGGCACCCGGGTGGGCGCCACGGCGATCGGCCCGTCGGGCTGGGCCCTGTTCCCGCTGCTGGCCGGGAACCGCGGCCCGGCCCTGCTGGCCGCGGTCTACGCGGGCGGTCTCCTCACCGGCTACCTGGTGGGCTTCCTGGCGACCTACGCCACCTTCCGCCCCACCGCCGGCACCGGCACCTCCGCGGCCACCGGCACGACCGCCGCCGCCCCGGCCCCCGGCACCTGACACACCCGCCGGAGGCGCGGGCCGATCCAGGAGAGACCGCGCCCGGCGGCCGGCACCGCGGCCGCCCACCGGGCGCCACCCCGGCGGGCCGTCGCAGGCCTCCCGGCAACGACCGCTCGTCTCCCCCGTCCGGACGCTGCCACGCCGCCCGGCATCCGGTACGCGGACGGCGAGACTCGGCGGGACGGCACGGCGGATCCGTGTGCGCGCGTCCGAGCCGGCGCCGTGCGCCTCCAGGGGCGCGGACGGCTGTCGCCGCGCGCGTCCGAGACCCCTGAATCCGACGAACAACCGACGAGGGCAGTGCGGCTCCGCGCCGCCCGGCACCCCGTACGCAGGCACGAGACGCGGCGGAACGGTGCGGCGGGGTGGCGCGCGCGTCCGAGCCGGCGCCGTGCGCCTCCAGGGGCGCGGAGGAGCGGCGGCGCGCGGTCGCCGGTTGTCACGCGCGTCCCGCGGCGCCCGAGCGGTGGAAAGTGCCCGCGCGGGCCGTCGTTGCGTGGGGCAGGGCACCATGGTGGGGAGGAGGCGACCGATCGACATGAACCATGCCCAGCTCACCGCCCTCGGACGGGCCCTGCGGCTGCTCGGGGAGCACGGAGATGCCCTGACCGGCGACACGCCCGACGCCCGGCTGCACGAGATCAGGAGCGACCTGCGGCGCGCCCTCGACCTGCTGGACGACAGCGTCACGGCCGGCGCGCCCGCCACCCGGTGCCCCGAGCATCCGCAGGGACCGGTCGACGAGAGCGCCCCGGACCTGTGTCTGCTGTGCGAGACCCGGCGCCGGGCCGCCCGCCGCTCGGAGTTCCAGGGCAGGCCCCGGCCCGGCGAGCCGGCGCCGTCGGCCCCCTCCCGCTACGGCGTCCGCGGCGACCGTCCACAGCCCCAGCAGCGGTGGCTGCCGGAGCTGTGGAACGGCCAGGAGTGGCAGCTGTGCGGCACACCCCGGCGGGATCTTCGCGAGGCCGAGGCGTACCTCGCGGCCCAGCGGCGCGGCTCCCGGCCGGCCATGGCGTACCGGCTCGTGCACGAGTTCACCGACTACGAGGTGCTGCGGGTGTGGGGAACCCCGCTACGGGTCGACATCGAGCCCATGGGCAATCTGTAGCCGGGCCGGCGACCGGCCCGGCGCCCGGGTCAGCTCAGGGTCTTGATCGCCGCCGCGTCGTAGGGCGCCAGCTCGTCGAAGCGGTCGGCGAGCACCTTCGCGGCCCACTCCGGGTCCTGGAGCAGCGCGCGGCCGACGGCGACCATGTCGAACTCGTCGGCCTCCAGGCGGTCCAGGAGGTTGTCGAGGCCCCGGACCGGGGAGCCCTCGCCCTGGAAGGCGTGCACGAAGTCGCCGTCCAGGCCGACCGAGCCGACGGTGATGACCGGCTTGCCGGTGAGCTTCTTGGTCCAGCCGGCCAGGTTCAGGTCCGAGCCGTCGAACTCGGGGAGCCAGTAGCGGCGGGTGGAGGCGTGGAAGGCGTCGACACCGGCCTCCGCGAGCGGGGTGAGGATGGCCTCCAGCTCCTCGGGGGTCTGGGCGAGCCGGGCGTCGTACGCCTCCTGCTTCCACTGCGAGTAGCGGAAGATGACGGGGAACTCCGGGGAGACGGCGTCGCGGACGGCGGCGACGATCTCCGCCGAGAACCGCGCCCGGGACGCCGGGTCGCCGCCGTAGCCGTCGGTACGGCGGTTGGTGTGCGCCCAGAAGAACTGGTCGAGGAGGTAGCCGTGGGCGCCGTGGATCTCCACGCCGTCGAAGCCGATGCGCTCGGCGTCCGCCGCGGCCCGGGCGAACGCGCCGATGACGGCGTCGATGTCGGCCTGGGTCATGGGGGTGGCGTCCGCGGTGCCGTCGATGCGCAGGCCGGAGGGCCCGTGGGAGGGGGCGTCCGGGAAGGGCGCGTCGCCCTGGTTGCGGACGGTGCCGATGTGCCACAGCTGCGGGACGATCGTGCCGCCCGCCGCGTGCACGTCCTCGGCGACCTTCGCCCAGCCCGCCAGCTGCTCCTCGCCGTGGAAGCGCGGGACGCGGTCGCTCTGGCCGGCCGACGCGTGGCCCACGTAGGTGCCCTCGGTGACGATGAGACCCACGCCGGCGGCGGCGCGGCGTGCGTAGTACGAGCGCACGTCCTCGCCGGGAACGCCGCCCGGGGAGAACATGCGGGTCATCGGCGCCATCACGATCCGGTTGGGGACGGTGAGGCCGTTGAGGGCGATCGGCCGGGACAGGATCCGGGCCGTGCGGGAGGCGGGGGTCGTGGCGGTCACGTGGGGGCTCCTCGGCAGTTCTCTCGGTAGACCAGACGGTATGTGCGCACGCAATGTTGCACCTACTGAATGAACTCCGGGCCCGCGTCCCCGCATTCCACCTGCACCGCACCGCCTCCGTGACCCCGGTCACACACCGCGCACCGCGGCGGGAAACGCCCGAGGGCGGTACCTCCTGCCGCAGCAGGGGGTACCGCCCTCGGTCGGAAGGACAGGCGATCAGCCGGAAGGCCGATCAGAAGTCCATGTCACCGCCCGGCATGCCGCCACCGGCCGGGGCGGCGTTCTTCTCCGGCTTGTCGGCGATGACGGCCTCGGTGGTGAGGAACAGCGCGGCGATCGACGCGGCGTTCTGGAGCGCGGAACGCGTCACCTTCGCCGGGTCGATGATGCCCTCGGCGACCAGGTCGACGTACTCACCGGTCGCGGCGTTCAGGCCGTGGCCCGGGGTGAGGTTGCGCACCTTCTCCACCACGACACCGCCCTCGAGGCCGGCGTTGACGGCGATCTGCTTCAGCGGGGCCTCGAGCGCGATGCGCACGGCGTTGGCGCCGGTCGCCTCGTCACCCTCGAGCTCCAGCTTCTCGAAGACCTGGGAGGCCTGCAGCAGGGCCACGCCACCACCGGCGACGATGCCCTCCTCGACGGCCGCCTTGGCGTTGCGGACGGCGTCCTCGATGCGGTGCTTGCGCTCCTTGAGCTCCACCTCGGTGGCGGCACCGGCCTTGATGACCGCGACACCGCCGGCGAGCTTCGCCAGGCGCTCCTGGAGCTTCTCGCGGTCGTAGTCCGAGTCGCTGTTCTCGATCTCGGCGCGGATCTGGTTGACCCGGCCGTTGACCTGCTCGGAGGAGCCCGAACCGTCGACGATGGTGGTCTCGTCCTTGGTGATGACGACCTTGCGGGCGCGGCCCAGGAGGTCCAGGGTCGCGTTCTCCAGCTTGAGGCCGACCTCCTCGGAGATCACCTCGCCGCCCGTGAGGATGGCGATGTCGCCGAGCATGGCCTTGCGGCGGTCACCGAAGCCCGGGGCCTTGACGGCGACGGACTTGAAGGTGCCGCGGATCTTGTTGACGACCAGGGTCGACAGGGCCTCGCCCTCGACGTCCTCGGCGATGATCAGCAGCGGCTTGCCCGACTGCATGACCTTCTCCAGGAGCGGGAGCAGGTCCTTGACCGAGGAGATCTTGGAGTTGGCGATGAGGATGTAGGGGTCCTCGAGCACCGACTCCATGCGCTCCATGTCGGTCGCGAAGTAGGCGGAGATGTAACCCTTGTCGAAGCGCATGCCCTCGGTGAGCTCGAGCTCCAGACCGAAGGTGTTGCTCTCCTCGACGGTGATGACGCCTTCCTTGCCGACCTTGTCCATCGCCTCGGCGATGAGCTCGCCGATCTGGGTGTCGGCGGCGGAGATGGACGCGGTGGAGGCGATCTGCTCCTTGGTCTCGACGTCCTTCGCCTGCTCCAGCAGGGCGGCGGAGACGGCCTCGACGGCCTTCTCGATACCGCGCTTCAGAGCCATGGGGTTGGCGCCGGCGGCGACGTTGCGCAGGCCTTCCTTGACCAGGGCCTGGGCGAGAACGGTCGCGGTGGTCGTACCGTCACCGGCGACGTCGTCCGTCTTCTTGGCGACTTCCTTGACCAGCTCGGCGCCGATCTTCTCGTACGGGTCCTCGAGCTCGATCTCCTTGGCGATGGAGACACCATCGTTGGTGATCGTGGGGGCGCCCCACTTCTTCTCGAGGACGACGTTGCGGCCCTTGGGGCCGAGCGTCACCTTCACGGCGTCCGCGAGCTGGTTCATGCCGCGCTCGAGGCCGCGCCGCGCCTCCTCGTCGAACGCGATGATCTTGGCCATGTGAAGTGGTCCCTCCAGGACTGGGGGTGATTCCTTCGGACCGCGCCCGCGCCCGCGACGGACGGCTCGCCGGCCGTGTGGTTCCTTGCCCCACTTGGCCTGCGGGCCTCACCGACCCGGTCCTTCGTTGTCACTCTCACCTTCAGAGTGCTAACGCCAATGATTAGCACTCGGCATGGTCGAGTGCAAGCGCCCAGGGGGGTACGAGCCCTCCGTCAGCCCCCCGCGAACACCCGCCCGGGGTGCGGACGCGGGCGCGAACGGGACGCGGACCCCGCCACGGACCGGCGCGGAACGGCGCGGAGCCGGGCACGGCGAAGGGCCCGCACCCTGTGCCGGTGCGGGCCCTTCGCCAACGAGAAACGTTCAGGCGCCGAGGCGAACCATGTCGGCCTGCGGGCCCTTCTGGCCCTGCGAGATCTCGAACTCCACCCGCTGGCCCTCTTCCAGGGTGCGGTAGCCGTCCATCTGAATGGCGCTGTAATGGACGAAGACGTCCGCACCACCGTCGACCGCGATGAAGCCGTACCCCTTCTCCGCGTTGAACCACTTGACGGTGCCCTGAGCCATGCCTAACTCCCCTATTACTGGCCCTTGCACAGATCCGCACTTCGCGGACCCGGGTCAGACCTCACCCCCCACTGGCCGGGGGCGTGCGCCGGAACGCGTCGACCGCGGCTGAATGTATCTGTCCAACTGCCGTCTGCAACAGGTCAATCGGACGAGAAATCTGGACTCGGGCGGTCCGGAATGTGGCGAGAATTCATCCGACTTCAGGGCAAGTCGGGCCCCGCAAAAGGAACAAATGCCGCGGAACACCCCAGCACTTTGGCCGTTTCTTGTCGGGTGCGCGGCATGAATTGAAGGGCCGCCGACCCGTGGACCGCGACCGCGTTCCCCAACTCTACCGCGCTCAATCACACAGAATTGCCCCCTCCGCTTCTCTTACGGAGGGGGCAATCACATGAACGATATGTCACTGGCGTTACCGAAGGTAATGATGGGGCGGATCAGCCGCCGGCGACCGCCGGAATGATCGAGACCCCCGCCCCGTCCGGCGTGGCGGTCTCCAGGCCCTGCTCGAAGCGGACGTCGTCGTCGTTCACGTACACGTTGACGAACCGGCGCAGCTTGCCCTGGTCGTCCAGCACCCGGGCGGCGATCCCGGCGTGGTTCTTCTCCAGGTCGGCGATGACCTCGGCGAGCGTCGCGCCCTCGGCGGCGACCTCGGCCGACCCGCCGGTGTAGGTGCGCAGGATGGTGGGGATGCGAACGGTCACGCTCATGCGAGGCCAGCCTCTCGGAAGGAGTCCAGGGTCGGGCGGATGGTGGCGGTGAGGCCGGTCCCGGCCACCGCGTCCAGGGTCTTCAGGCCGTCACCGGTGTTCAGGACGACCGTGGTCTTCGCCGGGTCCAGCACACCGTTCTCGATCAGCTTGCGGGTGACGCCCACGGTGACACCGCCGGCGGTCTCCGCGAAGATGCCCTCGGTCCGCGCGAGCAGCTTGATCGCGTCCACCACCTGCTGGTCGGTGACGTCCTCCACGGCACCACCGGTGCGGCGCGCGATGTCCAGCACGTACGGGCCGTCGGCCGGGTTGCCGATGGCGAGCGACTTGGCGATCGTGTTCGGCTTCTGCGGCCGTACGACGTCGTGCCCGGCCTTGAAGGCGGTGGACACCGGCGAGCAGCCCTCGGCCTGCGCGCCGAAGATCCGGTACGGCCGGTCCTCGACGAGACCGAGTTCGATCAGCTCCCGGAGGCCCTTGTCGATCTTCGTGAGCTGGGAGCCGGAGGCGATCGGGACCACGATCTGGTCGGGCAGCCGCCAGCCGAGCTGCTCGCAGATCTCGTACGCCAGGGTCTTGGAGCCCTCCGCGTAGTACGGCCGCAGGTTGACGTTGACGAAGCCCCAGCCCTCGCCGGCCGCGTCGCCGATCAGCTCGGAGCAGAAGCGGTTCACGTCGTCGTAGTTGCCCTCGATGCCGACCAGCTCACCGCCGTAGACGGCCGCCATGACGACCTTGGCCTGCTCCAGGTCGTGCGGGATGAACACGCAGGAGCGCAGGCCGGCCCGGGCGGCGGCGGCGCCGACGGCGCCGGCCAGGTTGCCCGTGGAGGAGCAGGACAGGGTGGTGAAACCGAAGGCGCGGGCGGCCTCCAGGGCCTGGGCGACGACCCGGTCCTTGAAGGAGTGCGTCGGGTTGCCGGAGTCGTCCTTCACGTACAGCCCGCCGGTCACGCCCAGCTCGCGCGCCAGGTTGTCCGCCCTGACCAGCTCGGTCCAGCCCGGGTTCAGGTTGGGCTTGCCGGCGACGTCCGCGGGGACCGGTAGCAGCGGCGCGTACCGCCAGATGTTCGCGGGGCCCGCCTCGATACGGCGGCGCAGCTCTTCGGTGTCGTGGGCGGAGAAGTCGTAGGCGATCTCCAGCGGACCGAAACACTCCTCGCAGGCGAAGACCGGGCCGAGCGGCACCCGGTGACCGCACTCGCGACAGCTCAGGGCCGTGGCGGGACCGAGGTCGACGGTGGAACTGCCGGTGCTTGCAACTGTCTGCACAGCCATGGAGGCGAGGCCCTTTCTCCTCATCTTCCTCACGGCGCACTTCGCCGTGAGACGGATTTGGCACCTTCCCTAGCCGGGAGCCTCGCGAAAACGATCAGAACTGATCTACGAGAACCGACTGGAGGGTTGCCGGGGCTTCATCGGGCCGTGTCCCTCTGCCCCTCTGGATGAGCAATATGTGGTTGTGGACGCGGGCGGCCCCCGACATGCGATGGTCACCGGCGTTGTTCAAGACTGTAACCGAAGGCCAGGACAGTTGAGATAGTCGTCCGTACCGCGAGATGGATCACACCGTGTGCGTGTGGTCGTGACAGTGAGGAACCACAGACCGTGCTGGAAGAAGTCGAGCGCTGGCTGGCCGACCGCTCCTGGTCCGTGACCGACCGCCCGCCCCACCGGATCCTGGCCGCCAAGCAGCGCACGGGCCAGACGATCAGCGTCGTGCTGCCCGCGCTCAACGAGGAGGAGACCGTCGGCGACATCGTCGCGGTCATCCGCCATGACCTCGTCGAGCAGATACCGCTGGTCGACGAGATCGTCGTCGTCGACTCCGGCTCCACCGACCGCACCGCGCAGGTCGCCGCGCGCGCCGGCGCCCGGGTCGTCCACCGCGACGCCATCCTGCCCCGGATCCCCGCCGTCCCCGGCAAGGGCGAGGTGCTGTGGCGCTCGCTGCTGGTGACCGGCGGGGACATCGTCTGCTTCATCGACGCGGACCTGCGCGAGTTCTCCTCCGACTTCGTCACCGGGATCGTCGGGCCGCTGCTCACCGACCCCTGCGTCGACCTGGTCAAGGCGATGTACGACCGCCCGCTCGGCGGCGCGGCCGGGCAGGGCGGCCGGGTCACCGAACTCATGGCCCGGCCGCTGCTGAACATGCACTGGCCGCAGCTGGCCGGGTTCGTGCAGCCGCTGGGCGGCGAGTACGCGGCCCGCCGCTCCCTGCTGGAACAGCTCCCGTTCCCCGTCGGCTACGGCGTGGAGCTGGGGATGCTGGTGGACGCGCTGCACCTGGCCGGTCTGGACGCGCTGGCCCAGGTCGACGTGGGCGTGCGCCTGCACCGCCACCAGGACGGGCAGGCCCTGGGCCGGATGGCCGCCGCGATCTACCGCACCGCCCAGCTCCGGCTGGCCCGCGGCCATCTGCTCCGGCCCGCGCTGACCCAGTTCGAGCGGGGCGAGAGCGGGTTCGAGCCGCGCACCTACTCGGTGGACACCGAGGAACGGCCGCCCATGGTGGAGATCGCCGAGTACGCCGAGCGCAAGGTGGCGTGAACAGTCCGTATACGGCCCCCTTCGTGGGCGGACCGTACGTTTGAGCGTTTGTGGGCCGGGCTAGGTTGAGGCGTATGGCTTCCACGCACGGCGCTGCTGAACAGGCTCAGGTGCTGGTCGCGTCCAATCGCGGCCCGGTTTCGTATCAGATCGGCGAGGAGGGATCGCTGCACGCCAGGCGGGGCGGCGGCGGACTCGTCTCCGGGCTGTCGGCCATCGGGTCCGACGCGGACTCCGTGTGGGTGTGCGCCGCGCTCGGCGACGGCGACCGCGAGGCCGTGCGGCGCGCGGACGGCGGACTGCTGCCGGCCGCGGACACCGGCGGGCAGCGGGTGCGGATGCTCGACATCGACCCGGCCGTGCACGCCGAGGCCTACAACGACATCGCCAACTCGGTGCTCTGGTTCGTCCACCACATGCTGTACCAGACTCCGATGGAGCCGGTCTTCGACGCGGAGTTCCGGCGGCAGTGGGCGTCCTACCGGGCCTACAACCAGGCGTTCGCCGAGGCGCTGGCCGAGGAGGCCGCCGAGGGCGCGGCGGTGCTGATCCAGGACTACCACCTGGCCCTCGCCCCGCGCATGCTCCGCGAACTCCGCCCCGACCTGCGCATCGGCCACTTCTCGCACACCCCGTGGGCGCCGCCGGACTACTTCCGCCTGCTGCCCGACGACATCGCCGCCGAGCTGCTCGGCGGCATCCTGGGCGCGGACCGCGCGGCGTTCCTCACCCAGCGGTGGGCGGACGCCTTCACCGCCTGCTGCCAGGTGGTCCTCGGGCCCGACGCCGCCGCCGGCACCCGGATCGGGGTGCACGGTCTGGGCGCGGACGCGGACTTCCTGCGCGGGCGCGCCCACCAGGACGACGTGGCCGGACGGATGACGGCACTGCGCGAGGAGATCGGCCGGGGCCCCGGCGGTACGGCGCGCAGGACGATCGTCCGGGTGGACCGCACCGAACTGTCCAAGAACATCGTGCGCGGGATGCTGGCCTACCGGCAGCTGCTCGACGACCACCCCGAATGGCGGGAGAAGGTCGTCCACGTGGCGTTCGCGTACCCGTCCCGGCAGGATCTGGCCGTGTACCGCGAGTACACCGCCGAGGTGCGGCGGGTCGCGGACGACATCAACGAGCGGTACGGCACGGCGGGCTGGACCCCGGTCGTCCTGCACGTGAAGGACGACTTCGCCCGCTCCCTCGCCGCCTACAGGCTGGCCGACGTGGCCCTGGTGAACCCCATCCGCGACGGCATGAACCTGGTCGCCAAGGAGGTCCCGGTGGTCTCCGACGAGGGCTGCGCGCTGGTGCTGTCCCGGGAGGCCGGGGCGTACGAGGAGCTGGGCGAGGACGCGATCGTGGTGAACCCGTACGACATCGGGGGGACGGCAGAGGCGCTGCACGCGGCCCTGAGTCTGCCCGTGGCCGAGCGGGCGGAGCGGTCCAAGCGGCTGGCCGCGGCGGCGACCGCGCTGCCGCCGGCGCGCTGGTTCCTGGACCAGCTGGACGCCCTGCGCGGCTGACCCGCCGCCCCGGCCCCTCGACACCTCCCGGCGCCGGCTCCCCGGCCCCCGCCCGACATCCGGCACCCCGGGCCCGGCGGGGCCGGGGAGCCGTCGTACGGGAGCCGGCCATCCGGCACCTGACACCCCGGGGCACCGGAAAGCCGGGGGTGCCGGGGTGCCGGGGTCCTGCGGAGCGGAACCCGACCCTGCGGAGCTGGGACCCGGCGGAGCCGGGCTCCGGGGAGCCAGAAACCCAGGGAGCCGGGGAACCTGGGTCCTGCGGAGCTGGGACTTCGGAGCCAAGACCCCGGGGGGACCGGGACCCTGCGGAGCCAGGACCCGGAAGAGCCAGCACCCCGGAGAGCCAGGACCCCGCGGAGCCGAGGACCCTGCGGAGCCAGGACCCCGAAGGGCCAGGACTCTGCGGAGCCAAGACCCCGGAGAGCCAGGGCCCCGCGGAGCCGAGGGCCCTGGGGAGCTGTTCGGTCGGGCGGCGCTTCAGGGCAGTTGGGTCGCCAGTGCCCGCAGGAGTTCCACGACGCCTTCCGGGCCGGCCACCACCAGGTCGGCGCGGTCCGCCAGTTCGGTGACCTCCGTGCTGCCGCTGCACACCAGCAGGCCGGGCGTGCCGGCGGCGCGGAGTTCGTCGACCGCGGCGAAGGCGGGCAGGTCGCCCAGGTCGTCGCCGGCGTAGACGACGCAGCCGGCCCGGGTGGCGCGGGCGTGGTCCAGGAGGGCCACGCCCTTGTCCATGCCCGGCGGGCGCAGCTCCAGGACCAGGCGGCCGGGTTCGACGATCAGGCCGTGCCGGGTGGCGAGGCCGGCGAGGGGGCCGCGCAGGGCCTCGAACGCGGCCTGCGGGTCGGCGGCGCGCCGGGTGTGGACCGCGAGCGCCCGGCCCTTCTCCTCGATCCATGTGCCCTGCCCGGCGCCGGCGCGCTCCAGCAGGCCGGGCAGCTCGGCGCGGGCGGCGGCCACGCCCGGGTGCGGGGGCGGCGCGGTGACCTTGCCGGTGGCCGCCTCCCAGCGTTCGGCGCCGTAGTGGCCGAGGACGGTGAGGTGCTCCAAGCCGGGGACGTCCGCGAAACCGCCGTAGCGGACCGCCACCTCGGGCGGCCGGCCGGTGATCACGGCGATGGAGGCCACCTCGGGGGCGAGCGCCGCCAGCGCGGGCACGGCCCCGGGGTGGGCGCGGGCCTGTTCGGGGTCGGCGACGATCGGGGCGAGTGTGCCGTCGAAGTCCAGCCCGATCACGGCGTCACGGGGCCGGGCGAGCAGCGCGGCGAGTCCGTCCCGGCCGGCCTGGGTGGCCGGGAGCGGCAGCGGGTGCAGGGAGTCCGTCGTATGGGTGCCCATACGGCGACCCTATCCGCGCAAGGCCCGTCCACTCCTCAGCGTTCGGCGCGCCGCGTCTGCCGGATCCGGCGCAGCCGGTTGACGGTGACCGGGTCGTGGGCCAGGGCCCGGGCGTCGTCCAGGAGGGCGTTGAGGAGCTGGTAGTAGCGGACGGGGGACAGATCCAGCTCCTCGCGGATCACCCGTTCCTTCGCGCCGGGCCCGGGGAACGCCCGGCGCTCCAGCGCGAGGATGGCCTTCTCGCGGCTGCCCAGTTCCATGGGAGCCACCGTAGCGCCGGGCACCGACAGCCGGGCTAGCCGGCGGTGCCGCTGTCGGCCGCGGTGGCCGCGGACTGGAGGCGGGTCAGGACACCGGAGGGGCTGCCGCCGGGGGCGACGGCCTGCCCGATGTTCTGCTTCACGGCCGCGCTGACCGAAGCCCAGGAGGTCTTGCCGACGGGGTACAGCTCGGACGTGGGCAACTGGTCCAGGAAGGGGCGCAGCACCTTGTCGGAGGCCTTGCCGGACGTGGTCATGGCGGTGGAGGCGGAGCCGGTGACCGGCAGCAGCCCGTACATGCGGGAGAAGGCGAGCACGTTCTTCTCGCTGTACACGAAGTCGAGGAAGTCGCCGATCTGGTCGGCGTGCCCGTTCTGCCGGAAGCCCATCATCCAGTCGGCGACGCCCATGGAGGCCCGGGCCTTGCCGGTGCGGCCCGGCATCGGCACCGTGCCGAACTTCACGCCCTTGCGGCCGGCCTGCTGGATCAGCGTGGGGTGCCCGTTGAGCATGCCGACCTGGCCGTCGGCGAACGCGGCGAAGGCGTCGGCGCGGTTGAGCTTGCCCGGAGCGACGGGGCCGGTCAGGTCCTTGCCGACCAGCTCGTCCTTGAGCCAGGCGAACGTCTGCATGTTCTGCGCGGAGTCGAGGGTGTAGGTGCCGACGTCGTCGGTGTAGCCGCTGCCGCCGCTGAGCAGCCACTGCATGGTCTCGGCCTGGGCCTCCTCGGGGCCGAGCGGCAGGGCGTAGGGATACTTCACGCCCTTGGCCTTCAGCGCGCGGGCGTCGGCGGCCAGCTGGTCCCAGGTGGTGGGCGGGGTGATGCCGGCCTGGGCGAACAGGGTCTTGTTGTAGAAGAGGACCCGGGTGGAGGCGGCGAACGGTATGCCGTACTGGGTGTGCTTCCACTCGCCGGCGTCGGAGAGCTGGGAGAGCAGGTCGGCCTGGGTGCGGATGGAGAGCAGGTCGGAGACCTGGTAGAGCTTGCCGGCCGCGGCGTAGTCGGCGTAGGCGCCGATCTGGGCGAGGTCGGGGGCGTGGCCGGCGTCGACCATCTCCTTGACCTTGCGGTCGACGTCGTTCCACGAGTAGACGCTGACCTCGACCTTCACGCCGGAGTGGTGCGCCTCGTACTCCTGGGCCAGGTCGTCCCAGTACTTCTTGGAGCTGTTGGCGGCGGAGTCGCCGTAGTCGGCGGCGACGAGTCTGAGCGTCACGTCGGAGGAGCCCGTGCTCCCGCAGCCACCGAGAACCGCCGTCATGCCCAGTGCGGACACCACCGCGATCGTTCCTGCCGTACGCCGACGCACCCTCAGAGCCCCATTCCTGCTGTCTGACCGTTCGATATATGGACACGTAAGGTCTACACCACGTGAGTGGACTAGACCTTTCTCGGGTGGGAGGGTCACACTAGGGCCCGTGGTGAGACATGTCATCGCCCTCGACGTGGGCGGTACCGGGATGAAGGCCGCCCTCATCGGCGACGACGGCGCCCTGCTGCACCGCGCCCGCCGCGCCACCGGCCGCGAGCGCGGTGCCGAGGCGGTGATCGAGGGCATCCTCGCCTTCGCCGCCGACCTGCGCGCCCACGGCGTCGAGCGCTACGGCGCACCGGCCGCCGCGGCCGGCATCGCCGTCCCCGGCATCGTCGACGACGCGCGGGGCACCGCCGTCTACTCCGCCAACCTCGGCTGGAAGGACGTACCCCTGCGGCACCTGCTCACCGAGCGGCTCGGGATGCCCGTCGCCCTCGGCCACGACGTGCGCACCGGCGGACTCGCCGAGGGCCGCATCGGTGCGGGCCGGGGCGCGGACCGGTTCCTCTTCGTGCCGCTCGGCACCGGGATCGCCGGCGCCATCGGCATCGACGGCCGGGTGGAGGCCGGCGCGGACGGTTTCGCCGGCGAGATCGGCCACATCCGGGTACGGCCCCAGGGCGCCGCCTGCCCCTGCGGGCAGTACGGCTGCCTGGAGCGGTACGCCTCCGCGTCCGCCGTCAGCGCGGCATGGGCCGCCGCCTGCGGGAACCCGGACGCGGACGCCGCGGACTGCGCCCGGGCCGTCGTGTCCGGCGACCCGAACGCCGTCCGGGTCTGGCAGGAGGCGGTGGACGCGCTCGCCGACGGCCTGGTCACCGCGCTCACCCTGCTGAACCCCCGCACCATGATCGTCGGTGGCGGGCTCGCCGAAGCGGGGGAAGTGTTGTTCCAGCCGCTGCGGGACGCCGTCCGGCAACGGGTCACCTTCCAAAAACTGCCCACCATCGTCCCCGCCGCCCTCGGCGACAGCGCCGGCTGCCTGGGCGCCGGCCTGCTCGCCCGGGACCTGCTGAGGACGACCACTCCCACGACTCCGGAGGTAAGCACCTGATGGCAACCGAGCGGGAAACTCCGGCCCCGGACCGCGCCCCGCGAGGGACGCGGGACGGCGGGGATCCGCGGCCCGGCCGCGGGACGCGCTCAGCCACGGCGGACCCGCAGGTGCTCACCGGCGCGCACGTGGTGCTCCCCACCGGAGTCGTGCGCGACGGCCGACTGGCCGTGGACGGCACCCGCATCACCGCCACCGCCCCGGCCGGCGCGCGGGTCATCGACGTCAGCGGCCACTGGCTGGTGCCCGGCTTCGTCGACATCCACAACCACGGCGGCGGCGGCGCCGCCTTCTCCGGCACCGCCGAGGAGATCCTCACCGCCGTCCGCACCCACCGGCGGCACGGCACCACCACCCTCGTCGCCTCCATGGTCACCGACGAGATGGACCTGCTCGCCCGCCAGGCCGGCCTGCTCAGCGAACTGGCCGAACAGGGCGAGATCGCCGGCATCCACTTCGAGGGACCCTTCATCGCGCCGTGCCGCAAGGGCGCGCACGCCGAGGACCTGCTGCGCGACCCGGACCCGGCGGACGTCCGCAAACTGATCGACGCGGCGCGCGGCAGGGCCAAGATGGTCACCCTGGCCACCGAGCTGCCGGGCGGCATCGACTCCGTACGGCTGCTCGCCGAGCACGGGGTGATCGCGGCGATCGGCCACACGGACGCCAGCTACGAGCAGACGGTCGAGGCCATCGACGCGGGGGCCACGGTCGCCACCCACCTCTTCAACGCCATGCCCGGCCTGAACCACCGCACCCCCGGCCCCATCGCCGCCCTGCTGGAGGACGAGCGGGTCACGGTGGAGCTGATCAACGACGGGACGCACCTGCACCCCGCCGCGCTGGAGCTGGCCTTCCGGCACGCCGGCGCCGACCGGGTCGCGTTCATCACCGACGCCATGGACGCGGCCGGCATCGGCGACGGCCGCTACATGCTCGGCCCCATGGAGGTCGAGGTCAGCGACGGCGTGGCCCGGCTCGTGCACGGCGGCTCGATCGCCGGCTCCACCCTCACCCTGGACCGCGCGTTCCGGCGGGCGGTCACCGTCGACCGGCTGCCGGTGGAGGACGCCGTCACCGCCCTGTCGGCCAACCCGGCCCGACTGCTCGGCCTCTCCGACCGCATCGGTTCCCTGGAGCCCGGCAAGGACGCCGACCTGGTCCTGCTGGACGCCGACTTCCGCGTGAAGGGCGTCATGCGCCGCGGCGAATGGGTGGTAGCTCCCCAACTGCCCTGATCCGCAACCCCGTCGGGAAGACGGCCGGCGCCCGCGCACTGGGCCGGACGCCGTCTCTTTGGCATGATCGTGACCCCGGAAACCGATGGCAGGCACAGGGACTTCGAGGGAGGTCGGCCCGGGTGATCCTCACGGTCACACTCAACACCGCACTCGACCTCACCTACCGCGTGCCGTCGCTGCGCCCGCACACCTCGCACCGGGTCTCGGAGGTCGTCGAGCGGCCCGGCGGCAAGGGCGTGAACGTGGCCCGGGTCCTGGCCGCGCTCGGGCACGAGGTGACGGTCACCGGGTTCGCGGGCGGCCCCACCGGACAGGTGCTGCGCGAGCGGCTGGCGGGCACGCCCGGGCCGGTGGACGCGCTGGTCCCGGTCGCCGGGGCGACCCGGCGCACCGTCGCGGTCGTGGACGAGCGGTCCGGCGACACCACGCAGCTCAACGAACCCGGCCCGCAGATCGCCCCGGCCGAGTGGGGCACCTTCCTGGACCGCTACGAGGAGCTGCTGGCCGGCGCGGCGGCGGTGGCACTGTGCGGCAGCCTGCCGCCGGGGGTGCCGGTGGGGGCGTACGCGACGCTCGTACGGGCGGCGCGCGCCGCGGGCGTGCCCGTCCTGCTGGACACGAGCGGCGAACCGCTGCGCCGCGGGGTCGCCGCGCGCCCGGACCTCATCAAGCCCAACGCCGACGAACTGGCGGAACTCACCGGCTCCCACGAGCCGTCCCGCGCCACCCAGGACGCCCGCAGACGGGGGGCCGGCGCGGTCGTGGCCTCCCTCGGCGCGGACGGCCTGCTCGCCGTCACCCCCGAGGGCCGCTGGCGCGCCGCCCCGCCGGCCCGCGTCCCCGGCAACCCCACCGGCGCGGGCGACGCGGCGGTGGCCGGCCTGCTCTCGGGCCTGGTGGAGGGCCTCCCCTGGCCGGCCCGCCTGACCCGGGCGGTAGCCCTCGCGACGGCGACGGTCCAAGCACCGACAGCGGGCGACCACGACCCCACGCTCTACGCGGAACTGCTGCGACGGGTGGCGGTGACAGGAGAGTTCAGCGCGGCCTGAGCGGAGCGGCGCGGCGCCCGGCGGGGCCGGATCAGCTCGTGACCCGGCCCTTCTTGATCCACATCTGGTCGATCAGGACGTTGCACTTGTCACCCGGCTGGCAGGAGACGGCGATGGTGTTGGACCCCTTCTGGAGGGTCGGCCACACGTAGGACTTGGTCCAGCCCTTGTCGAAGGCACCGTCGGCGGCCCCGCGCCAGTTCTTCAGGCCCAGTTTGCCGCCGAAGGGCTTGCCGTTGACGGTGACCGTCATGGCCTGGTCCTCGCCGGTGGCGCTGTAGTTCACGAAGAGGGTGTACGGACCGTCCTCGGGAATGCCGCTGACCGTCCAGGTCACCGAGGCGCCGACCTGGTTGAGCCCGCCCACGTAGCTGCCGTCCGAAGACCGTGCCCCGGAGACGTCCGAGGCTCCGGCGGCGCCGCCGGCCAGCTGGAGGCTCTTGTCGGCGCCGTCCACCTTCGGCAGCTCGCCCGCCGTCGGCTTGCCGCTGCCCGTCGGGCTCGGGGAGTGCGTCTGCGGCTGGGTCGGGGAGGTTCCCGCCTGGTTGCCGGACTTGTCGTCGTCCGTGTGGCCGTTGATCATCGCGATGCCGATGCCGATGACGACCGCGGCGACCACCGCGACCGCGCCGATCAGCAGACCCTTGGTGTTCGGACCGCGCCGGCCGGACGTGGGCGCCTGCGGGCGGCCGGCCGGCACGCCGCCGGGCAGCGTCTCGGGGGCCTGGTAGTGGGCGCTCGGCTGACCGTGGGGACCCTGCTGCGGTGCGCCCTGGCCGTACGCGGCCTGCGGCGGCTGGCCGTACGACACCTGCTGGCCGTAGGTACGCTCGCCGACCGCGCGGACCCTGCTGACCGAGTTCGGATAGCCGTAACCGCCGCCGGAGGGCGGCTGGGCTCCCCGGGCCTGGCCGTCTGCGTACAGGTAGCCGAACGGGTCGTCGTCCTCGGGCGGGCTCGCGCCGTTGTCGCCGGGCGTCATCCCTTGGGTACTCCTCAACAGGTGCGGGCGTATGCGGTAAGGGTTCGGAATGGCGAGCCTACCCGCTCTCACTCGCCCAAACAGGTGACCCGGACCGCGTCAAGCCGCTGACCTGCGGGTCATCCGGCGCGGCGATGCTGTTTGGGACGAGATCGTTTCTCTACGTACATCCGCTCGTCAGCGGATTTCAGCACCTCGTCCGCCGTCATGCCGCAGTGCGCCCAGCCGATGCCGAAGCTCGCGCCCACCCGGACCGCCCGGCCCTCGGCGCGGATCGGCTGGATGATCTCGTTGCGCAGCCGTACGGCGAGGTCCTGGGCGTCGGCCCGGCCGAGGCCGTCGGCGAGGATCACGAACTCGTCGCCGCCGAGCCGGGCGACCGTGTCACCGTCCCGGACGCCGTTGCTCAGCCGCCGGGCCACCTCGATGAGGACCGCGTCACCCGCGTTGTGCCCGAAGCGGTCGTTGATCGATTTGAAGCCGTCGAGGTCGCAGAACAGGACCGCGAGGCCCTTGGTGCCGTCGTCGCGGCCCTCCTCGGGGGCGGCGGTGTGCACATGGTGGTCGTAGGCGTCGTACGCCTCCGTACCCGGCGCGAAGTCGAAGCCGTGCCCGGCCGGCGCGTCGAAGGCGGGGTGGCCGTAGGCCGCGTCCAGGGACTCCAGGGCGCCGGGCTGCGCGGGCCGCCGGCAGAGCCGGGCCGCCAGGCGCGAGCGCAGCTCGGCGGAGTTCGGCAGGCCGGTCAGCGAGTCGTGGGAGGCGCGGTGGGCGAGCTGGAGCTCGCGCCGCTTGCGTTCCTCTATGTCCTCGACGTGGCTGAGCAGGAAGCGGGGGCCGTCGGCGGCGTCCGCGACGACGCTGTTGCGCAGGGACACCCACACGTACGTGCCGTCCCGCCGGCCGAGCCGCAGCTCCGCCCGCCCGCCCTCGGCGGAGGTGCGCAGCAGGGTGCCGATGTCCTCGGGGTGGACGAGGTCGGCGAAGGAGTAGCGGCGCATCGCGGAGGCGGGCCGGCCCAGCAGCCGGCACAGGGCGTCGTTGGTGCGCAGGATGCGGCCGTGCTGATCGCCGCCCATCTCGGCGATGGCCATGCCCGAGGGGGCGTACTCGAAGGCCTGACGGAAGGATTCCTCGCTGGCGCGCAGGGCCTGCTGATCGCGCTCCAGGCGGACCAGGGCGCGCTGCATGTTGGCCCGCAGGCGCGCGTTGCTGATCGCGATGGCGGCCTGGAAGGCGTACATCTGCAACGCCTCGCGGCCCCAGGCGCCGGGACGGCGGCCGTTGCGCGGGCGGTCGACGGATATGACCCCGAGCAGGTCGCCGCAGGAGCCGCCCTGCACGCCCGGGGTGTACATGGGCGCGAAGAGCCGGTCGGAGGGGTGCCACTCGTCCTCGAAGCGCGGCGCGGGTCCGTCGGTGTACCACTGGGGGACGTCGTCGTCGTCGAGGACCCAGCCCTCGGTGTGCGGTATGAACACGAGGTCGCCCCAGCGTTCGCCCATGCCCAGCCGCCGGTCCCAGGAGTCCCGCGAGCCGGCCCGGCCGGTGATCAGGGCCTCGGCGGCGGAGTTCCCGGCGAAGGCGGCGACGACGAGATCCCCGTCGGGGCGCACCAGGTTGACGGCCGCCATCTCGTATCCCAGGGCGTCCACGACACCGTCCGCGACGGTCTGCAACGTGTCCGCCAGGCTGCGTGCCGTGTTCATGTCGGCCATGACCTGGTGCAGCTGCCGCAGGGACGCAAGACGGACGTACGGCTCCGACTCGGCCTCCATGCTCGCCCTCCCCCCGAGACCTCGCAGCGAATCAAGGGTTTGTCTTCGGCGCTTCCTTACGATGGCTTTCGCGTTGTCTCCGACGTGTACTCGTACGGCTCTCCGCCACTGAATCACAGCGCGCTGCCCACTCGGTACACAGGGTCAACAATTACTGCCTCCTGTGACTCAAGTCACAGAAGAACGTGAACAATTGAGGTGGAGTTTCTGCGTTTCTCCCGTGCGTATCCCGAACACGGAGTGTGCGGTCGCGCTCCCATCATGCACGACCCGTGCACGCGGCGTGCACGGCCGGTACACGGCCGGTGTACGCCCGCATGCGCCGCTGGTCCTAGGACCCGGCTAGGGCGGAGGGCCGATGCGCCCGGCGCGGCGGGGCCATTAGCGTTTCCGGCGTGCTGAAGACTCCCTCCCCCATCACCCCCCTGCCTCCCGGGCATGCTGAGGGGGTGAGCAACGACGAGTTCCGGGCCGCGATGTCCCGGCTGGCCGCAGGCGTAGTGCTGGTCACCGCGCAGGAACCGCCGCTCGACCCCGACGACCCCGACGCGCCGGGCATGGAGGACGTCGGCATGACCGCCACCGCCTTCATGTCGGTCTCCCTCGACCCGCCACTGGTCCTGGTCAGCCTGCGCGAGGGCTCCCGCATGGACGACCTGCTCGCCGAGCAGCCGCTGTGGGCGGTGTCGGTCCTCACCGAGAGCCAGCGGCACATCGCGGGCCGCTTCGCCATGAAGGGCCGCATCAGCGACCGGCTGCTCTTCGAGGACATCCCGTACGTCCGCGGCGAGGTCACCGGCGCCCCGCTGGCCGGGGGCGCGCTGGCCACCCTGGAGTGCCGTACCGAGCAGCGGGTGGCCGCCGGGGACCACACGCTGGTCGTCGGCCGGGTCCTCACCGCCCGGGTGCCCAGCGCGGAGGGCGGCCCGCTGCTGTACTTCCGCGGCCGGTACCGGCAACTGGATTGAGCCGGGTATTCCGCCGCCGCCGAATTCCGTGGCCCCGGGGAAAAGGGAATGCCTAGGATGCGGAGATGACACCGCGTCTTGAGGAAGTGACACCGGAGAACTTCGACACCGCCGTGGGTATCCGCGTCCACCCCGGGCAGGAACACGCCGTCCGCCCCGTCGTCACCTCCCTCGCCGAGGCGTACGTCCATCCCGCCGGTGTCGCCTGGCCCCGCCTGATCGTCGACGGCGACCGCGCGGTCGGCTTCCTGATGGCCTTCTTCGGCATCGACTGGCACGGCGACGGCAGCGTGCACCGCTCCGGGCTGTGGCGGCTGAACATCGCGGCGGACGCCCAGGGCCGCGGGTACGGCCGTTTCGCCGTCGACGCGGTGGCCGCGGAGATCCGCCGCCGCGGCGGCAGGGAACTCCACGTCACCTGGCACCCCGGCCCGACGGGTCCCGAGGACTTCTATCTCCGCCTGGGTTTCGCGAAGACCGGCGAGACGAGCGGAGACCAGACGGTGGGCGTCCTGGCACTGTGACGCCAGCGGTGGCGTCGGGACGGCAGGAGGGGGCCCGCCCGGTCAACCCCAGTCCCGGCCCGTGCGTCCGCGCTTGGTCTGAGCGCGCTGCTTCTTCTCCCGCAGCCGGCGTTCGTTGATGCCGCGCGGTATGCGCGTCGCCCTGCGGGGCTTCGGCGGCGGCGCGGTGGCCTCGGCGAGGAGGGCGGCCAGGCGTACGGCGGCGGTCTCGCGGTTGCGCCACTGCGAGCGGTGCTCGGACGCCCGTACGGACAGCACCCCGTCGACGAGGCGGCCGGCGAGCCGCTCGAGTGCCCGCTCCTTCCACACGTCCGGCAGCGCCTCGGTGCCGGCGAGGTCGAAGCGCAGCTCCACTTGCGAGTCGGTGGTGTTGACGTGCTGCCCGCCGGGCCCGGAGGACCTGGAGAAACGCCACGTCAGCTCGGCCTCGGGAAGCGAGACCGAGCCGCGGATGAGGTAGGGCCCGGACATGTATGCCATGTTCCCGGTCCCGCAGGGTGCACGTCACCTGGATTTCCGGTTCGGTAAAAAAGGTAAAGCGATCCGGAACCACCGGGACACCCCTCGACGTTGTTCCGGGTGACGGTAGCTTCGTCGGCACAGATGTGCAGGTATGCACGGGTAACTAGGGAAGGGACTCCCAACATGGCTGTAAGCCTGTCCAAGGGTGGCAACGTCTCGCTCACCAAGGAGGCTCCGGGCCTGACGGCCGTCACCGTGGGCCTCGGCTGGGACGTCCGCACCACCACCGGCACGGACTTCGACCTGGACGCCTCCGCGATCGCGGTCAACGGAGAGGGCAAGGTCTACTCGGACGCCCACTTCGTCTTCTTCAACAACAAGCAGACCCCGGACAGCTCCATCGTCCACACGGGCGACAACCGCACGGGCGAGGGCGCCGGCGACGACGAGGCGATCAACGTCAACCTGGCCGCGCTCCCGGCCGACATCGACAAGATCGTCTTCCCGGTCTCCATCTACGACGCGGAGAACCGCGGCCAGAACTTCGGCCAGGTCCGCAACGCCTACATCCGCATCGTCAACCAGGCCGGCGGCGCCGAGATCGCGCGCTACGACCTCTCGGAGGACGCGGCCACCGAGACGGCCATGGTCTTCGGCGAGCTGTACCGCAACGGCGCGGAGTGGAAGTTCCGCGCGGTGGGCCAGGGTTACGCCTCGGGCCTGGTGGGCATCGCCCAGGACTTCGGCGTGAACGTCTGACGCCCTCCGCGCGTCCGCCGGGACCGGTGGCGCCGCCCTTGCCGGGCGGGCGCCGCCGGTGCCGTGCTCTCAGGGGTGGCGCGGCTTGCCGTCGCCGTACAGCCAGTCCTTCCAGATCTCGCCGAAGTCCTTGTCCGGGGCCTTCTTCTCCACGTACGCGGTGAACTCCGCGGTGCTCG
>NZ_JBIDDP010000060.1:0-281 GCF_043195475.1 Streptomyces sp. Y20
GCACAGACAACCAGGAGGTTGGCTTAGAAGCAGCCACCCTTGAAAGAGTGCGTAATAGCTCACTGGTCTAGTGATTCCGCGCCGACAATGTAGCGGGGCTCAAGCGTACCGCCGAAGTCGTGTCATTGACATATATAGCCCCAACGGGTGTGTTGATGGGTAGGGGAGCGTCGTGTGCCGGGTGAAGCAGCCGCGGAAGCGAGTTGTGGACGGTTCACGAGTGAGAATGCAGGCATGAGTAGCGATACAAACGTGAGAAACGTTTGCGCCGATTGACTAAG
>NZ_JBIDDP010000061.1:0-255 GCF_043195475.1 Streptomyces sp. Y20
AATAGTACCTGAAACCGTGTGCCTACAAGCCGTGGGAGCGTCGGAACGAGGCTTGCCTTGTTCTCGTGACTGCGTGCCTTTTGAAGAATGAGCCTGCGAGTTTGCGGTGTGTTGCGAGGTTAACCCGGGTGGGGAAGCCGTAGCGAAAGCGAGTCCGAATAGGGCGATTCAGTAGCACGCTCAAGACCCGAAGCGGAGTGATCTAGCCATGGGCAGGTTGAAGCGGAGGTAAGACTTCGTGGAGGACCGAACCCA
>NZ_JBIDDP010000062.1:0-255 GCF_043195475.1 Streptomyces sp. Y20
GGCTTGCTCGGTCAGAGGCCAGTACATCGGCGAATGTTCGATGCTGGTTGCTCATGGGTGGAACGTTGACTATTCGGCACTCTCGGCCTGTGTCAGGTCACTAGTACTGCTTCGGCGTGGAACGTGATGTGGACGGGGATGAGGGTGTCGGGCACGCTGTTGGGTGTCTGAGGGAATGGATTTTTCCTCAGTCGCCGGCCCCAGTGCACTCGGATTTCGGTTCGGGGTGATGGGTGGCTGGTCGTTGTTTGAGAA
>NZ_JBIDDP010000063.1:0-255 GCF_043195475.1 Streptomyces sp. Y20
GGCGGGGGTGTTGTCGCTGGGGGATGGGGCGGCGTTGGTGGCGGCTCGGGGGCGGTTGATGCAGGCGCTGCCGCCGGGTGGGGCGATGGTGGCGGTGGCGGCGAGTGAGGGGGAGGTCGCCGAGTATCTGGGTGGGGGTGTGGATCTGGCGGCGGTGAACGCGCCGGGTTCGGTGGTGCTCTCCGGTGACGAGGAAGCTGTCACGGCCGTCGCCGAGAAGTTGCGCGAACAGGGCCGCAGGGTCAAGCGGCTGAC
>NZ_JBIDDP010000064.1:0-254 GCF_043195475.1 Streptomyces sp. Y20
GCTTGCTCGGTCAGAGGCCAGTACATCGGCGAATGTTCGATGCTGGTTGCTCATGGGTGGAACGTTGACTATTCGGCACTCTCGGCCTGTGTCAGGTCACTAGTACTGCTTCGGCGTGGAACGTGACGTGGACGGGGATGAGGGTGTCGGGCACGCTGTTGGGTGTCTGAGGGAATGGATTTTGCCTCAGTCGCCGGCCCCAGTGCACTCGGATTTCGGTTCGGGGTGATGGGTGGCTGGTCGTTGTTTGAGAA
>NZ_JBIDDP010000065.1:0-247 GCF_043195475.1 Streptomyces sp. Y20
CGGCGAGCTGTACCGCAACGGCGCGGAGTGGAAGTTCCGCGCGGTGGGCCAGGGTTACGCCTCGGGCCTGGTGGGCATCGCCCAGGACTTCGGCGTGAACGTCTGACGCCCTCCGCGCGTCCGCCGGTGCCGTGCTCTCAGGGGTGGCGCGGCTTGCCGTCGCCGTACAGCCAGTCCTTCCAGATCTCGCCGAAGTCCTTGTCCGGGGCCTTCTTCTCCACGTACGCGGTGAACTCCGCGGTGCTCG
>NZ_JBIDDP010000066.1:0-217 GCF_043195475.1 Streptomyces sp. Y20
CGGCGCTCGAAACCACGCCCACCGCGGTCACCGCGGTCGTCGCGACGCTCGAAGCCACGGCCACCCCGGTCGTCACGGCGGTCGTCACGACGCTCGAAGCCGCCCCGCTCGCCACGGTCACGGTCGACCGGACGGCGCTCGTCACGACGCTCGAACGAACGGCCACCCCGGTCGTCACGGCGCTCGAAACCACGCCCACCGCGGTCACCGCGGTCGT
>NZ_JBIDDP010000067.1:0-212 GCF_043195475.1 Streptomyces sp. Y20
CCGGTCCCAACAATGCTCCACGGTGATCCAATGAAGATGGGACTGCCCTGTTCGTCGACCACCGTAGGCCGACGGGTGATCTGGTTCCCGTTCATGAGCCAGATCTGAGTCTCCGCGGTTTCAGCGTTATGCCAGAGGATATCGACACTGCCGTTCTGATCGAAATCACCGGTCCCAACAATGCTCCACGGTGATCCAATGAAGATGGGACT
>NZ_JBIDDP010000068.1:0-210 GCF_043195475.1 Streptomyces sp. Y20
TCCCGTTCATGAGCCAGATCTGAGTCTCCGCGGTTTCAGCGTTATGCCAGAGGATATCGACACTGCCGTTCTGATCGAAATCACCGGTCCCAACAATGCTCCACGGTGATCCAATGAAGATGGGACTGCCCTGTTCGTCGACCACCGTAGGCCGACGGGTGATCTGGTTCCCGTTCATGAGCCAGATCTGAGTCTCCGCGGTTTCAGCGT
>NZ_JBIDDP010000009.1:0-346739 GCF_043195475.1 Streptomyces sp. Y20
GCCCGCCCCCACCCCGACCCCCGGCAGGTGACGGAAGTGTCCGACAGGCAACCGCCCCGCCGCCGCGTGCCCGGACCCGCCAAGCCGCCCCGGCCACGGGGCGCCGTCCGGCGGCAGCCCGGGCCCGGCGCCCGCCCGCCCCGCCGCCCCGGCGGAGCCCGGCCCATGCCCCCGCGACCCCTCCGGCTGGGCAGCCCCCGGCCCCGGCTGCGCCTGGTCAGCCTCGGCCTGACCCTGGTCCTGCTCGCCTTCGCCGTACGGCTGCTCCAGGTCCAGGCCGTCGACGCGAGCGCCTACGCGGCCCGGGCCGAGCAGAACCGCTACGTGGTGCACACCCTGGCCGCCGCGCGCGGCGGGATCACCGACCGCAACGGAGTGGCCCTCGCCATCAGCGAGGACGCGTACGACATCACGGCCGACCCGACGATGTTCAGCGCCAAGCAGCTGAAGACGGGCGACGGCCCCGAGCAGGCGGCCGCGCTCCTCGCGCCGATCCTCGGCCAGGACCGGGCGGCGCTCGTCAGGAAGCTGCGGCCCGCCAACAGGAACTCCCGCTACACCCGGCTCGCCGCGCGGCAGACGCCGCAGGTCTGGAAGCAGATCAAGGACCTCAAGGCCGCGCTCGCCAAGAAGGCGGGGACGGACCGGCACGCCGCCAACGTGCTGGCCGGCGTCTTCGCGGACCCCAGCAGCCAGCGCGTGTACCCCAACGGAGACCTGGCCGCCGGGATACTGGGCTGGGTCAACGCCGACGGCCGGGGCGGCGGCGGTATCGAACAGGAACTGGACAAGCAGCTCACCGGCAAGGACGGCAAGGTCCGGTACGCCCAGTCGGGCGGGCGCCAGGTGCCGACCGTGGGGTCGACGCAGACACCGGCCGTGCCCGGGGCCGACGTCGAGCTGACCATCGACCGGGACATCCAGTGGGCCGCGCAGAACGCCATCACCGAGCAGGTGAAGAAGTCCCGGGCGGACCGCGGGTACGTCATCGTCCAGGACACCCGTACCGGCCAGATCCTCGCCATGGCGAACTCGCCCGGCTTCGATCCGAACGACCTGTCGAAGGCCGACGGCGACGCCATGGGCAACGCGGCCCTCCAGGACGCCTACGAGCCCGGTTCCACCGCCAAGGTGATGTCCATGGCGGCCGTGCTGGAGCGGAACGTGGCGACCCCGCTCACCCACGTCGTCGTACCCAACCGGCTGCACCGCGGCGACCGCCTCTTCCAGGACGACATCGACCACGCCACCTGGTACCTCACGCTCAACGGCGTGCTCGCCAAGTCCAGCAACATCGGCACCATCCTGGCCACCGGCGAACTCGGCAGATCGCAGCCCGAGGCCAACCGGATCCTCCACTCCTACCTGCACCGGTTCGGCATCGGCGACCCCACCGGGCTGGACTTCCCCGGCGAGACCCGCGGCATCCTCGCGCCGCCGCAGAAGTGGTCCACCTCGCAGCAGTACACGATCCCTTTCGGCCAGGGCTTCTCCATCAACGCGATGCAGGCCGCCTCCGTGTACTCGACCATCGCCAACGGCGGAGTCCGCGTCGAGCCGAGCCTCGTGCGCGGCACGAAGGGTGCCGACGGGCGCTTCACACCCGCCCGCAAGCCCGCGACGACCCGGGTGGTCAGCGCGAAGACCGCCAAGGCGGTCGCCCAGATGCTGGAGTCGGTCGTGGACGACGAGCAGGGCACCGGCATCAAGGCCCGTATCCCCGGGTACCGGGTCGCGGGCAAGACCGGCACGGCCAACCGCGTGGATCCGGCCACCGGCCGCTACCGCGGCTACACCTCGTCGTTCGCCGGTTTCGCGCCCGCGGACAACCCGCGCGTCACCGTGTACTGCGCCATCCAGAACGCCACCGCCGGCAGCTACTTCGGCGGTCAGATCTGCGGTCCCATCTACAAGCAGGTGATGGAGTTCGCCCTCAAGACCCTCCAGATCCCGCCGACCGGAGCCAGGGCCGCCAACCTGCCCGTCGACTACAAGCCCTGATCGGCACCCCGGAACCACCAGGAACCAGCTCGTGACAACGATCACCCCCGACGACGGGAACCACGGGGCCGAGAACCCCTCACTTCGCTCCGGAGCGGGTGCGCCCGGTACGCTCACCGCCGTGCCACACGCTGATCAGTCCCAAACCACCCAGAAGGGCGCTTCCGTGACATATCCGGGACCGCCGCGACCGGTCGAGGTCTCCGCCACACCCCTCGCGGAACTCGCCGGCCAGCTGGGTGCAGCCGCTCCGGCCGGCTCCGCCGAGGTCACGGGCATCACCCACGACTCCCGTGCCGTCCGCCCCGGCGACCTGTACGCCGCGCTGCCGGGTGCCCGGCTGCACGGCGCCGACTTCGCCGCCCAGGCCGCCGGCCTGGGCGCGGTCGCCGTGCTCACCGACCCGACGGGCGCCGAACGCGCCTCCGCCACCGGACTGCCCGTGCTGGTCGTGGACGACCCGCGCGCGCGGATGGGCGAACTCGCGGCCACCATCTACGGCCGGCCGGGCCGGGACCTGCTCCAGATCGGCATCACCGGCACCTCCGGCAAGACCACCACGGCCTACCTGGTCGAGGGCGGCCTGAAGACCGCGCGCAGCACCGGACTCATCGGCACCGTCGAGATGCGCATCGGCCAGGAGCGCATCAAGTCCGAGCGCACCACCCCCGAGGCCACCGACCTCCAGGCCCTGTTCGCCGTCATGCGCGAACGCGGTGTCGAGGCGGTCGCCATGGAGGTCTCCAGCCACGCCCTGGTCCTCGGCCGGGTCGACGGCTGCGTCTTCGACATCGCCGTCTTCACCAACCTCAGTCCGGAGCACATGGAGTTCCACTCCGGCATGGAGGACTACTTCCAGGCCAAGGCCCAGCTGTTCACGCCGCGGCGCAGCAGGCTCGGTGTCGTCAACACCGACGACGAGTACGGCCGCCGGCTCGCCGCCGAGGCGGGCGTACCGGTCGTCACCTTCTCCGCCGAGGGCCACCCCGACGCCGACTGGCGCGCCCAGGACGTCCAGGTCGGTCCCATGGACTCCACGTTCACCGTCCTCGGCCCGAACGGCGAGCGGGTCCAGGCCAGGTCGCCGCTGCCGGGCCCGTTCAACGTGGCGAACACCCTCGCCGCCGTCGTCGCCCTCGCCGCGGCCGGGCTCGACCCGCAGACGGCCGCCGACGGCATCGCGGCCGTGCCGGGCGTCCCGGGCCGCCTGGAGCGCGTCGACGCCGGGCAGCCGTACCTCGCGGTCGTCGACTACGCCCACAAGACCGACGCGGTCGAGTCCGTGCTCAAGGCGCTGCGCAAGGTCACCAAGGGCCGGCTGCACGTCGTCCTCGGCTGTGGCGGCGACCGCGACCGGACCAAGCGCGCCCCGATGGGCGCCGCCGTGGCCCGGCTCGCCGACACGGCCGTACTGACCTCCGACAACCCCCGCTCCGAGGATCCCCTCGCGATCCTCGCGACCATGCTCCAGGGCGCGGCCTCCGTGCCCGCGCACGAGCGCGGCGAGGTGCTCCTGTTCGAGGACCGGGCCGCCGCCGTCGCCGCCGCCGTGGGCCGCGCCCAGGCCGGCGACACGGTACTGGTCGCGGGCAAGGGCCACGAGCAGGGCCAGGACATCGCCGGCGTGATCCGTCCCTTCGACGACCGCCAGGTGCTTCGCGAAGCTATCCAGCAGACCCAGGGATGAACTTGTGATCGCCCTCTCCCTCGCCGAGATCGCAGCAGTCGTCGGCGGGCAGACGCACGACATACCGGATCCGTCCGCGCAGGTCACGGGACCGGTCGTCCGGGACTCCCGTGAGGTGGTGCCCGGCAGCCTGTTCGCCGCCTTCGTCGGCGAGCGCGTGGACGGCCACGACTACGCGGCACGGGTCGTCCAGGCCGGCGCGGTCGCCGTGCTGGCGTCCCGGCCGGTCGGCGTCCCCGCGATCGTCGTCGACGACGTCCAGACGGCCCTCGGCGCCCTCGCCCGGCACGTAGTACAGCGGCTCGGCGCGACCCTCGTCGCCCTGACCGGCTCGGCCGGCAAGACCAGCACCAAGGACCTCATCGCTCAGGTCCTGCGGCGCAAGGCGCCGACGGTGTTCACCCCCGGCTCGCTCAACAACGAGATCGGGTTGCCGCTGACCGCCCTGACCGCCACCGAGGAGACCCGGTTCCTCGTGCTGGAGATGGGTGCCCGCGGCATCGGGCACATCCGTTACCTCGCGGATCTGACTCCCCCCAGGATCGGCCTGGTGCTCAACGTCGGCACCGCCCACATCGGCGAGTTCGGCGGGCGCGAGCAGATCGCCCAGGCCAAGGGCGAACTCGTGGAGGCCCTTCCCGAGGACGGCGCGGCGATCCTCAACGCCGACGACCCGCTGGTACGGGCCATGGCCTCCCGTACCAAGGCGAAGGTGGTCCTTTTCGGAGAGTCGGCCGAAGCGGACGTACGCGCCGAGAACGTACGACTCACGGACAGCGGACAGCCCGCCTTCAGGCTTCACACACCCTCCGGTGCAAGCGATGTGACGATGCGCCTGTACGGTGAGCATCACGTGTCGAACGCGCTCGCCGCGGCCGCCGTCGCCCATGAGCTGGGCATGTCCGCAGCTGAGATCGCCACCGCGCTCTCCGAGGCGGGCTCCCTCTCCCGCTGGCGCATGGAGGTCACCGAGCGCCCGGACGGCGTGACCATCGTCAACGACGCCTACAACGCCAACCCCGAGTCCATGCGGGCCGCCCTCAGGGCGCTCGCGGCCATGGGCAAGGGGCGCCGCACGTGGGCGGTGCTCGGCAAGATGGCCGAGCTGGGGGACGAGGCGCTCGCCGAGCACGACGCCGTCGGACGGCTCGCCGTCCGGCTCAACGTCAGCAAGCTCGTCGCCGTCGGGGGGATTGAGGCCTCCTGGCTGCAACTGGGCGCATATAACGAGGGTTCGTGGGGTGAGGAGTCGGTGCACGTGTCCGACGCACAGGCGGCGATCGACCTGTTGCGCAGCGAGTTGCGCCCGGGGGACGTCGTACTCGTGAAGGCGTCCCGGTCGGTGGGGCTGGAGAGCGTGGCCCAGGCGCTCACCGAGGCCGGTGCCGAGGGCGGGGTCGATGCCCGATGATGAAGCAGATCCTGTTCTCGGGAGTCATCGGCCTGTTCCTGACCCTGGTCGGCACCCCGCTGCTGATCAAGCTCCTCGCCCGCAAGGGCTACGGCCAGTACATCCGTGACGACGGCCCGCGCGAGCACGCCAGCAAGCGCGGTACGCCGACCATGGGCGGTATCGCCTTCATCCTGGCGACGATCGCCGCGTACTTCCTGAGCAAGCTCATCACCGGCTACCCCCCCACCTACTCCGGTCTGCTGGTCCTCGGCCTGATGGCCGGCATGGGCCTGGTCGGCTTCCTCGACGACTACATCAAGATCGTCAAGCGGCGCTCGCTGGGCCTGCGGGCCAAGGCCAAGATGGCCGGCCAGCTGACCGTCGGCATCGCCTTCGCCGTGCTGTCGCTCCAGTTCTCCGACGCGCGCGGCAACACCCCGGCCTCCACCAAGCTGTCGTTCATCACCGACTTCGGCTGGACGCTCGGCCCGGTGCTGTTCGTCGTCTGGGCGCTGTTCATGATCCTCGCGATGTCGAACGGCGTGAACCTGACCGACGGTCTGGACGGCCTCGCCACCGGCGCCTCCGTCCTCGTCTTCGGCGCCTACACCTTCATCGGCGTCTGGCAGTTCCAGGAGTCCTGCGCCAACGCGGGCACCCTGACCAACCCGGGCGCCTGCTACGAGGTGCGCGACCCGCTCGACCTCGCCGTGATCGCCTCCGCGCTGATGGGTGCCTGCCTGGGCTTCCTGTGGTGGAACACCTCGCCGGCGAAGATCTTCATGGGCGACACCGGTTCGCTCGCGCTCGGCGGCGTCCTCACCGGCCTGGCCATCCTCTCCCGCACGGAGCTGCTGGTGGCCATCATGGGCGGCCTGTTCGTCCTCATCACCATGTCGGTCGTCATCCAGGTCGGCTCCTTCCGGCTCACCGGCAAGCGCGTCTTCCGGATGGCGCCACTCCAGCACCACTTCGAACTCAAGGGCTGGTCCGAGGTACTTGTGGTGGTCCGCTTCTGGATCATCCAGGGCATCTGTGTGATCGTCGGACTGGGCCTCTTCTACGCGGGATGGGCAGCGGACAAGTGACCTCCTCGGCGCCTTCAGAGTCCTTCGAATTCCAGGGCAGGCACGTCACCGTCGCCGGGCTCGGCGTCTCCGGGATCCCGGCGGCGAAGGCGCTGCACGCGCGCGAGGCGGTCGTCACGGTCGTCAACGACGGCGACGACGCGCGCGCGCGTGAACAGGCCGCCCAGCTGGAGGCGCTCGGCATCACCGTGCGCCTCGGCGACGGGGCCACCCTGCCCGAGGGCACCGAGCTGATCGTCACCGCGCCCGGCTGGAAGCCGGACAAGCCGCTGTTCCTCGCGGCCGGTGAGGCGGGTGTGCCCGTCTGGGGCGACGTGGAGCTGGCCTGGCGCCTGCGCGGCCCCGACGCGGCCCCCTGGCTGGCCGTGACGGGCACCAACGGCAAGACCACGACCGTCCAGATGCTCGCCTGCATCCTGACGGCGGCGGGCCTGCGCACGGCCGCCGTCGGCAACATCGGCGTCTCCCTGCTGGACGCGGTCCTCGGCGAGGAGCATTACGACGTCCTCGCCGTGGAGCTCTCCAGCTACCAGCTGCACTGGGCGCCCTCCCTGCGCGCCCACTCGGCGGCCGTCCTCAACCTCGCGCCGGACCACCTGGACTGGCACGGCTCCATGGAGGCGTACGCGCGCGACAAGGGCCGCATCTACGAGGGGAACCGGGTCGCCTGCGTCTACAACGTCGCCGACCGGGCCACCGAGGACCTCGTGCGCGAGGCCGACGTCGAAGAGGGCTGCCGGGCCGTGGGGTTCACCCTGGGCACGCCCGGACCCTCCCAACTCGGCGTGGTGGAAGGCCTCCTGGTCGACCGGGCCTTCGTCGAGAACCGGCAGAAGAACGCGCAGGAGCTGGCCCAGGTCTCCGACGTGAACCCGCCGGCCCCGCACAACATCGCCAACGCCCTTGCCGCGGCGGCCCTCGCGCGTGCCTTCGGCGTGCCCGCCACGGCCGTACGCGACGGCCTGCGGGCCTTCCGGCCCGACGCCCACCGCATCGCGCACGTGGCCGACATCGACGGGGTGGCGTACGTCGACGACTCCAAGGCGACCAATACCCACGCCGCGGAAGCCTCGTTGGCGGCATATGAACCGATCGTATGGATTGCGGGCGGTCTGGCGAAGGGCGCGACGTTCGACGACCTGGTCGCCAAGTCGGCGAAGCGACTGCGCGGAGCCGTCCTGATCGGCGCCGACCGGGCACTGATCCGTGAGGCCCTCGCGCGACACGCCCCGGAAGTACCCGTCGTCGACCTCGACCGGACCGACACTGGGGCGATGCTCGAGGCGGTGACTCAGGCGAAGCGGCTGGCTCGGCCCGGCGACACGGTGCTGCTGGCCCCGGCCTGCGCCTCCATGGACATGTTCACCAACTACAACCAGCGCGGCGACGCGTTCGCGGCGGCGGTCCGCGAACTCGGCGCCTGACCCCGGCCGCCTGCCGGGCGGATCTTGGGAGGGACGCGTGGGACGGTCGACGTTCAGTGGAGGCGCCGATGCCCAGTAGCCGAACCGGCCGGCCGCCCGTGCAGCGGGCCCCCCGGCGCCCGCGTCCCGCCGTTCCCCGGCCCCCGCGCGAGAACCCCGTCCAGCGGTTCTGCACCCGCGCGCGCAGGGCCTGGGACCGGCCGCTGACCGCCTACTACCTGATCGCCGGCGGCAGCGTGCTGATCACCGTGCTCGGTCTGGTGATGGTCTACTCGGCCTCCCAGATCACCGCGTTGCAGCTGTCGCTGCCGGGGTCGTACTTCTTCCGCAAGCAGTTCCTCGCCGCGCTCATCGGCGGCGCACTGCTGTTCGCCGCCTCCCGCATGCCGGTGAAACTGCACCGGGCGCTCGCCTACCCGATCCTCGCCGGCGCCGTCTTCCTGATGGCCCTGGTGCAGGTGCCCGGGATAGGGATGGCGGTCAACGGCAACCAGAACTGGATCTCGCTCGGCGGCTCCTTCCAGATCCAGCCCAGCGAGTTCGGCAAGCTGGCCCTGGTGCTGTGGGGCGCGGACCTGATCGCCCGCAAGCAGGAGCGCAGGCTGCTGACCCAGTGGAAGCACATGCTGGTGCCACTGGTCCCGGTCACGTTCCTGCTGCTCGGGCTGATCATGCTGGGCGGCGACATGGGCACCGCGATCATTCTCACGGCGATCCTGTTCGGCCTGCTGTGGCTCGCGGGTGCGCCGACCCGGCTGTTCGCCGGCGTGCTGTCGGTCGCCGCGCTGATCGGCGTGGTCCTCATCAAGACCAGCCCCAACCGGATGGCCCGCCTCGCCTGCATCGGCGCCACCGAGCCGAAGACCGGGGTCGCCGACTGCTGGCAGGCCGTGCACGGCATCTACGCCCTCGCCTCCGGCGGCTTCTTCGGCTCCGGACTCGGCGCGAGTGTGGAAAAATGGGGCCAACTCCCGGAAGCCCACACGGACTTCATCTTCGCCGTCACCGGCGAGGAACTGGGTCTGGCGGGGACACTGTCGGTGCTCGCCCTGTTCGCGGCTCTAGGCTATGCGGGTATCCGCGTGGCCGGACGCACGGAGGACCCCTTCGTCAGGTATGCCGCGGGAGGTGTGACCACCTGGATCACCGCCCAAGCGGTGATCAACATCGGTGCGGTGCTCGGTCTGCTGCCGATCGCCGGTGTCCCGCTCCCGCTGTTCTCCTACGGAGGGTCCGCCCTGCTGCCGACCATGTTCGCCATCGGGCTGCTGATCGCCTTCGCGCGCGACGAGCCCGCTGCGCGGGCGGCGCTCGCGACGCGGCAACCTCGCTTTGGTAGAAAGCGGGCGGGAGGCTCCGGTGCCGGGCGGGTATCCGGCCGGGGACCACGGAGATGGAACACGATGCGACGGCGTGCCTCGGCGGCGCGTACGTCCGGAGAGCGGTGAATTTCGGTGCATGTCGTACTCGCCGGTGGGGGGACCGCCGGCCACATCGAGCCCGCGCTCGCCCTCGCGGACGCCCTGCGCAGGCAGGACCCGACCGTGGGGATCACGGCCCTGGGCACGGAGCGCGGTCTGGAGACCCGGCTCGTTCCGGAGCGCGGCTACGAGCTGGCGCTGATCCCGGCGGTGCCGCTGCCGCGCAAGCCCACGCCGGAGTTGATCACCGTCCCGGGCCGGCTGCGCGGCACGATCAAGGCGGCCGAGCAGATCCTGGAGCGCACCAAGGCGGACGCCGTGGTGGGTTTCGGCGGCTACGTCGCCCTGCCCGCCTACCTGGCCGCCAAGCGCCTGGGTGTGCCCATCGTGATCCACGAGGCCAATGCCCGCCCGGGCCTGGCCAACAAGATCGGTTCGCGGTACGCGGCCCGGGTCGCCGTCTCGACCCCGGACAGCAAGCTGCGTGACGCCCATTACATCGGCATCCCGCTGCGCCGCTCCATCGCCACCCTGGACCGCGCCGCCGTCCGCCCGGAGGCGCGCGCCCGCTTCGGGCTCGACCCGAACCTGCCCACGCTGCTCGTCTCCGGCGGGTCCCAGGGCGCCCGGCGCCTCAATGAGGTGGTCCAGCAGGTCGCTCCCTGGCTCCAGCAGGCCGGCATCCAGATCCTGCACGCGGTCGGCCCGAAGAACGAACTGCCGCAAGTACACCAGATGCCGGGGATGCCCCCCTACATCCCGGTAAGTTACCTGGACCGGATGGACCTCGCGTACGCGGCGGCCGACATGATGCTCTGCCGTGCGGGCGCGATGACCGTCGCCGAACTCTCCGCCGTCGGACTGCCGGCCGCCTACGTCCCGCTGCCCATCGGCAACGGCGAACAGCGGCTGAACGCCCAGCCGGTGGTCAAGGCCGGTGGCGGCCTCCTCGTCGACGACGCGGAACTGACGCCGGAGTGGGTGCAGCACAACGTCCTGCCCGTGCTCGCCGACCCCCACCGGCTGTACGAGATGTCCCGCTCGGCAAGCGAGTTCGGCCGCCGGGACGCCGACGACCTGCTCGTCGGCCTGGTGTACGAGGCGATCGCCTCGCGCCGTCCGCAGTAAGGCATGGGCGGGTGAGCCGAAGGGGCGCGCACCGGACGGGGTGCCCCGGAGGCGAACCGGGCCAGGAAAGGGAGTGAGCGTGGCCGGACCGACGACCGCCGAGCGCGGTGGACGCCAGCAGGAGTCGTCCGGCCCGCCGTCCGCTTCCCGGATCAGGAGGCGGCGCCTTCTGGTGCTCATCGCCGTCGCGGCCCTCCTGGTGCTTCTCGGGGCCGGTGCCGTCTGGGTGTTGTACGGCTCCGCCTGGCTGCGGGTGGACCACGTCTCGGTGTCCGGGACGCGGGTGCTCACCCCCGCCCAGGTGCGCGAGGCGGCGGCCGTGCCCGTCGGGGAGCCGATGATTTCCGCCGACACGGATGCCGTCGAAGCCCGGCTTCGCCAGAAATTGCCCCGAATTGACACCGTAGATGTGGTTCGTTCCTGGCCGCATGGAATCGGCGTGAAAGTGATCGAGCGCACTCCGGTTCTGCTGGTCCGAAAGGGCGGGGACTTCATCGAAGTCGATGACGAAGGTGTCCGGTTCGCCACGGTTTCGCAGGCCCCGAAAGGCGTTCCCGCGCTGGAGGTGTCCGCCTCCCGCAAGGGGCCCGGCGCCGCGAGCCTCCGGCGCTTCGGCCTGGACCGGCTGGTGCGGGAGGCCGTCCGGGTCGCCGGCGACCTGCCGGAACCCATGCTGAGGGTCACCCGTGCCGTCCAGGTCCGTTCCTACGACGCGATCTCGCTGGAGTGGGGCGACGGACGCACGGTGGCATGGGGCAGCGGCGAGAACGGCAGCGCCAAGGCGCGGGCCCTCACGGCTCTCATGAAAGCAGTTCCCGGCGCACGGCACTTTGATGTCACCGTTCCCACCGCCCCTGCGTCATCGGGGAGTTGACGCACATCAGCGCAGGCCAGCACCCTGGTTGGGCACTGCTATGCCTGATCACATAGGGTGAAAAGAAAAACGGGAGGTTCGGCGTGTTCGTTGAACGGGCGCCACTTGTCGACTTAGTGTCCTGTTCAGAAGACTCCAGGGAACAGACACACTGGTAACCCTAAACTTCAAGGTTAGGGTTCGGGTCGGCGCTACGGACCGTCCCATTCGGCATCCGTCGTCCCGGCGCGGGGCAACCGCACGGCGGCGACAACGTAATTCGAGGCGAGAGGCCTTCGACGTGGCAGCACCGCAGAACTACCTCGCAGTCATCAAGGTCATCGGTGTCGGCGGCGGTGGTGTCAATGCCATCAACCGGATGATCGAGGTCGGTCTCAAGGGCGTCGAGTTCATCGCCATCAACACCGACGCACAGGCGCTGTTGATGAGCGACGCCGACGTCAAGCTCGACGTCGGCCGCGAACTCACCCGCGGACTCGGCGCCGGAGCCAACCCGGCCGTCGGCCGCAAGGCCGCCGAGGACCACCGCGAGGAGATCGAGGAGGTCCTCAAGGGGGCCGACATGGTCTTCGTCACGGCCGGCGAGGGCGGCGGCACCGGCACCGGCGGCGCGCCCGTCGTGGCCAACATCGCGCGCAATCTGGGCGCCCTGACCATCGGCGTGGTCACGCGCCCGTTCACCTTCGAGGGACGGCGCCGCGCGAACCAGGCCGAGGACGGCATCGCGGAACTCCGCGAAGAGGTCGACACCCTCATCGTCATCCCCAACGACCGGTTGCTGTCCATCTCCGACCGCCAGGTCTCGGTCCTGGACGCCTTCAAGTCCGCGGACCAGGTCCTGCTCTCCGGTGTGCAGGGCATCACCGACCTCATCACCACCCCCGGCCTGATCAACCTGGACTTCGCCGACGTCAAGTCGGTCATGTCCGAGGCCGGTTCGGCCCTCATGGGCATCGGCTCGGCCCGCGGCGACGACCGCGCGGTGGCCGCGGCCGAGATGGCGATCTCCTCCCCGCTGCTGGAGGCGTCCATCGACGGCGCCCGCGGCGTGCTGCTCTCCATCTCCGGTGGCTCCGACCTCGGCCTGTTCGAGATCAACGAGGCCGCCCAGCTGGTCAGCGAGGCCGCGCACCCCGAGGCCAACATCATCTTCGGCGCGGTCATCGACGACGCCCTGGGTGACGAGGTCCGGGTCACCGTCATCGCGGCCGGCTTCGACGGCGGCCAGCCGCCGGCCCGCCGGGACAACGTGCTCGGCTCGACCTCCGGGTCGGCGCCCGCCCGCCGCGAGGAGCCCGCGCCCGCGCGGTCGAGCGAGCCCAGCCGCCCCTCCTTCGGTTCGCTGGGCAGCGTGAAGCCGAAGGAGGAGCCGGAGCCGGCGCCCGAGCCGGTGGCCGACATCCCGGTCCCGCCGCCGGTCACGCCGGCGCCGCGACCGGCCTACGTGGACAGCACCGCCGAGGAGCTGGACGTCCCGGACTTCCTCAAGTGATAGGACGGCGCGAGAGCGTGAGCGGCGCGCACTTCGCCTTCACCGACCGGTGGGGCGGGGTGAGCGCCGCTCCGTACGAGGAGCTGAACCTCGGCGGCGCGGTCGGCGACGCCCCGGAGGCCGTGGGGACCAACCGGGAGCTGGCGGCCAAGTCGCTCGGCCTGGATCCCGTTTCGGTGGTCTGGATGCGCCAGGTGCACGGCGCCGACGTCGTCGTGGTGGACGCGCCGTGGGGCGACCGTCCGGTGCCCGAGGCCGACGCGGTCGTCACCGCCCGGCGCGGACTCGCCCTCGCCGTCCTCACCGCCGACTGCGTGCCGGTTCTGCTGGCCGACCCCGTCGCCGGGGTCGCCGCCGCGGCCCACGCGGGCCGGCCAGGCATGGTCCGCGGGGTCGTCCCGGCCGCCGTACGGGCCATGGTCGAACTCGGCGCCGTACCGGACCGGATCGTCGCCCGCACCGGACCGGCCGTCTGCGGCCGGTGCTACGAGGTGCCGGAGGAGATGCGCGCCGAGGTGGCCGCCGCCGAACCGGCGGCGCGCGCCGAGACGAGCTGGGGCACGCCCGCGGTCGACGTGGGCGCCGGCGTGCACGCGCAGCTCGACCGGCTCGGGGTGCGCGACCGGGCGCATTCGCCGGTGTGCACACTGGAGTCGGCGGACCACTTCTCGTACCGCCGCGACCGCACCACGGGGCGGCTCGCCGGCTATGTGTGGCTGGACTGATGGGGCATGACGGACCGTAAGACGGAACTCGCCGCGAACCTGGCGAAGGTGGAGGAGCGCATCGCGACCGCGTGTGCGGCGGCCGGGCGCGGGCGGGAGGAGGTGACCCTCATCGTGGTCACCAAGACCTACCCGGCGAGCGATGTGCGGATCCTGTCCGGGCTCGGCGTGCGCCAAGTCGCCGAGAACCGCGACCAGGACGCGGCCCCGAAGGCCGCCGCGTGCGCGGATCTGCCCCTGACATGGCACTTCGTCGGTCAGTTGCAGACCAACAAAGTCCGTTCCGTGGTCGGTTATGCCGATGTCGTGCAGTCCGTCGACCGTTCCCGGCTCGTCGCCGCGCTGTCGAAGGAAGCGGTACGGGTGGAGCGCGAGGTGGGCTGCCTCCTCCAGGTCGCGCTCGACGCGGGGGCGAGCGGCCGGGGCGAACGAGGTGGCGTGGCGCCGGAGGGAATCGAAGAGTTGGCCGGCCTCGTGGCCGCGGCGCCCGGGCTGCGGCTCGACGGCCTGATGACCGTCGCTCCGCTCACCGGGGAATACGCGGGTCGCGAACAGGCGGCGTTCGGACGGCTCATGGATTTGTCGACCGACCTGCGCCGGACCCATCCGGCTGCAACCATGGTGTCGGCAGGGATGAGTGCGGACCTCGAACAGGCCGTGGCCGCCGGGGCGACACATGTACGCGTCGGCAGTGCGGTACTCGGAGTCCGCCCCAGGCTCGGGTAACGTCGCCAGGAAGTCGGACCACAGCAGAAAATATGGTCAGTACCCGTCAAGGCGGGCACAACGACCACGTGGATCGCGGGCATTTGGCAGTCGTCAGTCGATCCACCACAGAGCGGAGGACTCAGAGCATGGCCGGCGCGATGCGCAAGATGGCGGTCTACCTCGGCCTCGTGGAGGACGATGGGTACGACGGCCGCGGATTCGACCCCGACGACGACTTCGAGCCCGAGCTGGACCCGGAGCCCGAGCGGGACCACCGACGGCACGAACCGTCACATCAGTCGCATGGTGCACACCAGTCCCAAAGGGACGAAGAGGTGCGAATCGTGCAACCGCCCGCGCCGCGCGAGCCGGTGGCCCGTTCGACTTCGCTCGCCGCGGAATCGGGACGCCCGGCGCGGATCGCGCCCGTGGCATCCATCACACAAGAACGTCAGTCCCTGGAGAAGAACGCACCGGTGATCATGCCCAAGGTCGTGTCGGAACGAGAGCCTTACCGGATCACCACGCTTCACCCGCGGACCTACAACGAGGCCCGTACCATCGGGGAACACTTCCGTGAGGGCACCCCGGTGATCATGAATCTGACTGAGATGGATGACACAGACGCCAAGCGACTTGTCGACTTTGCGGCCGGTTTGGTGTTTGGTCTTCACGGCAGCATCGAGCGGGTGACGCAGAAGGTGTTCCTGTTGTCTCCTGCTAACGTCGATGTCACGGCGGAGGACAAGGCCCGCATCGCAGAGGGCGGGTTCTTCAACCAGAGCTGAGACGCACGACCGGACCGCAGTACGGAAAGCACGGAGCAGGGGAGAGGGAACCGCAGGCCATGAGCGTGTTCGCGCAGGTGATCTACATCGCGCTGATGGTGTTCCTCGTCGTGCTCATCTTCCGGCTGGTCATGGATTACGTGTTCCAGTTCGCCCGCTCGTGGCAACCCGGCAAGGCGATGGTGGTCGTACTGGAGGCCACCTACACTGTCACCGATCCACCGTTGAAGCTTCTGCGGCGGTTCATCCCGCCGCTGCGTCTCGGGGGCGTGGCGCTCGACCTGTCCTTCTTCGTACTGATGATCATCGTTTACGTCCTCATCTCCATTGCGCAGCACTTCGTGAGATGAGGGTGGACGATACGGTCTTGCCGACTGCCGATGACTACGTTGAGGTGAAGAGATGCCGTTGACCCCCGAGGACGTGCGGAACAAGCAGTTCACGACCGTCCGCCTCCGAGAAGGCTATGACGAGGACGAGGTCGATGCCTTCCTCGACGAGGTCGAAGCCGAACTGACCCGGCTGCTCCGCGAGAACGAGGACCTGCGCGCCAAACTGGCCGCGGCCACGCGCGCGGCCGCCCAGAACCAGCAGAACATGCGCAAGCCCCCGGAGCAGGACCAGCAGCAGGGGATGCCCCAGCAGGGAATGCCTCAGCAGGGCATGCCCCAGCAGGGGATGCGAGGTCCCGGCGCACCGGTGCCCGCCGGCATATCGGGCCCGCCGCAGCAGCAGATGGGTGGCCCCATGGGTGGTCCGCCCCAGCTGCCGAGCGGTGCCCCGCAGCTGCCCGCCGGCCCCGGCGGTCAGGGTGGCCCGCAGGGTCCCGGCCCGATGGGCCAGGGTCAGATGGGCCAGGGCCAGATGGGGCAGGGCTCCATGGGCCAGGGCCAGATGGGCCAGGGTCAGATGGGGCAGGGTCAGATGGGGCAGGGCTCCATGGGCCAGGGTCAGATGGGCCAGGGTCAGATGGGGCAGGGCCACATGGGCGGTCAGCCGCCCATGCAGCAGCAGATGGGCGGCCCGATGGGCGGTCCCATGGGCGGCCACGGCCAGGGCCCCGGTGGCGACAGCGCCGCCCGTGTCCTCTCGCTGGCCCAGCAGACCGCCGACCAGGCGATCGCCGAGGCCCGTTCCGAGGCCAACAAGATCGTCGGCGAGGCCCGCAGCCGTGCCGAGGGTCTGGAGCGTGACGCCCGTGCCAAGGCCGACGCCCTGGAGCGGGACGCGCAGGAGAAGCACCGCGTCGCCATGGGCTCCCTGGAGTCCGCGCGCGCCACGCTGGAGCGCAAGGTCGAGGACCTGCGCGGCTTCGAACGCGAGTACCGCACGCGGCTGAAGTCGTACCTGGAGTCGCAGCTGCGTCAGCTGGAGACCCAGGCCGACGACTCCCTGGCCCCGCCGCGCACTCCGGCCACCGCGTCCCTGCCGCCGTCGCCGGCGCCCTCCATGGCCCCGGCCGGTGCGAGCGCCCCGTCCTACGGCGGCAACCAGGGGATGGGCGGCAACCCCGGCAACGCCGGCCCGTCCTACGGCGGCCAGCAGCAGATGACCCCGGCCATGACCCAGCCCATGGCCCCGGTCCGCCCGCAGGGTCCGTCCCCGATGGGCCAGGCGCCCTCGCCGATGCGCGGGTTCCTGATCGACGAGGACGACAACTGAGCACCGGGTACTAGTACGACAACGGCGTCGGCAGCGCCCAAGGGGCGGGCCCTTCGGACTTCGGTCCGGGGGCCCGCCCCTTTTACGCGGGTTGCGCGCGCCCGCCGTCGGGGTGCGGGACACGCACGACCGTGACGGTATCCGGGCGGTAGGGCTGATCCGATGTCCCGGCGGACCCACGGCCAGGCGTCCGGGCGGAACCCACCGGCCGGCACCCGGCGTGAACTCCCGACCGGCGTCCGGGCGGTAACCCCTGGTCCGGCGTTCACGGGTGAGGACCCGGTCCGCTGGTCCGGCGTCCACGCGCGAGGGCCCGGTCTCCTCGCCGGAGACCGGGCCCTCGCGCACGCCTGGGCGGTTACGCCCGGCGCAGCCGGAACGTCAGGGACAGGCCCTCGTCGGTGAAGGCGTCGCCGTAGGTGCCGTCCGCCTCGCCCTGGGCGAAGTCCGTCGCGAGGACCTCCTCGGCGATCAGGGCGCTGTGCTCGGACAGCGCGGCGATGACCCGGGGATCGGTCGAGGTCCACCGCAGGGCGATCCGGTCGGCCACGTCCAGGCCGCTGTTCTTGCGGGCCTCCTGGATCATCCGGATCCCGTCACGCGCCAGACCGGCCTGCCGCAGCTCCTCGGTGATCTCCAGGTCGAGGGCGACCGTGGCGCCGGAGTCGGCGGCCACCGACCAGCCTTCGCGCGGGGTCTCCGTGATGATGACCTCGTCGGGGGCCAGGGTGACCGTCTCGCCGTCGACCTCCACGGACGCGGTGCCCTCCCGCAGCGCGAGGGACAGCGCGGCGGCGTCGGCAGCGGCGACCGCCCGGGCCACGTCCTGCACCCGCTTGCCGAACCGCTTGCCCAGCGCCCGGAAGTTGGCCTTGGCGGTCGTGTCGACCAGGCTGCCGCCGACCTCGCTGAGCGATGCCAGCGCCTCGACGTTCAGTTCCTCCGTGATCTGCGCGTGCAGCTCCGGGTCGAGGGACTCGAAGCCGGTGGCCGCGATCAGCGCACGGGACAGCGGCTGGCGCGTCTTGACGCCCGACTCCGCGCGCGTGGCGCGGCCCAGCTCCACCAGCCGGCGGACCAGGACCATCTGCCGCGACAGCGCCGGGTCGATCGCGGACAGGTCCGCCTCGGGCCACGGGGCCAGGTGCACGGACTCGGGCGCGCCCGGCGTGACCGGCGCGACCAGGTCCTGCCACACCCGTTCGGTGATGAACGGCGTGATCGGCGCCATCAGCTTCGTGACCGTCTCCAGGACCTCGTGCAGGGTGCGCAGTGCGGCCTTGTCGCCCTGCCAGAAGCGGCGGCGCGACCGGCGGACGTACCAGTTGGACAGGTCGTCCACGAACGCGGACAGCAGCTTGCCGGCGCGCTGGGTGTCGTACGCCTCCAGCGCCTGGGTCACCTGGTCGGTCAGGGCGTGGAGTTCGGAGAGCAGCCAGCGGTCCAGCACCGGGCGCCCGGCCGGCGCCGGGTCCGCCGCGGAGGGCGCCCAGCCGGACGTGCGGGCGTACAGCGCCTGGAAGGCGACCGTGTTCCAGTACGTCAGCAGGGTCTTGCGGACGACTTCCTGGATGGTGGTGTGGCCGACCCGGCGGGCCGCCCACGGGGAACCGCCGGCCGCCATGAACCAGCGCACCGCGTCCGCGCCGTGCTGGTCCATGAGCGGGATCGGCTGGAGGATGTTGCCCAGGTGCTTGGACATCTTGCGGCCGTCCTCGGCGAGGATGTGGCCCAGGCAGACGACGTTCTCGTACGACGACCTGTCGAAGACGAGGGTGCCGACGGCCATCAGCGTGTAGAACCAGCCGCGGGTCTGGTCGATCGCCTCGGAGATGAACTGGGCCGGGTACCGGCTCTCGAACAGCTCCTTGTTCTTGTACGGATAGCCCCACTGCGCGAACGGCATGGAACCCGAGTCGTACCAGGCGTCGATGACCTCCGGCACGCGCGTGGCCGTCTTCCCGCAGCCGTCGTGGCCGCAGGCGAAGGTGACGTCGTCGATGTACGGCCGGTGCGGGTCCAGGCCCGACTGGTCGGTGCCGGTCAGCTCGGTCAGCTCCGCGCGCGAGCCGACGCAGGTGAGGTGGTCGTCCTCGCAGCGCCAGATCGGCAGCGGCGTGCCCCAGTAGCGGTTGCGGGACAGCGCCCAGTCGATGTTGTTGTTCAGCCAGTCGCCGAAGCGGCCGTGCTTGACCGTGTCCGGGAACCAGTTGGTCTTCTCGTTCTCCTGGATGAGGCGGTCCTTGATCGCCGTCGTGCGGATGTACCAGGAGGGCTGCGCGTAGTACAGGAGCGCGGTGTGGCAGCGCCAGCAGTGCGGGTAGCTGTGCTCGTACGGCAGGTGCCGGAAGAGGAGCCCGCGCTGCGCCAGGTCCTCGGTGAGCTTCTCGTCCGCCTTCTTGAAGAAGACGCCGCCGACGAGCGGGACGTCCTCCTCGAAGGTGCCGTCCGGGCGGACGGGGTTCACGACCGGCAGGCCGTAGGCGCGGCAGACCTTGAGGTCGTCCTCACCGAAGGCGGGGGACTGGTGGACCAGGCCCGTACCGTCCTCGGTCGTCACGTACTCGGCGTTGACCACGTAGTGCGCCGGCTCGGGGAACTCCACCAGCTCGAACGGACGCTGGTAGGTCCAGCGTTCCATCTCGGCACCGGTGAAGGTCTGTCCGGTGGTCTCCCAGCCCTCGCCGAGCGCCTTGGCGAGCAGCGGCTCGGCGACGACGAGCTTCTCCTCGCCGTCCGTCGCGACGACGTAGGTGACCTCCGGGTGCGCGGCGACCGCCGTGTTGGACACCAGGGTCCAGGGGGTCGTCGTCCACACCAGCAGGGCGGCCTCGCCGGCGAGGGGGCCGGAGGTGAGCGGGAAGCGGACGTACACGGAGGGGTCGACGACCGTCTCGTAGCCCTGCGCCAGCTCGTGGTCGGACAGGCCGGTGCCGCAGCGCGGGCACCAGGGGGCGACACGGTGGTCCTGGACCAGCAGCCCCTTGCCGAAGATCTCCTTCAGCGACCACCACACGGATTCCACGTACTCGGGGTCCATGGTCCGGTAGGCGTCGTCCAGGTCGACCCAGTAGCCCATGCGGGTCGTCAGCTCGGCGAAGGCGTCGGTGTGCCGGGTCACCGACTCGCGGCACCTGGCGTTGAACTCGGCGATGCCGTACGCCTCGATGTCCTGCTTGCCGGCGAAGCCCAGCTCCTTCTCGACGGCCAGCTCGACCGGCAGGCCGTGGCAGTCCCAGCCGGCCTTGCGGCCCACGTGGTAGCCGCGCATGGTGCGGAAGCGGGGGAAGACGTCCTTGAAGACGCGGGCCTCGATGTGGTGGGCGCCCGGCATGCCGTTGGCGGTGGGCGGGCCCTCGTAGAACACCCATTCGGGGCGGCCCTCGGACTGCTCCAGGCTCTTGGCGAAGATCTTCTGCTCGTGCCAGAAGTCGAGCACGGCGTGCTCAAGAGCGGGCAGGTCGACCTGTGCGGGCACCTGGCGGTACGTCGGCGCTGTCATCTGCGAGCATCCTCCAACGGACTTGCTGCCTTCCGTCGGAGGGACGAGAGCCTCAGATCCTGATCCACGCCGTGTGCGGCGCGCTCCCGCGGTACCACCCTCCTTGGCCCTCCGCCGCGCCGTACACGCCGGTGAGCCCCCTCATTGGGGTCGCGAAGCCGGGTCTACTCGCCGCCGCCCTGCGGCTGCGGCTTTCTTCCGGCGGCTCCGGGGTGATCTTCGCGTCGCGCTCACCCCCGGGCTCACACCGTCCCCGGGTCGCTCTGGGCTGCGTACGCCGCTACTCGTCCCCATCCACGCTTTTCGCTCCGCCCAGTGTACGGCGCCCCACGGACAACGGCGGACCGGTTTTCGCGCGGTGCGGAGGCAGGTGCGGAGGCAGGCCCGGAGCGGGGCCGCGTAACCCGAATGGCGAGGGGGCGGGGTACGTGTCCGCGCGGGCCGGACCGGGCGGATTACCCGGCGGGGAGCTGGGCACAACGGATGCAGGCCCGTGACTCGGGGGGCGCGGGCGGGCGAATCGGGCGGTGTGCCCCGTTGCCGCGGGACTCGAGTCGATTTATCGTCCCAGCACGATTCGCGAGCAAGATCACAATATGTGAAGGGGCCGCGGCCATGGTGGCGAAGAAGACCGCCGTACAGCAGCCGGCGACCGGGAAGACGGGTGCGGGACCGGCCACCGGCAGGACGGCCGCGGGGAAGCCGGCAGCCGGCCACGCGGCCGTGGGTCAGGAGCGGGAAGAGGGGGCGAAGGCCGAGGAACGGGTGGCGAGGAGTGCGGCCGTGCGGAAGGCGGTCACGAAGAAGGCGGCCGTGCGCAAGACGCCCGTGAGGCAGGCGGCCGCGAAGGAGGCGGCCGTCGAGGACGCGGCCCCGACGGAGCGGGCGGCGCATACGACGGCGGAGCGGGCGGCGGTGAAGCGGGCGCCGGCGCGGAAGACTGCGGCCGGGAAGGCGGCGCACGGCCACGCGGGGGCCGACGGCTCGGTGCGGGACGCGGCGACCGGGAAGCCCGCGGTGACGAAGAAACCGGCGACGCGGACGGCCACCGGCAAGGCGGTTACGGACAAGGCGGCTACGGACACGGCGGCCCCCACGGAGCCGACGGCGAGGAAGGCCGGCGGCGGGCGGGCGGTCCACGAGGCCGTCTCCACGGAGACGGCCCACAAGAGCACGGCCAAGAAGGCGGGTGCGGCGCGGGCCGCGAAGCAGACGGGAGCCACGACAGTGGTTGCGAAGAAGACCCCAGGAACGGTCACGGCGGAACAGGCCCCCCTTCCCAAGGCGCGGGCCGCCGCGGCGGAGCCCGGCGAGCTGGCGGTGCGTACCGGGGAGGACCCCTGGACCCCGGAAGAGGTCACGCAGGCCCGCGCGGAGCTGGACTCCGAGGCGGGACGGCTGCGGGCGGAGATCAGCTCGTCGGAGGCGTCCGTCGCCGGTCTGATGCGGGACTCCGGGGACGGCGCGGGCGACGACGAGGCCGACACCGGCACCAAGAACATCACCCGCGAGCACGAGATGGCGCTGGCCGCCAACGCGCGCGAGATGCTGGACCAGACCGAGCGCGCCCTGGAACGGCTCGACGCGGGCACCTACGGCCTGTGCGAGAACTGCGGCAATCCCATCGGCAAGGCACGCATGCAGGCCTTCCCGCGGGCCACGCTGTGCGTGGAGTGCAAGCAGAAGCAGGAACGCCGCTCCTGAGCGCCAGGGGCCCTGGGGGCGTGCCGTAGTCTCGTCCTCAGTCAGGCACCTAGGTTGAGGGACTCACGTGGCAGAGGCGGAGCGCATCATCGGTACGCCGGACACCCCGGACGACGGCGGCGAGCGGACTGCGGCGGCCGGAGCGCCCGCCGGCCCGGGAGCGTCCGGCCCGGCCGGTGCCGGCGAGGGGTCCGCCCCGGTGGGGCGGCGGACCGGCCGCGGGCGCCGGATCGCCGTGCTGTTCGCGGTGGCCGCGTTCGCGTACGCCCTCGACCTGATCAGCAAGATGCTCGTCGTCGCCCGTCTGGAGGGCCACGCGCCGATCCAGGTCGTCGGGGACTGGCTGGAGCTGCACGCCATCCGTAACCCGGGCGCGGCCTTCGGGTTCGGCGCGGCCTTCACGATCATCTTCACCCTCATCGCCGCCGCCGTGATCCTGGTGATCATCCGTCTCGCCCGCAAGCTCTACAGCTTCCCCTGGGCCATCGCGCTCGGCCTGCTGCTGGGCGGCGCGCTCGGCAACCTCACCGACCGGATCTTCCGGGCGCCGGGGATCTTCGAGGGCGAGGTCGTGGACTTCATCGCGCCCCAGGGCTTCGCGGTGTTCAACCTGGCCGACTCGGCGATCGTGTGCGGCGGCATCCTGATCGTGCTGCTGTCCTTCCGCGGCCTGGACCCGGACGGCACGGTCCACAAGGACTGAGGCCGGCCCCGCCCGCCCGCGGGGCCCGCGGACGGACGGTTTTCCACAGGCCCGTTCGGTGGCCGGGCACCCGTCCGGCATACTCGACGGGTGAGCACCGTTCCCGAGATTCGTACCCTGCCCGTGCCAGACGGCCTGGAGGGCGAGCGCGTCGACGCCGCCATCTCCCGCATGTTCGGCTTCTCCCGCACGAAGGCGGCGGAGCTGGCCGCGGCCGGCAAGGTCCAGGTCGACGGGGCGGTGGTCGGCAAGTCCGAGCGGGTGCACGGCGGCGCCTGGCTCGAAGTCGAGATGCCGCAGGCCGCGGCACCGGTGCGGGTGGTCGCCGAGCCGGTCGAGGGCATGGAGATCGTGCACGACGACGATGACGTGGTCGTGATCGTCAAGCCGGTCGGCGTGGCCGCGCACCCGTCGCCGGGCTGGTCCGGGCCGACCGTCATCGGCGGTCTCGCCGCCGCCGGATACCGGATCTCCACCTCCGGCGCCGCCGAGCGCCAGGGCATCGTGCACCGCCTGGACGTCGGCACCTCCGGCCTGATGGTGGTCGCGAAGTCGGAGCGCGCCTACACGTCGCTCAAGCGCCAGTTCAAGGAGCGCACGGTCGACAAGCGCTACCACACCCTCGTGCAGGGCCACCCGGACCCCACGAGCGGCACGATCGACGCCCCGATCGGCCGTCACCCCAACCACGACTACAAGTGGGCGGTCACCGCGGACGGCAAGCCGTCGGTGACCCACTACGACCTCGTCGAGGCCTTCCGCGCCGCCTCCCTGCTCGACGTGAAGCTGGAGACCGGCCGTACCCACCAGATCCGCGTCCACATGGCCGCGCACCGCCACCCGTGCGTCGGGGACCTCACCTACGGTGCCGACCCGACCCTCGCCAAGCGGCTGGGCCTGACCCGCCAGTGGCTGCACGCGGTCCGGCTCGGCTTCGAGCACCCCGGCGACGGACAGTGGGTGGAGTTCGGGAGCGACTACCCCGAGGACCTGCGACAGGCCCTCGACCAGGTCCGCGAGGAGACGTGGGCGTGAGCCCGCGCCACACCGTCCGGGTCGCGACGGACCTCACCGATCGCGAGGCCTGCTTCGCGGTCCGCAAAGAGGTCTTCGTCGCCGAGCAGGGCGTCGCCGAGGACATCGAGTACGACGCCTGGGACGCCGTGGCCGTGCATGTCCTGGCGGTCCGCGAGGACGGTGTGCCGCTGGGCACCGGGCGGCTGCTGCACGGCGAGGCGGCGGCGGCGAAGACCGGCGGCGACCCGGCGGTCGGCTCCCTGGGGCGGCTCGCCGTCTCCCGGGAGGCACGCGGGCTCGGCGTCGGCGCGGCCCTGGTGCACGCCATCGAGGACATCGCCCGCGCGGCGGGCCTCACCGCGCTCGACCTGCACGCGCAGACCCACGCCCAGGGCTTCTACGAGCGGCTCGGCTACGTGGCGTACGGCCCGGAGTTCCCGAACGCCGGCATACCGCACCGGGCGATGCGCCGCGCCCTCTAGCTCCCGCTCGCCGCGCCCGGTGGCTCCCACCCGCAGCTCCGTCCAGGAGACGTCGGTACGGCCGGTGCGCGGGCGTCGTGGCAGGCTAGAGGTCTGCCGTGTGATCGTCGAGCCCGGAGCGCCGTCCGTGGATCAGTTGGCCCTGTTGTTCGCCCTGCTGCTCGGGGCCCTGGTGAGCGTCCCGCTAGGGGACCGGTCCGGGGTGCCGGCGCCCGTGCTGATGACCCTGTTCGGCGGGGTCCTGGCGGTGGCCGACTTCGTGCCCGACGTGAACATCCCGCCCGATCTGATCCTGCCCGCGCTGCTCCCGCCACTGCTCTACGCCGCCGTGCGCCGGACCTCCTGGCGGCAGTTCGCGGCCAACGTCCGTCCGATCTTCCTGCTGGCCGTCGCCCTGGTGTTCGTGACCACGGTGTGCGTGGCCCTGGTCGCCAGCGCGATCGTGCCCGGGCTGCCGATCGCCGCCGCCGTCGCGCTGGGCGCATTGATCGCACCGCCCGACCCGGTCGCCGCGACCAGTGTCGCCGGACAGCTGGGGCTGCCGCGGCGCCTGGTGTCCATCCTGGAGGGCGAGGGACTCTTCAACGACGTCACGGCCATCGTGCTGTACCACGTGGCGATCGCCGCCGCCCTGAGCGGCTCCTTCTCGCCCTGGCGGGCCGGGCTCGACCTGGTGCTGTCCGCCGTCGTCGCGGTGGCGGTGGGACTGGTGCTGGGCTGGGGCGCGAACAGGCTGATGGACCTGCTGGACGAGCCGACCCTCCAGATCGGCATGACCCTGCTGGTGCCGTACGCCTCCTACGTGCTCGCGGAGAAGCTGCACGGTTCCGGGGTGCTCGCCGTGCTCACCACGGCACTGTTCCTCGCCGAGTACGCCACCGACGCCGACGACGTGATGACCCGGCTGGCCGGGCACACCTTCTGGGACATCATCGACACCCTCGTCACGGGGGTCGCCTTCGGGCTGATCGGCCTGGAGCTGCACAACGCCATCCACACGGGCCGCGGACGCTGGGGCGAGCTGCTGGGCTGGTCGGCCGCCGTGGTGGGCGTGGTGGTCGTCGTACGGCTGCTGTGGCTGCTGCCGGCCACCTGGCTGACCAAGCGGCTGCACGCCCGCCGCCGGGACTACGAGGAGGAGATCCCGGTCAGCTGGCGGGAGACCGTCGTCATGTGGTGGTCCGGGATGCGCGGGGTGGCCTCCGTGGCGCTGGTCCTCGCGATCCCGCTGAAGACCGACGACGGCTCGCCCTTCCCGCAGCGGGACGTGCTCGTGTTCATCGCCTTCGGGGTGATCATCGCGACGCTGGTGGTGCAGGGGATGACGCTGCCGTGGCTGGTGCGGCTGCTGGGCGTGCGGGCCGACTCCGAGCGGGAGGCGGAGTTCGAGAAGGAGCTCGCGGTGCGGGCCGCGAAGGCGGCGAAGCGCAGGCTGCGGGAGATCGAGCAGGTGGAGGACCTGCCCGACGAACTCTCCGAGCAGATGCTGCGCAGGGCTTTCGAGATCGGCATCCGGATCAGTCCGGACATGGGGGAGGACGAGCGCCGGGAGGCGCAGCACCAGCGGGTCAGGCGGCTCAAGCGGGTGCGGCGCATCCAGGGCGAGATGCTCAGTGCGGCGCGGCACGAGGTGCTGGCGGCGCGCAGCGAGCCCGGGTCGGATCCGGAGATCGTGGACCGGGTACTGCGCCACCTCGACGTGCGCAGCCTGCGGTGACCTGTTCCCGTGGCCGCGCCGCCCTAGCCGCCGGAGGACCGGCGCCGGAGGACCGGCGCCCGTAGCCGCCCGCCCGGCCAGCCCCGCCCGGTCAGCCCCGGCCGGTGCGCGGGAACTCGTAGGCCTTGCGCAGCGACGCGCGGTCGGGGGACGGGACGCGGTAGGGCGGGAGCACGGCGTCGGACGTGTTCACCCGGGGCAGCGCGTAGGGATGCTCCTCGGACAGCCAGGAGATCATCTGCTCGCGGACCGCGACCCGCACCGTCCAGATGTCGTCCGCGTCCTTCGCCGTCACCAGCGCCCGCACCTCGACGGTGTTGGGGGTGGTGTCGGTCACCTGGAGGCTCGCGGCGCGGCCGTCCCAGGCCGGGCACGTGCGCAGGATGTCCCGCAGCTTCTCGCGCATCGCCCCGACCGGCGCGCTGTGGTCGAGGTACCAGTAGACGGTCCCGGTCATCTGCGGGGTGCCCCGGGACCAGTTCTCGAAGGGCTTGGAGGTGAAGTACGACACCGGCATGGTGATCCGGCGCTCGTCCCAGGTCCGTACGGTCAGGAAGGTCAGGGTGATCTCGTCGACCATGCCCCACTCGCCGTCCACGACGACCGTGTCGCCGATGCGGACCATGTCGCCGAAGGCGATCTGGAGCCCGGCGAACAGGTTGGACAGGGTGGACTGGGCGGCGACACCGGCGACGATGCCGAGGATGCCGGCGGAGGCCAGCAGCGAGGCGCCGGCCGCGCGCATCGCGGGGAACGTCAGCAGCATCGAGGCGATCGCCATCACGATGACGATCGCGGACACCACCCGCATGATCAGCTCCACCTGGGTGCGGACCCGGCGCACCCGGGCCGCGTCCCGGTGGACGCGCGCGTAGCGGCTGTAGGAGGTCTCGACGACGGCCGCGGCTATCCGGATCACCAGCCAGGCGGCGGATCCGATCAGCACCAGCGTCAGCGCGCGGCCGATGCCGGTGTGGTGCTGCGCGGTCAGTTGCGCCTGGCCGTAGGAGCCTCTGAGCAGTGCGGCGCACAGCACGAGCTGGTAGGGGATGCGGCCGCGCCGCAGCAGTTCCCACAGCGGCGAGTCCGAATTGCGTTCGTCGGCCTTGCGCAGCAGCCGGTCGGTGGCCCAGCCGAGGGCAAGGGTGAGCAGCACCGAGCTGCCCACCACGATCAGGGGGCGGAGCACGTTCTCCATGCCTCCGAACGTAACCGGGGTCGGCGGGTGATGAACATGTGTGTTCCGAGCGTGTGTGGGTATGGCCGCCGATACGGCCGCGAGGGCGGCGGCTGGCACCATGGCCTCATGAACATCATGCTCTTTCACTCGGCCTACGGACTCCGGCCCGCGGTGCGCGAGGCCGCGGACCGGCTGCGCGCGGCGGGACACGAGGTGTGGACGCCGGACCTCTTCGAGGGACACACGTTCGATACCGTCGAGGACGGCATGGAGTTCCAGGAGCGCACCGGCAAGGAGGAACTGCTGAAGCGGGCCGTGCTGGCGGCGGCGCCGTACTCGGACCGGGGGCTGGTGTACGCCGGGTTCTCGCTGGGCGCGTCCATCGCGCAGACCCTCGCCCTCGGCGACGGCAAGGCGCGCGGGCTGCTGCTCCTGCACGGCACCTCCGACATCGCGCCGAACGCGCAGGCGGACGAGTTGCCGGTGCAGCTGCACGTGGCGGAGCCGGACCCGTTCGAGACGGACGACTGGCTGAGCGCCTGGTATCTCCAGCTGGGCCGGGCCGGTGCCGACGTGGAGGTGTACCGGTACGCCGGAGCCGGGCACCTCTACACCGACCCCGGCCTGCCGGACCACGACGCGGAGGCCGCCGAGGCCACCTGGCGGGTGGCACTCGGCTTCCTGGAGTCGCTTCGCTGAGCGAGGGGTCACACCGGGTCGTAGGTCCGCTCGATCTTCTGCGTGCCGCTGCGGGTCCGGTAGGAGCGCGCCCAGGCGGACGTGGCACGCGCGTCGGTGCGGTCGGACAGGACGTAGTAGTCCATCTGCGCGCGGTCGGCGGTGATGTCCAGCACACCGTAGCCGTGGCGGTCGGTGTCCACCCAGTGGACGTGCCGGTTGGCGGCCTTGATGACCGGTGAGGCGACCGCGGAGACCGTGCCCTCGGGCACCTTCACGATGTCGTCCAGGTTGTCGGAGGTGACCGAGGTCACCACGAACTCGGTGGCCGCCGACGCCGACAGCGGGTAGGTGCCCGCGTCCACCGGCACGTCGTTGGCCCAGGCCATGTGGATGTCACCGGTCAGGAAGACGGTGTTGCCGATGGCGTTGGAGCGCAGGTGGGCCAGGAGTTCGCGGCGGTCGTCGGTGTAGCCGTCCCACTGGTCGGTGTTGGTGGCGATGCCCTCCTGCGGCAGCCCGAGCAGCTTGGCGAGCGGCTTGAGCAGGTCGGCGGTGAGGGAGCCGAAGGAGAACGGCGAGATCATCACCGAGTTGCCGACCAGCCGCCACCGGGTGTCGGAGGCCTTCAGCCCGGCCTTCAGCCAGTCGAGTTGGGCGCGTCCGGTGAGCGTGCGGTCCGGGTCGTCCACCGAGCCGCTGGCCGTGGACGCCTGCTGGGAGCGGAAGGAGCGCAGGTCCAGCAGGGACAGGTCGGCGAGCCTGCCGAAGCGCAGCCGCCGGTAGGTGGTGCCGGCGACGGCCGGGCGGACCGGCATCCACTCGAAGTAGGCCTGCTTGGCGGCGGCCTGACGGGCCACCCAGGTGCCCTCGGTGCCCTCGGTGTGGTTGACCGCGCCGCCCGACCAGGCGTTGTCGGCGAACTCGTGGTCGTCCCAGATCGCGATGACGGGCGCCTTCAGGTGCAGGGCCTGGAGGTCGGGGTCGGTCTTGTACTCGGCGTGCCGGATGCGGTAGTCGGCGAGGGTGAGGATCTCGTTGGCCGGGGCGTGCGGGCGGACGACTTTGCCGCGGGCGGCGTACTCACCGGACTTGTACTCGTAGATGTAGTCGCCGAGGTGCAGCCAGGCGTCCAGGTCGTTGCGGGCGGCGAGATGGCGGTAGGCGGCGAAGTAGCCCGCCTCCCAGTTGGCGCAGGAGACCACGCCGAAGCGCAGCCCGGGCACGTCGGCGTCGGCCGCCGGCGCGGTACGGGTGCGCGCCACCGGGGAGTCGGTGCCGCCGGCCGAGAACCGGAACCAGTAGTCGGTGGCCGGTACCAGGCCGCGGATGTCGGCCTTCACGGTGTGGTCGGAGCCGGCGGTCGCGGTGACGGAGCCCTTGGCGACGATGTCCGTCAGCGCCCTGTCCTTGGCGACGACCCAGCTGACCTCGGTGTCCGGGCCGGTCCCGGAGCCCGGTATCGCCTCCGGGACCGGGGTGACGCGGGTCCACAGCAGTACGCCGTCGGGCAGCGGGTCACCGGAGGCGACGCCGTGCAGGAAGGCGGGGGCGTCCGTGGCGGCGCGGGCCGGGAGGGCGGCGGCGAGCGGGCCGGCCAGGACAGCGGTCGCCGCCGCGGCCTTGACGACCGTACGGCGGCGGGGGAACGGTGTGCCGAGGCGCTGAGCGTCCTCGGATGATCTGTATCGACTGGTCACGGACGATCAGGCTACTGATCAGTACGCGCGAGAGTGGGCGAACTCGCGAAAGTTCGCCCACTCTTCGGCCGGGCGTCGGCTCAGCCCTTGAGGGCCGCTCCGAGCGCGGTGTCGAAGTCGGCGACGGTCATGGGGGCGCTCTTGCCGTCGGGACCCGTCAGGGTCTTGCCGTTCATCTTCAGGGTCGGGGTGCCGGAGACGCCGTCCTTGTCGAAGACCTTGGACTCCTCCAGCGCCCACCGGTCGTAGGTGCCGTCCTTCACGTCCTTGCGGAACGCCGCGTTGCCCTTCAGCGCGGGGACGGTGTCGGCGACCTTGATCAGGTAGGCGTCGTCCTTGAACTTGTCCGTGGTCTCCTCGGGGTGCCACTTCTTGGAGTACAACGCGGACTTGTACTCGAGGAAGGCCTCGGGGCTGACGTTCAGCGCCGCGCCCAGGGCGCTGAGCGCGTTCTTGGAGCCTTCGCCGGGCAGGCTCCGGTCGATGAAGGTGGCGCCGACGAACTTGAGCTTGAACTTGCCGGCGTCGAGGTCCTTCTTCACGGTCGGGCCGACCGTCTGCTCGAACGCCGCGCAGACCGGGCAGCGCGGGTCCTCGTACATCACGAGGGTCTTCCCGGCGCTCGCCTTGCCGACGACGACGGTCGTGCCGTCGGCACCCGTGGTGTGGGCCGGCTTGACGAGCTTGTCGTCCTTCGCGGCCTCCCAGTACCCGGGCTTGTTGTTCTGCACGACGGCGTAGCCGATGCCGCCGGCCGCGGCCAGGACGGCCACGACCGAGGCGGCCACGATGGTCTGCCGCCTGGCCTTGTCGCGCTTGGCCTGCCGCTCGCGCTCCTGGCGCAGCCGCTCCCGGGCCGCCGTCTTCGCCGTCTGGCTGTTCCGCTTGCTCATGCTGGTGATCTCCATGGGGGACGCGCACCCGTCGTACGCGGGACGCGGGTGGGGGACCGGTCGTTGTCCGGACGCCGTCGGCCGCGCGGGAGCCGGGGTGGCTCAGGCGAGGGCCGCGGCGGGGGAGCGCGGCGGTCCACGCCGTCCCAGGGAGTGCGTGAGGAGCCGGTCACGGGCCGCGCTGCGGGTCGGCGCCGGGCGGGGCGCCCGGCGGGCCGGCAGCGCCCGTACGGTGACCGCGGCCACCGCCAGCAGCAGCGGCCGGAACGTGGTGCCGGCCACCGCGTACAGCAGCTGGGCCAGGGCCCGCTCGCCCCGGCGCAGCCAGGCGGCGGCCAGCAGGCCCACGCCGATGTGCGCGGCGAGCAGCAGCCAGGCGGCGGCCGGGCCGGCGTGGGCGAGCAGGGCGCCGGCACGGTCGCCGCCGGTCACCCGGACCAGCGGGGTGCCCATCCGGCCCCCGCACAGCACGTCCAGGCCGACCGCGCGCAGCGGGCCCGCGACCGGGCCGCCCGCCCGGCCGTAGCAGGCGTGCTGGCCGGTGGTGAACACCGTGTCGGCGGCCAGCTCCAGCGGGACCAGCAGGGCCGCGATCCGGCCGAAGCCGCGCTCACGGCCCGCCAGCGCGTAGGCGGTGCCGAACACCCCCGCGGCGACCGCGGCCACGCCGGCCGACGGCAGCGGGGCACGGGACAGCAGCACGTGCGACGCGGTGCCGAGCGTCACGACGAAGGCCGTGAACAGCGCCGCGCGCACGGCTCTGAGCTGGGTCCCGGATGTGTCCATAGCGAGAGCAGAGTCTGTCACGTACGCGGGTAAGAGACCCTTAAAGGATGCCTGTGAATCCGCGGCGTCACAGCCCCGGGATCCGGCCGTTGCGGAACAGGTCCACGAAGATCTGGTGATCGGCACGCGCGCGTGCGCCGTAGCTGTGCGCGAAGTCCACCAGCAGGGGCGCGAAGCCCTCCTCGTCGGCCGCGAGCGCCGCGTCGATGGCCCGCTCGGTGGAGAACGGCACCAGGGACTCGCCGGACTGGTCGTCCGCCGCCGCGTGCATGGTGGCGGTGGCCCGGCCCAGGTCGGCGACGACGGCCGCGATCTCCTCGAAGTCGTCGATGTCGCCCCAGTCCAGGTCCACCGCGTACGGCGAGACCTCGGCGACCAGCTGACCCGCGCCGTCCAGCTCGGTCCAGCCCAGCCAGGGGTCGGCGTGTGCCTGGAGGGCGCGCTGGGAGATCACCGTGCGGTGGCCCTCGTGCTGGAAGTACTCCGCGATGGCCGGATCCGTGATGTGCCGGGAGACGGCCGGGGTCTGCGCCTGCTTGATGTAGATCACCACATCGTTCTCCAGGGCGTCGCTGTGGCCCTCCAGGAGGATGTTGTACGACGGCAGCCCCGCCGAGCCGATGCCGATGCCGCGCCGGCCCACGACGTCCTTCACCCGGTAGGAGTCCGGGCGCGCGAGGGAGGAGTCCGGCAGCGTCTCCAGATAGCCGTCGAAGGCCGCCAGGACCTTGTAGCGGGTGGCCGCGTCCAGCTCGATGGAGCCGCCGCCGGGGGCGAAGCGGCGCTCGAAGTCCCGGATCTCGGTCATCGAGTCCAGCAGGCCGAACCGGGTCAGCGAGCGGGCGACACGCAGCGCGTCGAGGAGCGGGCCCTGCGCGGTGTCCAGCGTGAACGGCGGCACCTCGTCCCGCTTCGCCCCCGTGGCCAGGGCGTGGACGCGCTCGCGGTAGGCGTCGGCGTAGACCGTCACCAGCTCGGTGATCTGCTGGTCGCCGAGCGCCTTCGCGTACCCGATGAGCGCGATGGAGGCCGAGAAGCGCTTCAGGTCCCAGGTGAAGGGGCCGACGTAGGCCTCGTCGAAGTCGTTGACGTTGAAGACCAGGCGGCCGTTGGAGTCCATGTACGTGCCGAAGTTCTCCGCGTGCAGGTCGCCGTGGATCCACACGCGCGAGGTGCGGTCGTCCAGGTACGGACCGCCGCGCTTCTCGGCGTCGAGATCATGGTAGAAGAGGGCCGCCGTGCCGCGGTAGAAGGCGAAGGCCGAGGCCGCCATCTTGCGGAACTTCACCCGGAACGCGGCCGGGTCGGCGGCCAGGAGCCGGCCGAAGGCGGTGTCGAAGACGGCGAGGATCTCCTCGCCGCGCTGCTCGTCGTTGAGCTGGGGGACCGACATCGCGGGGTGCCTCCTGGTGCGGGACGGGTGGTGCGTGTAGGGCGGGAACGCGTACGACGGCGCTTCCGCCGTCTCCAACGGGCGACGCCACGCGGGAGTGCCCGGTTCCCCGCACGAAGGTACGCGGACGGGGCCCGCGCGTGTCAGTGCGGGGGCATAGACTTCGACGCTGTCCCCCTGACCGTCCACAGCCCGTGGGACACCCGTCGACGCACGTTTGCCCTGGAGGCTCGAACCGTGTCAAAGCCGCCCTTCACGCACCTGCACGTCCACACCCAGTACTCGCTGCTGGACGGTGCCGCGCGGCTCAAGGACATGTTCCAGGCCTGCAACGAGATGGGCATGACCCATATCGCCATGTCGGACCACGGCAACCTGCACGGGGCGTACGACTTCTTCCATTCCGCGAAGAAGGCCGGAATCACCCCGATCATCGGGATCGAGGCGTATGTCGCCCCCGAGTCCCGGCGCAACAAGCGCAAGATCCAGTGGGGCCAGCCGCACCAGAAGCGCGACGACGTCTCCGGCTCCGGCGGGTACACCCACAAGACGATGTGGGCGGTGAACCGGACCGGTCTGCACAACCTCTTCCGCCTGTCCTCCGACGCGTACGCCGAGGGCTGGCTGACGAAGTGGCCCCGGATGGACAAGGAGACCATCGCCCGGTGGTCCGAGGGCATCGTCGCCTCCACCGGCTGCCCCTCCGGCGAGGTGCAGACCCGGCTGCGCCTCGGCCACTTCGACGAGGCGCTCAAGGCCGCCGCCGACTACCAGGACATCTTCGGCAAGGACCGGTACTTCCTGGAGCTGATGGACCACGGCATCGAGATCGAGCGCCGGGTCCGCGACGGCCTGCTGGAGATCGGCCGGAAGCTCGGCATCCCGCCGCTGGTGACGAACGACTCGCACTACACGTACGCGCACGAGGCCGGCGCCCACGACGCCCTGCTGTGCATCCAGACCGGCAAGAACCTCTCCGACCCCGACCGCTTCAAGTTCGACGGCACCGGCTACTACCTGAAGTCCACGGACGAGATGTACGCCATCGACTCCTCGGACGCCTGGCAGGAGGGCTGCGCCAACACGCTCCTCGTCGCCGAGATGGTCGACACCGCCGGCATGTTCGAGAAGCGCGACCTGATGCCGAAGTTCGACATCCCCGAGGGCTACACCGAGGTCACCTGGTTCAAGGAGGAGGTCCGCCGCGGCATGGAGCGCCGCTTCCCCGGCGGCATCCCCGAGGACCGCCAGAAGCAGGTCGAGTACGAGATGGACGTCATCATCCAGATGGGGTTCCCGGGCTACTTCCTCGTCGTCGCCGACTTCATCATGTGGGCCAAGAACAACGGCATCGCGGTCGGCCCCGGCCGAGGCTCCGCGGCCGGCTCGATCGTCGCGTACGCCATGGGCATCACCGACCTCGACCCGATCCCGCACGGCCTGATCTTCGAGCGGTTCCTCAACCCCGAGCGCGTCTCCATGCCCGACGTCGACATCGACTTCGACGAGCGCAGGCGCGTCGAGGTGATCAGGTACGTGACGGAGAAGTACGGCGCCGACAAGGTCGCCATGATCGGCACGTACGGCAAGATCAAGGCCAAGAACGCGATCAAGGACTCCGCGCGCGTGCTGGGCTACCCGTACGCGATGGGTGACCGGATCACCAAGGCCATGCCCGCCGACGTGCTCGGCAAGGGCATCGACCTCAACGGCATCACCGACCCCGGCCACCCCCGGTACTCGGAGGCCGGCGAGGTCCGCGCGATGTACGAGAACGAGCCGGACGTGAAGAAGGTCATCGACACCGCCAAGGGCGTCGAGGGCCTGGTCCGGCAGATGGGCGTGCACGCCGCCGGCGTGATCATGTCCAGCGAGACCATCACCGAGCACGTGCCCGTCTGGGTGCGGCACACCGACGGCGTGACCATCACGCAGTGGGACTACCCGAGCTGCGAGTCGCTCGGCCTGCTGAAGATGGACTTCCTCGGCCTGCGCAACCTGACGATCATGGACGACGCCGTCAAGATGGTGAAGTCCAACAAGGGCGTCGACATCGATCTGCTGAGCCTCCCGCTCGACGATCCGACGACCTTCGAACTGCTCCAGCGGGGCGACACCCTCGGCGTCTTCCAGTTCGACGGCGGCCCCATGCGCTCGCTGCTGCGCCTGATGAAGCCCGACAACTTCGAAGACATCTCCGCCGTCTCGGCTCTCTACCGTCCCGGCCCGATGGGCATGGACTCGCACACCAACTACGCGCTGCGCAAGAACAAGCTCCAGGAGATCACCCCGATCCACAAGGAGCTGGAGGAGCCCCTCGAAGAGGTCCTGGCCGTCACCTACGGCCTGATCGTCTACCAGGAGCAGGTCCAGAAGGCCGCCCAGATCATCGCCGGCTACTCGCTCGGCGAGGCCGACATCCTGCGCCGCGTGATGGGCAAGAAGAAGCCCGACGAGCTGGCGAAGAACTTCACCATCTTCCAGGCCGGCGCCAAGCGGAACGGCTACAGCGACGAGGCCATCCAGGCCCTGTGGGACGTGCTGGTCCCCTTCGCCGGCTACGCGTTCAACAAGGCGCACTCCGCCGCGTACGGCCTGGTCTCGTACTGGACCGCCTACCTCAAGGCCAACTACCCCGCCGAGTACATGGCCGCCCTGCTGACCTCCGTCAAGGACGACAAGGACAAGTCGGCGGTCTACCTCAACGAGTGCCGCCGCATGGGCATCAAGGTGCTCCCGCCGAACGTCAACGAGTCCGAGTCCAACTTCGCCGCCCAGGGCGACGACGTGATCCTGTTCGGCCTCTCCGCCGTCCGCAACGTCGGCACCAACGTCGTCGAGTCGATCATCAAGTGCCGCAAGGCGAAGGGGAAGTACTCCTCCTTCCCGGACTACCTGGACAAGGTGGACGCGGTGGTCTGCAACAAGCGGACCACGGAGTCGCTGATCAAGGCCGGCGCCTTCGACTCCATGGGGCACACCCGCAAGGGCCTCACGGCGCAGTACGAACCGATGATCGACAACGTGGTCGCGGTCAAGCGCAAGGAGGCCGAGGGGCAGTTCGACCTCTTCGGCGGCATGGGCGAGGAGAGCAGCAGCGAACCCGGCTTCGGGCTGGACGTGGAGTTCTCCGCCGACGAGTGGGACAAGACCTATCTGCTCGCCCAGGAGCGGGAGATGCTCGGCCTCTACGTCTCCGACCACCCGCTGTTCGGCCTGGAGCACGTGCTGGCCGACAAGGCCGACGCGGGGATCGCCCAGCTCACCGGCGGTGAGCACGCGGACGGCGCGGTCGTGACCATCGGCGGGATCATCTCCGGCCTCCAGCGCAAGATGACCAAGCAGGGCAACGCCTGGGCCATCGCCACCGTGGAGGACCTCGCCGGCTCCATCGAGTGCATGTTCTTCCCCGCCTCCTACCAGCTGGTGTCGACGCAACTCGTCGAGGACGCGGTGGTGTTCGTCAAGGGCCGGCTCGACAAGCGCGAGGACGTGCCCCGCCTCGTCGCCATGGAGCTGATGGTCCCGGACCTGTCCAACGCCGGCACCAACGCGCCGGTGATCCTCACCATCCCCTCGGTGAAGGTGACCCCGCCGATGGTCAGCCGGCTCGGCGAGATCCTCAGCCACCACAAGGGCGACAGCGAGGTCCGCATCAAGCTCCAGGGCCCGCGCAAGACCACCGTCCTGCGGCTGGACCGCCACCGGGTCAAGCCCGACCCGGCGCTCTTCGGCGACCTGAAGGTGCTCCTCGGCCCGTCCTGCCTGGCCGGCTGAGGTCCCCCGGCGTCAAGGGGCGCACCCGCGACGGGTGCGCCCCTTTCGTGTACCCGGGCTTCAACTGCCCTTTCGCCCTTTAGTTGTGGCCGAAGCGCTTCTGCTGCTTGCGGGCGACGTCCGCCGGGCTGCCCGGTATGCCCGCCATCGAGGACTCGGGCTCCTCCGCCGGCGGACGGTGCGTGCGCTCGTGGGTCTGCTCGGCCTGCGGGCCACGGTTCTGCGGGCCGGCCTGCTTGCGGTTCTTGTTCTTGGCCATGCTGATCTGCCTCCTGCGAGGGGTCTGGGGCCAGGGACGGGTTCAGACTCACATACGCTGACATCAGGCGCATGTCGGATAATTACCGTGTGTGACAGGGCGGATGGGCGCCCGGGATCCGCAAACGCCACGCCGAAGATCGAGTTCCGGCCGTTAACCCCCGCGCGGTCGGGCAGACTCGAGGGAAGTCCGGAGCAAAGCCTCCCGGGAAGAGGGTGAGTCGCGTGGACCGCTGCATCGTCCTGGTGGACGCCGGGTATCTGCTGGGCGCCGCCGCCAGCCTCCTCGCCGGTGAGCCCTCACGGTCCCGGATCACCGTCGACCACGCCGCCCTGATCCAGGCGCTGCGCGACCGCGCGGAGTTCGACACCGAACGTCCGCTGCTGCGCATCTACTGGTTCGACGGCGCCCCCGACCGCGTCCCCCAGCCGGAGCACCGCCGGCTGCGCGTGATGCCCCGGGTCACCGTCCGGCTCGGCGCCCTCACCCGCAGCGACGGGCGCTGGGCCCAGAAGGGCGTCGACGCGGCCATGCACGCCGAGCTGACCGAGCTGGCCCGCAACCGCGCCTGCTCCGACGTCGTCCTCGTCACCGGCGACGGCGACCTGCTGCCCGGCATGATGGCCGCCAAGGAGCACGGCGTCGCCGTCCACCTCTGGGCCGTCCAGGCCGCCGACGGCGACTACAACCAGTCCGAGGACCTGGTGGCCGAGGCCGACGAGCGGCGCGTGCTGGACCGCGCCTGGATCACCCAGGCCGTCCGCGCCAAGGAGCTGACCGGCGTCTGCGCGCCGCCGCCCGTGCCCCGGCCGGAGATCGCCGCGATCCTCTCCGCGCCGCTGCCCGAGTCGGCGCCGTCCGCGGCCACCGAGCGCTCGGCCGAGCGGAGCGACCGCCCGCCGGCCACCGGCGGGACGGAGAACGGCGCACAGGAGCGGATGTCCGCCGCCAGGACCGTACCGACCCCCAAGGACCTCGCCGCGCTGCGCGCGCCCGGCGCCCAGCCCGCGCAGCAACCGCCGACCGCGACCCTGCGCTGGTCCTCCGACAAGGGGTGGGTCGACCGGCCCGGCGCGGTCACGGAGCCGCCCGAGGTCGCCTCCATGCCGACGCTCGCCCAGCTCACCACGGCCGAGCAGCGCTGGGCCGACCGGGAGGAGGACATCACCACCGTCGGGGGCGACCCGTACGAGGTGGGGCAGGTCTTCGCCCGCCGCTGGATGTCCCGGCTCGGCGGCGAGCAGAGCCATCTTCAGCGGCTGTCGCAGATGTACCCGCGGATCCCGCACCGGATCGACGGGGAGCTGCTGCGCTACGCGGCGCGGTTCGGGCTGCTGGCCCACAAGGACGACCAGATCGACGAGCACGACCGCTACGCCATCCGGGCGGGTTTCTGGCGGGAGGCCGGTGTTCCGGCGGCCACGGAGAGCACGCCCGCGGCCGACTGACGCGACGCGTCCCCGCCGGGGACCGCGGCCGTCCCGCCGACGGCGGCGCGGTCGTGCCGCGGTGACCGGGAGAAGCGGCCCCAAAGGCGAGTAAAGGCCCCCGACCCCGTACCCTCGTCCCTTGTGAGTACGCGCGCGGCACAGGCACTTCGGTACGACGAGGTCGTACGCGTGCGCGGGCTCGGCAAGACCTACCCGGCCGTGAAGGGGCGGCGGGGCGCCCCCGCCACCCCCGAGCTGCGCGCCACCGACGGGGTCGAGCTGGACGTGCGGGGCGGGGAGATCTTCGGGCTGCTCGGACCGAACGGTGCCGGCAAGTCCACGCTCGTACGGCAGCTGACCGGGCTGCTGCGGCCGGACACCGGAAGCGTGGAGATCCTCGGGCACGACATCGTGCGCCATCCCGAGCGGGCCGCGCGGCTCCTCGCGTACCTGGGCCAGGAATCCTCCGCCCTGGACGAGCTGACCGTCTCCCTCGCCGCCGAGACCACCGGGCGCCTGCGCGGCCTGGACGTCCGGCGGGCGCGGGCCGAGCGGGACGCGGTACTGGACGAACTGGGGCTCGCCCCGATCGCCGGGCGGGCGCTGAAGAAGCTGTCCGGCGGCCAGCGGCGGCTCGCCTGCCTCGCCGCCGCCCTCGTCGGGGAACGGCCGCTGCTCGTGCTGGACGAGCCGACCACCGGCATGGACCCGGTGGCCCGGCGCGCGGTGTGGGCGGCCGTGGACCGGCGCCGGGCCGAGCGCGGCACGACCGTGCTGCTGGTCACCCACAACGTCATCGAGGCCGAGACCGTGCTCGACCGGGTCGCCGTGCTCGACCGGGGACGGGTCATCGCCTGCGACAGCCCCGCCGGACTCAAGGCGCGGGTCGCCGGCGAGGTCCGGGTCGAGCTGGTGTGGCGGGAGCGGGCGCCGCTGGAGGTGCCCGAGGTCGCCGTCCTGCGCGAGCGGGCCGTGGAGTCCGGCCGGCGCTGGACGCTCCGGCTCGTGCCCGAGGAGGCCCGCGCCGTCGTCGCCACGGTGACCGGCGGAGCCGCCTTCGCCGCCCTGGACGACTTCACGCTCGCCACGCCCAGCCTGGAGGACGTCTACCTGGCGCTGGGCGGCGCGGCCCGGCAGGGACTGGTGAGGGCATGAGCGGCGCAGGCCGGGCTGTGCGTACGGGTCCGCACGACCGCCGTGGGGAAGGGGAGCAGCTCGCCGTGAGTGTCGTACCCGCCGAGGTGGTGCCGGGCGGCGCCCGGGTTGGACCCGGGACGGCGCCCGGCCCGGCCGAGCTGGGGCCGCCCGCGCGGCTGTGGCCGTCGCTGGCGGCCGTCTACCGGGCGCAGCTGTCCCGGGCCCGGGTGGCGCGGATGCCTCTGCTGTTCGTGGCCACCTTCCAGTCCGTCGGGATCACCGTGATGATGCGGGGGGTCGTCGACAGCGGCGGCGAGGCCCAGTCCGTGGTGGCCGGGTCGTCGGTGCTGGTCGTCGCGTTCGTCGCGCTGAACCTGCTGTCCCAGTACTTCGGGCAGCTGCGGGCCAGCGGCGGACTAGACCACTACGCCACGCTGCCGGTGCCGCCGGCCGCCGTGGTGCTCGGCGCCGCGGCGGCGTACGCCTCCTTCACCGTGCCGGGCACGCTGGTGACCGCCGTCTTCGGGTGCGTGCTGTTCGGACTGCCGCTGTCCAACCTGTGGATCCTGCTGGCCGTCATCCCGCTCGCCGGGGCCGCGCTGGCCGGGCTCGGCGCCGCCTGCGGCCTCCTCGCACCCCGGCCGGAACTGGCCACACTGCTGGGCCAGCTGGGTATGTCGGCGGCGCTGCTGCTGGGCGTGCTGCCGGCCGACCGGATGCCCCAGATCGTACGGCTGGCCCGTGATCTGCTGCCCTCGACCTACGGCGTGGAGGCGTACGCCCGGACGTTCGGGGCGCACCCGGACTGGGCGGTCGTCCTCGTTGACCTGGGCGTGTGCGCGGGTGTCGGAGTGGTCTCGCTGGCCGTGGCGGCCCGGGCGTACCGCAGGGCCGCCGTCCGGTGACGCGCCGCGCGGCGCGACCTGGCACGATGTCAGGGTGACCGCACCGCTGACTCCGCCTCCGCCCCCGCACGACGACTCCCCGCACCAGGTACGGCAGGCCCCGCCGTCCGCCGGGGCGCCGGGCGCGGGTCCGTACGAACAGGACGGCCCCGGGATGAAGACGGAAGTACGGGAGGCCGCCGTGATCACGGTGGCGGTGGCGCTCGGCGGGGTGCTGCTGGGTCTGCTGTGGTGGTGGCTGGCGCCGCACGTGCCGCTGGTCGGGGACGCGATCGGCAAGAGCTGGGTCGTCTACCTCAAGGACACCGAGGGCGAGCAGGCCATCGGAGTGGACGGCACGTTCGCGCTGCTGGGACTCGCCTTCGGGCTGGTCGGCGCGGTGGTCGTCTTCCTGCTGCGGCGGCGCGGAGGCGTGCCGGTCGTGGTGGCACTGGGTGTGGGCGGGCTGCTCGGCTCGCTGCTGGCCTGGCGGCTGGGCGTGTGGCTGGGCCCCGGGTCCGACGTGCTCGCACGCGCGCAGGCCGCGGGCAAGGGGGTGACGTTCCCGGCGCCGCTGAAGCTCGGGGCGAAGGGCGCGCTGCTGGCCTGGCCCCTGGGCGGCGCGCTGGTGCATCTCGCGCTCACGGCGCTCTTCGGCCCGCGGGATCCCGAGCCGGAACTCTTCGGCCCGCAGGACCCCGAGCCGCCGCACCCGCACGCCTGACCGCGACGCTCCGCCCGGTACGCCCCCGGCCCCGGGGCGCGGGGGCCCGTTCCCCTCAGCCCCTGCCGATGGGGGCCAGGACCGCCTCCGTCAGGTCGGCCAGGTCCTGCGGGGCCAGCTCCACCTCCAGGCCGCGGCGGCCCGCCGAGACGCAGATCGTGGGATGGGACCCGGCCGAGTCGTCGAGGACCGTCCGGAGCCTCTTGCGCTGGCCGAGGGGGGAGATGCCGCCGCGGACGTAGCCGGTGGTGCGTTCGGCGAGGGCGGGGTCGGCCATCGTGGCGCGTTTGCCGCCGACCGCCGCCGCGAGGGCCTTCAGGTCCAGGGAGCCCGCCACCGGGACCACGCCGACCACCAGGGAGCCGTCCACGTCGGCGACCAGGGTCTTGAAGACCCGGTCGGGGGAGACGCCCATCGCCTCGGCCGCCTCCTGGCCGTAGGAGGGGTGGGACGCATCGTGCGCGTAGGCGTGGACCGTGAAGTCCACGCCCGCAGCCGTCAGGGCCACCGTCGCGGGTGTGCCCCCGGCCTGCTGCTTCTGCTTCTTCGCCATCGAAAGTGCCGGTCCTCCTCAGTTCAGACTGGTCGGCGCCCGCGTCAGCTCGAACGCCGGCAACGACGGCAGGCTACGGATGATGGACGTCTCCGCGCGAAGGAGTTTCAGCTCGTCCCGGAGCCGGGACGCGGTGTCCGGCGCCTGGAGCAGGCGCTGCTTGGTCGGCGTGTCGTGCACCATCGCCGCCGCCACGAGGTACGACACCACGCTCGGGTCGTCCGGCAGCTCCGCCCCCGAGGACAGGGAGCGCTCGCGGGCGCCCGCCAGGCGCTTCTGGTACTGGCGGAAGGACCGCAGGACGCCCTCCGCCAGCGCCCCGGCCTCGTCGCCGGGCTCCTCCGGCAGCTCCTGGAGTTCCGCGGTGAGGAACGGGCCCGAGGCGTCCACGGACAGCAGGCGGACGCGGGTCGTGCCCGTCGCCAGCACCTCGAACGTGCCGTCGGACCGCTCCCGGACGGTCGCCGCGTCCGCGATACAGCCGACGCTGTGGAAGGCGCGGACGAGGTCGGGGCCGAAACCGGCGGACGGGCCGCGTTCGGGCTCGGCCGTGGGATCCGGCATGCCGGGGGCGCTGGGCGCGACCTCGTGGCCGTCGCGGACGGCCACGACGGCGAACCGGCGCGCTTCGTCCTCGGGGGTCTTCAGCAGCTCGCGCATCATGGCGCGATACCGCTCCTCGAAGACGTTCAGCGGCAGCACGAGCCCGGGGAACAGCACCGAGTTCAGCGGAAAGAGCGGGAGACGGACGGTGGTCACGGCGCCCCAGCCTAGTGGTCGTCGGCGCGGACGTGTCCGCCGTGCTCGCCGAGGGGGTCCCCGGGTGCGGTGATCAGCCCGGCGGGGAGGGGCCGCGGCCCCTGCGTCAGCAGGTGCTCGCGCAGCCGCAGGAAGTGGCCGAGCGGGTCGTCGGAGAACCGCTCCCAGGGGAAGGAGGTGGCGTACGGGCCGATCAGCCGCAGCTGGGTGCGGGCGTCCTCCCGGCGGTCCAGGCGCAGCAGGACGTACAGCAGTTTGTTGCGGACCTCGGCGGGCCACGGATCGGCCTCGGGGAAGTGCCCGGAGAGCCCGATCGCCCGGTCGGCCGCCGCGTCCAGCCGGGCGCGTGGTACCTCGGGGCCGCAGCCGTCGGTCAGGTAGCCGAAGGCCGCGCGGGCGGGCAGGGCCTGCACGAGCGAGTCGGCGGGGGCGTCCTGCGCGGCCCGGTCGGCGAAGTCGAAGCACGCGTGGTGCGAGCCGTGCCAGGAGGCGGCGAGGTAGCGCAGGGCGGCCACGTGACAGCCGTAGTGGTGCGGGGCGCGGCGGACCGCGGCCTCCCACAGCTCCTCGAAGTAGCGGTGACCGGCCCGTGAGCCTCGCGCGTGGTCCAGCGCGATCCGCCAGGGCACCGGGTCGCGGTCGTCGGCGCGGGCGGCGGCGGTGATGTGCGGGCTGACCTCGCGCAGCAGTTCGGCGCGGGCCGGCGAGGGCCAGGCGCGGTCCACCGCCAGCTGGGCGCCGACCAGGAGCGCGCCGGGGTCCTCGGGGGCGGCGGCGCGCCACTCCTCGTACCACTCGGGGCGTGAGCGGGCGAAGGCGGCGAGGCGGCGCGTGTACCGGTCCCGGTTCTCCCACTCGGCGGCGGCGCGGGTGGCGGCCAGCAGGCCGGCCGCGACGGCGTACTCGCCCCGCCCTGCGGCGACCAGCGCGGGCGAGAGACGGTCGTCGGGCGCGTCGAGCACCGTCTCGTCCCCGGCCGGCGGCCGGCCGGACGGGCGCGCGGGGCGTTTGGCCATCCGGGTGGGGCGGATGAACGAGGGCAGCAGAGCCATGGTGCCGACCATTGAAAGTCCGCAGGTCCCGGCGGCGCCAGAGGGTCCGGGCAAGTCGGCGAAAGTTGTACGTCGGCGGGTCAAGGGCCCGTAAAGGATGAATGTTCAAGTTGTGTGCGTCCGGGTCCGGAGGTGAAGGACGGGTGTCGATGCCCCGGGTGCCCGGCGTGTCGCGTCGCGGCCTCAGCTGCGCCGCAGCAGCCGGGTCGCGCCCGCCGCCACCGTCGTCGCCAGGATCCAGCCGAGCAGGATCATCACCGCCGCCAGCCACTGCCAGCCGCCGTGCAGCTGCCACTGGCCGACCTGCCCGAGGTCGATCACCGGCAGCAGCAGGTCCAGCGTGAACAGCGCCGGGCTCCACGCCGGATGGCCGCCGGGGTTCACCGGCGGATGGGCCGCGTGCGCGAACGCCAGTGTGCCCGCCGCCCACAGCACCGTCATCCACACCGCCGCCCGGCCGGGCCGGTAGCCGTAGGCGACCGCCCAGTCCTGGACGTGGCCCCACAGCTTGCCCGCCAGCGGCAGCGTCTCGCGCCGCCGGCGCTGCTTGGCGAGCAGCACCTCGCGCGCGTCCTCGTCCTCCCCGGCCGCGCGCAGCACCGCGGCCAGCCGCTCGTACGGCTCCGGGGCGTACTCGGCGGTGGCCGCCGACACCCAGTCCAGGCGCCGGGTCAGCGGGAACGGGCCCTGCGGCACCAAATTCTCGTAGACGAACCCGCCCATGTGCAGGTTCCCCTCGTCCGGCCAGCTGCTCGCGCGGTCCACCAGGTTCACGATCCGCGCCCCGGACAGCACCACCTTGCCGCGCTCGGGCCGGTCCCCGAGGAAGCGCAGCTCCGGCGTCTGCACCCGGCGCAGCGACAGCTCCTGGTCGTCGGTGAAGGTGAAGCGGGCCCGCTCCAGGTCGACAGCGTCCCCGAACCGCCCGTCGTCCAGCCGCACCCCGCCCCGGCACTCGAAGCGCTGGATGCGCGTCCCGCGCGCGGGTGTCGTGCCGCTCAGCAGCGGGCTGCCGACGCCGGCCGGGGTCAGGTACAGGGTGCGCTCGACCGTCAGCTGGGGGGCGTTCAGGGCCAGCCTGGCGTACGGATTGGCCAGTTTCGCGCCGCGCAGGCTGAGCGACACGCCGACCTTGGCGCCGCGCAGGCTCAGCTCGCCGTGCGACTCCAGCAGCTCGGCCTGGAGGTCCTGGCCGACGGTCATGCCGTCCGCCGCGATCGAGCGGCCGCTGCGGTCCCGGTACACGATCGCCTGGTTGAGCAGCAGGTCGGTGCCGATGTGGGCGTCGGTCAGCCGGACCCCGTTCTGGAAGCGGCAGCGTGGCAGGTGCAGGTCGCCCTCGGTGTGCACCCGGGCCGCCTCCAGGCGCGGCACCGAGCAGTCCACCAGGCGCACGGTCGTGAACCGGGCCTCCGGCAGCCGGACCTCCTCGTCGAACCGGCAGCCGGTCAGTTCCAGGTACGGCGTGACCTGGCCGCCCGCCAGGTCCAGCGTCCCGGTGATCCGTACGCCGGCGAGCTTCAGCGCGGACACCCGGCCGGCGAGCGCCGGCGGGCCGTCCAGCAGCAGCCAGCACACGATGCGGGCCCGCACGGTGCGCTCGGGGCCCCACGGATGACCGCCGTGCGGGTCGTCCACGATGGCGTCTGCGCTGCTCAGGTCGTAGACGCTGCCGTTGCGGAAGGCCTGCCACATGCCGGCCTCGGCCGCCGTCAGGTCGTCCGGCAGGTCCCCGGCGCGGATGCCGGTTTCCTCGGTCACCGTTGTCCTCTCGCGGTCCGGTCCGGGTCCAGTGGTTTCGTACAGCCGTTCATGCCCGGTGAGTGACCCTCGGAACACAGCAGGTGAACGGGATCTTCCGGGTTCCGGCCAGCCTATGTACCAGCCATTGGCCCGCCATTGGCCCGTGTTCTGTATCAGCCATTGATACGCGCGGACGACTCCCGACGCCGGTCTGAGAGAATTGGGACTGTGATCTCCCGAATCGATCTGCGCGGCGACGCCCTTCCCGAGGGCCCCGCCCTGCGCGACCTGCTGCCCCGAGCCGACTTCGACGTCGCGGCCGCCCTGGAGAAGGTGCGTCCCATCTGCGAGGCCGTGCATCATCGTGGCGACGCGGCGCTGATCGACTTCGCCGAGAAGTTCGACGGAGTACGGCTGGAATCCGTCCGTGTCCCGGCCCGGGCGCTCACCGAGGCGCTCGACGGCCTCGACCCGGCCGTGCGCGCCGCTCTGGAGGAGTCCGTCCGCCGCGCCCGCCTGGTCCACCGCGCGCAGCGCCGGACCACGCACACCACCCAGGTGGTGCCCGGTGGCTCGGTGACCGAGAAGTGGGTGCCGGTCGAACGCGTCGGGCTGTACGCGCCCGGCGGCCGGTCCGTCTACCCCTCCTCCGTGATCATGAACGCCGTACCCGCCCAGGAGGCCGGCGTCGGGTCCATCGCGCTCGCCTCCCCGCCGCAGGCGGAGTTCGGCGGCCTCCCGCACCCGACGATCCTCGCCGCCTGCGCCCTGCTCGGCGTGGACGAGGTGTACGCCGCGGGCGGCGCCACCGCCGTCGCGATGTTCGCGTACGGCACCGAGTCCTGCCCGCCCGCCAACATGGTCACCGGCCCCGGCAACATCTGGGTCGCCGCCGCCAAGCGCTACTTCACCGGCAGGATCGGCATCGACGCCGAGGCCGGCCCGACGGAGATCGCGATCCTCGCGGACTCCACCGCCGACCCCGTGCACGTCGCCTCGGACCTGATCAGCCAGGCCGAGCACGACCCGCTCGCGGCGGCCGTCCTCGTCACCGACTCCGCCGAGCTGGCGGACGCGGTGGAGAAGGAGCTGGAGCCGCAGGTCGCGGCCACCAAGCACATCGAGGACCGGATCGTGCCCGCGCTGAAGGGCCGGCAGTCCGCGATCGTCCTCGTCGACGGCGTCGAGGAGGGCCTGCGGGTGGTCGACGCGTACGGCGCCGAGCACCTGGAGATTCAGACGGCCCGGGCCGCCGAGGTGGCCGACCGCGTGAAGAACGCGGGCGCGGTCTTCATCGGCCCCTGGGCCCCCGTCTCGCTCGGCGACTACGCCGCCGGGTCCAACCACGTCCTGCCCACCGGCGGCTGCGCCTGCCACTCCTCGGGCCTGTCCGTCCAGTCGTTCCTGCGCGGCATCCACATCGTGGACTACACCAGGGAGGCGCTCGCCGAGGTCGCCCACCACGTGGTGACGCTGGCGGAGGCGGAGGACCTGCCGGCGCACGGCGCGGCGGTCAAGGCGCGGTTCGGATGGAAGGTTCCGGCGGACAAGTGAGCTTCGGCATCGACGACCTCCCGGTACGGGACGAGCTGCGCGGCAAGTCCCCCTACGGCGCGCCCCAGCTGGACGTGCCGGTACGGCTGAACACCAACGAGAGCCCCTACCCGCTGCCCGGCCCGCTGGTCGAGCGGATCGCGGAACGGGTGCGGGAGGCGGCCCGCGACCTGAACCGCTACCCCGACCGGGACGCGGTCGAGCTGCGCACCGAGCTGGCGAGGTACCTGACGAGGACCGGCGGGCACCCGCTCGGCACCGAGAACGTCTGGGCGGCCAACGGCTCCAACGAGGTCATCCAGCAGCTGCTCCAGGCCTTCGGCGGACCGGGCCGTGCGGCTCTCGGCTTCGAGCCGTCGTACTCGATGCACGCCCTCATCGCGCGCGGCACCAACACCGGCTGGATCCCCGGCCCGCGCAACGAGGACTTCACCCTCGACCCGGCCGCCGCGGAGCGGGCGATCGCCACGCACCGGCCGGACGTCGTCTTCATCACCACCCCCAACAACCCCACCGGCAACGCCGTGCCGGCGTCGACCGTCGTCGCGCTGTACGAGGCGGCCCAGCGGGCGAAGCCGTCGATGGTCGTCGTGGACGAGGCCTACGTCGAGTTCAGCCACGGCGAGTCGCTGCTGCCGCTGCTGGCGGACCGCCCCCACCTGGTCGTCTCCCGCACCATGTCGAAGGCGTTCGGCGCCGCCGGGCTGCGCCTCGGCTACCTCGCCGCGCACCCCGCGGTCGTCGACGCCGTCCAGCTCGTACGCCTGCCCTACCACCTGTCGGCGATCACCCAGGCGACCGCCCTGGCCGCCCTGGAGCACACCGACACGCTGCTGGGCTACGTCGAGCAGCTGAAGGCGGAACGGGACCGGCTGGTCACCGAACTGCGCGCGATGGGCTACGAGGTCACCGAGTCCGACGCGAACTTCGTGCAGTTCGGCCGCTTCGAGAACGCCCACGACGCCTGGCGGCGGATCCTCGACCGGGGTGTCCTGGTCCGGGACAACGGCGTACCGGGACGGCTGCGGGTGTCCGCCGGCACTCCGCGGGAGAACGACGCGTTCCTCGACGCGGTACGGGACTTGAAGAAGGAGTTTGAGGCATGAGCCGCATAGGACGCGTGGAGCGCACCACCAAGGAGACCGCGGTCCTGGTCGAGATCGACCTCGACGGCACGGGACGGACCGACATCGCCACCGGTGTCGGCTTCTACGACCACATGCTCGACCAGCTCGGCCGGCACGGCCTGTTCGACCTGACCGTGAAGACCGACGGCGACCTGCACATCGACTCCCACCACACCATCGAGGACACCGCCCTCGCGCTGGGCGCCGCCTTCAAGCAGGCGCTCGGCGACAAGGTGGGCATCTACCGCTTCGGCAACTGCACGGTCCCGCTGGACGAGTCCCTCGCCCAGGTCACCGTCGACCTGTCCGGCCGCCCGTACCTCGTGCACACCGAGCCCGAGAACATGGCGCCCATGATCGGCGCGTACGACACGACGATGACCCGGCACATCCTGGAGTCGTTCGTCGCCCAGGCGCAGATCGCGCTGCACGTGCACGTGCCGTACGGACGCAACGCGCACCACATCGTGGAGTGCCAGTTCAAGGCGCTCGCCAGGGCGCTCCGCTACGCCAGCGAGCGCGACCCGCGCGCGGCCGGCATCCTCCCCTCCACGAAGGGCGCCCTCTAACCCATGACCGGTCTGTCGACCCTCCTGATCGTCGTCGGCCTCTTCCTGGCCGGCGGGATCATCTCCTTCGTCAAGCAGAAGATGCCCATGAGCCTCATCGTGCTGCTCTCCATCGGGGCGGCCCTGTGCCTCGTCGCGGGCGTCGTGCGGCTGGAGGTGTGGAATTGAGCCCCAAGAAGGTCGTCGTCTTCGACTACGGCTTCGGCAACGTCCGGTCCGCCGAGCGCGCCCTCGCGCGCGTGGGAGCCGACGTCGAGATCACGCGTGACTTCGACCGGGCGATGAACGCCGACGGGCTGCTGGTGCCGGGCGTCGGCGCGTTCGCGGCCTGCATGGAAGGCCTGCGCGCCGCCCGCGGCGACTGGATCGTGGACCGCCGGCTGTCCGGCGGACGCCCCGTCATGGGCATCTGCGTCGGCATGCAGATCCTCTTCGCGCGCGGCATCGAGAACGGGGTCCGGGCCGAGGGCCTGGACGAGTGGCCCGGCACCGTCGAGCCCCTCCAGGCCGACGTGGTGCCCCACATGGGCTGGAACACCGTCGACGCGCCCGCCGGCTCCGAGCTGTTCGCGGGCCTGGACGCCGGTGCCCGCTTCTACTTCGTGCACTCCTACGCCGTCCACGAGTGGACCCTGGAGAGCCACAACCCGGTGATCGAGGCACCCAGGGTCACCTGGTCGACACACGGCAAGCCGTTCGTGGCCGCCGTGGAGAACGGCGCCCTGCGGGCGACCCAGTTCCACCCCGAGAAGTCCGGCGACGCCGGTGCCCAGCTCCTCACCAACTGGATCGGAACCCTGTAGACCATGGCCAAGCTCGAACTCCTCCCCGCCGTCGACGTGCGCGACGGCCAGGCCGTACGCCTCGTCCACGGCGAGTCCGGGACCGAGACGTCCTACGGCTCCCCGCTGGAGGCCGCCCTCGCCTGGCAGCGCTCCGGCGCCGAGTGGCTGCACCTGGTCGACCTGGACGCCGCGTTCGGCACCGGCGACAACCGCGCCCTGGTCGCCGAGGTCACCGGCGCGATGGACGTCAAGGTGGAGCTGTCCGGCGGCATCCGCGACGACGACACCCTCGCCGCCGCCCTCGCCACCGGCTGCACCCGGGTGAACCTCGGCACGGCCGCCCTGGAGACCCCCGAATGGGTCGCCCGGGTCATCGCCGAGCACGGCGACCGGATCGCCGTCGGCCTGGACGTGCGGGGCACGACCCTGCGGGGCCGCGGCTGGACCCGCGACGGCGGCGACCTGTTCGAGACGCTGGAGCGCCTCGACAAGGAGGGCTGCTCCCGTTACGTCGTCACCGACATCGCCAAGGACGGCACCCTCCAGGGCCCCAACCTGGAGCTGCTGAAGGACGTGTGCGCCGCCACCGACCGCCCGGTCGTCGCCTCCGGCGGCGTGTCGTCCCTGGACGACCTGCGTGCCATCGCGGGGCTGGTGCCCCTCGGCGTCGAGGGCGCCATCGTCGGCAAGGCGCTGTACGCGAAGGCGTTCACCCTGGAAGAGGCGCTGGAGGCGGTGGCCCGGTGAGTGACGTACGGCGTGTGACGACGGGCGCGCCCTGGGAGGAGCAGTTCGGCTACGCACGCGCGGTGGCCCTGCCCAACGGCCTGGTTCTGGTCTCGGGCTGCACCTCCATCGTGGACGGCCAGATCGCCGGGGGCGGCCCGTACGAGCAGGCGGTCAACGCCTTCAACGTGGCGCTGACCGCACTGGAGAAGGTAGGGCTCGGCCGGGAAGACGTGGTGCGCACCCGCATGTACCTCACGCACGCCCGGGACGTGGACGAGGTCGGCCGTGCCCACAAGGAGCTGTTCGACAGCGTCCGGCCCGCCGCGTCCATGCTCATCGTCTCGGGCTTCGTCGACCCCAGTCTGGTCGTCGAGGTCGAGGTGGAGGCGTTCCGCTCCGGCGGAGAACCCGGAGTGCCCGCATGACCCTGGCCGTACGAGTCATCCCCTGCCTGGACGTGGACAACGGCCGGGTCGTCAAGGGCGTCAACTTCCAGAACCTGCGCGACGCGGGCGACCCCGTCGAGATGGCCAAGGTGTACGACACCGAGGGCGCCGACGAGCTGACCTTCCTGGACATCACCGCCTCCTCCGGCAACCGGGAGACGACCTACGACGTGGTGCGCCGCACCGCCGAGCAGGTGTTCATCCCGCTGACGGTCGGCGGCGGGGTCCGCACGGCGGAGGACGTGGACAAGCTGCTGCGGGCGGGCGCCGACAAGGTGGGCGTCAACACCGCGGCGATCGCGCGTCCGGAACTGATCCGCGAGATCGCCGAACGGTTCGGGCGCCAGGTGCTGGTCCTCTCGGTGGACGCGCGGCGCACCCCCGGGGGCACCTTCGAGGTGACCACCCACGGCGGCCGGCGCGGCACGGGCATCGACGCCGTGGAGTGGGCGCACCGGGCGGCCGAGCTGGGCGCGGGGGAGATCCTGCTCAACTCCATGGACGCGGACGGCACGAAGGACGGCTACGACCTGGAGATGATCGCGGCGGTCCGCAAGCACGTGACCGTCCCGGTGATCGCGTCCGGCGGCGCCGGCGCCCTGGCCGACTTCCCGCCGGCCGTCGAGGCGGGCGCGGACGCGGTGCTGGCGGCGTCGGTGTTCCACTTCGGCGACCTGCGGATCGGCGAGGTGAAGCAGACCCTCCGGGAGGCGGGGCACCCGGTGCGGTGACATCCCTGCGGTGAACGCGGAAGAGAAGTTGCGCAACATCAATGGTGCAACTTCTCTTTCGTATTCAGGGTGAGGGCATGCCGAGCGAAGAGAACCGCCGCATCACGGACGTGGGCACGCCGAAGGCCCTCGCGCACCCCCTGCGGGCGAACCTGTACCGGCTGCTGTGCGTCGAGCGGGTCGCCACGGCCTCCCAGCTCGCCGAGCAGGTGGACGAGGCCGTCTCCCTGGTCAGCTACCACCTGCGCAAGCTCGCCGGCCACGGGCTGATCGAGGAGGCCGAGCCGCAGACCGGCGACGGCCGGGAACGCTGGTGGCGGCCCGCCTCGGACGGGGTGAGCATCCGGGACGAGGACTTCCGGGACGAGCCCGGCAGGGCCGCGGCGCAGCTGGCGGCCACGCGCCTCTTCCACGACCAGCGCGCCGACCACTACCGCCGGTACCTGGACGAGCGGCCCACCTGGACCCCCGAGTGGAACACCGCGTCCGTCGACGACGAGTCCTGGCTGCGGCTGACCCCGGCGGAGCTCGCCGCGCTGAAGCAGGAGCTGGAGGCGCTGCTACGCCGGTACGACGGGCAGGCCCGCGCCGCCGAGGCCGCGGGCGACACCGAGGGGCGCGAACACGTCGCGCTGTACGCGTACGGCTTCCCGTTCCGCGTCTGATCCCGTCCCGCCGACGCCTCACTCCTTCGGCTGAACCAGCTGCACCAGATTGCCGACGGTGTCGTCGAACACCGCCGCCAGCACCGGCCCCTGGTCCCGCGGCGGATGCGTGAACCGGACCCCGAGCCCGCGCAGCCGCTCGTACTCGGCCCGGAGGTCGTCCACGGAGAAGACGATGCACGGCAGACCCATCTCGTGCAGCGCCCTGCGGTACGGCTCCGCGACCGGCCCCTCGCCGGGCTCCAGCAGCAGCTGGAGGTCCGGCTGGGCCCCCTGGGGCGCTCCGACGGTGACGAACGGCGTGCCGCCGCCGAGGTCCATGTGGAGCCGGGTCTCGAAGCCGAGGACCTCCGTGTAGAAGGCGTGAGCCCGCGCCACGTCGTCCACGTAGACGCCGGTCATCGCCACCTTGATCACGGGGGCGCCCCTCTCAGATGCCCAGCTGCCGGGACTCGTGCAGCGTGGTGATCGCGTCGGCGTCACCCTCCAGGTCCACCCGGGCCGCGCTCTGCCGGCCGAAGGCGAACATCAGCAGCTCCGACGGCTCACCGGTCACCGTCACCACCGGAGTGCCCCGGTGCGCCACCACCGTCTGCCCGTCCGGGCGCCGCAGCACCAGCCCCGTCGGCACGCCGCGCCCCATCAGCCGCGCGGCCCGCTCCAGACGGGACCACAGCGCGTCCTGGAAGACCGCGTCCAGCTCCCGGGGACTCCAGCCCGGCTGGGCACGGCGGACGTCCTCGGTGTGGACGTAGAACTCGATGATGTTGGCGGCCTCGTCGACCTGTTTGAGCTGGAAGGGGGAGAAGCGGGGCGGACCGGTCCGGATCAGCCGGATCAGCTCCTCGTACGGCTTGGCGGCGTACTCGGCCATCACCTTCTCGAGACGCGGGGCGAGCTGCTTGACCAGCGCGCCCCCCGCCGCGTCGGGGCGGCGCTCGCGCACGACCACGTGCGCGGCAAGGTCCCGGGTCCGCCAGCCCTCGCAGAGTGTCTCCGCGGCCGGACCGACGGTTTCCAAGAGGTCGGCGAGCAGAAGCCGTTCACGCTTGGCGAAGGTCGACATACGGCCAGCCTACGGCCCAGCCGGCGGTCCTCCCAGCCGCCACCCGCCACCACCCTCCCCGGAGGACGCCGGCCGGCGCCGTGACCATTCCCCGGACGCCCGGCCGCCCGCCCGGCCCCGCGCGGCACAATGGCACCCATGACCAGTACGACCGGTACGCCCCGGCCCAGCAGCCTCGACCCGGAGATCGCCGCGCGGCTCAAGCGCAGCACCGACGGGCTCGTCCCCGCCATCGCCCAGCAGTACGACACCGGTGAGGTGCTCATGCTCGGCTGGATGGACGACGAGGCACTGCACCGGACGCTGACCACCGGCCGCTGCACCTACTGGTCCCGCAGCCGCGGGGAGTACTGGGTCAAGGGCGACACCTCGGGCCACTTCCAGTGGGTGAGGTCGGTCGCGCTGGACTGCGACGCCGACACGCTGCTGGTCAAGGTGGACCAGGTGGGCGCCGCCTGCCACACCGGCGCGCGCACCTGCTTCGACGCGGACGTCCTCCTCGAAGCCGCCGATTCCGGCCCGACCGCCTCCGCTCAGTAAGGTCAGCGGCCATGGACCTCGAGACCTTCCGCAAGCTGGCCACCGACCGGCGTGTCATCCCGGTCACGCGCAAGCTCCTCGCCGACGGCGACACCCCGGTCGCGCTCTATCGCAAGCTCGCCGCCGAGCGCCCCGGCACCTTCCTGCTGGAGTCGGCGGAGAACGGCCGATCCTGGTCCCGCTACTCCTTCGTCGGGGTCCGCAGCGCCGCCACGCTCACCGCACGCGACGGCCGGGCCCACTGGCTCGGCACCCCGCCGGTCGGCGTCCCCGTCGACGGCGACCCCCTCGCGGCCCTGCGGGCCACCCTGGAGACCCTGCACACCCCGCACCAGGAGGGCATGCCGCCCTTCACCGGCGGCATGGTCGGCTACCTGGGCTACGACATCGTCCGCCGCCTGGAGAAGATCGGGCCCGGCGAACGCGACGACCTGCGGCTGCCCGAGCTGACCATGCTGCTGACCAGCGACCTCGCCGTGATGGACCACTGGGAGGGCTCGGTCCTGCTGATCGCCAACGCGATCAACCACAACGACCTCGACACCGGCGTGGACGAGGCGTACGCGGACGCCGTGGCCCGTCTCGACGCCATGGAGGCCGACCTCACGCGCGCGGTCGCCCAGCCCCCCGCGGTCCTGCCCCCCTCCGAGCTGCCCGACCACACCGCCCTGTGGGGCGGCCCCGACTTCCGGCGGGCCGTCGAGGACATCAAGGAGCGCATCCGCGCGGGCGAGGCCTTCCAGGTCGTGCCCTCCCAGCGCTTCGAGACGCCGTGCACGGCGAGCGCCCTGGACGTCTACCGGGTCCTGCGGGCCACCAACCCCTCGCCGTACATGTACCTCTTCCGCCTCGACGGGTTCGACGTGGTCGGCTCGTCGCCGGAGGCCCTGGTGAAGGTGGAGGACGGACGTGCGATGGTGCACCCCATCGCCGGCACCCGGCACCGCGGGGCCACCCCGCAGGAGGACCAGGCCCTCGCCGAGGAGCTGCTCGCCGACCCCAAGGAGCGCGCCGAGCACCTGATGCTCGTCGACCTCGGCCGCAACGACCTCGGCCGGGTCTGCGAGCCCGGCTCGGTCGAGGTGGTCGACTTCATGTCCGTCGAGCGCTACTCGCACGTGATGCACATCGTCTCGACCGTCACCGGCAAGGTGGCCCCGGGACGCACCGCCTTCGACGTGCTCACCGCCTGCTTCCCGGCGGGCACCCTCTCCGGCGCCCCCAAGCCGCGGGCGATGCAGATCATCGACGAGGTGGAGCCGTCCCGGCGCGGACTGTACGGCGGCTGCGTCGGCTACCTCGACTTCGCCGGCGACTCCGACACCGCGATCGCCATCCGTACGGCCCTGCTCCGCGACGGCACCGCCTACGTCCAGGCCGGCGCCGGGATCGTCGCCGACTCCGACCCGGCCGCCGAGGACCTGGAGTGCCGCAACAAGGCCGCGGCGGTGCTGCGGGCGGTCCACACGGCGAACCGGCTGAGCCGGTAGAACGCCCGTCACAGGAGCCCCGGGTGACGGTTCGCCCGGGGTTCAGGCGATAGTGGAGTACGTGACTGCCGTTCCTCACCCCCGTTCCGAAGCCGCCGCACCCGCCCGGGCCGGCCGGCGCAGCCTCGCCGTGGCCCTCCTGTGCGGTGCGCTCGGCGCGGCCGTGACGCTGCTCGCGACCCGGCAGCGCTGGGCGGAGGGCACCGCGACGGTGGCCGGGGGCGCGTTCCCGCTGACCGCCAGGGGCAGCGACGTCACGGGCGTCCCCGCGGCCCTCGCCATAGTGGGCCTCGCCGCGCTCGTCGCCGTCTTCGCCGTCCGCCGGGCCGGCCGCCTCGCCGTCTCCGGGCTGCTCGCGCTGTCCGGTGCCGGGATCGCCGTCGCCGCCCTCGTGGCCGCCTCCGACAGCTCCGCCCTGGACGAGAAGGCCGCCAGGGCCAGCGGCGACACCTCCGCCACGGTCGGGGCGCTCACCCACACCGCCTGGCCCTACGTCGCCGTCGCCGGCGGCCTGCTGATCCTGCTCGCCGGGCTGCTCGCCCTGCGCTACGGCCGGCTGTGGCCCGCGATGTCCGGCCGCTACGAGCGCGGCACGCCCCGCCCCCGTCGCACGGCCCGGCCCGCCGACCCGGAGCGGCCGGAGGAGATCTGGAAGGCCCTGGACCGGGGTGAGGACCCGACCGGCGCCTGAACCGGAGCCGCGGGGGCGGGCGGACGCGGCCCGGTGTGGTGAAACAGACGCCACCCCCGCGTCCGGCGGCCACACGCGTACGGGACAATGGGCGGTGAGCGTCCGGCTCGGACAGTGACGGGCGGGCTCGGAACCGTACGGACACGACGTACGACGCGTACCACGACGCACACGTACACAGCAACGAGGAGCAAGTCATGGCGGGCAGCAGCCACGGTCACACCCCGGCCGCCTGGACCGGTGTCATCATCGCCTTCATCGGTTTCTGCGTCTCGGGCGCCTTCATGGTGATGGCCCGGCCGGTCGGCTTCTGGGCCGGCATGGTGATCGTGGTGCTCGGTGGCGTCGTCGGCGCCATCATGCGGGCCATGGGTCTCGGCCAGCCGAAGGAGTCGCGCCCCGCCCCGCACACCGCCCCGGCCGCGACCCGCGAGCCGGCCGGCGCCGAGAGCTGACGAGCGCGCGCGACGCTTCCCCGAGGGGCGGCCCGGCACCCGAACAGGGACCCGGGCCGCCCTTCGCCGTCCCCGGCCCCTCCGAGGCCGTCCGGTAGATCCGGCCCCACGGGGCCCGGCCCCGACCCGAGCCTCCCGGGTCCGGCGCTCACCCGTCCCGTGGGAGGGTACGGCCCTCACTGGGGCCTCTCGGGGTCCCGCGCTGCCCGCCCCCTCACGGTTCGGCTTCGCGTGCCCGGGCTTTCCGGGGCCGGCGCCCACCCGCCCTCCGGGGGCCGGTCCGTGTGCGGCCCCTTTGCGGTCGGGCCCCGCGCGCCTCTTCGGGGTTCGGTCCGCGCACCGTCCCTCGGCGGCCGGCTCAGCACGCCGGACCTCCGGGAACCCGTCCGCACGCCGGCCGTCGGGAGGCGGCCCCTGCCGGACGCGCCCGCTGACGGGTCCACCCGCCTGCCCGCGCTGACCTGACCCGGGCGCCTCCACGTATGCCTATCGGGCCACGTCACCCCGCCGGAGTCCGGGCCTCCAGGGACCGGTCCGTATCCGCGCCCACCGGGGTGCGGTCCGCCCGCCGACTCCTCGAGACCGGTCCGCACCGGCCCTCCGGGGGAGCCGTCCCCTCCGGACGCGCCCGCTGACGGGTCGCTCGCGGACCGGTCCCGGACCCCTCCGGGTACGTCCGCCGGTCCGGCGAGGCCAACGGCGCCCCGCCCCGCCTTGTCGGGCGGGCACGCCGGCGCCTGCCGCCACCCCCGCCGGACGGGCACGCGCGCGTGCTGACAGGTCCGCCGCGCGCGAGCTGGCCGGACCGGGCCCGCTCCCGCCCGCACCGTGTGCCGGATGTGCGGCCCCCGGACGGACGCGCTCCGCGCGCGCGTGCCCCCGGCCGCGGGGGAGACTGCCCGGGTGAACGCCGACAGCCGACCGGCCCCGCCGTGGGCGCCGCGGAGCCTTCCGCGCGCCGCCCCGCCCGTGCCACCGCGGCGGCGGCTCGCCGTCGCGGTGGGGCTGCACGCCGCCGTCGGCGGGGCCTTGGCCTACGTGGCCGCCGTCGACCCGAACGAGCCCGGCCACTACCCCGCCTGCCCGCTGTACCGGTTCACCGGTCTGTACTGCCCCGGCTGCGGCGGGCTGCGCGGTGTGCACGCCCTCGTCCACGGCGAGCTGCTCACCGCCCTGCGCGACAACGCGCTGGGGGTGGCCGCCTGCCTGGGTCTCGCCGTGCTGTGGGCCGTCTGGGTGGTCCGCGCGGCGCGCGGCCGGCCGCTCCGGATCGACCCCGGACCGGTACGGCTGTGGGCGCTCGGCGCGTTGCTGCTGGTGTTCACCGTCGTCCGGAACATGCCGTTCGGTGGCTGGCTACACCCTTGATCGAACGGGGAACGTCCAGGTAGTGGGACCGCCCACAACTGGATGCGAAGCCTCGGCCCTCCTGCGGATACCATCGCAGTGACCACGGGTCTACAGAACTCGAAGGAACCACCGTCCTGGAAGGGGGCCGCTCGCGTGAGTGTGCTCGACGAGATCATCGACGGAGTCCGTGCCGACCTCGCGGAGCGGCAGGCACGCGTCAGCCTCGACGAGCTCAAGGAGCGTGCGGCGAAGGCCCCGGCCGCCAAGGACGGGGTGGCCGCGCTCAAGGGCGACGGCGTCAAGGTGATCTGCGAGGTCAAGCGCTCCAGCCCGTCCAAGGGCGCGCTGGCCGCGATCGCCGACCCGGCCGCACTCGCGGCGGACTACGAGGCCGGCGGCGCCGCCGTGATCTCCGTGCTCACCGAACAGCGCCGCTTCGGCGGTTCCCTCGCCGACCTGGAGACCGTCCGCGCGCGCGTGGACATCCCGGTGCTGCGCAAGGACTTCATCGTCACGTCGTACCAGCTGTGGGAGGCCCGCGCGTACGGCGCCGACCTCGCGCTGCTGATCGTGGCCGCGCTGGACCAGCCGGCCCTGGAGTCGCTCATCGAGCGGGCGGTGTCCATCGGCCTGACGCCCATCGTCGAGGTGCACGACGAGGACGAGGTCGAGCGGGCGGTGGACGCGGGCGCCCGGGTCATCGGCGTCAACGCGCGCGACCTGAAGACGCTGGAGATCGACCGCGGCACCTTCGAGCGGATCGCCCCGGAGATCCCGGACAGCGTGGTCAAGGTGGCCGAGTCCGGCGTGCGCGGGCCGCACGACCTGATCGCCTACGCCAACGCCGGCGCCGACGCGGTCCTGGTCGGTGAGTCCCTGGTGACCGGCCGCGACCCGAAGGCGGCGGTGGCCGACCTGGTGGCGGCGGGCGAGCATCCGGCACTGCGGCACGGGCGCGGCTGACCTCCCGCTAGGCTTGGTCTCGATGACTCCCACCGTGACGACCGTGGACCGGTACGCCCGCCTGGCGCGCGGCTGCCGCCCGCGGGGCTGTCGTGCCCCGGCCCGGCGCGTCCACGGCCGCCGCGTGCGGTACGTCATCGGCGACGAACCCGGGCAGGTGAACGGGCGTCGATGGCACCGCGCCCCTCAGGGGCGCGGGGAACTGCGCGACACGCCACAGACCAGCTGAGGCCGACCGACGAGCCCCGCACCCCACGGCGATCAGTGTCTTCTCATCACACTCACCGTGAGGTATCCGCATGCCCAGCCAGTTCTTCATCCCTGACCCCGAGGGGCAGGTCCCCAGCGCGCAAGGCTACTTCGGCGCGTTCGGCGGTACGTTCATCCCGGAGGCCCTCGTCGCCGCCGTGGACGAGGTCGCCGTCGAGTACGACAAGGCGAAGGCGGACCCCGAGTTCGCCCGCGAACTCGACGACCTGCTCGCGCACTACACCGGCCGCCCCAGCGCCCTCACCGAGGTCCCCCGGTTCGCCGGGCACGCCGGCGGAGCCCGGGTGTTCCTCAAACGCGAGGACCTCAACCACACCGGCTCCCACAAGATCAACAACGTGCTCGGCCAGGCCCTGCTGACCCGGCGCATGGGCAAGACCCGGGTCATCGCCGAGACCGGCGCCGGCCAGCACGGTGTCGCGACCGCCACCGCCTGCGCCCTCTTCGGCCTCGACTGCACGATCTACATGGGCGAGATCGACACCGAGCGCCAAGCCCTCAATGTGGCCCGGATGCGCATGCTCGGCGCCGAGGTCGTCGCCGTGAAGTCCGGCAGCCGCACCCTCAAGGACGCCATCAACGAGGCGTTCCGGGACTGGGTGGCCAACGTCGACCACACCCACTACCTGTTCGGCACCGTCGCCGGCCCCCACCCCTTCCCGGCCATGGTGCGCGACTTCCACCGGGTGATCGGTGTGGAGGCCCGCCGCCAGCTGCTGGAGCGTGCCGGGCGCCTCCCGGACGCGGCCGTCGCCTGCGTCGGTGGCGGCTCGAACGCGATCGGCCTCTTCCACGCCTTCATCCCCGACGCGGGCGTCCGCCTGATCGGCTGCGAGCCCGCGGGCCACGGCATCGAGAGCGGCGAGCACGCGGCCACGCTCACCGCCGGCGAGCCCGGCATCCTGCACGGCTCCCGCTCCTACGTCCTCCAGGACGAGGAGGGACAGATCACCGAGCCGTACTCGATCTCGGCCGGCCTGGACTACCCGGGCGTCGGCCCCGAGCACGCCTATCTCAAGAACTCCGGCCGCGGCGAGTACCGCGCGGTCACCGACGACGCCGCCATGCAGGCCCTGCGCCTGCTGTCGCGGACCGAGGGCATCATCCCGGCCATCGAGAGCGCCCACGCCCTCGCCGGCGCCCTGGAGGTCGGCAGGGAGCTGGGTCCCGACGGCCTGATCGTCGTCAACCTCTCCGGCCGCGGCGACAAGGACATGGACACCGCCGCCCGCTACTTCGGGCTGTACGACACCGACGCCGAGGTGGCCGCCGACGAGGCCGACACCGCCGAGATCGAGGGGGACGCCAAGTGAGCGGCACCATCCAGCTGCTGTCGGACACCCTCGCCGCCGCGAAGGCCGAGGGCCGCGCCGCGCTCATCGCCTACCTCCCGGCCGGCTTCCCGACCGTGGACGGCGGCATCGAGGCGGTCAAGGCCGTCCTCGACGGCGGTGCCGACATCGTCGAGGTCGGCCTGCCGCACAGCGATCCGGTCCTGGACGGCCCGGTCATCCAGACCGCCGACGACATCGCCCTGCGCGGCGGGGTGAGGATCGCGGACGTCATGCGCACGGTCGGGGAGGCCCACGCGGCCACCGGCAAGCCCGTGCTGGTCATGACGTACTGGAACCCGATCGACCGGTACGGCGTCGAGCGCTTCACCGCCGAGCTGGCCGAGGCGGGCGGCGCGGGGTGCATCCTGCCCGACCTGCCCGTGCAGGAGTCCGCGCTGTGGCGCGAGCACGCCGAGAAGCACGGCCTGGCCACGGTCTTCGTCGTGGCGCCGAGCAGCAGGGACGAGCGGCTCGCCCGGATCACCGCGGCGGGCAGCGGTTTCGTCTACGCCGCCTCCCTCATGGGGGTCACCGGCACCCGCGCGTCCGTCGGCGCGCAGGCCCACGAGCTGGTCGAGCGCACCCGCGCCACCGGCACCGGCCTGCCCGTCTGCGTGGGGCTCGGAGTCTCCGACGCGGCCCAGGCCGCCGAGGTCGCCGGCTTCGCCGACGGGGTCATCGTCGGCTCCGCGTTCGTGAAGCGGATGCTGGACGCCCCGGACCACGCCGCCGGTCTCGCGGCGGTCCGCGAGCTGGCCGGCGACCTGGCGAAGGGCGTCCGCGGACAGGCGTAACCGCATGTGAGGTCCTTTGCGAGGGCTGCGGTCACTCGAAGGGGTGGACCTCGGGCCGGGGAGGCGCGCTGCGCCTCCCCGGTTCGTTCTGGGGGTGTGAGCGAGAAGAACCGTGACGGAAAGCGCACCGCCCGGGAGCGGCTGGCGGTCGAGCGCGAGAAGCAGAAGGCCGGGGACAAGCGGCGGCGCACGCTGATCGTGGGCGCGAGCGTGGTCTGCGTCCTCGGCCTCGCGGCGGTGATCGGGGTGATCGCCGCCCATGCCGGCAAGGACAAGGGCAGCAGCGCGGGCCCGGTCGTGGCGCCCTCGGGCGCGCAGGGCAAGGACAGCCTCGCGATCCCGGTCGGCAAGGACGGCGCCAGGCCGAGACTCACCGTCTGGGAGGACTTCCGCTGCCCGGCCTGCCGGTCCTTCGAGACGGTGTACCGGCCGACCCTCCACCAGCTGACCGACGCCGGCAGAGTGAGAATCGACTACCACCTCGTCCGGCTCATCGACGGCAACCTCGGCGGCGCCGGCTCCCTGCGGGCCGCCAACGCCGCGGCCTGCGCCCAGGACGCCGGAAAGTTTCGCGAGTACCACGACGTGCTGTACGACAACCAGCCCGAGGAGAGCACCGACACCTTCGCGGACAACGGCACGCTGATCAAGCTGGCCGGCAAGGTGCGGGGCCTGGACACCCCCGCCTTCCGCGCCTGCGTCAAGAACGGCACCCACTCCACCTGGGTGAACAAGTCCCACCAGGCCATGGGCGCCGCCGGCTACACCGGCACGCCGACCGTCCTGCTCGGCGGCAGGAACATCATCGAGGACCGGACGATGACCCCGGCCAGGCTCAAGCAGCTCGTGGAAACGGCCGGCCAGGGGTGAGCGCGTCCCGCACGTCCCCGTTATGGACCCGTAGCCGGGCTGCCTGCCGTCGCCCCGGTCCGGCACGGTAGCGTCGGACCTGCCATGGAACTTGCCTACATTCCCAGCCCGTCGCACGGGGTGCTGTACCTCGGCCCCATCCCGCTGCGCGGCTACGCCTTCTGCATCATCATCGGCGTCTTCGTCGCCGTCTGGCTCGGCAACAAGCGCTGGATCGCCCGGGGCGGGCAGTCCGGCACGGTCGCCGACATCGCCGTCTGGGCCGTCCCGTTCGGCCTGGTCGGCGGCCGGCTCTACCACGTGATCACGGACTACGAGCTGTACTTCAGCAAGGGCCGTGACTGGGTGGACGCCTTCAAGGTGTGGGAGGGCGGCCTGGGCATCTGGGGCGCGATCGCCCTCGGCGCGCTCGGCGCGTGGATCGGCGCACGCCGCCGGGGCGTCCCGATGCCGGCGTACGCCGACGCCGTCGCACCCGGCATCGCGATCGCGCAGGCCATCGGCCGCTGGGGCAACTGGTTCAACCAGGAGCTGTACGGCCGCGAGACGCATGTTCCCTGGGCGCTGCGCATCACCTCCGCCGAGGGCGGCCGGGTGCCGGGCTACTACCACCCGACCTTCCTCTACGAGTCCCTGTGGTGCGTCGGCGTCGCCTTCCTCGTCATCTGGGCCGACCGCCGCTTCAAGCTGGGCCACGGCCGGGCGTTCGCGCTGTACGTCGCCGCGTACTGCGTGGGCCGCGGCTGGATCGAGTACATGCGGGTGGACGACGCCCACCACATCCTGGGCCTGCGCCTCAACGACTGGACGGCGATGGTCGTCTTCCTGCTCGCGGTGGTGTACATCGTCGTGTCGTCGAAGAAGCGCCCGGGCCGGGAGGCCGTCGTGGAGCCGGGTGCCCCCGGCACGCCGGCCGGTGCCGGCACAGCGTCCGAGGGCGGCGAGGAAGCCGGCGGCGGCACGGAGTCCGAGGGCGGTACGGAGGCCGTTGCCGGGGTCGGGGAGAAGGCCGTGGGCTCCGGGCAGACGCGCAAGGACGAGGCGGAGTCGGCCGAGAAGAGCTGACCGCCGGTCGTACGGCAACGAGGGCGTCCGGGACTCTCCGGGCGCCCTCGGCGCGTGCGCGGGCGGCCGGTGCCGCCGTCCTCACGTGCTGTACCGCGCCTGGATCTCCGGCCGGTACGGCATCGACGCCGACGCCCCCGCCCGCTGCACGGAGATCGCCGCCGCGGCAGCCGCCCAGGACAGGGCCTCGCGCACCGGTCTCTCCTCGGCGAGGGCCACGGCGAGCGCGCCGGCGAAGGTGTCGCCCGCGCCGGTGGAGTCGACGGCGCTCACCCGGGGCGCGGGCACCACCAGCGGCTCGGCGCCCCGGGCCCGGTACAGGCAGCCCGTCGCCCCCAGGGTGACGACGACCTGGGGCACCAGGTCCAGCAGGGCGGCCGCCGCCTCGCGCGGGTCGGTGCATCCGGTGAGGGTGATCGCCTCGTACTCGTTCGGCACCAGCAGATCGGTGGCGGCGAGGAGTTCGGGCGGCAGCGGACGGACGGGGGACGGGGTGAGCACCGTACGGACCCCGTGCCGGTGCGCCGCCTGCGCGCCCGCGACGACCGCCGCCGGCGGGATCTCCAGTTGCAGCAGCAGGGCGTCGGCGGAGGCGATCACCCCCTCGTCACCGGGGGAGAGGTGGTCGACGGTGCCGTTGGCGCCGGGGATGACGACGATGGAGTTGCCGCCCTCGTCGTCCACCACGATGTGCGCGGTGCCGGAGGGGCCCTCGACCGTGCGCAGGGAGTCGGTGTCCACCCCGGAGTGTTCGAGGGTGTCGCGCAGCCGCAGTCCGAAGGCGTCGTTGCCGACCGCGCCGATCATCGAGACGGTGGCGCCGGCGCGGGCGGCGGCGATCGCCTGGTTGGCGCCCTTGCCGCCGGGGATCGTACGGAACTCGCGCCCGGTCACGGTCTCCCCGCGCTGCGGGGCCTTGGCGACGTAGGTGACGAGGTCCATGTTCGTGCTGCCGAGGACCGCGATGTGGGTCATGGGCGGATCACCTCCGGGTGCGCTCATCGAGATATTCCAGAGTTTCAGGCGTCATGCCCGAAATCATCCTCCGGAGCGGGCCGGGCGGCGCGGGTGGACACGAGGGAAAACCGCAGGTTAGCCGAGCCTTTCCTTGGTGGCGAGGGCGGAATGGGCGAGGTAGATTCAGAGTTGTCGAAGAATAGATCTCGTCCAAACTGAGCTTTGCCTCAGCTACCCTGGGGGACCCGCATGGCCATCATCGAAACCGAGGCCGCGCTCCACGAGGCGCACCGTGACAACCACACCCACCGCGACGTCAACGGCGGCTGGCTGCGCCCCGCCGTCTTCGGCGCGATGGACGGCCTGGTCTCCAATCTCGCCCTGATGACGGGCGTGGCCGGCGGGTCCGTGGGCCAGCACACCATCGTCATCACCGGGCTCGCGGGGCTCGCCGCCGGCGCCTTCTCCATGGCGGCCGGCGAGTACACCTCGGTCGCCTCCCAGCGTGAACTCGTCGAGGCGGAACTCGACGTCGAACGCCGTGAGCTGCGCAGGCACCCGCAGGACGAGGAGGACGAGCTGGCGGCGCTGTACGTGGCCCGCGGGGTCGAGCCCGAGCTGGCCCGCCAGGTCGCCCGGCAGCTCTCGCAGGACCCCGAGCAGGCCCTGGAGATCCACGCCCGCGAGGAGCTGGGCATAGATCCCGGCGATCTGCCCTCGCCGCTGGTCGCGGCCGTCTCCTCCTTCGGTTCGTTCGCGCTCGGCGCCCTGCTCCCGCTGCTGCCCTATCTGCTCGGCGCGACCGTGCTCTGGCCCGCCGTGCTGCTCGCCCTCGCCGGGCTCTTCGGGTGCGGCGCCGTCGTGGCCAGGGTGACCGCGCGCAGCTGGTGGTTCAGCGGTCTGCGGCAGCTGGCGCTCGGCGGTGCGGCGGCCGGTGTGACGTACGCCCTGGGCACTCTGTTCGGAACGGCCGTAGGATAGCGCGACCGCTACCTATGCGATGGGCCGCATAAGTAGCCGTTACTCGCTGGTTTCGCGCGCATGACCACCGGGCATGAGCCGTAAGCGCTGTGGGCAATGACGCCTGCCGCACCCCTGCGGGGTGGGCGATGACGCTCCCCCCGGCCCCTCCGGCCCGACGGACGCGGATCCGACCGATCCTGTCCGAACGGCCCCCTGCACCTTTCGCCGCCACAGCGCGGCACCCGCCGCCACCGTGCGGCACCCCCGCCGTCACCACACGGCAGTCGCCGCCATCCACGGCACGCGCCGCGTTCGCGCGGCACCTCTGCCGCGACCGCGGCGTCCGCATGTTGGAACGAAGTATCCGGTTCCCGAGAATCGCTCCATCATGTAACCTGCACGAAATTTTGATCTGACGCAGAGGGCCAACGTCGTCCCTCGGCACCTGCCACATGCCATATGACGACGACGGGAGAGCCGATGCGTACGCCGCGCCAGCCGTCCCAGCATTCCGAGAACGGCCAGAACTGGTCGTTCATGGATGCTCGCCCTGCTGCGCAGGGTATGTACGACCCCCGCAACGAACACGACGCCTGTGGTGTCGGTTTCGTCGCCACTCTTACCGGCGAGGCGTCCCACACGCTGGTCGAGCAGGCGCTCACCGTCCTGCGCAACCTGGAGCACCGCGGTGCCACCGGCTCCGAGCCCGACTCGGGCGACGGGGCGGGCATCCTCTCCCAGGTTCCCGACGCCTTCCTCCGCGAGGTGGCCGGTTTCGAGCTTCCCGCGGCCGGCTCCTACGCGGTAGGCATCGCCTTCCTGCCGGAGGACGGGGCCGAGGCCGCCGTCTCGCGGATCGAGACGATCGCCGCCGAGGAAGGCCTGACCGTCCTCGGCTGGCGCGAGGTTCCGGTCGCCCCGGAGCTGCTCGGCGCCACCGCCCGCTCCACCATGCCGGCCTTCCGCCAGATCTTCGTGACCGACCATGCCGGCGAGGGCATCGCGCTGGACCGCAGGGCGTTCGTGCTGCGCAAGCGCGCCGAGCGCGAGGCCGGGGTGTACTTCCCGTCCCTGTCCGCCCGGACGATCGTCTACAAGGGCATGCTGACCACCGGCCAGCTGGAGCCCTTCTTCCCGGACCTGTCCGACCGCCGCTTCGCCTCCGCGATCGCGCTCGTGCACTCCAGGTTCTCCACGAACACCTTCCCGTCGTGGCCGCTGGCGCACCCGTACCGCTTCGTCGCCCACAACGGTGAGATCAACACCGTCAAGGGCAACCGCAACTGGATGCAGGCCCGCGAGTCGCAGCTCGTCTCCGGCCTGTTCGGCTCGGACGAGAAGGCCATCGAGCGGATCTTCCCGGTGTGTACGCCGGACGCCTCCGACTCCGCCTCCTTCGACGAGGTCCTGGAGCTCCTGCACCTGGGCGGCCGCTCGCTGCCGCACTCCGTGCTGATGATGATCCCGGAGGCATGGGAGAACCACGCCTCCATGGACCCGGCCCGCCGTGCCTTCTACCAGTTCCACTCCACGATGATGGAGCCCTGGGACGGCCCGGCCTGCGTCACCTTCACCGACGGCACCCAGGTCGGCGCCGTCCTGGACCGCAACGGCCTGCGCCCCGGCCGCTACTGGGTCACCGACGACGGCCTCGTCGTCCTCGGCTCCGAGGTCGGCGTCCTCGACATCGACCCGGCCAAGGTCGTCCGCAAGGGCCGCCTCCAGCCCGGCCGCATGTTCCTCGTGGACACCGCCGAGCACCGCATCATCGAGGATGACGAGATCAAGGCGGCCCTCGCCACCGAGAAGCCGTACTCCGAGTGGCTGGAGGCCGGCGAGATCGAGCTGGGCGACCTGCCCGAGCGCGAGCACATCATCCACACCCACGCCTCGGTCACCCGCCGCCAGCAGACCTTCGGGTACACCGAGGAGGAGCTGCGCATCATCCTCGCGCCGATGGCCCGCACCGGCACCGAGCCGATCGGCTCCATGGGCACGGACTCGCCCATCGCGGCCCTGTCCGAGCGCCCGCGACTGCTCTTCGACTACTTCACCCAGCTCTTCGCCCAGGTCACCAACCCGCCGCTGGACGCGATCCGCGAGGAGCTGGTCACCTCCCTGCGCTCGTCGCTGGGCCCCGAGGGCAACCTGCTGGAGCCGACGGCCGCCTCGTGCCGCACGGTCACCCTGCCCTTCCCGGTGATCGACAACGACGAGCTGGCCAAGCTCATCCACATCAACGCCGACGGCGACATGCCGGGCTTCAAGGCCGCGACCCTCTCCGGCCTGTACCGGGTCTCCGGCGGGGGCGAGACGCTCGCCGCGCGCATAGAGGAGATCTGCGCCGAGGCCGACGCGGCCATCGGCAACGGCGCCCGCCTCATCGTCCTGTCGGACCGGCACTCCGACGCCGAGCACGCGCCGATCCCGTCGCTGCTGCTCACCTCGGCCGTCCACCACCACCTCATCCGCACCAAGCAGCGCACCCAGGTGGGTCTGCTGGTCGAGGCCGGTGACGTCCGCGAGGTCCACCACATCGCCCTGCTCATCGGCTACGGCGCCGCCGCCGTGAACCCGTACCTGGCGATGGAGTCCGTCGAGGACCTGCTGCGCGCCGGCACCTTCCTCAACGGCCTCGAGCCCGAGCAGGCCATCAAGAACCTGATCTACGCCCTGGGCAAGGGCGTCCTGAAGGTCATGTCCAAGATGGGCATCTCCACCGTCGCCTCCTACCGCGGCGCCCAGGTCTTCGAGGCCGTCGGCCTGGACGAGACCTTCGTGCGGACGTACTTCAACGGCACCGCCACCAAGATCGGCGGCGTCGGCATCGACGTCATCGCCCGGGAGGTCGCCGCCCGCCACGCCAAGGCCTACCCGGCCTCCGGCATCGCTCCCGCGCACCGCGCGCTGGACATCGGCGGCGAGTACCAGTGGCGCCGCGAGGGCGAGCCGCACCTGTTCGACCCGGAGACGGTCTTCCGCCTCCAGCACTCCACGCGCACCGGAAGCTTCGACATCTTCAAGAAGTACACCGACCGCGTGAACGAGCAGTCCGAGCGCCTGATGACGCTGCGCGGCCTGTTCGGCTTCAAGTCGGACCGGGGCCCGATCCCCGTCGAGGAGGTCGAGCCGGTCTCCGAGATCGTCAAGCGGTTCTCGACGGGCGCGATGTCGTACGGCTCCATCTCCAAGGAGGCGCACGAGACCCTCGCCATCGCCATGAACCAGCTGGGCGGCAAGTCCAACACCGGTGAGGGCGGCGAGGACGCCGAGCGCCTGTACGACCCGGCCCGCCGGTCCGCCATCAAGCAGGTCGCCTCCGGCCGGTTCGGCGTCACCAGCGAGTACCTGGTCAACGCGGACGACATCCAGATCAAGATGGCCCAGGGCGCCAAGCCCGGTGAGGGCGGTCAGCTGCCCGGTCACAAGGTGTACCCGTGGGTCGCGAAGACACGTCACTCGACGCCGGGCGTCGGCCTGATCTCCCCGCCGCCGCACCACGACATCTACTCCATCGAGGACCTCGCCCAGCTGATCCACGACCTGAAGAACGCGAACCCGCAGGCGCGGATCCACGTGAAGCTGGTCTCCGAGGTCGGCGTCGGCACGGTCGCGGCGGGTGTGTCCAAGGCGCACGCGGACGTGGTCCTGATCTCCGGTCACGACGGCGGTACCGGCGCGTCCCCGCTGACGTCGCTGAAGCACGCGGGCGGCCCCTGGGAGCTCGGCCTCGCCGAGACCCAGCAGACCCTGCTGCTCAACGGCCTGCGCGACCGGATCGTGGTCCAGACGGACGGCCAGCTGAAGACCGGCCGTGACGTGGTCATCGCCGCGCTGCTCGGCGCCGAGGAGTTCGGTTTCGCGACCGCGCCGCTCGTCGTCTCCGGCTGTGTGATGATGCGCGTCTGCCACCTGGACACCTGCCCGGTCGGCATCGCCACCCAGAACCCGGCGCTGCGCGAGCGCTTCGCCGGCAAGGCCGAACACGTGGTCAACTTCTTCCGGTTCATCGCCGAGGAGGTCCGCGAGCTGCTGGCCGAGCTGGGCTTCCGCTCCATCGAGGAGGCCGTCGGCCACGCCGAGGTGCTGGACGTCGAGCGCGCGGTCGACCACTGGAAGGCGCAGGGCCTGAACCTGGAGCCGCTGTTCCACGTGCCCGACCTGCCCGCAGGCGCCGTCCGCCACCGGCTGATCGCCCAGGACCACGGCCTGGAGAAGGCCCTGGACAACGAGCTGATCAAGCTCGCCGCCGACGCCCTCGCGGCCGGTGACGCCACCGAGGCGCAGCCGGTGCGCGCCCAGGTCGCCATCCGCAACATCAACCGCACGGTCGGCACCATGCTCGGCCACGAGGTGACGAAGAAGTTCGGCGGTGCGGGCCTGCCCGACAACACCATCGACATCACCTTCACCGGCTCCGCCGGCCAGTCCTTCGGCGCGTTCCTGCCGCGCGGCGTCACGCTGCGCCTGGAGGGCGACGCCAACGACTACGTCGGCAAGGGCCTGTCCGGCGGCCGGATCGTCGTCCGCCCGGACCGCGCTGCCGACCACCTCGCCGAGTACTCGACCATCGCGGGCAACACGATCGCCTACGGCGCCACCGGAGGCGAGCTGTTCCTGCGCGGCCGTACCGGTGAGCGGTTCTGCGTCCGCAACTCCGGCGCGACGGTCGTCTCCGAGGGCGTGGGCGACCACGGCTGCGAGTACATGACCGGCGGTCACGCGGTCGTCCTCGGTCCGACCGGCCGCAACTTCGCGGCGGGCATGTCCGGCGGCATCGCGTACGTCATCGACCTCGACCGCGACAACGTCAACGCCGGCAACGCCGGTGCCGTCGAGCCGCTGGACGACACGGACAAGCAGTGGCTGCACGACGTGGTGCGCCGCCACGCCGAGGAGACCGCCTCGACGGTCGCCGCGAAGCTGCTCGCCGACTGGGACACGGCCGTGGAGCGGTTCAGCAGGATCATCCCCAGCACGTACAAGGCAGTGCTCGCCGCCAAGGACGCCGCCGAGCGAGCCGGTCTCCCCGAGACCGAGATCACCGAGAAGATGATGGAGGCGGCGATCAATGGCTGACCCTAAGGGCTTCCTGAACCACGGCCGCGAGGTCGCCAAGACCCGTCCCGTCGGTGAGCGCGTCAAGGACTGGAACGAGGTCTACGTCCCCGGTTCCCTACTGCCGATCATCAGCAAGCAGGCCAGCCGGTGCATGGACTGCGGCATCCCGTTCTGCCACAACGGCTGTCCGCTGGGGAACCTGATCCCCGAGTGGAACGACTACGCCTACCGCGAGGACTGGGCCGCCGCCCAGGAGCGCCTGCACGCGACCAACAACTTCCCGGAGTTCACCGGCCGCCTCTGCCCGGCCCCCTGCGAGTCGGCGTGCGTGCTCGGCATCAACCAGCCGCCGGTCACCATCAAGAACGTCGAGGTCTCGATCATCGACAAGGCGTGGGAGACCGGGGACGTCGCCCCGCAGATCCCCGAGCGCCTGTCCGGCAAGACGGTCGCGGTCATCGGCTCCGGCCCGGCGGGCCTCGCCGCCGCCCAGCAGCTGACCCGGGCCGGCCACACGGTCGCCGTCTACGAGCGCGCGGACCGCGTCGGAGGCCTCCTGCGCTACGGCATCCCCGAGTTCAAGATGGAGAAGCGGCACATCAACCGCCGTATCGAGCAGATGCGCGCGGAGGGCACCCGCTTCCGCACCGGTGTCGAGATCGGCCGCGACATCACCGCCCGCGACCTGAAGAAGCGGTACGACGCGATCGTGATCGCCGCCGGTGCCACGACCGCGCGCGACCTGCCCGCGCCGGGCCGCGAGCTGAAGGGCATCTACCAGGCGATGGAGTACCTGCCCCTGGCCAACAAGGTCCAGGAGGGTGACTACGTCACCACCCCGATCTCGGCCGAGGGCAAGCACGTCGTCGTCATCGGCGGCGGCGACACCGGCGCCGACTGCGTGGGCACCGCCCACCGCCAGGGCGCGGCCTCCGTCACCCAGCTGGAGATCATGCCCCGCCCGAACGACGAGCGGCACCCGGCGGACCAGCCCTGGCCGACCTTCCCGCTCCTCTACAAGGTCACCTCGGCGCACGAGGAGGGCGGCGAGCGGATCTACTCCGCCTCCACCACCCACTTCGAGGGCGACGAGGACGGCAACGTGCAGTGGCTGCACCTCGCCGAGGTCGAGTTCGTCGACGGCCGGCTGACCCAGAAGCCGGGCACCCAGCGCAAGATCCCCGCCCAGCTGGTCACCCTCGCCATGGGCTTCACCGGCACCGACCGGGAGAACGGCCTGGTCGACCAGTTCGGCCTGGAGCTGGACGCACGCGGTAACATCGGCCGCGACGCCGAATTCCAGACCAACGTGCCGGGTGTGTTCGTCGCCGGTGACGCCGGCCGCGGCCAGTCCCTGATCGTGTGGGCGATCGCGGAGGGCCGCTCGGCCGCCCGCGGCGTCGACCGCTACCTGACCGGGGCCAGCGACCTGCCGGCCCCGATCCGCCCGACGGACCGCGCCCTGGCGGTCTGACGGCGGTCACCAAGACGTCCCGTACAAAGGCGTACGGAACACTGACGGCGCCTGCCCGCCTGTCCCCGACCGGACGACTGGGCAGGCGCCGTCGCACGTCCGGAAGCCGGCCCGGCCGTGCCGTCGTACCTACGTGTCGCACTCCAGCACCGTCCGGCACAACCCGCACCGCGCCCGTACCCGTCCCCGTACCGGCACCCTGATCCGCTGGTGGCAGGTCGGGCAGGGAAAGGTCACCTGGAGGCGGCCGAGGCCGTCGGGAGCGAAGGCGTACGGGGCCGCCGGGGGCACGTCCGGGGCGTGCCGGCGGTCGTGCGCGTAGCGGCGGCGGCCCGCCCAGCCGGCCGCGGTCAGCGGCGGCTGCTGCTCGTCGCGGCGGGCCCGGGCCAGCCCCTTGACGTAGGCGGTATGAGCTTGCGGGCTGGTGAACCACACGCACGGGTCCTCGTGGAAGAGCAGGGCCCGCTTGGCCAGGACGTAACCGAACTCCTCCGGAGTGAGATAGCCCAGCTTCTGGGAGGAGACGCCGTCCTCCCGGTAGGCGTCCAGCAGCAGCCAGCCCGCGCCCAGGTAGGTCGTGACGGTGTCCGTCAGGATCTCGTTCTCGGCCGTGGTGGGGAACGCGAGGTCCAGACGGTGCAGGTAGACGTGGGCCACCTCGTGGGCGAGCGCCGCGCCGATGTCCCGGCGATGGGCACGGAACCGGTCGTTCAGCTCGACGAAGTACTCCGGGCCCGACGCCAGTTCGACATCGGCCGCGTGGGTCATCTCCCGGAAGCCGACGATCAGCCGCGCGTCCGGCAGCCGGAAGTGCCGCACGATCTCGCGGGCCACGCGCTGCGCGCCCAGGTGCAGGTCGTCGGTGTCGCAGAAGGCCACGTCGGCGGGGGCCACGCTGGCCGAGAACGTCTGCACGGTGCCGTGGGACAGCCGCCGGTACAGCGCGGTGACCGCGGCCCGGACCGTCTCCAGATGCGGGTAGCCGTGCTCGACCGGTCCGCCGTTCGCCACGTCCGTACCCCCTTCAGACGCCGGAACTCCCCTCCACTGTAGGCGGGTCCCGTGCCCCGGGGACCGCCGGCGATCCAGTCCCCGGACACCTCGTGGGGTCCGGCCGGTCAAGCACATAGGGTGGGCGTCCATGACGACCAGCAATACCGGCACGGATGCCGTGGACCCCGAGGTCCGCCACGAACTGGAGCGGCTGCGCGACAGCATCGACAACATCGACGCGGCCGTCGTCCACATGCTCGCCGAGCGTTTCAAGGCCACACAGCAGGTCGGCAGGCTCAAGGCGGTGCACCAGCTGCCGCCCGCCGACCCGGCCCGCGAGTCCCGGCAGATCGAACGGCTGCGCCGCCTCGCCGAGAACGCCAAGCTCGACCCCGCGTTCGCCGAGAAGTTCCTGAACTTCATCATCGCCGAGGTGATCCGGCACCACGAGCGGATCGCCGAGGACACCCACAACGGGGACGCCGCGGACACCGTCTGACCGGCGGCCCGGCCGGGCGACGGGCCGGCCGGGGGCACACAACGGACATAAGCCGTGTACCGATCCGCCCCTGTGCGCTGCCGGCCCCATCAGGCAGCATGGCCTGCATGTCCGTACTCACGCGCGACGAAGCGCAGCTCCGAGCACAGTTCCTCGACGTCCACCGCTACACGGTCGAACTGGATCTCACCACGGGGGACGAGACCTTCGGCTCCCGTACCGCGATCCGGTTCACCGCCCGGTCCGACGGGGAGACGTTCGTCGAGCTGAAGTCCGCCGAGCTGCGCGGCGTCACCCTGGACGGACGGCCGCTCGACCCCGAGTCGCTGCACGAGGGACGGCTGCCGCTGCGCGACCTCACCGCCGGCGAGCACGAGCTGCGCGTCGACGCGGTCATGCACTACTCCCGCACCGGCGAGGGCATGCACCGCTTCACCGATCCGAGCGACGGCGAGACGTACGTCTACACGCAGCTGTTCATGGACGACATCCAGCGGGTCTTCGCCGCCTTCGACCAGCCCGACCTGAAGGCGGTCTTCGAGATCTCCGTCAGGGCGCCGGAGGGCTGGAGCGTCCTCGCCAACGGCGTCACCGAGCAGCGCGGCGACGGCGTCTGGCAGGCCGCGCCCACCCCGCTGATCTCCACCTACCTCGCCGCCGTCGCCGCCGGCCCCTGGCACTCGCTGCGCACCGAGCACCGCGGACTGCCCTTCGGCATCCACTGCCGCCGCTCGCTCGCACCCCACCTGGACGCCGACGCCGACGAGATCTTCGACATCACGCGCGCGTGCTTCGACCGCTACCACGAGAAGTTCGAGGAGCCGTACCCCTTCGACTCCTACGACCAGGCGTTCGTCCCCGAGTTCAACGCCGGCGCCATGGAGAACCCGGGCCTGGTCACCTTCCGCGACGACTTCGTCTACCGCTCCGCCGTCACCGACACCGAGCGGCAGACCCGCGCCATGGTCATCGCGCACGAGATGGCCCACATGTGGTTCGGCGACCTCGTCACCCTCAAGTGGTGGGACGACATCTGGCTGAACGAGTCCTTCGCCGAGTACATGGGCTACCGGACCACCGCCGAGGCCACCCGGTTCACCGACCCCTGGACCGAGTTCGCCGTCACCCGCAAGTCCTGGGGCTACGACGCCGACCAGCGGCCCACCACCCACCCGGTCGCCCCCGAGAACGTCGACGACACGGCCTCCGCGCTGCTCAACTTCGACGGCATCTCCTACGCCAAGGGCGCCTCCGCGCTGCGCCAGCTGGCCGCCTGGCTCGGCGAGAAGGACTTCCTGGCCGGGATCAACACCCACTTCGCGCGGCACAAGTTCGGCAACGCCACCCTCGCCGACTTCGTCGACTCCCTCGCCTCGGCCACCGACCGCGACGTCCACGCCTGGGCCGACAGCTGGCTGCGCACCGTCGGCGTCGACACCCTCGTGCCCGACGTCACGGCGGACAACGGCACCTGGCACCTCGACGTCCGGCATCTGGGCGGCGCCGGCGCCGCCTCCGGGTCCGGCCCCGCCGGGGACGGCGCCGCCCGCCCGCACCGCGTCACCCTCGGTGTCTACGACCGCGACCTGCACGACGAACGCCGGCTGACCCTGCGCCGGCGGGTGGAAGCCGACCTCCCCGCCGCCGACGGCCTGAGCCTGCGCACCGCCGGCCCGCGCCCCGCGTTCGTCCTCCTCAACGACGGCGACCTCACCTACGCCAAGATCCGCTTCGACGCCGCGTCCGCCGAGACGGTCCGCACCCACCTGTCCGGCCTGCCCGAACCACTCACCCGCGCGGTCGTGTGGAACGCCCTGCGGGACGCCGTCCGGGACGGCGAGCTGCCGGCCGCCGCCTATCTGGAGACGGCCCGCGCCCACCTCCCGCACGAGACCGACCTGGCCGTAGCCCAGGGCGTCCTCGCCTTCGCCTCCGGCCAGATCGCCGACCAGTACCTGGCGCCCGAGGACCGCCCGGCCGCCCTGGCCGGCCTCACGTCCCTCTGCCGCGACCTGCTGCGGCGCACCGAGGACGGCGACCACCCCGGCCTGCGGCTCATCGCCGTACGGCACCTCATCGGCGTGACCGCCCGCCCCGAGACCATCGCCGCCTGGCTCGCCGACGGCACGGTGCCCGGCGGGCCGGAACTCGACCCCGAGCTGCGCTGGCGCGTCCTCGCCCGGCTCGCCGTGCTCGGCGCCACCGACGAGGCCGCCATCGCCGCCGAGCTGGAGCGCGACCCGAGCGCCACCGGCCAGGAGGGCGCCGCCCGCTGCCGTGCCGCGCTGCCCGACCCCGAGGCCAAGCGCGCCGCCTGGGAGGCGATGTTCGCCGGCGACTCGCTGTCCAACTACCTCTTCACGGCCACCGCGCAGGGCTTCTGGCAGCCCGAACAGGCCGAGCTGGTCCGGGAGTACGTGCCGCGGTTCTACGAGGACGCGGTCGCCGTCGCCGCCCGCCGCGGCCCCGCCATCGGCGTGGCCGCCGGCCGCTGGTGCTTCCCGGCCCACGCCGTCGACGCCGGGAACCTGCGGCTCGGGGAGGCCTGTCTGCGCGACGCCGACCTCACCCCGGCCCTGCGCCGCACCCTCGCCGACCGCCTGGACGACCTGTCCCGCGCCCTGCGGGTGCGCGAGGGGCGATCGGCACGGGAGGCCGCGCCGGCCGCGGCGCAGGGAGCGCGGGTGCGGGCGTAGGCCCGAGGCGCGGGACGGGCGGCGTAGGTCCGACGACGTAGGGCACGGCTGGTACCTGGCGACGATGCGGGGGACCGGCCGTCGTCCCTAGGCTCGGCCTCCAGAGACCAGCCCAGGCCCCGAAAGGCGGCATCGTGATCGTAGTGACCGGCGCGACCGGCAACGTAGGCCGTGCCCTCGTCGACCGTCTCCTCGCCGCGGGGCAGCCCGTCCGCGCGCTGACCCGCGACCCGGAGCGGGCCGGGCTGCCCGCACCCGCGGAGGTGGTGGCGTTCCGGCCGGACGAGCCCGCCGCCCTGTTCACCGGGGCGACGAAACTCTTCCTGTACGCGCAGGCCGGCACCGCCCCGCTGCTGGCGGCGGCCCGCGCGCACGGGGTGCGGCACGTCGTCCTGCTCTCCAGCGGCGTCATCCAGGAGGGCGCCGACGAGACCCACCCCATCCACGTCATGCACGCCACCGCCGAGCGGCAGATCCAGGACAGCGGGCTCGCCTGGACGTTCCTGCGCCCCAACGCCTTCGCCACCAACGCGCTCCAGTGGGCACCGCAGATCCGCGCCGGCGACACCGTCCGCGGCGTCTTCGCGGACGGGCTCTCCGCGCCCATCCACGAGGACGACATCGCGGCCGTCGCCGAGCGCGTCCTGCTCGGCGACGGGCACGAGGGCGCCGCGTACCGGCTGACCGGGCCGGCGGCGACCAGCAACGCCGGCCAGGTCGAGGCCATCGGCGCGGCGCTCGGCAGGAAGCTGACCTTCGTGGAGGCGGACCCGGCGGACGCGGGCCCGGAACTCTTCCCGCACGTGCCGCCGCAGATGCTCAAACGCCTGCTGCGCACCTTCGCCGAGACCGTCGGCGTGCCCCCGGAGATCACCGGCACCGTCGAGCAGCTCACCGGCACCCCCGCCCGCCCCTTCGAGGAGTGGGCCCGCGACCACGCCGGGGACTTCCGGGCGTGACCGGCGGGGGCGCCCGCCCCCCTCCCCTCAGGCTCTCCCGGGACGGCAGTACACACTTTCGGGTTCCGTTCACCGGGCTTCCGGGACGCAGGGCACCCTTCCGGTACAAGCTGGAAGCCACCCACAAGCCGGAAGCCCGCTGGACGTTCCCGTGCCCGCCAGGAGAGCCCATGAGCGCAGGACCCTCCCCGCACCTGCCGCCGCTCGCCTCGGGGCCCGGCGGCACCGACGCCCTGCGGCCCCTGCTCACCACCGTGCTGGACGCGCTCGCGGCCGGCGCCGCCCGCCGAGGCGGCCCCCTGCCCGCCGGCGGACCCGACGCCGTCGCCGCGCGCGTCGCCGACGCCCTCGGGGACGTCCTGCCGGACACCGGCGACCCGGACGCCCTGCGCACCCTCGTCCAGGCCCTCGCGGAGGGCGCCGCCGACCCCGCCGACCCGTTGTGCGCCGCCCACCTGCACTGCCCGCCGCTCGCCGTGGCCACCGCCGCCGACCTCGCCGCCGGCGCCCTCAACCCCTCCCTGGACTCCTGGGACCAGGCCCCGGCCGCCTCCGCCATGGAAGCCACGGTCACCCGCACCCTCGCCCGCACGGCCGGCCTCGCCGACGCCCTCGTCACCACCGGCGGCTCCGAGTCGAACATGCTCGCCCTGCTGCTCGCCCGCGAGGCCCACGGCGGCAGCGTCCGGCTGGTCTGCGGAGCGGGCGCCCACCACTCCCTGCCGCGCGCCGCCTGGCTGCTCGGCCTGCCCGACCCGGTCGTCATCCCGGCACCCGACGGCACCCTCGACCCGGCCGCCCTCGACGGAGCCCTCACCGCGCTGTCCGGCCCGCTGCTGGTGGCGGCCACCGCCGGCACCACCGACGCCGGACTGATCGACCCGCTCCCCGAGATCGCCGCCCTGTGCGCCACCCACGGCGTCCGGCTGCACATCGACGCGGCCTACGGCGGGGGCCTCCTCTTCAGCGACCGGCACCGCGGCAAGCTCGCCGGGCTCGACGCGGCCCACACCGTCACCCTCGACCTGCACAAACTCGGCTGGCAGCCGGTCGCCGCCGGCCTCCTCGCCGTCGCCCACCCCCACGAACTGGCCCCCCTCCGGCAGCGCGCCGGCTACCTCAACGCCGACGACGACACCGACGCCGGCTTCCCCGACCTCCTCGGCCGCTCCCTGCGCACCACCCGCCGCCCCGACATCCTGAAGATCGCCGTCACCCTGAGAGCACTGGGCCGCGGGGGCCTCGGCGCCCTGGTCGACCAGGTCTGCGCCCTGGCACGCGAGTTCGCCGCGCTGGTCCGCGAGCACCCCGGTTTCGCGCTGTACGACCGGCCCGACATCAGCACCGTCCTGTTCCGCCCGGCCGAGGCCGACGACACCGCCGTGGCCACCGCGCGCCGCAGGCTGCTGTACGAGGGCCGGGCCGTCCTCGGCCGGGCCCGGCTCGACGGCCGCCTCTGGCTCAAGGCCACCTTCCTCAACCCCCACACCCGGCCGGACGACCTGGCCCGCCTGCTCAGGCTCGTCGAACTCGCCGCACTCGCCGAAGGAAGCACCCCCGGATGACCCACCCCCCACGCCGCGACCCCGCCTCCCCGCGCGACCTGGTCGGCATCGGCATCGGTCCCTGCAACCTCTCCCTGGCCGCGCTCGCCCAGCCGCTCGCCGAACTCGACGCGGTCTTCTACGAACAGCGTCCCGGCTTCGACTGGCACCCCGGGCTGCTCATCGACGGCGCCACCGTCCAGGTACCGTTCCTGGCCGACCTGGTGACCCTCGCCGACCCCACCAGCCCCTGGAGCTTCCTCAACTACCTCAGGAGCCGCGAGCGGCTCTTCCCGTTCTACTTCGCCGAGCGTTTCCACATCCAGCGCACCGAGTACGACGCCTACTGCCGCTGGGTCGCGCGGCAGCTGCCCGGGCTGCACTTCCGCCACCAGGTGGACGCCGTCCGCTGGAACCCCGAACGGGACGTGTTCGAGGTCGACCACACCCAGCTCGACGCCGACGGCGAGGCCGAGGCCCTCGGCCGTACGCACACCCGCAACATCGTCCTCGGCATCGGCACCGCCCCCTACGTGCCCGACCCCCTCAGGCCCCTGGTGGAGACGCCGGGTGTGCCCGTCCTCCACGCCGCCGACTACCTCGACCACCGCGACACCCTGCTCGCCGCCGGGCACGTCACCGTCGTCGGCTCCGGTCAGTCCGGCGCCGAGGTCTTCCTCGACCTGCTGCGCCATCGCCCGGCCGGCCGGGAAGGGCTGCACTGGATCGGCCGCACCGAGGCGTTCGCGCCGATGGAGTACTCCAAGCTGGGTCTGGAGCACTTCACGCCGGACTACACCCGCTACTTCCACGCCCTGGCGGAGCCCGTCCGGGACCGGCTCGTCGCCGCCCAGTGGCAGCTGCACAAGGGCATCGACGCGGGCACCCTCGCCGCCATCCACGACGAGCTGTACCGCCGCTCCCCGGACGGCGGCTGGCCCGACGCGGTCCTCACCCCCGGTGTCCGCGTCCGCACCGCCGGCCGGATCGCCACCACCCAGGTGGAACTCCACCTGGAACACCTCCAGCAGGGCAGCCGGTCCCGTCTCACCACCGACGCCGTCGTCCTCGCCACCGGCTACCGCGAGCGTCCCCTCGACCGCATCCTGGCGGGGCTCGACCCCTACATCCGCCGGGACGGCGGCGGACGCCCGCGGATCGACGAGGAGTTCCGCCTCGTCCTGGACCCCTCGGTCACCGGCTCGGTCCACGTCCAGAACGCCGAGCTGCACACGCACGGCGTCGGCGCACCCGACCTCGGCCTGGCCGCCTGGCGCAGCGCCACCATCCTCAACTCGCTCACCGACAAGGAGGCGTACCCGCTCCCCGCCCGCACGGCCTTCACCAGCTTCGGACTCCGGGACCCCGCGGGCCGGGTCCCCCAGAGCAGACCCGCCGGACGGCTGACCCCCCTGGTCGAGGGCAGGTGACCCGCCGCGAAGGCCTCGACCGCCCGGCGCCGGCACCCGCGCGGGCGGGCACCGGCGCCGTTCACGTCGCTCAGAACACCGGCGTGCCGTTGCGCACCAGCTTCCAGTCCACCGACGCGAAGTCCTTCGGGTCCAGGACACCCTTCGCGGTGACCCACTCCGCGATCCGGGTGCGGATCTCCGTGGACTCCGACCACAGCTCCTTGGCGGCGGCGACGTACGGGAAGGCGCCGCCGCCGTTGGCGCGGTAGTTGTTCACCGCGAGCACGAACTGCCGCGCGTCGTCCAGCGCGGCCCCCTGGAACGTCAGGTTCTTGATCCGCGACCCGGCCGGCTGGGCGATGTCGATGTCGTACGACAGGCCGGAGACGTAGTCGTAGTTGTAGTCCGGGCGGCCACCGGCGTTGGTCAGCTTCTCGACGTCCACCGGTGCGTCGGCGGCCGTCTGGACGTAGTACTCCGCCGAGTACTCCAGGTAGGCGCGCACCTGGGCACCCGTCATCAGCTTGGCCACCAGTGTGTTGTCGTACACGTACAGGCTGGACAGGCCCCGGATGGTGACGTCGCCGGCCGGGATCTCGGAGGTCCTGGAGAACGGCGAGGCCTGGGCGATCACCGGCAGCGAGGCGTAAGGGGTGCCCGCGAGCGCCGCCTTGACCACGTCCTCCTGGACCTTGGTGATCAGGTCGATGATGGGGGCGTCCTTGTAGCGGGCGTCGACCGTGGTCAGGGTCTGCGTCGCCCGTCCCACGACCTGGTTGACGTACGCCACGACCTTCTGGTGTTCGTCGGTGAGCAGCTTGGTGATCCTCGGGTCGTCGGCGACGGAGCTGGAGTCGCGCAGCGAGGCGGAGACCGACTCGACCTCCCAGCGGCCCTTGCCGAACACCAGCTCGATGTCGAAGAGGGTGAGCCGCTCGGCGTAGCACAGGGGCTCGGAGAGGACGACGGTACGGCCCGTCTTCTCGTTGACGACCTTCAGCTCCGGGATCTCCAGGTGCGCGTGGCCGACCAGGATCGCGTCGATGCCGGGCACCTGCCGGGCCACGTCGGCGGCCGCGTTCTCCACGTACGGCACCTGGTCGCCGTACGACGACGTGCCCGACGTACCGGAGTGCGCCGAGACGACGACCACGTCCGCGCCCATCGACCTCAGCTTCGGCACCCACTTGGCGGCCTGCTCCACCAGGCCCGGGAACGCCAGCTTGCCCTGCACGTACGCCTTGTCCCAGATCGCGATGCCCGGGTTGGTCAGACCGAGCACGGCCACCCTGACCGGCCTGGCACCCGGCACGTGGAACGTCTTCATGACGTACGGCGCGAAGGCGGGCCGCAGCGTCTTCGCGTCCACGGCGTTGGCACCGAGCAGCGGGAAGCGCAGCTGCGACTCGAACTTGCGCAGCGTCTCGATGCCGTAGTTGAACTCGTGGTTGCCGAGCGCCGCCGCGTCGTACCCGATCGCGTTCATCGCCCGGGCCATCGGGTGCACCGGGCCGCCCTTGGCGGTGATCGGGTCCACCTTGGCGTAGTAGTAGGTCAGCGGGGTGCCCTGGATGGTGTCACCGGCGTCCAGCAGCAGGGTGTTGCAGCGGCCCTTCTCGGCGCGGACCTGCTCCACCAGGGTGGAGATACGGGCGAGCCCCATGGCGTTGCCCGCCTTGTCGGCGTACTCCGCGTCCTTGAAGTAGTCCCAGTTGAAGACGTGGCCGTGCAGGTCGGTGGTGCCCATGACGGTCAGGGAGTACCGCTTGGCGGGGTGCGGGGGCTTCTTGCCGTCCGCCGCCCGGGCCGCCGGAGCCGCCGCCGCGCCGGCGACCGCCACTCCCGCTCCGGTGACGGCGGACTTCTTGAGGAACTTCCGGCGGTTCAGCGGCATTCTCGGTCTCCTTGGCGCATGGTCGACGACGCGCGTAGATTCTGACCTGAGCATGACCTGTGTCAACAGGTCCGGCAGGTTGCGATCTGATGACCATCGCTCATCGGAGCGCAGTGGCACTCAATTCAACACTTGTCAATATCCCTTCGCCGAAAGTCCGTTGAGTTGTCACGCGGGGCCGATTCTCTACCCGCGGGTAAGGCCTAGGCTCGATGTATGCGCCGAGCAAAGATCGTTTGCACTCTGGGGCCCGCCACCGACTCGTACGACCAGATCAAGGCACTGGTCGAGGCCGGAATGGACATCGCCCGGTTCAACCTCAGCCACGGCACCCACGCCGAGCACGAGGAGCGTTATCAGCGGGTGCGGAAGGCGGCGGACGAGACCGGCCGCAGCGTCGGAACGCTCGCCGACCTTCAGGGTCCGAAGATCCGGCTCGGCCGCTTCGCCGAAGGACCGGTACTGCTTGAACGCGGCGACCTCTTCACCGTCACCGTGGAGGACGGCGTCGAGGGCGACCGCCACCGGTGCGGCACCACCTACGCGGACCTCGCCGCCGACGTCGCCCCCGGTGAGCGCATCCTCGTCGACGACGGCAAGGTCTGCCTGGAGGTCACCGCCGTCGACGGCCCCCAGGTGCACACGCGGGTGGTCGAGGGTGGTGTCGTCTCCGACCACAAGGGGCTGAACCTCCCCGGTGCCGCCGTCTCCGTCCCGGCCCTGTCCGGGAAGGACGAGGACGATCTGCGCTGGGCGCTGCGCACCGGCTTCGACCTGATCGCCCTCTCCTTCGTGCGCAGCGGCCGGGACGCCGAGGACGTCCACCGGATCATGGCCGAGGAGGGCCGCCGCCTGCCCCTGATCGCCAAGATCGAGAAGCCGCAGGCCGTGGAGAACCTCGACGGCATCGTGGCCGCCTTCGACGCGCTGATGGTCGCGCGCGGCGACCTGGGTGTGGAGATGCCGCTGGAGGAGGTGCCGATCGTGCAGAAGCGCGCGGTCAAGCTGGCCAGGCGCAACGCCAAGCCGGTGATCGTCGCCACCCAGATGCTCGACTCGATGATCGACAACGCGCGGCCGACCCGCGCCGAGGCCTCCGACGTGGCCAACGCGGTGCTGGACGGCACGGACGCGGTCATGCTCTCCGGCGAGACCAGCGTCGGCAAGTACCCGGTCGAGACCGTGCGCACCATGGCGAAGATCGTCGAAGCGGCCGAGGAGGACATGCTGGCCAGGGGCCTGCCGCCGCTGACCGAGCAGAACAAGCCGCGCACCCAGGGCGGCGCGGTCGCCCGGGCCGCCGCCGAGATGGGTGACTTCCTCGGCGCGAGGTTCCTGGTGGCGTTCACCCAGTCGGGAGACACCGCACGCCGGCTCTCCCGCTACCGCTCGCCGATCCCGCTGCTCGCCTTCACCCCCGAGCCGGCCACCCGTTCCCAGCTCAGCCTCACCTGGGGCGCGGAGACCTTCCTCGGCCCCCGCGTCGAGTCGACGGACGCCATGGTCGAACAGGTGGACGAGCTGTTGCTGAAGTACGGCCGGTGCGAGAAGGGTGATGTCGTGGTGATCACGGCGGGTTCCCCGCCCGGTGTATCCGGCTCGACCAACCTGGTCCGGGTGCATCACATCGGCGAGGACGACAGCCCGAAGCAGACCCCGTAACAGCCGGGGACGACGAGGGGCCCCTCACCCGAGGGGCCCTCTTCCATGCTGACCTTGGAAACCGAATACTGACCTTGGAAACCAAGGAAAAGTGCCCCGGGTCGGACTCGAACCGACACTGTACGGGTTTTGAATCCGTTGCCTGCTGCCAATTGGGCTACCGGGGCTCGCAGGATCGAAGGTTCCCCCCGACCCTCCGCGCGTCCACCATACCGTAGCTAGGTAGGCTCTTGTCAGCAGCGCCCCTGCCCCTAACGAGGAGCTCCCGTGACCGCCGAGTCGCCCCAGCCCGTAGACGTGCCCGACGACGACAAGTCGCACGTGCCTCCGCTGACGACCCGCGTCGTCATCGCCGAGGACGAGGCCCTGATCCGGCTGGACCTCAAAGAGATGCTCGAGGAGGAGGGGTACACCGTCGTCGGCGAGGCCGGGGACGGTGAGCAGGCCGTCGAGCTGGCCCGTGAGCACAAGCCGGACCTGGTCATCCTGGATGTGAAGATGCCCAAGCTGGACGGCATCTCCGCGGCCGAGAAGATCGCCGAGGAGTCGATCGCGCCGGTCCTGATGCTCACCGCGTTCTCCCAGCGCGACCTCGTCGAGCGCGCCCGCGACGCGGGTGCCATGGCGTACCTGGTGAAGCCGTTCAGCAAGAGCGACGTCGTCCCGGCGATCGAGATGGCCGTCTCCCGGTTCACCGAGCTGAAGCAGCTGGAGCAGGAGGTCGCCGACCTCAGCCAGCGGCTGGAGACCCGCAAGCTGGTCGACCGCGCGAAGTCCATCCTCCAGACGGAGTACGGCCTGACCGAGCCGGCCGCCTTCCGCTGGATCCAGAAGACCTCCATGGACCGGCGCATGTCGATGCAGCAGGTCGCCGAGGCGGTCATCGCGGACAGCGAGGAGAAGAAGTCCGCGAAGACCGACTGACGCCCGCCCCCGCCACCGACGAGTGCCCCGCGCCCGGAAGGGACGCGGGGCACTGTGCCGGCCGGCCACGGGAGCCGGTCCCCGCCGAGTCAGGGTTTGTCGTCCGGATCGGGCCGGGCTCGCGGGCCCGGCACGCGCCTCGCCGCCTTGCGAGGCACGGCACCGGACCCGGCTTGCTGATCCGGCCCGATCCGGACGACAGGACCCTAGTCCTCGCCGAGGTAGGCCTTGCGCACCGACTCGTCGTGCAGCAGGTCCTGGCCCGTGCCGGACAGGGCTATGGTGCCGACCTCCATGACATGACCCTGGTCGGCGAGCGAGAGCGCCGCCTGGGCGTTCTGCTCGACCAGCAGGATCGTCGTGCCCTGGGACTTCAGCTCGGCGATCGTCGCCATGATCTTCTGCATCATGATCGGCGACAGACCCATCGACGGCTCGTCCAGCATCAGCAGCTTCGGCCGGGACATCAGCGCCCTGCCCATCGCCAGCATCTGCTGCTCACCGCCCGAGAGGGTGCCCGCGGCCTGCTTGCGGCGCTCCCCGAGGATGGGGAACAGGTCGTAGGCGCGCTGGATGTCCTTCTCGATGCCCGGCTTGTCGTTGCGCAGGAACGCGCCGAGGCGCAGGTTGTCCTCGATGCTCATGCGCGGGAAGATGTGCCGCCCCTCGGGGGAGTGGGCGAGGCCCAGCGACACCACCTGGTGGGCCGGGACCTTCTTCAGCGACCTGCCGTCGAACCGGATCTGTCCGCCGACCGGCTTCAGCAGGCCGGACAGCGTGCGCAGGGTGGTGGTCTTGCCGGCGCCGTTGGTGCCGATGAGGGTGACCACCTGACCGGCCTCTACCTTGAAGGAGATCCCCTTGACGGCCTCGATCTTGCCGTAGGCGACCCTCAGGTCCTCGACTTCCAGCAGTGCGGTCATCGGTCGTCCTCCTTGCCGGGCGCGGTGTCCGTCGTGGTCCCGGCGTGCGCCTCGGCGGCCTCCACCTCGGCCACCTCCTCGGCGCCGGGCGCGTCCTCGAAGGGCTCGCCCAGATAGGCCGCGATCACGCGCTCGTCGCCCTGGACGGTCGCGCTGTCACCCTCGATCAGTTTCTCGCCCTGCACGAGCACGGCCACGCGGTCGCACAGGTTGAAGATGAACCGCATGTCGTGCTCGATGACGAGAACGGCGATGCCCATGTCCCGGATGGCGAAGACCAGTTCCTCGGTGACCCGGGTCTCCTGCGGGTTCATGCCCGCCGTCGGCTCGTCGAGCAGCAGCAGACCGGGCTCGCTCGCCAGGGCGCGGGCGATCTCCAGCTTGCGCTGCTCGCCGTAGGGCAGGTTGCGGGCGAGGTGCTCGGCCTTGTGGTCCAGGCCCACGAACCGCAGCAGTTCCAGGGCCCGTTCCCGGGAGGCCTTCTCGGCCCGGTGGAAACCGGGGCCGCGCAGCACGGCCGACCAGAAGCCCTCCTTGGTGCGGGTGTGCCGGCCGACGAGCACGTTCTCCAGGACCGTCATGTTGGCGAACAGCCGGATGTTCTGGAACGTCCGCGCGATGCCGGCCGCCGTCACCTTGAAGGACTTGGGCGGCAGAACGGCGCCCTTGTAGCGGACCTCGCCCTCGGTGGGGACGTACAGGCCGGTCAGGCAGTTGAAGAAGGTCGTCTTGCCGGCGCCGTTGGGGCCGATCAGGCCGACGATCTCGCCGGCGTTGACGGTGAGGTCGACGCCGCGCACGGCGGTCAGGCCGCCGAAGCGCATCGTCACGCCGCGGGCGTCGAGGACGGTCTCGCCGGGCCGGGTGGCGCCGGCGGCGGTGTCCTGCGTGGTGGTGTCGGTGGTCATGGTGGTCAGGCCCCCGCCTTCGTCAGGAGGGTGGGTGCTTCCGCCTCTTCGTGGAACTCGAGCTGGCGGCGGCGGTTGGGGATGAGGCCCTCGGGGCGGAACCGCATCAGCAGGACCAGCGCGAGACCGAAGGCGAAGAGCTGGTAGTTCCCGAGGAACTGGAGCTTGTTGGGGATCAGGAAGAGCAGGGCCGCGCCGATCAGCGGACCGCTGATGGTGCCCATGCCGCCGAGGACGACCGCGGCGAGCAGGAACGCGGAGTTGGGCGGGATCGGACCGGCGAACAGGTACTGCTCGGGCGTCACCGTGTAGGTGACGTGCGCCTGGACGGTGCCCGCGAGACCGGCGAGCGAGGCGCCGACGGCGAAGGCGATCAGCTTGACCCGGAAGCCGTTGATGCCCATGGCGAGCGCGGCGGTCTCGTCCTCGCGGATGGCCACCCAGGCACGCCCGATGCGGGAGTTGCCGCTGCGCCGGAAGACCAGCACCACGATCGCGGTGATGATCAGCATCAGGAAGAAGTAGTTGGCGAACCGGCCGATGGTGAAGCCGCCCATGTCGTGCTGGGTGCCGAAGTCGAAGCCGAGGACGTCGAGGTTCGGGATCGACGAGACGCCGTTCGAGCCGTTGGTGAGGTCGGGCCCGGAGGTGCCGTCGAGGTTGTTCGCCGTGATGCGGAAGATCTCACCGAAGCCGAGGGTGACGATGGCGAGGTAGTCGCCGCGCAGCCGCAGCGTCGGGGCGCCGATCAGCACGCCGAAGACGAGCGAGGCGGCGGCGCCGACGAGGACGGCCGCCCAGAAGGGGAAGTGGACGTGGAACGGCGAGCTGGGGGAGCCGGAGACCAGGGCCGCCGCGTAGGCGCCGACGCCGAGGAAGGCGACGTAACCGAGGTCGAGGAGGCCGGCGAGGCCGACGACGATGTTCAGGCCCAGGGCGACGGTGGCGAAGATCAGGATGTAGACGCCGAGGGTCGCGTACTGGTCGTTCGTCTGGGTGAAGGGGAACAGCGCCGCCGCGACGAACGCGCCGCAGGTGGTGATGTTCTGGTGCCGGGAGGTGATCTCCGAGGCCTGCGAGATCAGCCCCGCCTTGTGCAGGGCGGCGAAGCCGAGCCCCGCGGTGATCAGGAAGCCGACGAACAGTTCGTCGTACTCGGTGCCGATGCCGTAGGTGAAGACGGTCAGGCCGAGCCCGAGGATCGCGACGATGATCAGGATCTCGGCGTACGACGGCAGGGTGCCCACGGGCCGCGCGGGACCGGCGGCGAAGACCGCCTTGACCGTCTCCCACTGGTGGGCCAGACGGTGCTTGAACTTCTCGAGGCCGCTGTCGTCGGGGTCGGCCGGTTCCGGCTCGGGCCGCTGGAACGGCAGGGCCAGGGCACCGGCGAAGGCGGCGAGGCTGCCGACGGCGACGAGGAAGCCGCCGGGCTCCAGGTTGACGAGGCCGCCGAGTTCGGTGCTGATCGCGAGAACCGTGTACCAGCTGGTGGCGAAGGCGGCCAAGGTGGCGAAGCGCAGGGCGGCGCCGGACCCGGCGGGCGTCAGCCGGTCCAGGCCGCGGACGCCGTAGGCCGCCAGGGCGAACAGGGTGGCGAGGAGCGCGCCGATGAGGACGAGGACCTGGAGGCCGCCCGGGTAGCCGTAGACGGTGAGGTCACCGGGGAAGTCCGAGGTCCATGTCCAGGCGAGGAAGGTGGAGGCGAGCGTCAGCACGCTGCCGCCGAGGGCGAGGGCGCGGCCGGCCTTCTCCGGCAGGGGCAGCAGCCCGGACGGGGCGGGGGCCGCGGCGGCGCCGGGGGTGTCGGGTGCGGTGGTCTGTGTGGTCATCGGTCTCACGCCCTGTCCGCGACGCGCTCGCCGAGCAGGCCCTGTGGCCTGAACAGCAGTACGAGGATGAGAAGTACGAAGGCCCAGACGTCGGCCCAGGACTGGCTGCCGAACTTGTCCATGCCGGGGATGTCGGCGATGTAGGCGGTGGCCAGGGTCTCGGCCACACCGAGGACCACACCGCCGATCATGGCGCCGTAGATGTTGCCGATGCCGCCGAGAACGGCCGCGGTGAACGCCTTGAGGCCGAGGATGAAGCCCATCCGGAAGTTGATCTCGCCGTACTTCAGGCCGTAGGCGACGGCTCCGACCGCGGCGAACGCGGCGCCCAGGGCGAACGCGATCACGATGATGCGGTCGGTGTTGACGCCCATCAGCTTGGCGGTGTCCGGGTCCTGCGCGGTGGCCTGCATACCGCGGCCGGTGCGGGTCTTCATCACGAAGTAGGCGAGGACGGCCATGCTGAGGGGGGCCGCGACGACCAGGAAGATGTCACCGGTCTGGATGGTGACGCTGCCGATCTCGAAGGGGCCGCCCGGAATCTGCGGGAAGGTGCGCGCGGACTTCGCCTCCGGGTACCAGGCCCACACCGCCTGCTGGAGCGCGAGGGAGAGGCCGATGGCGGTGATGAGCGGGGCGAGCCGTGGGGCGTTGCGGAGAGGACGGTAGGCGAATCGTTCCGCCCCGACCGCGATGGCGACGGCGACGACGACGGCACCGATGATCATGAGTGGCAGCGCGATCCACATGGTGGTGCCGCCGGGAAGCCAGAGCCACACGGTGAGAGCGCCGAACGCTCCCGTCATGAAGATCTCGCCGTGGGCGAAGTTGATGAGCTGGACAATGCCGTAGACCATTGTGTAGCCGATGGCGACCAGCCCGTACATGGATCCTAGTAGCAGGCCGTTGACCAGCTGCTGCGGCAGTTCGTGCACCGCATGTCCTCCGAGCGTTCGGAAAGTTCGACGGATGTGGCCGGATGCGAGTCCGCGCGGGGCGCCCGTGGAACAGCGCCCCGCGCGGCTCTTTGAGGTGGTGCGGGCGGAGGTCAGCCCGTGTAGGTGCCGGACTTGACCGGCGTCCAGGCACCGTTCTTCACGGCGTAGACGGTCAGCTGCTTGTTGGTGGCGTCACCGAACTCGTCGAAGGAGACCTTGCCGGTCACACCGTCGAAGGACACCTCCTGCATGGCCGCGGTGACCTTCGCGCGGGCGTCGGAGGGGAGCTTGCCGCCGTTCGCGTCGACGACCTTCTTCACGGCCTCGATGACCGCCCAGGCGGAGTCGTAGGCGTAACCGCCGTACGCCGAGTACTCCTCCTTGTAGCCGGCGGACTTGTAGTCGCTGACGAACTGCTTGGCGGAGGGCAGGTCCTCGACCGGGGCGCCGACGGAGGTGGCGAGGTCGCCGGTGCTCTCGGCACCCGCCAGCTTCATGAAGGTGTCGTCCTTGATGCCGTCGCCGCCGACGAGCGGGACCTTGGCACCGGCGGCCTTGATCTGCTTGCTCAGCGGGCCGGCCTGCGGGTACTCACCGCCGTAGTAGACGACCTGGGCGCCGGAGTTCTTCACCTTGGTGGCGACCGCGGAGAAGTCCTTGGCGTCGGGGTTGATGTGCTCGGTACCGACCACCTTGCCGCCGAGCTTCTTGAACTCGTCGGTGAAGGTGGCGGCCAGACCCGCGCCGTAGGTCTTCTTGTCGTCGATGACGAAGACCTTCGTCTTCTTGGCGGTGTTGTAGACGTACTGGGCGGCGAACGGGCCCTGGATGGCGTCCGTGGTCGCGGTGCGGAAGTACGCCTTGTACGGGCGGACCTTCTTGGTCTGCCAGTCCGTGCCCTGGGTCAGGGCGGGGCCGGTGTTTGCCGGGGAGACCTGGACCAGTTTGTTGTCGTCGAAGACCTTCTGCATCGACTCGGCGACCGAGGAGTTCAGCGGGCCGACGACACCGAGGACGTCCTGCTCCGACACGAACTTGGAGGCGTTCTGCTGGCCGGCCGACGGCTGGGCCTGGTCGTCGAGGGCCTCGACCTTGAAGGTGACGCCCTTGACGAGGTTCTGCTTGTTGGCGTTCTTGGCGGCGAGGTCCGCCGAGTTCTTGATGCCGAGGCCCATGGCGGACAGGTCGCCGGTCAGCGGGGCGTCGACGCCGATGACGACGGTGCTGCCGCCGTCACCCTTGCCGGAGTCCGAGCCCTTGTCGCCGCTGTCGCGCGAGCCGCAGGCGGTGAGAGTGAGCGCTCCCGCCGCCAGCGCGGCGGTGATGGCGATAAGCGAACCTTGACGCACGATCAGTCCTTTCCCCAGGCACAACCGCCTCCCCATGGAAGCGGCCGAGTCGCGCGCCGCGCTGAAGTGAGATTCCGATGGCGCGGTGACTGGCCGTGACTCTAGGCGTGTGTGGGGAACGTGGAGGAGTGTCTGGCCAATGCTGTGACGCTCTTGTTATGACACGGCGTAATGCAGAGCGGTACGACGTGGGGGGAACGGACGAATTCAGGTGGATTCGCGCTGTCCGCATTCTGAGAACCCGCAGGACCTGCCATGATCCAACCAGGCGTCTCGGGCGTTTTGCTAATTACCGAACTCTGTTGCCGCAGGCTACCTCCACGGCGTGGGAGAGGTGCCGCGCGTAACGGCCGCCGAGGATGAAGCTCTGTACCTGTATTGCGCGCGCATTACGCAGAGTTAGGTCAAGGAAAGGGAGCCCGGCGTGCCAGGGCACTTTTCCGCATTTCGTGACGTGCATGGTGACCGTGACCTCGCGCGCCGCACCCGCGCCGGTCCGCCACGGAGCCGGTGGCCGTGTCGTCAGGGACAGTCCCGCGTACGGCTGGGCCACGCGCGTCACGGTGACCGGCGGCCCCGAGGCCACGCTCAGCAGGACCGTGAAGCTGAAGCTACGCGGCGGGGCGCCCGCCGGAGTGGGCCGGCTCTCCAGGTAGGTGACGTCCACCACCTGGGAGGGATACGGGGCCTCGGGGTGTGGGCGCGGGGGATGCGGGAGCGGCTGCTGCGGCCGGGTGGCGTAGAGCGCGCCGCCGGCACCGAGGAGCGCGGTCGCGGTGGCCAGCGCCAGGGTCGTCCGCCGGTGGCGGGCGTACCGGGCGGCCGCGGCCGCGCGCGTGCGGCCGGCCGGACGGGGGCCTCGCGGGTGCCGGGTGTCCCACGCGTGCGTGCCCTCACCGGGCTCCGGCGGGCCGATGCCGCTCATGTCCAGGGGCCTTCGCCCGGGGGGCCGTGACGGTAGCGCTCGATGCACGCCCGGCGGACGTGACGGTCGATCAACTCGTCGGCCGCCGCGAGCCCTTGGCGCCGCAGGGTGACGCGCGCCGCGGCCACGACGTCCCGCAGGATCTGGTACTGCCCATGGGACAGGCCCATCGACTGGTAGTCGCCGTAGGTGTCGTCGCCGAGCGCCCTGCGTGACCAGTACGCGACGATCCTGGTGCACAGGTCGGTGTCGGAGACGGCAGAGGGCGATGCGGGTGCCGGGGCGGACGCGGGCGCGGGTCCGGCGCCGCCGGAGGGTGGATGTGCCAAGCGGCCGGTGGCGCCCGGGTGCGGGCGCGCGGAACCTTCGGGTCCGCCGCAGCCCGTCGCGCCCAGCGACACCGGCACCGCCAGCAGCCCGCACACCAGGAACCTCACCCCCGGCCGGGGGCCTCCTCGCCGTCCCATGTGCCGAAGCTAAGGGGAGGGACGGCGGGGGGCAACGCCGCGGCGGGCCGGGCTTCGGCCTCCGGCCGCGCGGGGGTGACGCTCCGGCGAGGAAGGGCTCAGCTTCCGGCGGGCCGAGCGGGCGCCGCCTCGCCCGGCCGGGCGTCCCGCAGCAGACAGGTCAGCCGGGCGGTGCAGACCCGCCGGTCCTCGTCGTCGCTGATCACGATCTCGTACGTCGCCGTCGACCGGCCCCGGTGCACCGGCGTGGCCACGCCCGTCACCGAGCCCGAGCGGACCCCCCGGTGGTGCGTGCAGTTGAGGTCCACACCGACCGCGATCTTCGAACTGCCGCCGTGCAGCATCGAGCCGACCGAGCCCAGCGTCTCCGCCAGCACCGCGGAGGCACCGCCGTGCAGCAGGCCGTAGGGCTGGGTGTTGCCCTCCACCGGCATCGTCCCGACGACCCGGTCCGCCGAGGCCTCCACGATCTGCACGCCCATGCGCGTGCCGAGATGACCGGCCGAGAACAGGGCCGGCAGGTCGACACCGAGCGCCGCGTACTCGTCGAGGATCTCCTGCGGGAACTCCACTCGCTGCTGCTCACCCATCGGCCGGCTCCGTTCGTCCACCTGTCTGCTGCTGAGCAAACGCTCAGTCGGCCGCCGATTGTTCCAGACGGCTCCCCGCGTCCCCGGTGTGGGCTTCCAGGCGTACGACGACGGACTTGCTGGCGGGGGTGTTGCTGGTGTCGGCGGTGGCGTCCAGCGGCACCAGCACGTTCGTCTCGGGGTAGTACGCCGCCGCGCACCCGCGCGCCGTCGGATACAGCACCACCCGGAAACCGGGCGCCCGCCGCTCCACCCCGTCCCGCCACTCGCTCACCAGGTCGACGTACGCGCCCTCGGCGACCCCGAGCGCCCGCGCGTCCTCGGGACGCACCAGCACCACCCGGCGCCCGCCCGTGATGCCGCGGTAGCGGTCGTCCAGCCCGTAGATCGTGGTGTTGTACTGGTCGTGCGAGCGCAGCGTCTGCAGCAGCAGCCGGCCCTCTGGCAGCGCGGGGTACTCCACCGGCGCCGCCGTGAAGTTCGCCCGGCCCGTGGCGGTCGGGAAACGGCGCTCGTCGCGCGGGGCGTGCGGCAGCGCGAAACCGCCGGGCCGGGCCACGCGCGCGTTGAAGTCCTCGAAACCGGGGATCACGCGTGCGATACGGTCCCGGATCGCCGTGTAGTCCTTCGCGAACTCCTCCCACGGCACGACGCTGCGCCCGCCGAGGACCCGGCGCGCCAGGCCGCAGACGATGGCCGGCTCGGACCGCAGATGCGGGCTCGCGGGCTTCAGGCGGCCGCGTGAGGCGTGCACCATGCCCATCGAGTCCTCGACGGTCACGAACTGCTCACCGCTGTCTCGCACATCACGCTCGGTGCGGCCCAGGGTGGGCAGGATCAGCGCCCGCGCGCCGGTGACCACGTGCGAGCGGTTCAGCTTCGTGGAGACGTGCACGGTCAACCGGGCGCGCCGCATCGCGGCCTCGGTGACCTCGGTGTCGGGGGAGGCCGAGACGAAGTTGCCGCCCATGGCGAAGAAGACCTTGGCCTCCCCGTCGCGCAACGCGCGGATGGCCCGTACGACGTCGAGACCGTGCTCGCGCGGCGGTGCGAACCCGAACTCCTTCTCCAGGGCGTCCAGGAAGGCCGGGGCGGGGCGCTCGAAGATGCCCATGGTGCGGTCACCCTGGACATTGCTGTGCCCGCGCACCGGGCACACGCCCGCGCCCGGGCGGCCGATGTTGCCGCGCAGCAGCAGGAAGTTGACCACCTCGCGGATGGTCGGGACGGAGTGCTTGTGCTGGGTGAGGCCCATGGCCCAGCACACGATGGTCCGCCGCGAGGCGAGGACCATGCCCAGCGCCTGCTCGATCTCCGCGCGGGTGAGCCCGGTCGCCGCGAGCGTCTCGTCCCAGTCGGCGGCACGCGCGGCCTCGGCGAACTCCTCGAACCCGTGCGTGTGTTCGCGTACGAACTCCTCGTCGACCGCGCCGTCCGTCTCCAGGACCAGCTTGTTGAGGAGCCGGAAGAGCGCCTGGTCACCGCCGATGCGGATCTGGAGGAACAGGTCGGTGAGCGCGGCGCCCTTGAGGAGGCCCTGCGGGGTCTGCGGGTTCTTGAACCGCTCCAGGCCCGCCTCCGGCAGCGGATTGACGCTGATGACGCGCGCGCCGTTCGCCTTCGCCCTCTCCAGCGCGGACAGCATGCGCGGATGGTTCGTGCCCGGGTTCTGGCCCGCGACGATGATCAGGTCGGCCTGGTACAGGTCCTCCAGCAGGACGCTGCCCTTGCCGATGCCGATGGTCTCGTTGAGCGCGGACCCCGACGACTCATGGCACATGTTGGAGCAGTCGGGGAGGTTGTTCGTGCCCAGCTCGCGCGCGAAGAGCTGGTACAGGAACGCCGCCTCGTTGCTGGTGCGGCCCGACGTGTAGAAGACGGCCTCGTCCGGGGAGCCGAGGGCGGCGATCTCCTCGGCGATGATGTCGAAGGCGCGGTCCCAGCCGACCGGCTCGTAGTGCGTGCCGCCCTCGGGGAGGTACACGGGGTGCGTGAGCCGGCCCTGCTGGCCCAGCCAGTAGCCGCTGCGGCCGGCGAGGTCCGCGACCGGGTGCGCCGCGAAGAACTCGGGCGTGACCCGGCGCAGCGTGGCCTCCTCGGCCACGGCCTTCGCGCCGTTCTCGCAGAACTCCGCCGCGTGCCGGTGGTCCGGCTCGGGCCAGGCACAGCCCGGGCAGTCGAAGCCGTCCTTCTGGTTCACCCGCAGCAGCGTCAGCGCGGTGCGCCGCACTCCCATCTGCTGCTGGGCGATCCGCAGGGTGTGCCCGATGGCCGGCAGCCCCGCCGCAGCGTGCTTCGGCTCCCCGACCTGCGGCGCGTCCTGAACCGGATCACCCTTGGGCGGCTTCGTCGCCATCGCACGCTCCCCTTCGACTGCGCGTGACAAGTACGCCGACGATCCTCCCACGGCCCACTGACAGCGCCGCCGGGCGGGCCCGCCGGGGGGCGGGGCCGAGGCGCCCGGTCCGGACTGTCGGTGCGGCGTGGCAGGATCGGGGACGTGGCAGAAACAGCATCGAAGCAGACCGACAGCGCCCCCGGCGGCAAGCGCCCCCGGCTGATGCTCATGGACGGGCATTCGCTGGCCTACCGCGCGTTCTTCGCGCTGCCCGCGGAGAACTTCACCACCGCGACCGGCCAGCCCACGAACGCGATCTACGGCTTCGCGTCGATGCTGGCGAACACCCTGCGTGACGAGGCGCCCACGCACTTCGCGGTGGCCTTCGACGTCTCGCGCAAGACCTGGCGCTCCGAGCGGTTCACCGAGTACAAGGCGAACCGCTCCAAGACCCCGGACGAGTTCAAGGGGCAGGTGGAGCTGATCGGCGAACTGCTCGACGCGATGCACGCGCAGCGCTTCGCCGTCGAGGGCTTCGAGGCGGACGACATCATCGCCACCCTCGCCACCCAGGCCGAGGCCGAGGGCTTCGAGGTGCTGATCGTCACCGGCGACCGCGACTCCTTCCAGCTGGTCACCGAGCACACGACGGTGCTCTACCCCACGAAGGGCGTCTCGGAGCTGACCCGGTTCACCCCGGAGAAGGTCCTCGAGAAGTACGGCTTGACGCCCGCCCAGTACCCCGACTTCGCCGCCCTGCGCGGCGACCCGTCCGACAACCTCCCCGGCATCCCCGGCGTCGGCGAGAAGACCGCCGCGAAGTGGATCAACCAGTTCGGCTCGTTCGCGGAGCTGGTGGAGCGGGCCGACGAGGTCAGGGGCAAGGCCGGCCAGAACCTCCGCGACCACCTGGAATCGGTCAAGCTCAACCGCGTCCTCACCGAACTGGAGCGCCAGGTCGAGCTGCCCAGGGCGGTCACCGAGCTGGAGCGGGCCCCCTACGACCGCAAGGCCGTCGCGATGGTCCTGGACACCCTGGAGATCCGCAACCCGTCCCTGCGTGAGCGTCTCTTCGCCGTCGACCCCGGCACGGAGGAGGCCGAGGCCGCCCCGGTCGCCGGTGACGGCGTCGAGATCGACGGCAGCATCCTGGGCACGGGCGAACTGGCCCCCTGGCTCGACGGGCACGGCGCGGGCACCCTGGGCGTCGCCACCGTCGCCACCTGGGCGCTGGGCGCCGGCTCGGTCGCCGAGGTCGCCCTCGCCACGGCGGGGGGAGCGGCGGTCTGGTTCGACCCGTCCGAGCTCGACGAGGCCGACGAGAACGCGTTCGCGGCCTGGCTGGCCGACGCCGGCCGCCCCAAGGTGTTCCACAACGTCAAGGGCGCCATGCGCGTCTTCGCCGAGCACGGCTGGAGCGTCGAGGGCGTCCACATGGACACCGCGCTCGCCGCGTACCTGGTCAAGCCGGGCCGCCGCTCCTTCGACCTGGACGCGCTGTCCATGGAGTACCTGCACCGCGAGCTGGCCCCCGCCGCCGCGGCCGACGGCCAGCTGGCCTTCGGCGCGGACGACGGCGCCGAGGCCGAGGCCCTGATGATCCAGGCCCGCGCGGTCCTCGACCTCGGTGAGGCCTTCGAGGGCCGCTTGGCGGAGGTGGGCGCCGCCGACCTGCTCCGCGACATGGAGCTGCCCACGTCCGCGCTGCTCGCCCGCATGGAGCGGCACGGCATCGCGGCGGACCGCGCGCACCTCGAGGCCATGGAGCAGATGTTCGCCGGCGCGGTGCAGCAGGCCGTGAAGGAGGCGCACGCGGCGGCCGGCCACGAGTTCAACCTGGGCTCGCCCAAGCAGCTCCAGGAGGTCCTCTTCGGCGAGCTGGCCCTGCCGAGGACGAAGAAGACCAAGACCGGCTACACCACCGACGCCGACGCCCTGGCCTGGCTCGCCACCCAGACCGACAACGAACTGCCGGTGATCATGCTCCGGCACCGGGAGCAGGCCAAGCTCCGCGTCACCGTCGAGGGTCTGATCAAGACCATCGCGGGCGACGGCCGCATCCACACCACCTTCAACCAGACCGTGGCCGCGACCGGCCGGCTCTCCTCCACCGACCCGAACCTCCAGAACATCCCGGTCCGCACCGACGAGGGCCGGGCGATCCGCCGGGGCTTCGTGGTCGGCGAGGGCTTCGAGTCGCTGATGACCGCCGACTACAGCCAGATCGAGCTGCGGGTGATGGCCCACCTCTCCGAGGACGCGGGCCTGATCGAGGCGTTCACCTCCGGCGAGGACCTGCACACCACGGCCGCCTCCCAGGTGTTCGGCGTCGAGCGCGACGCGGTCGACGCGGAGATGCGGCGCAAGATCAAGGCCATGTCGTACGGCCTGGCCTACGGCCTGTCGGCGTTCGGCCTGTCCCAGCAGCTGAACATCGAGGCGGCCGAGGCCCGGGCCCTGATGGACGCCTACTTCGAGCGCTTCGGCGGGGTCCGGGACTATCTGCGCCGGGCGGTCGACGAGGCCCGGGCCACGGGCTACACGGCGACCCTCTTCGGGCGCCGCCGTTACCTCCCCGACCTCAACAGCGACAACCGCCAGCGCCGCGAGGCGGCCGAACGCATGGCCCTCAACGCGCCCATCCAGGGCACCGCGGCGGACATCGTCAAGTTCGCCATGCTGAAGGTGGACAGCGCCCTGCGGGCAGCCGGCCTCACCTCCCGCATGCTCCTCCAGGTCCACGACGAGATCGTCCTGGAGATCGCCCCCGGGGAACGGGCGGCCGCGGAGGAGATCGTCCGCCGCGAGATGGCGAACGCCGTCCACCTGAGAGCGCCGCTGGACGTCTCGGTGGGCGTGGGCCCGGACTGGGAATCGGCAGCCCACTAGCCCACGACCCGCGGGGCCGGGGGCGCCGCGGCCGACGGGCCGCGGCGCCCCCTCCGGCGCATCCCGGTGCCGGAGCCTCGGCACCACCCCCTCCCACCTGCGCGCGGTGCCGGGAACCGTGCGGCGGGGCAGGTGGTTCGCGCAGGGGCCGTCACTCTCGTGGCCCCCGCCAGAACGCCCACCACCCCCCGCAGCCGCAACACTGCGGGCATGGGTATACGCATGCTTCACCGCCGGACGCCCGAGGCAGGGCCCCGGGACCGGGCGGACACCTTCTCGGCGCAGGCCATGCCCCCCTCGCGGGTCCCGCTCCTCGCGGCCGACGCGAGCACCGCCCGCATCCCGGCCGACTTGGCCGTCACCGTCCGCAGGGTCACCAGGAACCTCCGGCGCCGGCTCGCCGGCCGTACGGCCCGCGTTCCCGACGGGCGCCTGTGGGCCGACCTGGTCCGCGGCTACCTCGCCCTCGCGCTCACCCGGATACCGAGGGCACGCCCCCGGCACACCCTCACCGTCTTCGTGGCGTCCCTCACCGAGCGACCGGCCGCTCCCGGCCCGCACCGGCCGCCTCACCACGAGCCCCGGGAGTAGCGGCCGGACGCCGGAACCTGACCCCGACGGCGTACAGCAGCAGCCCCGGCACCACCCCGGCGCCCACCCCGAAGCACAGGGTGGGCACCAGCTCCCACGGCCGCACCACCGCCCCCTGGTGCTCCCACCAGCCCGCCGCCCGCTGCGCCGCCCCGGCCAGCGCGCAGCCGCCGATCACCGCGAGCGCCCACCACCGGTCCCGCACGGACAGCACGGGCACCCCCGCCGGCACCCCGTCCGGCGCCTGCCGCAGCGCGCGGACCACGAACAGGGCGATCGCCACGGCACCCGCCACGGACGACCCGTACTGAAGCCACGTGAACAGCGGCACGCCCGCCGGACGGTCCCGCCCGATGGCCGGGATCAGCCGCGTCCCCCACCGGTCGTGATGCGTGAACGCGTCCCACACCACGTGGGTGAGCGCGCCGAGCACCGCGGAGCCGTACCACCGGCCCGCCGCAATGACGCCCGGGCGCGCGCGTGGCCCACCGAGGCGCAGCAGGGCGGCCGGCCTTCCCTGCCGGGCCACCGGCAGCAGCGCGAGCAGCGGTTCCCGGGCCAGCAGCCACGACCCCGTGAGCCCCCAGGCGATGAGGACGTCGACGGTGACGACACCCGTGAACGAGTGCGTGAGCGATCCGGACTCCATGCCGCCCGGCAGGATCCCGGCCGCGTAGTAGGGCACGTCGGGCGCGAAGGAGCCGGTGACGAGCACCGTGGGCACCAGCCGGCCCCGGCCGCCCCCGTCCCGGCGGACCGCGGGCAGCACGGCTGCCGCGTGGCTGAGTGTGAACGGCAACGCAACCCCCTGGAGCGGTCGCCGGGCCGGGACACGGCACCGGTGATCGAGTCCGCCCAGTATGCGGGACCGCGGTGCGGGCGCCTTCTCGCCGACGACCACCGGCCGGCCGCTGAAATCGGGCCCGAACGGGTGCCCGCTCACAGCAAGTTGTCGTAGGGTCACGTGCGTCACCGTGCCGGACGCGCGGTCGACCGCACAGCGCACACATGGAAATGCGGAACAGGGGCAACCACAGCACCGGGTCAACCGTCACACCAGAGCGAGGCAGTCAGGCGGAGACGGACGCACGGGCGTCCATGGGAGGGGTTCACTTCATGGCGGCGCATTTCGGCAGGCGACTGCGCAAGGGAGCGGCGAGTACCGCCGTGGCCGCGGCGGCGGTCGCGGCTCTCTCCGCGTCCCAGGCTCCGGGAGCGGCCGGCGAGGAGCACGGCAGACAGACGGCAGCCGGTGCCGCCGCACCCGCGCCGGACACCGACGGCAACGCCACCGGCAACTCGCCGTACTACACGGACCTGCCCCCGCTGAACAGCCCCAGCCCGAGCCCCTCGTCGAGCGCCGGTCCCACCGGCCCCGTGAGCAGGGCCGAGGGCGGCATCCCGGCGACGGTCCTGGACGCGTACAAGAAGGCCGAGGCCGATCTGCGCACCACCAAGCCCGGCTGCAACCTGCCCTGGCAACTGCTCGCCGCCATCGGCAATGTGGAGTCGGGGCAGGCCCGCGGCGGCCAGGTCGACGCCGGCGGCACCACGCTGCGCCGGATCCTCGGCCCGCAGCTCGACGGCAACGGCTTCGCGCTCATCGCGGACACCGACGGCGGCGCGTACGACGGCAACAGCGCGTACGACCAGGCCATCGGTCCCATGCAGTTCATCCCGTCCACCTGGGCCTGGGCCGGCCGCGACGGCAACGGCGACGGCAAGAAGGACCCCAACAACGTCTACGACGCGGCGCTCGCCGCGGGCCACTATCTGTGCCGCAACGGCTGGGACCTGTCCCATGAGGCCGACCTGCACCGGGCGATCCTCAGCTACAACAACTCGCAGGACTACCTCAATCTGGTCCTGAACTGGATGGAGTACTACCGCAAGGGCACCCACTCCATCCCCGACGGCACCGGCGGGGTGCCCGAGCACCGCAGCGACACGGATTCCGGACTCCCCATGTCCCCGCTGCCCACGCACCCCCCGACGACCGAGCCCGCACCGAAGCCCCACCGGCCCGGCAAGCCCGACCGGCCCGGCAAGCCCGGCAAGCCCGGCAAGCCCGGCAAGGACGACGGCAACGGTGGCCACGACAACGGCGGCAACGGCGACGCCGGGCACGAGACGCCCGACCCGAAGCCGCCGACGCCGCCCGTCCCGCCCACGCCCCCGCCGTCCAACACCGACCTGGTGGACCACCTGAAGGACGCGGGCACGGGGAAGCTCACCGCGATGGCCGGCGACGCCTTCACCGAGCGGATCAGCGCCCGCGCCGAGACCAAGGTGGGCAAGTCCGTGGCCAAGGTCAGGCTCCGGTTCACCATCACCGGCGGCACCGATGCCACCTTCACCGGTGGCGAGACCGTGGCCACGGTCGCCACCGACGCCAAGGGCGTCGCGCTGGCCCCGGCGCTCCAGGCCGGCGAGAAGACCGGCGACTTCAAGGTCACCGTGTCCGTCGTGGGCCGCCCGGCCAAGGGCGTCGACTACACCGCCACGGTCACCGAGCGCGCCGCCGACACCCTGACCCGCACCGGCGACACCCCGCTGACCTGCGCCCCGGGCGGCGAGTTCGCCGACCAGGTCCAGGTGAAGGCGACGTACCTGGGCACCGTCGCGGACAAGGTCGCGGCCACCGCCACCCTGGTCAAGTCGGCGGCCGACGCCACGGCGAACGACAAGGGCCCCTACTTCAAGGACGCCGACGGCAAACCCGTACGCACCCTCACCACCCTGAAGACGGACGACAAGGGCCTGCTCACCCTGCCGAAGCTGTACGCGGACGACACCGCGGGCACCTTCCTGCTCCGCATCACCACCACCGGCGGCGCGACCCTCACCGTCGAACTGAAGGTCGCCCCCGCCGAGTCCCCGACCGTCCCGACCCCGACCACGCCGACCCCGACCACGCCGTCCCCGACCGGGTCCGCCTCCTCCTGACCCCGGGGCACGACCGGCAGGGCGCCCTCCCCGCTCCGGCGGGGCGGGGAGGGCGCTGCCGTCACTTCACCCACGCCTTGCCCGCGACGCGTGAACTGATGCGCCGTCGGTACCGGTGCGGCGAGCGCCCCTCGAACGGCTCACCCCGCGCTCGCCTGTGGTCAAGCCCGGTCCGCCCGCGCCTTCGTGTGCCGGGTCGCCCGAGCCGTCGCCGGGTCCTCGGGCCACGGATGCCGGGGATAGCGTCCGCGCAGTTCCGCGCGCACGGCCCGGTACCCGTCCCGCCAGAAGGAGGCGAGGTCGGCCGTGACGGCGGCGGGCCGTCCGGCGGGGGAGAGCAGGTGCACGAGCAGCGGCACCCCCGCCACGGCCGGCGTCTCCTGGAGCCCGAACAGCTCCTGGAGCTTCACCGCGAGCACCGGCCGCTCCGGAGTCCCGTAGTCGATCCGGATTCTGGACCCACTCGGCACGGTGATCCGCTCGGGTGCCAGCTCGTCCAGCCGGGCGGCCTCCCCGCCCGCCCAGGGCAGCAGCCGTGCGAGCGCCTGCCCGGCGTCGATCCGTCCGAGATCCGCCCGCCGCCTGGCCCGGCCCAGCTCCGGTTCCAGCCACTCGTCCACGCGCGCGTGCAGCGCCTCGTCCGACACGTCCGGCCACGGCGCCCCGAGGTGCGTCCGCAGGAACGCCAGCCGCTGCCGCAGCAGCTCCGCCCCGGAGGACCAGCGCAGCAGCCCGAACCCCTCCTGACGGAGCCCGTCCAGGAGGGCGGCGCGTACGAGGGCCGGACGCGCGTCCCGCAGGGGCCGTACGGCCAGCTCGATCGCCCCCAGCCGCGCCACGCGCCGGGTCACGACGTCCCCGTCGGCCCAGCGCACCTCCTCCCGCTCCTCCAGGAGCGTCGCCGCGGCGTCCCGTGCCACGTCCTCCGGTACGGCGGCCCCGAGCCGCACACGCGCGTGCCCCGTTCCGGCGGGCCGGCCTGCGACCGCGACCACGATCCAGGGCGCCCCCCGCAGCGCCGATCCCTCACCCAGCTCGACCCGCGTCCCTGAGGCCATGAGGTACGACCCGCCGTCCAGCCTGGCGACACGCTCGGGGAAGGCCAGCGACGCCACGGTCCCGGCGAGACGGTCGTCGCCGAGGCCCGGTCCGACCCGGACGGCGCCGCCCGGGCCCGCCTTCCCGGCGGGCGGAGCGGAGAACTCCGCCGAGACGGCCCGCAGTCGCCGCGCCTCCGCGGCCCACCGCCCCGCGTAGGCGTCACCCCCGTGCCGGGCCCGCCGCAGAGCAGCGGCGAGATCGTCGCCGTACTCCCTCGGCACCTCCTCGGAGAGCAGGGCGACGACCTCCGCGCCCCCGCCCGAGGTGTCCAGCAGCGCCCGTCCCAGCCGCGGATGCACCCCCAGCCGGCCCAGCCGGACACCCAGCTCCGTGGCCCGCCCCGTGGAGTCCACCGCGCCCACGGCCGTCAGCACCTCCCGCGCCGCGGCCATCGCTCCGCCCGGTGGCGGATCCAGCAGCGCCAGCCCGGAGGCGTCCGGATCGCCCCAGCAGGCCGCCTGAAGGGCGAACGCGGTCAGATCGGCCACCTTGATCTCCGGTGCCGGAAAAGCCGGCAGGCGGCCGTCCTCGGCCTCCGTCCAGCACCGGTACACCGCCCCCGGCGCCTCTCGCCCGGCCCGCCCGGCCCGCTGCCGCCCGGCCGCCCGCGACGCCCGCACGGTCGTGAGCCCGCTCAGCCCGCGCGCGTGGTCCACCCGCGGCTCCCGCGCCAGCCCGGAATCCACCACCACCCGCACCCCGGGCACCGTCAGCGACGACTCCGCCACGGACGTCGCCAGCACCACCCGGCGCCGCTCCCCGGGCGCCAGCACCGCGTCCTGCACCGCGGCCGGCGCCCGCCCGTGCACCTGGAGGACGTCCACCGGGCCCAGGCCTCCCAGCTGTCCGGCCACGCGCGCGATCTCGCCGACGCCGGGCAGGAAGCACAGCACGTCCCCCTCCCGCTCGGCCAGCGCCCGCCGCACCACCGCCGCCACGTGGGCCAGCAGCGCGGGATCGACCCGCATCCCGTGCGGTGGCCGTACCGGACGCGCCGGGGGCGCCCACACCACGTCCACGGGGTGCGCCACGCCCGTCGCCTCGACCACCGGCGCCCCGCCGAGCAGCCGCGCCCACCCCCCGGCGTCGGTGGTCGCCGACGCGGCCACCAGCCGGAGGTCCGGCCGCAGCGCCTGCCGCACGTCCCACAGGAACGCGGCCACCGTGTCGGCGTCCAGATGCCGCTCGTGGCACTCGTCGAGGACGACGGCGTCCGTACCGGCCAGCTCCTGGTCGCGCTGGAGCCGCTGCAACAGCACACCGGTCGTCACGACCTCCACGCGCGTGTGCCGCCCCACGGCCCGCTCACCGCGCACCGTGAAGCCGATGCTGCCGCCCGGCTTCTCGCCGAGCAGCCAGGCCATGCGCCGGGCCGCCGCCCGGGCCGCGATCCGCCGCGGCTCGGCCACCACCACCCGCCGCGCGGGACCGCCGCCGACCAGCCCCGCGAGCACCAGCGGCACCAGGGTCGTCTTCCCCGTGCCGGGCGGCGCCACCAGCACGGCGGCACCGCCGCCCTCCAGGGCGTCGGTCAGGGCGGGCAGGGCGGAGCGCACGGGCAGCGCGTCCAGGGCGTCGTCACGGATCACGCCCCCAGTGTCGTACGACAACCAGGACCCTTCCCACGCGCGCGTGCGCGGCGACGAGCGGACGCCGCCTAGGAGATCCGGTCCCGCTCGCACACGAAGACCGCCGTGCCCGGGATCAGGTTCCCGCGCAGCGGCGACCAGCCGCCCCACTCGGAGGTGTTCCAGGCCGGCCACTCCGGCTCCACCAGGTCCACCAGCCGGAAGCCCGACGCCACGATGTCCCGCACCCGGTCGCCGAGCGTCCTGTGGTGCTCCACGTAGACCGCGCGGCCGTCCTCGTCCTGCTCCACGTAGGGCGTGCGGTCGAAGTAGGAGGAGGCCACCGTCAGGCCCTCGGGGCCCGGCTCGTCCGGGAACGCCCAGCGGATCGGATGGGTCACCGAGAACACGAACCGGCCGCCCGGCCGCAGCACCCGGTGCGCCTCGCGCAGCACCAGCCGCGGGTCGGCCACGAACGGCAGCGCCCCGTACGCGGAGCAGACCAGGTCGAAGGACCCGTCCGCGAAAGGCAGCGCGCCGGCGTCGGCGCAGACCAGCGGGAACGACCCGCCGATCCGCAGGGCGTGCTGCAACTGCCGGTGCGAGAGGTCCAGGGCCACCGGGCGGGCACCCTGCGCGGCCAGCCAGCGCGCGCACTGGGCCGCACCCGCGCCGATCTCCAGTACCGCCTGGCCCTTCAGCTCCTCCGGCGGGCCGAGCAGCTCGGCCTCCACCTCGTCCAGGCCCTCCGGGCCCCACACGAAGCGGTCGTCGCCGAGGAAGGTGCCGTGCTCGGTCTGGTAGTCGTCGGCGTTGCGGTCCCACCAGCCGCGGTTGGCCCGCGCGCTTTCCGTGACGTCCGCGTCACGCCGGGTGGCCTCCGGCTCGAACCCCTCGGAGCCCTCCGGTTCGTACGTCTGAGGCTCTTGGATGATCGGCTCCCTCGTCGTACCCTTCCGTCCAACCCGCACAGGGGCCGTACGGCAGGACTTCCACGGGCACGCGCGGCCCGCTGAGACATTTCTTCTGCCGGGTATGCGGTGATCCGCCCCGGGTGTGCGCCTTCGCGCATTGACCCTGCCCGGCTGCCCCCGTATGCTACAAGTTGCGCTGCGGGCCTGCGCTCCTCAGACGTAGCAGGCTGCGCTCGCATCTGTTGTATGTCCCCTCGGTTGTCGAGGCGCCACCGGGCATCCGGTGCTCAAGTGGCGCTTCCTTGGCTGTCCGGCTTCTTCAGAGCGAAACGGGCTCCCGGCGTAAGCAGTACCTACGACTTCAATGTCCGTACCGGAGCCCTTTCCCACATGACGAGCAGCACCGAGACCACCGCCACCACCCCGCAGGTAGCGGTCAACGACATCGGTAACGAGGAAGCTTTCCTCGCCGCGATCGACGAGACGATCAAGTACTTCAACGACGGCGACATCGTCGACGGCGTCATCGTGAAGGTCGACCGGGACGAGGTCCTGCTCGACATCGGTTACAAGACCGAAGGTGTGATCCCGAGCCGCGAGCTCTCGATCAAGCACGACGTCGACCCCAACGAGGTCGTCGCCGTCGGTGACGAGATCGAGGCCCTTGTTCTCCAGAAGGAGGACAAGGAAGGCCGCCTGATCCTCTCGAAGAAGCGCGCCCAGTACGAGCGTGCCTGGGGCACCATCGAGAAGATCAAGGAAGAGGACGGGATCGTCACCGGTACCGTCATCGAGGTCGTCAAGGGTGGTCTCATCCTCGACATCGGCCTCCGCGGCTTCCTTCCGGCCTCGCTGGTCGAGATGCGCCGTGTCCGCGACCTCCAGCCCTACGTGGGCAAGGAGCTCGAGGCCAAGATCATCGAGCTGGACAAGAACCGCAACAACGTGGTCCTGTCCCGCCGTGCCTGGCTCGAGCAGACCCAGTCCGAGGTCCGCCAGACCTTCCTCACGACCCTCCAGAAGGGTCAGGTCCGCTCCGGCGTGGTCTCCTCGATCGTCAACTTCGGTGCCTTCGTGGACCTGGGTGGCGTCGACGGCCTGGTCCACGTGTCCGAGCTGTCCTGGAAGCACATCGACCACCCCTCCGAGGTTGTCGAGGTCGGCCAGGAGGTCACCGTCGAGGTTCTCGACGTGGACATGGACCGCGAGCGCGTCTCCCTGTCGCTGAAGGCGACCCAGGAAGACCCGTGGCAGCAGTTCGCCCGCACCCACCAGATCGGCCAGGTCGTGCCCGGCAAGGTCACGAAGCTGGTTCCGTTCGGTGCGTTCGTCCGCGTGGACGAGGGCATCGAGGGTCTGGTCCACATCTCCGAGCTGGCCGAGCGCCACGTGGAGATCCCGGAGCAGGTCGTCCAGGTCAACGACGAGATCTTCGTCAAGGTCATCGACATCGACCTCGAGCGTCGTCGCATCAGCCTCTCGCTGAAGCAGGCCAACGAGGCCTTCGGCAGCGACCCGGCCTCGGTCGAGTTCGACCCGACCCTGTACGGCATGGCCGCGTCGTACGACGACCAGGGCAACTACATCTACCCCGAGGGCTTCGACCCCGAGACCAACGACTGGCTCGAGGGCTACGAGACCCAGCGGGAGGCGTGGGAGCACCAGTACGCCGAGGCGCAGTCCCGCTTCGAGCAGCACCAGCAGCAGGTCATCAAGTCCCGCGAGGCCGACGAGGCCGCTGCGGCCGAGGGTGGCGAGGCTGCGGCTCCGGCCGCGTCCGCCGGTGGCGGCGGTGGCGGTTCGTACTCCTCCGAGGGTGCGGACACCTCCGGTGCCCTGGCCTCGGACGAGGCGCTGGCCGCACTGCGCGAGAAGCTGGCCGGCGGCCAGAGCTGATCGCTGCCGCTGAGGCTTAGCCGATAGTCGGCTGAGGGGCCGTACCTTTCGAGGTACGGCCCCTCAGGCGTTCCCCGGGGCGCCGGCTGTTCCCGGGCCGCACCTCCGACTGTGCCTACGGCGTCACCTGGACGTTGGTCAGGCCGTTGCCGCCGGTCACCGTGTTGGTGCTGTAGACGGTCGTCCGGCAGGCGGCGCTGTCGCCGGTGACGTCGATCGCCAGCCGCGTCGCGCCGGTCGCGCCGGTCAGCGTCGACCGGTTGCCCCTGAAGACCGTGCCGCAGCCCCAGCCGGACTGCTGCGTGTGGGTCTGGTAGCCGTCGTTGGTGGTGTCGCTGCCCGTGTTGTCCTGCACGAGGACGTCGTTGCCTTTCACGTCGACCCAGGAGTCGTCGTAGTTAGCGCCCGTGAGGCCGCTGCCGTCGAAGGTGTTGCCGATGATCCGGGCACCCGTCGTGCCCTCCTTGATGTCGACGTTCTCGCCGCCCACGTCCGGGCCGATCGTGTTGCCCACGATCTGGATGCGGTCGCTCCGGTCGGTGAGCGTGTTGGCGGTGCCGACGTACACGCCCTCGCCCATGCCCCGGCCGTCGTTCCCGGTGTCGTAGATCCTCGAGTTCCTGATCACGCCGTCCGTGCTGGAGTCGCGGAAGTGCACGCCCTCCATGTCCAGGCCGTGCACCGTGACGCCGTCCACGACGACACCCCTGGCCGCGTCGATCATGATGCCCTTCTGGCCGCCGGTCACGGTCAGGCCGCTGACCGTCCAGTACGAGGCGCCGTTCAGGTACAGGCCGTAGCCGCCGCCCGCCGTCAGGACGGCCCGCGGCGAGCCGGTGAGGGTGATGCGCGCGGAAGCCGTGGCCGGCGTCGACGCCTTGAAGTTGCCGGTGTAGGTGCCGTCCGCCAGATGGATCGTGTCGCCGGGCCGGGCGGCGCCGAGGGCGGTCTTCAGCTGGGCCGCGGTGGTGACCTCGACGGTGGCGGCCGAGGCCGGGCCGGTGGCGGCGAGAAGCAGTCCGCCGGCCGCGAGGGCGGGGACGAGCAGGGAGACGAGCGACGTGCGTGCGCGCATGAGTGCTCCTGTCGAACGTTCGCCTACGTGAACGACGGACTTCATCATGAATCACTGGTCGTCGTGAAGGTACGGACCAGGTGACAGGTCGTCAAGGGGTCGCGTGCGAGATCGCTGATCAGCGGCGTGTCGCGGGAATTCCCCCGCTCCGGGGCGCGTTGTGGGAGGGGAACACGAGGAGGGGCGGTCACAGTGCTTGATCCGCAGGGTTTGTACGCATGGGAGCCGAAGGGCCTGGCCGTGGTCGACATGGCGCTCGCCCAGGAGTCGGCCGGCCTGGTCATGCTCTACCACTTCGACGGATACATCGACGCGGGGGAGACCGGCGACCAGATCGTGGACCGGCTGCTCGACTCGCTGCCCCACCAGGTCGTGGCGCGCTTCGACCACGACCGGCTCGTGGACTACCGCGCCCGCCGGCCCCTGCTGACCTTCAAGCGGGACCGCTGGACCGACTACGACGTCCCGGCCATCGAGGTCCACCTCGTCCAGGACACCACCGGTGCCCCGTTCCTGCTGCTGTCGGGCCCGGAGCCGGACGTGGAGTGGGAACGGTTCGCGGCGGCGGTGCGACAGCTGGTGGAGCGGCTCGGCGTCCGCCTGTCCGTGAACTTCCACGGCATCCCCATGGGCGTCCCGCACACCCGCCCCGTGGGCCTGACCCCGCACGGCAATCGCAACGACCTCGTCCCCGGCCACCGCAGCCCCTTCGAGGAGGCCCAGGTGCCCGGCAGCGCCGAGTCGCTGGTCGAGTACCGCCTCATGGAAGCCGGGCACGACGTCCTGGGTGTCGCCGCGCACGTCCCGCACTACATCGCCCGTTCCCCGTACCCGGACGCGGCCCTCACCGTCCTGGAAGCCATCACGGCCGCCACCGGCCTGGTCCTGCCCGGCGTCGCGCACGCGCTGCGCACGGACGCGCACCGCACACAGACCGAGATCGACCGCCAGATCCAGGAGGGCGACGAGGAGCTGACCGCGCTCGTGCAGGGCCTGGAGCACCAGTACGACGCCGCGGCGGGCGCCGAGAGCCGGGGCAACATGCTCGCCGAGGCCGTGGAGATCCCGTCGGCCGACGAGATCGGTCAGGAATTCGAGCGTTTCCTGGCCGAGCGCGAGGGCGAGAACTGACCCCCGGCCTTAGGCAGGCCGCCGCCGGCTACGCCGGCCACGGCAGGGCCTAAGCTTCCGCTCATGCTGACAGTGGGCCTGACCGGCGGGATCGGCGCCGGCAAGAGCGAGGTGTCGCGGCTGCTCGTGGAGCACGGGGCCGTGCTGATCGACGCGGACCGCATCGCACGCGAGGTCGTGGCGCCCGGCACCCCCGGCCTCGCCGCCGTGGCCGACGCCTTCGGCACCGACATCCTCACCGCCGACGGCAGCCTCGACCGGCCCCGGCTCGGCTCGATCGTCTTCGCCGACCCGGAGAAGCTCGCCGTCCTCAACTCGATCGTGCACCCCCTGGTGGGCGCCCGGTCCCGCGAGCTGGAGAGCGCCGCGGCCGAGGACGCCGTCGTCCTCCACGACGTGCCGCTGCTCACCGAGAACGGCCTGGCGCCGCTCTACGACGTGGTGATCGTCGTCGACGCCGCCCCCGAGACCCAGCTCGACCGGCTGGTCCGACTGCGCGGGATGACCGAAAAGGACGCACGCGCGCGTATGGCCGCGCAGGCGACCCGCGAGCAACGCCGGGCGATCGCCGACATCCTGATCGACAACGACGTACCCCTGGACGCGCTGAGGAAGCGCGTCGCCGAGGTCTGGGACGACCTCGTGAGGCGAGCGCGTCGGGGCGGGGGCCGGACGCCGGGCGAGGGCGGTGCGGCCGCGGAATAGCGGTCCGGCACGGAGCGTTGGAGCGGTGGAGTGAGGGAAGGACTCAGTCGTGCCCGAGACCAGCGGTTCCATCGGACCTACGCCGGAAACCCACGTGATCGACTTCCGTGCCGCCGAGCAACTGCTCAAAGCGCGGGACCCCCTGGGCGCGGTGAAGCTGCTCGACGGAGTCATCGCCGCCCACCCCGAGAACACCGCCGCCCGGCTGCTGCGCGCGCGAGCCTTCTTCGCCGCGGCACAACTGCGACCGGCCGAGCTGGAGTTCACCATCGTGCTGGAACGCGAGCCGGACAACGCCTTCGCGCACTTCGCGCTGGCCCGCACCTACGAGCGCCAGAACCGTCCCGAGCAGGCCAAGCGCCACTTCCGGCTGGCCGCCGCACTCGACCCGAACCCGGACTACCTGAAGGCGGCGCGCTTCGAGGCCTGACGGCGGGCCGGACCGGCGCCTGCTCGGCCGGCCGGTGCGCCCGTGCCGTCGATCACGGGTGCCGGTGCCTGGGCGGCCCGGGGCGGGGCGGCCGGGGGTAGGGAGGCCGTGGGTGGGGCGGTCCCGCTTCCGGCGGCTGGTACGGGGGGATGTCACGGCCCGGCTGGTAGTGCGGGCCCTGGCGCAGATGCCTGAGGATCATGGCCATGTCGACGGCGACCACCAGTGACAGCACGCCGCAGGCCACCGCCCAGCCGGGGCGCCCGGCCAGCGCGAACACCGCCGTGCCGAGGACCGACCACAGCAGCCCCCACACGCTCAGCCAGAACCGCGCCCGCAGGGGGCTGCGCGCGGTTCTCGGTTCACTGCCGGTACGCATCGGACCACCACTCCACTCCTCCTCGCACCGTACTCTTCGATGATGACGCACATCAACGCCCGACGGAGCACGGGGGAGCGGCATCCGGCGCGGTGGGGTGGGCCGGGTGCTCGACAGGCTCTCGACGGGGTGACGGGGAGCGGGAGCCGGCGGGGCGCCACCGGGACAGGGAGGACGGCTCGGCGTGCGGCGGCGCGCGCGGGGCGACCGCCGGGAGGGCGGGAGCCGGCCACCGCCGATCATGCTCGGTGAGACGCGCGCGGCGCCGTCCGCCGGAACCGTCCGCCGGAACCGAAAGGGGGCATCGCACGTGCTGCCGGACGCCGACGACCTGCCCGAACTCCTCCTCGACCTGGCCGTACCGCACGAGGACATCAACGAACTCGTCGCGCGCCGACGAGGGGTGACCGCTGACCCGGGCACGCTCAGACTCCTCACGGACTGCGTCGAGGAACTGCTCCGGGAACCGTGGGACACGGGCCGCACACCCGACCTCGCCGAGCCGTTCGCCGCGGCCCCGGCCGAACTGGCCGACGTCTTCCCCGTGTACGTCTTCCTCGCCGCCCTCCCCCGCACGCGGGCGTATCACCGGGCGCGCGGCATCCCGGCCGAGATCTCCCGGCGCACCCTGGCCGACCTGGGCCGGCACATGGCCGCGTACCGCGGGCGGCACGGCAGGACGGGCGTGCAGTCGCGGCGCTGGCTGGTCCGCCACTTCCGCGGGGAGCTCTACCAGTTGGGCCGGTTGCAGTTCGAGCGGGCGCGACTCGGGGACCGTGACGCCCGGGTGACGGCGGCGGCGGGACTGGACGCGGCACCCGGGACACCCTGCCTGAACCTGCACGTCCCCGACTTCCACGGCCCGCTGACCCCGTCCGCCTGCGACCGCTCCCTGGCCCTCGCCCGCGCGTTCTTCCCCCTGCACTTCCCCGGGGAACGGCCGGGCGCCCTCATGTGCCACTCCTGGCTCCTCGACCCGCAGTTACGGCGTCACCTGCCCGCCGGATCCGGCATCGTCCGCTTCCAGGAACGGTTCCGCATCGCCTGCGACGAGACGGCACCGGCTGACGCCGAGCCGGTCCGGTTCGTCTTCGGGGACCCGGACCTGCCGGTGGCCGGGCTGCCCCGCCGCACGTCCGTGGAGCGGGCGGTCGGCGACCATCTGCGGGCGGGTGGCCACTGGTACATCGGGCACGGATGGTTCCCGTTCCACGCTGAATGACTCGAACGGGTGAATCGGGGGAGGACGGGAACGGGCATGCGCAGGCGGGCCGTTGTGCGGGCATGAGGGTCGACATGCGTGAGGGACACGAGGGTACGGGACCGGGTGCGATCACCCCGGACGGCTGCGCGGTGGAGTTGTACGCCCGGCTGCCGGTGGGCGGCGAGCCGGACGTCATCGCCGCGGCGGTACCGGCGGGGGCGCACATCCTGGAACTCGGCAGCGGCGTGGGCCGGGTGACCCACGCCCTGCTGGAGCGCGGCTTCACGGTCACGGCGGTGGACGAGTCAGCCGACATGCTGGCCCGGGTCCGCGGAGCGCGCACGATATGCGGTCCCATCGAGAGCCTCGACCTGGGTGAGACGTTCGACGTGGTGATGCTCGCGTCGTTCCTGGTGCACGCCGGTGACGAGGAGGTGCGCGGAAACCTGCTGCGCGCCTGCGTCCGGCATGTGGCGGCGGGCGGCTGTGTGCTCATCCAGCGCGAGGGCGAGGACTACCACTCCGATGTGCCCAGGGAACGGGTCGACCCGAGCGGATTCACCGTGCGGATCGTCTCGGCGGAGCCGGTCGGGGACGGGGTGAACTCGGTCCGCTCCGAGTATGTGTTCCCGGACGCGGTCTGGACACAGACGTTCCTGTCCCGGCCCCTGACCAAGGAGCAGTTCGAGTCGGCGCTGGCGGAGGCAGGACTGGAGGTGGACGCGTATCTCACCCCGGACGGTACTTGGGTGAGGGCACTGCCCAGGGCGTGACGCCGGCCGGGGCCGCGGCGATGAGTTTCCGGTGTCCGGCCGGTCTACGTCGGTGAAAGCAACCGGCACCGCTTCGCCGCCTCACCAGGAGACATCCATGTCGGAGACCACCGCCCCCGTCGGCACCACGACGCCCACCAGGGGCCCCGGCTCGCCCGTCACCGGCCGGTCACGTGGGCTCCGGATCGCCCTGCGGACCGTGCAGGTGCTGCTCGCGCTGTTCTACGGCATCGCGAGCGCCCTGCCCAAGCTCATCGCGTACCCGTCGGCCGTCGAGTCCTTCGACGCAATGGGCTGGGGCAGCGGGGCCATGTACACGATCGGCGCCCTCGAACTCGCCGGAGCCATCGCTCTGTTGATACCGGTGCTCCAGTCCGTGGCCGCCCTCGCCCTCGGCGCGCTCATGGTCGGCGCGTTCATCGTCCAGCTCACCGCGTTCGACGGCCAGAACGCGGCGACCCCGCTGATCCTGCTCGTGCCGCTCCTCCTGATCGCCTGGGCACGGCGGCAGCACAACAGGGACCTGCTGAGCCTGCTGCGCCGGCGCTGACAGTCTGGGGCCGTCCTCCGACACCGACGCCGGCGCCGACGCCGACGGGCAGGCCGGGGGCCGGCCGATGTCAGCGGCCCCCCGGCGCAGCCGCCGGGGCAGCGGTGATGGGCGGCCCTCTCCGCGGCGCCGCGCGCGGTCGCGAGACCGGCTGCCGCGGTGGCGCGGGCTGCCCCGGCCTCGCCGGCAGGCGGGTCTGATCAGCGTGTTCGGGCGCCGGATGCCGCGTTCGCCCGAGCACCTCGGGGCACACGGGACGGTATGGACGATAGCAGCGCCCTCGCCCGTCTCGACCGGCGTGTCGCCGACTGCCGTGCCTGCCCCCGGCTGGTCGACTGGCGCGAGGAGGTGGCCCGTACCAAGCGGGCCGCGTTCGCCGACGAGACGTACTGGGGGCGGCCGGTCCCCGGCTTCGGCCCCGCCGACGCCCGGCTGGTGATCATCGGTCTGGCCCCGGCCGCGCACGGCGGCAACCGCACCGGCCGCATGTTCACCGGCGACCGCTCCGGTGACGTGCTCTACCAAGCGATGTACGACGTGGGGCTCGCCTCCCAGCCCACGTCCGTCCGTGCCGACGACGGCCTGGAGCTGTACGGCGTCCGTGTCACCGCGCCCGTGCACTGCGCCCCGCCCGCCAACAAGCCGACCCCGGGTGAACGCGACACCTGCCGGTCCTGGCTGGTCCAGGAGCTGACGTTGCTCCGCCCGACGCTGCGGGCCGCGGTCGTCCTCGGTGCTTTCGGCTGGCAGGCCGCGCTGCCCGCGTTCGCGCAGGCGGGCTGGACCGTGCCCCGCCCCCGGCCGGCCTTCGCCCACGGCACCCGGGTCGCGCTCGACGGCCTCGACCTGTTCGGCTGCTTCCACGTCAGCCAGCGCAACACCTTCACCGGCCGTCTCACCACCGAGATGCTGCGTGAGGTGCTGCGCACGGCGGCGGGAACGGCCGGGCTGCTGTGACGGCTGCCGGCGGATCGCTGTCAGACCCGGTCAGGTGCTTCCGGCACCACAGCCGTGGCCGTGATCTCCACCAGCTGCCCGGTGTATCCGAGGCAGGCGACGCCGAGCAGCGTGGACGAGTGCGGCCCCCGGCTCAGACCGGACGCCTCGACCACCTCCCACACGGCGGACAGGGTCGCGGTCTCGCTGCTGACCACGTACACCTCCGTCGCGAGCACATGTTCCAAGTCGCTGCCGACGGCCTGCAACTGCTCACGCAGGTTGGCGATGACCTGCTCGGCCTGGCGTACGGGGTCCCCCGGGCCCACCAGTTCGCCGTCGGCGGTGAGCGGCACCGCCCCGGCGAGGAACGCGAGCCTGGTGCCGGCCTCCACGACGGAGGTGTGGGAGTAGGTGGGCGGCGGGAACAGAGTGGGGACGGTGACGCGCTGGATCATGGAAGCGACTCCTCGGACCGGTCCACGGGCAACTGCCCGATGATCGTCCCCTTCCGTCCGTGACCGCATCCGAATTAAGCGTCCCGGCGCGGGCGCCGGACCGCCGCCGGATGCCGCGGGAGGGCGGCCGGGATTGCGTTCATAATGAAACCGGCCCGCCCGGCACCTTTCACACGGGCGAAACGTGGGCACACCCTTCGCACCGCGAACAGCCTTTACGGTGGGAATGTCCGCCGGCCGCCGTCGTCCGAGGGCCCACCCCGCCCTCGTACGAACAGGAGCCCCGTGTACCGGCCCGCCACACCCCCCTGGCTCGCCCACGCCTTCCGTGCCCAGCGCGGTCCCGTTCCCTGGAGCGCCGTGACCAGGGGCGCGCTCGCCGCCGGGCCGTTGCTGCTCGCCGGCCTGCTCGGCGGGCGGACGGCCGTCGGGGTGCTCGCCGCCATCGCCGCGATGCTCGCCGGCATCAACGATCGGCCCGGCGGCCGGCGGGTCTCCGTGAAGCGGCTCGGGGTGCCCGCGCTGGCAGGCGCCCTCGGGCTGCTGGTGGGCACGTACGCCGGGCAGGGTCTGACCGCCGTACCGCTGACCCTGGTGCTCACCCTGCTGGGGCTGGTCGCCGGAGCCGTCAGCGCGGCCGGACCCGTCGCCTCCGCCGCCGGGACCCAGCTGCTGGTCGCCGCGGCCGTCGGGGCCGGCATGCCGGCGGCCGAACCCGGTTGGCAGCGCGCCCTGGCCTTCCTCGCCGGGGCCGGCTGGCTGCTCGTGCTGCGGCTGGCCCTGCCCACCCCCGGCTCGCTCCCCGGGGACTTCCGGTTCGACGGGGAGCGGGCGGCGGTCGCCGAGGTGTACGACGCGGTCGCCGCGCTCCTCGACGCCGTGGGCGGTGAGCACGCCACCGCCCGGCGGGCCGCGCTCACCGCCGCCCTCGACCACGCCCAGGACGCCCTCGCCGGACCCCGCCTGCGCCGGTACGCCGGCTCCGCCGCCGAGCGCCGGCTGCACGCCCGGTTCGCGGCGGCGCTGCCGCTCGCCGAGGCCGCCACCGCCCTGTACTGGGCGGGGGAGCCGGTGCCGGCCCGGACGGCGGAGGGCCCGCGGCGGCTCGCCGCGGCGATCCGCACCGGCACCGGGCCCGGCCCGCTGCCCGCGCCGCACCGGTCGGCGGCCGCCCTGCGCGCCCTGGACGACGCCCTCCTGCGTGCGGCGGAGGTCTTCGACCGGGGCGAGGGCGCCCACCGCGGGCCGCCAGGCCGGCGCCGCGGTGCCCGGTGGGCGCTGCGTGCCGCGCTGGGTGCCGGCGGCCGCGAGTACGGGCTGCGCGTCGCCCTCAGTTTCGGCGCCGGCGCCGCCATCGCCCAGGCCCTCCACCACGCCCGCTGGTACGGGCACCACGAACACTGGTACTGGCTGCCCGCCACCGCCGTCTTCCTCGTCAAACCCGATCTCGGCCCGCTCGCCTCCCGGGTGCTGTGCCGGGCCGCCGGCACCGTGCTGGGCGCCCTGGTGTTCGCCGGTTGCGCGGAGCTCCTGCCCCGCCCGGCCGGACTGGTCGCGCTGGTCGCGGTGTGCGGCGCCCTCGTACCGGTCGCCACCCGGCACTTCGCGGCGCTCACCGCCGTCGTCACCGTCCTCGTCCTCGCCCTGGTCATGGCCGGCGGGGAACCGCAGGCCTCCCTCGGCCGGATCGGCGAGACCCTGCTGGCCTGCGTGCTCGTGCTGCTCGTCGGGCACCTGCCGATGCCGGGGCAGCGCGGCGGCGGGGTGAGGTCCCGGCTGGCCGCGGCCGAGAACGCCGCGCACGCCTACCTCCTGCACGTCCTCGGCGAGTCCGGTGACCGCGCCGAGCGGTGGGCGCTGCGCCGGGAGGCCTACCGCACCCTCGCCGAGGCCCGCACCGCCATCGCGCTGGCCGCCGCGGAACTGCCCGCGCTCGCCCGGCACACTGAGGGCACGGACGCCGTCGCCGAGGTGCTGGAACGGCTCGTGGACACGACGACGGCCTGCGCCGTGCAGCTGGACGACACCGGTCGGCTCGGCCCCCGGCACACGCGGCAACTGCGCGAGGCACTGGGAGAGCTGGAGTCGCGCGGGGAGCGGGCGCCGCTGCCCGTGGCGGCGTGACCGGCCCGCGGGGTTCCGGGCGGTACGGATCGCACCGGTGCCTGGACGAGACTGGCCGAAAAACGCTCCGCACCGGACGATGAGTTCCGCTCCCCCCGACGGTCACCACCCCGAACCGACCGTCGGACAGGAGGGCCCATGTCGCTTCCGGAGATCGTCTCGCGTGAGCAGTGGCGCGCGGCGCGCGAGGAGTTGCTGCGCAAGGAGGAGGCGGTCAGCCGGGCCCGTGAGGTCCTCGGCGCCGAGCGGCGGCGGCTGCCCATGACCGAGGTCGACGCGGAGTACGTCTTCGAGGGTGGCGACGGCAAGGCCACTCTCTTCGACCTCTTCCAGGGGCGCGCCCAGCTCGTCGTCCACCACTTCGCGTTCGCGCCGGAGTGGACGAGCGGCTGCCCGTGCTGCGCGGCCTTCCTGGACCAGGTCGGCCACCTCGCCCATCTGCGTGCCCGGAACACCTCCTTCGCGGCCGTGTCCCGGGCGCCGTTCACCCGGATCCTGCCGTTCAAGGCCCGGATGGGCTGGACGGTGCCCTGGTACTCCTCGGGGGACCGCGGCCACGACCCCGGCCGCGACTTCAACCGTGACTTCGAGGCCACCGTCGAGTCGGACGGGGAGCTGGTCGAGCGCCCGGGACTCAGCTGCTTCCTCCGCGACCACGACCGGGTCTTCCACACGTACTCGGTGTACGACGGCGGACTGGACGGACTCGGCACCACCACCGGCCTGCTCGATCTGACGGCGCTCGGCCGCAGCCCCGCCGGCAGTGACCGCCTGCGCCTCCACGACGAGTACGACTCATGACGACGAGTACGACTCATGACGACGAGTACGGCCGATGACGACGAGCACGACTGATACCACGGCCGATGACGACGAGCAGGGCTGATGACGACCAGCCCGGCCTGCGACACGGACGGCCCCGCCGCATCCCCGGAACCGGAACACTCATGGTCCTGTTCGTGTCACAAGGTGAACGGATCCTCACGGTCCGCGCCGACCAGGTGTCGAGAAGGTATCAGTCGCGTCACTGAGCGAGGCCTTTCCCCTCTCCAGAGCGTTAACTCCTACACGAACGACGCTTTCTGGAGGTGCGAGATGGTGAACGGGCGAACGGTGCTCGAGCGCTTTTCCGCCGGTGGTCCGCGGGGATCCTGGCCCGCGGAGGAGTTCGCGCACGCACGACGTCTGGAGGGGCTGGCCGCGGAGGTCGTCATGGATCTCGCCACGGACACGTTCCTGGTCATCGTCCGGGGGAGCGAGGTCAGCGAGTGAGCCGGTGAGCCGGCGCCGGATCGCCCGCCGGCCCCGGCCGGACCGGCTCGGGCCGCCGCGGCTCAGGGGGGCGCGGTCCGGGTGGGAACGGTTCAGGCCGGCTTCGGCGCCGGTACCTTCCGCGGTGCCGCCGCCTTCGCCGTGAACTGCTCCGCCTGGAGCCTGTACAGCTCGGCGTACACACCGCCCCTGGCCAGCAGCTGCTCCGGAGTGCCGGACTCCACCAGACGGCCGTGCTCCAGCACGTGCACCAGGTCGGCGTGCCGGACCGACGCCAGCCGATGGGTGATCAGGACCACCGTCTGCCCGCCACCCGCCAGCGCCCGGATCTTCTCGAACACCTCCAGCTCGGCCCGCGCGTCCAGCGCCGCCGTCGGCTCGTCCACGATCAGGATGCTCCCGCGCCGGTACGCGGCCCGGGCGATGCCGAGCCGCTGCCACTGGCCGCCGGACAGCTCGTGACCGCCGCTGAAGTTCCGGGCCAGCAAGGTGTCCAGGCCGCGCGGCAGATCAGCGACCACGTCCGCGGCCCCCGCCTCGGCGACCGACACGGCCAGCCGTTCCTCCGTCATGGGCGCGCCGGAGCGGCCGACGGCCACGTTGACCCTGGCGGTGAACGGCCAGCGCTTGAAGTCCTGTGCCACCATCGCGACGCGCTCGGCGAGCAGCCGCCGGTCGGCCCGCGCGGCATCGACGCCGTCCCACAGGATCCGGCCCCGGTCCGGCGTGTACAGGCCCGCGAGCAACTTGACGAGCGTGGTCTTGCCCGAGCCGTTCTCGCCGACGAGCGCGATGATCCGCCCGAGGGGCAGGGTGAGGGTGACGTCGTCCAGGACGGGGCGCGAGGCGCTCCGCTCACCGGTGTCCTCCGCACGCCCGCCCGGCATCCGTGGCTGCTGCGGGTCGCGCGGGTAGCTGAAGGTGACGTTCTCGAAGCGGATCTCCGCCGGGTGCTCCGGCAGCGGATCCCCGCCCATGGGGATGGCCCGCTCGGCCGCCTCGACGTACAGCCGCTGGAGATCGCCCACGAACAGCGCCTCCTCGTGCAGCTCGTTGACCGCCAGGACCAGCGTGTCCAGGCTCGCCGCGCCCGTACGGACCGCGATCACCGCCGTACCCGCAACCGACAGGGCCATCGCGCCCGTCAGCAGCAACGCGCCCAGCGTCGCGTACGTCGCGAGGGTCGCCAGACCCGTCCAGCCGGCGGCGATCAGACCGGTGCGGGCGGCCAGCCGGGACAGTCGGGCCTGCTCCGCCTCGGCGGTCTCCGACATGGACCGGAAGTGGCGCAGCAGGAACGGTCCCATCCCGTGCACCCGGATCTCGGGCGCGGCGGCCGGCTCGGTGAGCAGGTTGCCGATCAGCTGGCCGGCCCGCGCGTGCTGCACCCAGGTGTGGAAGGACTCGTAGCGGCGGCGGGCGTTGGTCAGCGCGCTCCAGGCGCTGGGCAGGGTCATGGTGACCAGCAGCGGCAGCAGCCCCGGATGCAGAACGGTGAGCACGCCCGCCGCGGCGACCAGCGAGATGATCGAGTTGATCACCCGGGTGCCGTGCCCGATCATGTGCCGGGTGGACCGCGCGCCGTACTGCGCCGTGTCCAGCAGCTTGTGGAAGGCGTGGTCCTCGATCGCGGCCAGCTCCACGTTCGCCGCCCGCTCCAGATACAGCTCGGTCGCCACCCGCTCCACCTTCGGCTCCAGCCGCCCGGTGGCGTAGATCGAGGCCGCCCGCAGGAGCGCGGCCAGCAGCAGCACGCCGGCCAGTACGACGAGGGCGGGGGCCGCCGAGTGCAACCGCTGTCCGATGTCCGGCCCGGTGAGCAGCTTGCCGAGCGCGTTGTTCACCGCCAGCAGGCTCACCGCCTGGGTCGCGCCTTGGCCCACCTCCGCGGCCAGGACCACCCGGGCCGCCCGCGCGTCGGCCTGCCGGGCCAGCCGCAGACTCGACGCCAGCATGCCCGGCAGCCGGGTCATCATCGCCCGGAAGCCCAGCTCCAGGAAGGCGTCCGCGTGTTCGTTCCAGCCCATGTCGTACCGCAGCGGCCCGCCGAACAGCAGTCGCTCCGACTCCGACACCGCGGGCTGGACCGCCTCCCGTCTCTTCCCCACCACGACCTCCCGCGCCCACCGGAAACGGCCACTATCGCGGCCGGCGCACCGACTGGGCAGGGCGCGAACCGACGTACGGGGGGCGCGGAGGGGGCACGGGATACGGGTGCCTGGGACCGCGGTGGTGGCGCACACCGGGCGCCGCGGTCACGCCGGTACGGCCCGCGACCAGTCCGGGGCCGTACCCGTCACCCGGCACAGCGCGAGATAGAGCGGGATCGGCGGGGTGTACGGAACCGTGCCCTCCGGCCGGTGGATGAGCCTCGCGGTGCCGTTGATCCGGGCACCGGTGGCGTAGTGCGCCGGGTACGGCCACGGCAGGGCGTAGTCGGAGTCCGACGGGACGATCCACCACCAGTGGGAACCGTCGGTGTATACGCACCCCACCCGCGGCAGCAGGGGTACGACGAGCGGACCGAGACGGTCGGGGACGGCCACGGCGTCGCAGCCGAGCGGGACCGTCATGCCGTCCGGCACCTGCAGGCGGTGGACCGGATCCGCGGCCGGCCGGCGACGCTGCATGCGCACCAGGGAGTCCAGGCCGACGGCGGCCTCGCGGCCCGCGCCTGTGCCGGCGGACCGGCCGGAGCCGCCGAGCGCACCGAGGCCGGTCACGCGCGCTCCCCGCGGCGGTACTGGCCGGGGGCGTGGTGCAGGGGCTGGCCGGGTGCCGCGTACCGGTGGTGATCCGGACGCTGACCCGGCCGGTGCTGCTGGTCCGCGGTCACGTGCGGATGCCCGTCCGCCGTCGGGTGCCGGTGCTGCTCGGCCGCCCGGTGCAAGGGCTGACCTGCGGCGGGATGCCGGTTCTGCTCCGGCATCCCCGGACGGTTCTGCTCCGGCATCCCCGGACGGTGCTGCGACACTCCCGGACCGGGCTGCTCCGGCACCCCGTGCCCGTGCGGTCGTGACTGCCCCTGCCTGTGCTGCTCCGGTTCTCTCTGCGGGTGCCGTTCCGGCCCGTGCCCGTCGGCCTCGGCCTGCTGGTCGTCGCCGGAGTCGTCCGGGCGGCCCGGCTTGGGGCGGGCGCCCCAGCCGAGGTCGCCGCGCGGCTCGACGGTGTCGGGGGCCGGGTCGGTCCGGTGGGTCAGCTCGGCCCAGACCAGCAGTCCGGGGCCGTGCCCCTGGGCCCCCCAGGCCCGGCACAGCGCGTCGACGAGAAGCAACCCCCTCCCGTGCTCCTCGTCGGGCCGCTGCGCGGACGGGTGGGGTTCACCAGGGGCACAGCCCTCGTCGTGCACGGCTATGCGCACCATGTCGCCGTGCTCGTGCAATTCACACACGACCCGGCTGCTGGCGGTGTGCACGACCGCGTTCGTGACCAGCTCGGACATGACCAGGGCCGCGTCGTCGCAGGTGTCCGCGCACACCGACCACCCTGACAACCGGGCGTGCGTCAGGCGTCTGGCCCGGGCGACGGAACCCGGATGGGCGGCCAGCTCGAAGCGGAACCTGCGCTCGGCGGCGCCCCCCTGAGGGTGTGCCACTGCCGCGGCACCGAGACCGTGGCGGTCTGCGGCGGCGTCTGTTCCTAAAGGCGCGGACGGAATCACGCTTGTCACTATCGCCGTGCCGCGGACACTTGGCAAGTGTCACTCTGAAAATTGCAGAGTGCTGTATGACTCGGTCAGTGGTCGTGGCACACTGCTCGCAACAGCACCACGAGCGGCGCCAATTGAGGTCGTCGGAGAACCGGTCCGGTCTTCGAATGTACTTTCGAATGGCGCCGTAGGGCTGTCAGGAACTTTTCGGTGGAGCTTTCGGGAGCTCCGGAGCCCGGAGCCCGGAGCCCCGGAGCCTTCGGTGGAGGTGGCAGCGTGAGCGAACCGCGGTCCGCGCCGACCGTGGGCCAGGTGGTCCTCGGCCGGCGCCTCCTGGACCTGCGGGAACGCGCCGGCCTCAAACGCGAGGAGGCCGCCCGCGTCCTTCGCGTCGCCCCCGCCACCGTCCGCCGCATGGAGACGGCCGAGGTCAGCCTCAAGATCCCCTACCTGCAACTGCTGCTGAAGGCCTACGGCGTCCCCGACGAAGAGGCCGACGCCTTCGTACGGCTGGCCGAGGAGGCCAACAGACCCGGCTGGTGGCAGCGGTTCCACGACATCCTGCCGGGCTGGTTCTCGATGTACGTCAGCCTGGAGGGTGCGGCCGCCCTCATCCGCTCCTACGATCCGCACTTCGTACCCGGCCTGCTCCAGACCGAGGAGTACGCGCGCGCGGTGCTGGAATCCGGTGCCGTGGGCCAGACGAGCCCGGACGACATGGAGCGGCACGTCGCGTTGCGCATGCGCCGCCAGGAACTGCTCACCCGTGCCGACGCCCCCCGTTTCTGGGCGGTGATGGACGAGACGGTCCTGCGCCGCCCGGTCGGCGGCCCGGAGGTGATGCGCGCGCAGATCGACAAGTTGCTCGAGGCCACGAAGCTGCCCCATGTGACGCTCCAGGTCGCGCCGTTCGCCAACGGGCCGCATCCGGGAACGTACGGGCCCTTCGTCCTGTTCCGGTTCGCCATGCCGGAACTGCCCGACATGGTCTACAGCGAGTACCTGACCGGCGCCGTCTACCTGGACGCGCGCACCGAGGTGGCGACCCACCTGGAGGTCATGGACCGCATGGCGGCGCAGGCCGCCACGGCACGACGCACGAAGGAGATCCTCCGGGATCTCCGCAAGGAGCTGTGAATGGACCGCATCAAGCCGCGCGGACGCGTCTACAACGGGATGCCGGCGCGGGAGCTGGGCAGCGAGGGGTGGCACAAGCCGTGGAGCGGCGGCAACGGCGGCAACTGCCTGGAGGCGATGAAGCTGGCCGACGGCCGGGTCGCGGTACGCCAGTCCACCGACCCCGACGGGCCCGCGCTGATCTACACGACGGACGAGATAACCGCGTTCATCGAGGGAGCCAAGGCGGGGGCGGCCGACTTCCTGCTGTCCTGATCCCGCCGCACGGCCTCCTCCGGTGACGCGCCCGCCTTCCCACCGCCCCTCTCCCGCGCGAGCCGGCCGACCGGGCGACCCCGCACTCCGGCGCTGCCCATGGGACTCGGTGGCGGCTCGGGGCATCCGGGGTCCCCTCCCCGCCCGTCATCCCTGCGGTAGCACCCCGCACAGCGCCTCCAGCGCCGCACCGTAGGCGTGTTCGGCGGGAGCCGCGTACCCCACCACCAGCCCCTCGCCCATCGTCATGTCCTTCTGCGCGTCCGGGTGCCGGAAACCGGCGAGGCCGTCGAGGGCGATGCCCTGCCGTGCGGCGGCGCTCACCGTGGGCCCCTCCGTACCGGGCGGCAGCCGCAGCACCGCGTGCAGCCCGGCCGCGATACCGGTGACCTCGATGTGCGGCGCGTGCGCGGCGAGCGCGGCGACGAGCCGGTCCCGCCGGCGCCGGTACCTCTGCCGCATCCGCCGCACATGACGGTCGTACGACCCACCGGCGACGAAGTCCGCGAGGGCGAGCTGGTCCGGCGCGCTCGCCCATCCCTCCCGCTCGCCCTTCGCCGCCAGCACCGGTTCCACACAGCGGCGGGGCAGAACCATCCAGCCCAGCCGCAGCGCCGGTGACAGGCTCTTGCTGACCGAGCCGATGTAGATCACCCGTTCCGGATCGAGGCCCTGGAGCGCGCCGACGGGCCGGCGGTCGTACCGGAACTCGCCGTCGTAGTCGTCCTCCAGCACCACCGCGTCCCGCGCGCGTGCCCAGTCGATCACCGTCGCCCGGCGTTCGGGGTGCAGCGGGCCGCCGGTCGGGAACTGGTGCGCGGGCGTGAGCAGCACGGCCCGTTCCCGTCCGAGCGTCTCGACCCGCGCCCCGTCCTCGTCCAGCGGCAGCGGCACGGTGCGCACGCCGGCCGCCGCGAGCAGACCCCGGTGGAAGTCCAGCCCGTACGCCTCCAGGCCGAGCGGACCGCGCAGCACGCCACCGGCACCCGGCCTGCCGGGCCCGCCGGGCCTGCCAAGGCCGCCGGGCCCGTCCGGGCTGTCCGGCGTGCCCGGCCTGTTGCCGGCGAACAGCAGCCGAAGGGCATGCCCGAAGCCCGAGCAGACCACGATCCGGTCCGGCTCGGTGCGCACCCCCCGCGCGCGAGCCAGGTATTCCGTCAGCGCCTCCCGCAGCTCCCGGCGCCCGGCGGGGTCACCCGGCCCGAACGCCTCGCTCGGCGCCGCCAGCAGTGCCCGGCGGTAGGAGGCCGCCCAGGCCGCACGCGGGAAGGCCGACGCATCCGGCGTGCCCTGCCGCAGGTCGTGCCGCGGCCCACGCGCGCGTGGAGGCGCCTTCTCGGTCGCGTGGGCCGCGGCATGTCGCTGCGGCACGGCGCTCTCGCGCCGGCCGGAACGCGGTGAGGCCACACCCCTGGCGACTCTCGTCCCGGAACCCTGCCGGGCGGTCAGCCAGCCCTCGGCCACCAGTTCGGCGTACGCGTCGGCCACCGTGTTCCGGGCCACGCCCAGGTCCGCGGCGAGCGAGCGGTACGGCGGCAGCCGGGTCTCCGGAGCCAGCCGCCCGCTGCGCACGGCGTCCCGCAGCGCCCGCGTCAGCGCCGCCCGGCGGCCCCCCGGCCCCGACAGCTCCACATGCAGGTCGACACCGATGCGCTGCGCGGAATTGACCCATGATTCCGTCATGGAAATGCACCCTACCGTCGGTCTTTAGGGTCCGTAGCCTGAGCACATGACGACGCACCCGAGCGCCACCTCCGCACCGGCCGCCACCGAGACCGCCACCACCGGCACCACCCGCCCCCGCCTGAACCTCGGGAAGGCCGCGCCCAAGGCCTTCCGCGCCCTCGTAGGTTTCGACGCCGCCGCCCGCGAGGGCCTCGACCCGTCCCTCGTCGAACTGATCCAGGTCCGCGCCTCGCACCTGAACCACTGCGCCTACTGCCTGCACATGCACACCAACGACGCCCGCAAGGCCGGCGAGAGCGAGGACCGGTTGCACATGACCGCCGTCTGGCGCGAGGCCCGTCACTTCTTCACCGCGAGGGAGCAGGCCGCCCTCGCCCTGACGGACGCGGTGACCCGGATCGCCGACGCAGGCGTCCCCGACGCCGTCTACGCCGAGGCCGCCGCCCACTTCGACGACCAGGAACTGGGCCACGTCCTCGCCCTGATCCTCACGATCAACACGTGGAACCGGGTCGCCCTGGCGACGGGCAAGGTGGCGGGGACCGACGAACGCGTCGGTTAGTACCTGCCGTTCGGCTGATGCGCGGACGCCGGGGCCGGTACGCGCGTCCGCGGCGTCGCCATCGGTCGAGGACCCCTGCACGCTCCTCACGCTCGGCTGCGCTCGCGCACGAGTCCCCGCTTCGCGGCCACATGCACCGGATCCCGCTCAACCCCGCCGGCGGGCACCGCCGACACCTGCGCCCCGATCCGAACGACAGACCCCGGCCGGCCGTCGAGAACGCGGATCGCATCGCCCGCAGTGACGGCGCTCGACCACTCCGGCACCACTCCGGCACCACGCGGGCCGTCCCGCACCGGCGGGAACCACCGGTGCGCCACTTCGCCGCCGGACGCCGTGGGGGCGGCGGGCGGCGCCGCGGGGGCGCCGCCTCAGACCACCATCGGCCGGTCGGTGGGCGCTATCGGCGCGGGAAGCCGTGAGCGGCCCGTCAGGTAACGGTCGACGGCCGCCGCGACCGCCCGCCCCTCCGCGATCGCCCACACGATGAGCGACTGTCCGCGCGCCGCGTCACCGGCTGCGAACACCCCGGGCGCCCGGGTCGCGAAGCCGCCGTCCCGGGCGATCGTGCCGCGCGGCTCCAGTGCCAGGCCCAGCTGCTCGATGAGCCCGTCCTCCCGGTCCGGCCCGGTGAACCCGAGGGCGAGCAGCACGAGGTCGGCGGGGAGCGTCCGCTCGGTGTCCGGCACCGCGAGCCGCCGTTCGTCGACCTCCACCAGATGCAGCGACCTCACCCGTCCCTTATCGTCCCCGCTGAAGCGGAGCGTGGACGCCGCGAACAGCCGCGCGTCCGCGTCCGCCGCAGGCGCCGTACGCAGGTCCCGCGCCTCCTCGTGCGCGCCCGACAGCCGATAGGTCTTCGGGTACGTCGGCCACGGCTCGGTGTCCTCGTCGCGCTCGGCGCCCGGCTGGGCGTAGATGTCCAGTTGGGTCACGGACGCGGCGCCCTCCCGCACCGCGGTACCCAGGCAGTCCGCCCCGGTGTCCCCACCACCGACGATCACGACATCCCTGCCGGAGGCCGACAGCGGCGAGACCTCCAGATCCCCCTCGCACACCCGGTTGGCCAGCGGCAGATACTCCATCGCCTGGTGTATCCCGTTCAACTCCCGCCCCGGCACCGCAAGTTCCCGCCACGCCGTCGCACCCGTGGCGATCACCACCGCGTCGTACCGGGTCCGCAACTCCGCCGCCGGAACGTCCCGCCCGACCACCGTCGACGTACGGAACCTCGTCCCCTCGGCCCGCATCTGCTCGATCCGCCGCTCCAGATGCAGCTTCTCCATCTTGAACGCGGGGATGCCGTACCGCATCAGCCCGCCGATCCGGTCATCCTTCTCGTACACCGCCACCGTGTGCCCGGCCCGGGTCAGCTGCTGTGCCGCGGCCAGGCCCGTGGGCCCGGAACCGATGACGGCGACCGTCTTCCCGGACAGCCGCTCGGGCGGCCGGGCCGGGGTGAAACCCTCCTCCCACGCCCGGTCCGCGATCGCACACTCGACGTTCTTGATCGTGACGGCCGGTTGGTTGATCGCCAGCACGCACCCCGCCTCGCACGGTGCCGGGCACAACCGTCCTGTGAACTCGGGGAAGTTGTTCGTGGAGTGCAGCCGGTCACTCGCGTCCCGCCAGTCCTCCCGGGACACCAGGTCGTTCCACTCGGGGATGAGGTTCCCCAGCGGGCAGGCGTGGTGGCAGAACGGGACGCCGCAGTCCATGCAGCGGTCGGCCTGCTTGCTGATGATGGGCAGCAGCGCTCCCGGGACGTACACCTCGTCCCAGTCCCGCACCCGCTCCTCGACGGGCCGCCGCGGCCACTCCTGGCGCGGCGTGGTCATGAACCCCTTGGGATCGGCCATGGGCGTCTTCCTCGCGTACGGGGCACCGGAGGCACCGGATGTACGGCGGGCCGTGCCTCGGCAGGCGCTGCTCTTCCGGCCACGATACGTCCGCACCGGCCACCGCGCAGAGGGGCGGACAGCGCCTTCTGCCGGGTTTTCCCGGCACGCGACCAGCCGCTGGTACAGCGTCGGCATCACATCCTTCTCCCCCACATCCCGTGGGCCGGTGGCCGGCCACGGCCGGAGGGCGCCCTTCCCACCCTGCGGCAAACCCTCCTGCCTCCTCAGCCGGTGTCCTCCCCGGCCTCCCGCCACGCCCGCAGCACGTTCTCCACCGACGGGGCGATCCGGCGCCGTGCCTCGTACCGTGCCACTCCACTCATCAGCAGCTGGTCGTACGGCGTGTCCCCATGCCGCACGGCCGCCACCACCGCCGATATCACCGCCCCCTCGGACAGCACGCGCCCGGCCGCGCTGCGTCCGACCCGCCCGCTGCCCCGCACCGACGCATGGGCCGCGATCGCCCGGGCCCGCTCGCCCGGGCAACCGGGGAACAGCCGGAGGATCTCGGCCGTGAACGCCGCAGCGAACCGCTCGTCCTTCACCGCCCTGCCCCGCGCGTCCCGCGCCCGCCTCCGGCGCCGCGCCTCCGCGTCCGCCAGGCAACGGGCCTCGGCCCGGGCCAGCGCCGCCGGCTCCACGAGCACGCCCTGCCGTTCGTAGCGGCTCCTGCGGCGGTTGAACCGCACCACGACCGCCGACAGCGAAGTCTCCTCCCGCGCCCGGCGGGTGAGAGCAGTGTCACCGCGCGGCAGGAACACCAGGTGCCCCAGGTCGGCACAGTCCAGGCACCGCGGTGCTGCTTCCTCCAGCACGAGCAGCGACAGCGGACCGCGCCGGCAGCCGGCGCACCGCTTCCGTTTCAGCGGCTGGACGACGACAAGCCTGCCGGGGGAGTGGGGGGTCGCGGGAAACGCCATACGCGGTACGTTCCCTTCCACTGCCCGCGCCTCCCGCACGGGCCTTCCCTTTCTTCCCCTTCCTTCCGGTCACCGCTTCTTCTCGTTCTCCAGGCGGCCCTGTCGCCCATCCGGACGGGCGGTGGCCCGGAGCCCGTACCCGCCCGCGCGGTACCGCTCGGCGCCGGCGCCCTCACCGGTCCCCGGAGCCACCCGGCATCATGGGCTGTGTGCGACTCGAAGCGATCACCTGGGACCGGCTCGCCGAGCTGCTCGCCGACCGGCTGGCCGGTCTGGAACCGGCCGACGCAGGGGCCTGGCCGCGGGTCGGCTTCGACGGTGCCCCGGCCGCCCGGCCCGGAGACCTCGCCGAACGTGTCGGGGAGGCGCTGCGGCTGCGCGGCCGGCCCTCGCTCGTGGTCGGCGCCGAGGGTTTCCTGCGGCCTGCCTCGCTGCGGCTCGAGCACGGGCGGCGGGACGCGGAGTCGTACTACAGCGAATGGTTCGACACGGGCGCCCTGTGGCGGGAGGTCTTCGGCCCGCTGGATCCCGGAGGCAGCGGGCGGATCCTGCCCGACCTGTGGGATCCCGTCACCGACCGGGCCACCCGCAGCCCGTACGTCCACCTCCCGCCCCGCGCGATCCTGCTGCTCCACGGCCCCCTCCTGCTACGCCACTGGTTTCCCTTCGACCTGACCGTGCACCTCCTCCTCTCCCCGGGCGCCCTGCGCCGCCGCACCCCCGAGACCGACCACTGGACCCTTCCCGCCTTCGCGCGCTACGAGGCCGAGACCGACCCGGCCGGGACGGCGGACGTCCTCGTACGCACCGACGACCCACGCCATCCCGCCTGGCGTGCCTGATCGGGATGCGCGGTCACCGGGACCGTGCCCGCGCGCCGAGCCGAGGTGGCCGCCCGGTCGGCATACGCTCCCGGCCGGCGTACGCGCCCGGGCGAGGTACCCGTGCAGGCGCCGGACTCGTCCTGGCGACGCGTCCCGCCGCGACGCGGGCACCCCGCCGGCTAGAGCCAGCCGTTGCGCCGGAAGCCCCGGTACAGCGCCAGACACGCCGCCGCCATCACGCCCATGACCAGCGGATAGCCGAACCGCCAGTGAAGCTCCGGCATGTGCTGGAAGTTCATGCCGTACACCCCGCACACCATCGTCGGTACGGCGACCACCGCGGCCCAGGCCGTGATCTTGCGCATGTCCTCGTTCTGCGCGACGGTCACCTGGGCGAGATGCGCCTGGAGGATGGAGTTGAGCAGTTCGTCGAACGCGGCGATCTGCTCCTTCGCCCGTGTCAGATGGTCCGACACATCCCGGAAGTACGCCTGTATCTCCGGGGCGACGACCCGGATGGGCCGCGTGGCCAGATCCTCCACCGGGCGGTCCAGGGGCACCACCGCACGCTTCAGTTCCAGCAGTTCACGCTTCATCTGGTAGATGCGGCCCGGATCGAGGCGGGCGCCGTTCTCCGAGAACACCTCCGTCTCCACCTGGTCGATGTCGGCCTGCACCGCGTCCGTGACGTTCAGATAGTCGTCGACGACGTGGTCGGCGATCGCGTGCAGCACCGCCGCCGGCCCCTTGACGAGCTGATCCGGGTCGGCCTCCAGCTCCTCACGGAGCGGGCCCAGTGAACCGTGGCGGCCGTGCCGTACCGTGATGACGAAGTCCTCGCCGACGAACAGCATGATCTCGCCCGTGTCCACCACCTCGCTGGTCGCCGTCAGCTGCTCGTGCTCCACGTAACAGACGGTTTTGAACACCGCGAACAGCGTGTCCCCGTAATGCTCCAGCTTGGGACGCTGATGGGCCTCGACCGCGTCCTCCACCGCCAGCGGATGCAGGTCGAACAGCTCGGCCACGCCCGCGAACTCACGTTCCGTCGGTTCGTGCAGCCCCAGCCAGACGAAGCCCTCGCCGCTCTTGCGGACCAGCCGCACCGCGTCCTCCAGGTCGCCGCATCCCGGCACGCGCACGCCGTCCTGGTACGTCACGCAGTTGACCACCGACGAACCCAGCGGCGACCTGGCGGGATGACTCAGGTCCACGCGCGGCCGGCGCCGGGCCAGCCGAGCCACCTTGCGCAGGCCACCGACCCGGTCCAGCCCGGTGACCTTCCGCAGATTCCCTGCCATCGACATCTGGATCTCCTCGCGTGGATCTCCGCGCAGCGCTTCCGTGTCCTTGCCCGGCAAGTCTGCCAGTCCCGCACACAGCGTGAGAAAGCCTGTGGGAATAGGGGGTTCCGCTTGTGCTCGCCTGTGGACAGAGCCAGGTCGAACCGGACAAGCCGGATTACTGGGATGATCGTGGCATGACCCGACCCGACCGATACCTCCTGGACAATCAGCAGAACGAGGCAGGCGAGCGCTTCGACGCCTTCGCCACCCTCTTCGACCCCACGACCTTCCGGCATCTGGAAGGACTCGGTGTCCGGTCCGGCTGGCGCTGCTGGGAAGTCGGTGCCGGCGGCACCTCCGTCGTGTCCTGGCTCGCCGGGGGGGTCGGCCCGGCCGGTCAGGTCGTCGCCACCGACATCGACACCTCCCGGCTCACCGCCGCGGCCCGTCCGCCGGTCGAGGTCCACGTCCACGACGTGGGCGCCGACGAACCCCCGGGGGAGGGTTTCGACCTGGTCCACGCCCGGCTGGTCCTCGTCCATGTCCCGGACCGGGAGCGCGCGTTGCGGTCCATGATCGAGGCTCTGCGGCCCGGCGGGCGACTACTGGTCGAGGACGCCGACCCCGCCCTCCAGCCCCTGATCTGCCCCGACGAACACGGCCCCGAGCAACGGCTCGCCAACCGGCTGCGGCAGGGTTTCCGCAAGCTGCTCGCCGACCGCGGCGCCGACCTGTCGTACGGCCGCAAACTCCCGCGCCTGCTCCGGGAGGCCGGGCTGCACGACGTGGAGGCCGACGCGCACTTCCCCGTGACCTCACCCGCTTGCACCGCCCTGGAGACCGCTACGGTCCGTCAGGTCCGCGCCCGGCTGGTCGCCGCCGGACTGGCCACCGACGAGGAGATCGACCAGCACCTGGCCAACGTCGAAGCGGGCGGCATGGACCTGGCCACCGCGCCGATGATCTCGGCGTGGGGCCGCAAGGCGTAGCTCCGTTTCCCGGACTCCACCGCGCGCACGACGAGGCAGCAGGGCCGGCCGCCCCGGCCGTTCTGCCGCCCAAGGCCCTCGCGGGGGTCAGTCCACGCGCCCGGCCCGTGGTGGTCTGCCGCCCACCCGTTCCACCGCCTCCGCGCCTGCCCGGCAGCCCGACGCCGCGGCCTCCTCCGGCGTCGCGCCCGCGAGCAGCGCGGCGAGGAAGGCGCCCGTGAAGGCGTCACCGGCTCCCGTGGTGTCCCGGGGCGCCGCCGGCACAGCCGGGACCCGCACCGGTACGGCGCCGGACCGGACCACCAGCGCCCCGTCCGCGCCCGCCTTGGCCACCACCAGCGGCACGAGGCGGCTCAACCGGGCCGCCGCGTCCACCGGGTCCGGCACCCCGGTCAGCAGGCACGCCTCATCCCTGCTGGGCAGCAGCAGGTCCAGCCCCTCCGTGAACGCCAAGAAACGGTCCACACCCAGCTCCGCCAGGAAGCCGGCCGACGCCGGGTCCAGGCTGACCGGCACCCCGCGCGCGCGTGCCGCGGTGATGGCCCTCCGAGTCAGTGCCCGGCTCGGCCCGGTGAACAGCAGATAGCCCGACAGATGCAGCCGGGCCACGCCGTCGAGCAGGGTGTCCGACCAGTCGGCGGGGCCGAACCGCAGAGAGGCCCCGCTGTCCGTCAGGAACGTCCGCTCGGCCGCCGCACCCGTGTCGACCAGGCAGATCACTGTCCCGGTCGCCGCCTGCGGATCCACCACCAGCCGGGGCCGCACCCCGGCCGCCACCAGCTCCCGCTCGTGCCACGCGGCGGCGTCGGCGCCCACCCGCCCCAGCAGCCGTACGTCCGCGCAGCCCGCGTGGGCGGCCCAGCAGGCCACGTTGGCGCCCGCACCACCCGGCAGCGTCCGGATCTCGGCGGCCGTGTCGGTGCCGGCCGCGAGCGGTCCCCGGTGCCGGGCCACCACGTCGGTGACCACGTCCCCGACGACCAGCAGAGCCCCGTTCCGCTCCGCGGTCACCCCCTGGTCCACGCTGTGGCGATCCGCGCCGCCAGCCGTACGTTGCCGCGCACCGCCGCCAGGTTGGCGCCGAGCGAGGCTCCGTCCGTGTGACGGACCAGGTGGTCCAGCAGGAACGGTGTCACCGCCTGACCGGTGACGCCGCGTTCCGCGCAGGCGCGCAGCGCGTCGGAGAGCACGCGCGCGTGCAGCCCGGGATCGAGTTGTTCCGCCTCGGGGACGGGGTTCGCGACGATCAGCGCGGAATCCGGCGCGTCCAGGGCGTCCTGGGCGCGCATGACGGCGGCGACCTGCTCCGGACTGTCCAGCGTCCAGTCGACCGGATGCCCCGAGTCCGACAGGTAGAAGCCGGGGAACCGGTCCGTGCCGAACCCGGCGACGGCCACCCCCAGCGTCTCCAGCCGCTGGAGCGTCGCCGGCACGTCCAGGATCGACTTCACTCCCGCGCACACCACCGTGATCCGGGTGCGCGCCAGCAGCCCCAGGTCGGCGGACTCGTCCTGGGTCAGCGTCCACTCCCGGTGCACACCGCCCAGCCCACCCGTGGCGAACACCCGGATCCCCGCCAGCGCGGCCAGTTGTGCCGTCGCCGACACGGTCGTCGCCCCGCTCGCCCCCGTGGCGACGGCGAGCGGCAGGTCACGGTGGCCCAGCTTGCGGATGCCGTCGTCGTTCGCGACCCGTTCCAGCTGCCGCTCGTCCAGGCCGACGCGGGGCTGTCCGTCGAGCACGGCGACGGTCGCCGGCACGGCATCCTGCCGACGCACCGCCTCCTCCAGCTCCCGGGCGACCTCCAGGTTGCGTGGACGGGGCAGGCCGTGCGCGATGATCGTGGATTCCAGGGCCACCACCGGGCGCCGCGCGTCGATCGCCTCCCGCACTTCTTCCGACACCACCAGCACCATGTGCCCACCTCCAGTCCGTCGGTCCCTCCTCATCCCTGGCGGGTGCCGGCACCGGATAAACGCTTGCGACCTGTGGGGGACGCCACCAGCCTGGGCCGCATGACGAACAACACCACGCGTCTCGACCACGTCGTCCTGTGGGTGGCCGATCCCGTCGCGGCAGCCGGCTTCTACGAGACGGCCGTCGGCCTGGAGCCGATCAGGGTCACCGAGTTCACCGACGGAAGGGCGACTTTCCCCTCCGTACGTGTCAACGAGGAGACCATCCTCGACCTCGCCCCGCGCACCTTCGCCGCACGCATGAGGATGCTGCCCGGCTCGGCCGACAGCGCGGGCCACCCCGTCAACCACCTCTGCCTGTCCCTGCCGGCCGACGCCTTCGACGCCTTGCGCGCCCGCCTCGAGGAACACGGTGTCCCCGTGTCGGACATCGACCACGGCCTGTCCGGCGCCCGCGGCGACGCGACCCGCAGCTTCTACTTCCGCGACCCCGACGGCAACATATTCGAGGCCCGGCACTACGACGACTAGCCGTGCGTCCGCCGGGCCGGTCAGAACAGCGGCTCGGGCAGCACGCCCTCCAGGGCGAGCAGCTTCCGCTTGGTCTCCAGTCCGCCCCCGAAACCGCCGATGCCACCACCGCTCTCCACCACCCGGTGGCACGGCACGACCACCGGCAGCGGATTGGCGCCCATCGCGGCGCCGACCGCCTGCGCACCGCCGGGCTGCCCGACCCGCCCCGCCAGATCGCCGTACCCGACCACGGCGCCGTACGGCACCGTGGCCGCCAGTGCGCGCAGCACCTGCCGGTTGAACCCGGATATCAGCGACCAGTCCAGCGGCAGGTCGAATGCGTGCCGCTCACCCGCCAGGTAGGCCCGCACCTGGCGTACGGCCTCCGCCAGCAACGGCGCGTCCGGATCCTCCACGGGCTCGCGGCCCAGCCGGACGGCCAGCCGCTCCAGAGCTCGCAGGCGCACGGCGTCCGACGCGTGGAAGACGACGTTCACCAGGCCGTCACCGGTCGCGGCCAGCATCAGCGGGCCGATGTCCGTGCCCATGACGGCCCACACGAGTCGCTGCTCATCCCGCCCATGGCTGTCCATGCGCCCACCGTACGACCCGGCACTGACAACGCCCGCCCCGCTCAGTCCGAGGACAGTGCCGCCCGCACCACGTCGGGCTTGTTGCTGATGACCCCGTCGACGCCGTAGCCGGCGACCCGGCGCGCGGTGGCGGCGTCGTTCACCGTCCAGGCGAACAGCCCGAGCGGCCTGCCGTGCGGCCCGTCGATGGCGTGCGCGGCCGACACGTAGTCCCGGGACAGTGAGCCGTACGAGGGATTCACCAGATCGACGAAGTCCGCGAACTCGGGCAGATCCGAAACGGTGGGCGTACCCAGGTAGGCGGTGGTGACCGCGGGCTTCAGCTCGTGGACGGTCCGCACACTCTCGGCGCTGAAGCTCTGCACGATCAGCCGCCCCAGATGCCGGTCGTCCAGCCAGCCCTCATTGGCGAGGAGCTTCAGGGTCTGCTGTTCGAGACCCGGGTACAGTGCGGGGTTCTTGATCTCCAGGAGCAGCCGCTCGTGGTTGTGCTCCAGCCGCCGCATGTACTCCGCCAGCGTCGGCACGCGCGTGCCCGTGTACGCGGAGGAGAACCAGCTGCCGGCGTCCAGCCGGGCGATCTCGGCGGCGGTGAAGTCCTTCACCTTCCACGGCGCGCGGCCGGGGAAGACCTGCTCGACGTCCGTCGTGCGTTCCAGGCTGTCGTCGTGGAGGACGACCAGCACACCGTCCTTGGTGCGCTGGACATCGTTCTCGACCCAGGAGAAGCCCAGCTCGGCGGCCTTGTCGATGGCGGCCAGCGTGTTCTCGGGGGCGTAGGCGGAGGCGCCCCGGTGGGCGATCACCGTGGGCGGGCCGTCCTCGCCCGCCCGGGCGTCGGAGGTGGGGCTCAGCAGGATCGTCACCGTCCCCAGGACCGTGGCGACGGTGGCGGCGACCACGCGCGCGTACATGCGTACTCCTCGCGTCGAGCGAATACCGACAGCCCCAGACTGACAGCACAGGGTCAACCCCACCCGGGCGCACGATGACCACAGATCGAACGGGGGTCCCCGCGACCGCACACCAGTGCCACACAAGTGCGGCAACGCCGTGTTTCTTTGCTCCGGAATCGTTCGACCATTCCGGTGGGGGTCATACTCTCTGCGACAACCCTGACCGCCGTGCGGTCCTGGGACGGGGGCGCAGTCATAACATTCCGGGACGTATGAAGGCGGAAGGGCAGCCGCGATGCGAGGCACGGTCGACGGATTCAGCTACGGGGCGGTCACCCCGTTGGTGGCCTACCTGATGGCCTGCCTCGGTGGCGCCCTCGGCCTGCGGTGCACCACCAGATCCCTGCTGGTCACCCACTCCAGGCGGCCCGCCTGGCTGGCCCTCGGCTCGGCCGCGATCGGCTCCGGCATATGGACCATGCACTTCGTCGCCATGATGGGCTTCTCCATCCACGGGGCGCCGATCCACTACGACGCGCCGATGACCTACGCGAGTCTCGCTCTCGCCATCATCATGGTCGGTGTCGGGATCTTCATCGTCGGCTACCGGGGCGCCACCGGCACCCCGCTCTTCACCGGCGGCACGATCACCGGTCTGGGCGTCGCCTCCATGCACTACCTCGGCATGGCGGGCGTCCGCTTCCACGGCCGGTTCACCTACAACACCTTCACCGTCGCCGCCTCCGTAGTCATAGCGGTCGTCGCCGCCACCGCCGCCCTGTGGGCCGCCGGCCGCGTCCGGGGCTTCCTGTGGAGCGTGGGCGCGAGCCTGGTCATGGGACTCGCGGTCAGCGGCATGCACTACACCGGGATGGCCGCCCTCGTCGTTCACCTCGACGGCGTCTCCCAGGCCACCGGAGGCGGGCCCGAGGCCTCCGTGCTCGCGCCGATGCTGATCGGACCGCTCGCCTTCCTGCTCCTCGCGGGCGTCGTCGTGATCTTCGATCCGCTGATGGTCACCGGCCGCCCCGACTGGACGCCCGTCGAGGACAAGCCGGGCGTGCCGGCCGCCGCCGTCGCCTCCCACACCGACCGCCGGCCCGCCCTCCACGGGGGACACCGGCCCGAGCACCAGGGTCACCGCACCCCGCAGAACCGCTGATCGGGGCTCGTTGTCAGTGGAGGGTCGTACGGTGGATGGCATGCGGCCCGTTTCCCACATCGAACGCACGGTGGCGCCTTTCGAGGTCGTCAGCCCCTACCAGCCCAGCGGCGACCAGCCGGCGGCCATCGCCGACCTGGCCAAGCGCATCGAGGCCGGTGAGAAGGACGTCGTCCTCCTGGGCGCGACCGGCACCGGAAAGTCCGCCACCACCGCGTGGATGATCGAGAAGCTCCAGCGCCCCACGCTCGTGATGGCGCCGAATAAGACACTCGCCGCCCAGCTGGCCAACGAGTTCCGCGAGCTGCTCCCCAACAACGCCGTCGAGTACTTCGTCTCGTACTACGACTACTACCAGCCCGAGGCCTACGTCCCCCAGTCGGACACCTACATCGAGAAGGACTCCTCCATCAACGAGGAGGTCGAGCGACTGCGCCACTCGGCCACCAACTCGCTGCTCACCCGCCGTGACGTCATCGTGGTCGCGTCGGTGTCCTGCATCTACGGCCTCGGCACCCCGCAGGAGTACGTGGACCGCATGGTCCCGCTCAGGGTCGGCGACGAGGTCGACCGGGACGAGCTGCTGCGCCGCTTCGTCGACATCCAGTACACCCGCAACGACATGGCCTTCACCCGCGGCACCTTCCGGGTCCGCGGCGACACCATCGAGATCTTCCCGGTCTACGAGGAGCTGGCCGTCCGCATCGAGATGTTCGGCGACGAGATCGAGGCGCTGTCCACGCTCCACCCGCTCACCGGCGAGATCATCAGCGACGACCAGCACCTGTACGTCTTCCCCGCCTCCCACTACGTCGCCGGACCCGAGCGCATGGAGCGGGCCGTCAACGGCATCGAGAAGGAGCTGGGGGAGCGCCTCGCCGAGATGGAGAAGCAGGGCAAGCTCCTGGAGGCCCAGCGCCTGCGCATGCGCACCACGTACGACCTCGAGATGCTCCGCCAGATCGGCACCTGCTCCGGCGTGGAGAACTACTCGATGCACTTCGACGGCCGCCTGCCCGGCTCCCCGCCCAACACCCTGCTGGACTACTTCCCGGACGACTTCCTGCTCGTCATCGACGAGTCGCACGTCACCGTCCCGCAGATCGGCGCGATGTACGAGGGTGACGCGTCCCGTAAGCGCACCCTCGTGGACCACGGCTTCCGCCTGCCCTCGGCCCTGGACAACCGTCCCCTGAAGTGGGAGGAGTTCCAGGAGCGCATCGGTCAGACCGTCTATCTGTCGGCCACCCCGGGAACCTACGAGCTGTCCCGCTCGGACGGTGTCGTGGAGCAGATCATCCGCCCCACCGGCCTGGTCGACCCGGAGGTCGTGGTCAAGCCCACCGAGGGACAGATCGACGACCTGGTGCACGAGATCCGCAAGCGCACCGACAAGGACGAGCGGGTCCTCGTCACCACGCTGACCAAGAAGATGGCCGAGGACCTCACCGACTACTTCCTGGAACTCGGCATCCAGGTCCGCTATCTGCACAGCGACGTCGACACCCTGCGCCGCGTCGAACTGCTGCGCGAGCTGCGCTCCGGTGAGTACGACGTCCTGGTCGGCATCAACCTGCTCCGTGAAGGCCTCGACCTGCCCGAGGTGTCCCTCGTGGCGATCCTGGACGCCGACAAGGAGGGCTTCCTCCGCTCGGGCACCTCGCTGATCCAGACCATCGGCCGCGCCGCACGGAACGTCTCCGGCCAGGTTCACATGTACGCCGACAGGATCACCCCGTCGATGGCGAAGGCCATCGACGAGACGAACCGCCGCCGGGAGAAGCAGGTCGCCTACAACAAGGCCAGAGGCATCGACCCGCAGCCGCTGCGTAAGAAGATCAACGACATCGTCGCGCAGATCGCCCGCGAGGAGGTCGACACCGAACAGCTCCTCGGCTCCGGTTACCGCGCGGCGAAGGACGGCAAGGCCGCCAAGGCACCTGTCCCGTCGCTCGGGGACAGGGCGGCCAAGGGCGCGAAGACCGGCAAGAACGCCAAGGGGGCCAAGGGCAGGACGGTCCCGACGGACCGGCCCGCGGCCGAACTCGCCGGACAGATCGAGGAGATGACCGAACGGATGCGCGCCGCCGCCGCGGAGCTCCAGTTCGAGATCGCGGCCCGGCTGCGTGACGAGGTCTCCGAGATGAAGAAGGAGCTGCGCCAGATGCGGGAGGCAGGCCTCGCCTGACCTCCGCCACCGCGCCGGACCCCGCTCCCCTGCCAAGTGTTGCAACACCGACACAAAGCGCGGTTCGGGGTTCGGCGCCGTCGCCGCCCCTGCGTAGGGTCTTGACAACCGCGCGGCACGATGGCGCGGCAACAGGGGACTGTCGAGAGGGGAATCAGCCGTGTCCGTGAACTTGTCCAAGGGTCAGGCCATCAGCCTGGAGAAGCAGGACGGGGGCACCCTGACCGCCGTCCGTATGGGCCTTGGCTGGCAGGCGGCGAAACGGCGCGGCCTGTTCGGCTCGCGTACCCGCGAGATCGACCTGGACGCCTCGGCCGTCCTCTTCGCCGGCGGGGAACCCATGGACGTCGTCTTCTTCCGCCACCTGGTGAGCGACGACGGTTCGGTGCGCCACACCGGTGACAACCGCGTCGGCGGCGCCGGTCAGGGCGGGGACGACGAGGCGATCCTGGTGGACCTCCAGCGCGTTCCGGTCCACGTCGACCAGATCGTCTTCACCGTGAACTCCTTCACCGGCCAGACCTTCCAGGAGGTGCAGAACGCCTTCTGCCGTCTCGTGGACGAGACCAACGGCCAGGAACTCGCCCGTTACACCCTGGCCGGCGGAGGCGACTACACCGCCCAGATCATGGCCAAGGTGCACCGCGCCGGCGCCGGCTGGACGATGACCGCCATCGGCGCGCCGGCCAGCGGCCGCACCTTCCAGGACCTGATGCCGGCGATCCTGCCCCACCTGTAGGACCGGCCGGCCACCGGGCACGGCACGCGGGACACCACGACACGGGGGCGACGGCGATGGCGGCCGAGCTGGTGCGGGGTTCGAGGACCTGGCCCGCACCACGGCCGCGTACCGCAGCGCCGTCGACTTCGCCGACTCCCGCTTGGACAAGGAGCTGGACCAGGTTCTCGCCGATCCGCGGGCCAGGCTCGGCCCGACGAGCGAAGCCGCCCGCGAGGCGGCCCATGCCCGGCGCGCCCAGTTGGTCGACCAGGCGCGCGCGGTCCTCGACCGCGGCCTCGCCCAGCTCACCGCCGAGGCCGAGGTGGTCGAGCCCGCCCTCCCGCCGGCCTGCGCCGCTGGGACCAGCCCGTCCGGCACGCCCGTCGCCCACCCGCCGAGCCGCCGATCGCCCTGCGGCTCGGCGACATCCCTCTCCTCGGAGAGCGTGCCCCTTCGCATACCTCTGCTGGTCAGGCTGCCACGGGAACGGGGTCTGTGGGTCGACAGCGGTCCGGCGGCACCGGCCGACGGGGTGACGCGGGACTCCGCCGAGCTGCGGCACCTGGCCCTGGAGACGGCGGTCGCCCTCACGGCGCGTCTGCTCGCCGTACACCCGCCGGGGGCGTTCGCCGTGCGGGTCGCCGACCCGGCGGGGGCCGGAGCTCAGGCGCTGCTGCCGCTGACGCGGTCGGGAGTCCTGGCGGCGCCGCCCGCGGCCGGGGCAGCGGGGGTCACGCGGGTGCTGGAGCACCTCACCCGGCGCGTCGCCCTGGTCGAGATGGCGATGCCTGCCGGCGCGGCCGGGTCGCTGCCGGCCGCTTCGACACCGCGCAGCAACTCCTGATCGTCCACGACTTCCCGCCCGGGTTCGACGACCGGACGGTGGCCCGGCTGCGTTGTCTCGCCGACGAGGGGCCGGCCGGCGGCGTGCACCTCGTGCTGGTGGCGGACCGGGAGGACGCCGCCCCCCCACGGCCCCTTGCTGGATCCGTTGTGGCGTTCGCTGCTGCGACTCACCCCGCTGCCCGGTGATCACCTCGCCGATCCCTGGGTCGGTCAAGCGTGGACGTACGAACCGTCCCCGGTCCCGACCGGCAGCCGGATCGTACCGGAGGTGCTCGCGGAGGTGGCCAGAACCCTGACCAAGTACGAGTAAAGCGCTGTGAGCAGGCTTTTTAGATCTTTCTTTACGTTCCTCTTTACCATTCCTTGGTCATTGGGGTACTGTCTCTTGTGCGGAGGGGAGTACTCCCTGACTGCGGCGCACCCGTCAATACGGACCGGTTCCGGTCCCGGGACGCCGGCCCATCATGGGTGGAAGAGACCTCCGGCAGCGACGACGCTGACGTATTTGCCGTGACGTAATGCCGGAGGTGCAGTGCAAGTCACCCTGACCCTGTGGGTCCTCACCATCGTGGGCCTCGCCGCCCTGATCGCCGTCGACTTCTTCATCGGCCGCAAGCCGCATGAGGTGTCGGTCAAGGAAGCGGGCGTCTGGACCGTCGTCTGGATCGCCCTGGCCGGTCTGTTCGGCCTCGGCCTCCTCGTGTTCGGCGGCGGGCGACCGGCCGGCGAGTTCTTCGCGGGCTTCATCACCGAGAAGTCGCTGAGCGTCGACAACCTCTTCGTCTTCGTCCTGATCATGGCGAAGTTCGCGGTGCCCACCCGGTACCAACAGCGCGTCCTGCTCGTCGGCGTCCTCATAGCCCTGGTCCTGCGGGCCGTCTTCATTGCCGCGGGAGCCGCGATCCTCGGCAGCTTCTCCTGGGTGTTCTACCTCTTCGGCGCCTTCCTGATCTGGACCGCCTGGAAGCTCATCCAGGAGGCCCGGGCGGACCAGGAGGACGAGGAGTTCGAGGAGAACAAGCTGCTGAAGGCCGCGGAGCGCAGGTTCGGCGTGGCCGACCGGTACCACGACACGAAGCTGTGGATCCGGCAGAACGGCAAGCGCGTCATGACCCCGATGCTGGTCGTGATGCTGGCCATCGGCACCACCGACGTGCTGTTCGCCCTGGACTCCATCCCCGCGATCTTCGGTCTGACCCAGGACCCGTACATCGTCTTCACCGCCAACGCCTTCGCCCTGATGGGACTGCGCCAGCTGTACTTCCTCATCGGCGGACTGCTCAGGAAGCTGGTCCACCTGTCGTACGGACTGTCGATCATCCTCGGCTTCATCGGGATCAAACTGGTACTGCACGCCCTGCACGAGTCCGGGGTGCACGTGCCGGAGATCAGCATCCCGGTCTCGCTCGGTGTGATCTGCGCCGTCCTCGCCGTCACCACGATCACCAGCCTGGTGGCCTCGCGGAAGCAGGCGGCCGTGGAAACGGCGCACGTGGACGAGGGCACTCCGAGACAGAACGCCGACGCCTGACCGCGCTGACGGCCCTGCGGGGCCCCGATCAGACGCGGTGGTCCGGCCGGTGCGGTATCCGGCCGGACCGGTTCCGGGCCCGCGACGGAAAGGGCGAGAGGTATCCGAGAAGGACGGAATGCGAATCCTGTAAGCCTCTGCGAGCATCGCCGCATGACCACTCGGCTGCGGTCGCTCACCCGGCGATGGACGATCGTCGTGCCGGTGCTCGCGATCGTCCTGCTGGTCCTCATCTGGGGCCGGCACCTGCCCGGAGCGGTCGTCGCCCTGGTGACCGTCGTTCTCGCCGGCGCCGTCCTGGCGGCGGTGCACCACGCCGAGGTGGTCGCCCACCGGGTGGGCGAACCCTTCGGCTCGCTGGTGCTCGCCATCGCCGTCACGATCATCGAGGTGGCCCTGATCGTCACCCTCATGGCCGACGGCGGTGCCAAGAGTTCCACCCTGGCCCGGGACACCGTCTTCGCCGCCGTGATGATCACCTGTAACGGCATCGTCGGGATCTGTCTGCTCGCCGCCTCCCTGCGGCACGGCACGGCGGTTTTCAACCCCGAAGGCACGGGTGCGGCACTGGCCACCGTGGCGACGCTCGCCACGCTCAGCCTGGTGCTGCCGACGTTCACGACCAGCAAGCCCGGACCGGAGTTCTCCACGGTCCAGCTGACGTTCGCGGCGCTGTCGTCACTGATCCTCTACGGCCTGTTCGTGGCCACCCAGACCGTGCGCCACCGTGACTACTTCCTGCCCATCACCCGTCAGGGCGAGGTCATCACCGGGGACGACCACGCCGGCCCCCCGTCCGCCCGCACCGCCTGGACCAGTCTCGCTCTGCTCGGGCTGGCACTGGTCGGCGTGGTCGGCCTGGCCAAGGGCGTGTCACCCACCATCGAGTCGGGTGTGGCGGCGGCGGGCCTGCCCCCCGCCGTCGTCGGTGTGATCATCGCCTTGCTCGTCCTGCTGCCCGAGACCATCGCCGCCCTGCGCTCCGCCCGCCGTGACCGGGTGCAGACCAGCCTCAACCTGGCGCTCGGCTCCGCGATGGCCAGCATCGGCCTGACCATCCCGGCCGTGGCGCTCGCCTCCGTCTGGCTGTCCGGGCCGCTCGTCCTGGGCCTCGGCGCGACCCACATGCTGCTGTTGCTGCTGACCGTGGTCGTCAGTTCCCTGACGGTGGTGCCGGGCCGCGCCACCCCCCTCCAGGGCGGCGTGCACCTGGTGCTGTTCGCGGCCTACCTGGAGCTGGCGATCAACCCATGAGCGTGCGCCATCACGCGTAGCCCGCCCCCCCCTTGTCCCGTCGGTGCCCAGTCCTCCACCACCCCCGGCCCGCCGACGCCGGCAGCGCGTCCGATCAGCCGGTCACCGGTTCCGCCGCCGCTACGGGCACCGGCCGTGTCTCGGGCAGCAGCGCGAAGCACGCCAGGCTGAGCAGGGCCATGCCGCTCAGATACGCGCCCACCCCCCAGGGGACACGCCCGCCCCGCTCCGCGAGCGTCGTGGCCACCAGGGGGGTGAGCGCGCCGCCGAGCACCCCGCCGAGGTTGTAGCCCACGGCGGCGCCCGTGCAGCGCACCCGCGGCTCGTAGAGTTCCGGCAGGTAGGCGGCGATCACCGCGAACATGGTGGTGAAGGCCAGCAGGGCGCCCAGGATGCCCAGGAACATCAGCAGCGGCTCGCCGGTCGCGAGCAGTGCGACCATCGGGAACATCCACAATGCGCTGGCCGTACACCCGGTGAGACACATCGGCCGGCGTCCGTAGCGGTCACCGAGCAGTGCCGCGAGCGGCGTGAGCGCGCCCATCACGAGCACCGCGGCCATGACACACGTCAGCATGACCGTGCGGCTCACACCGAGCCGTTCCGTGGCGTAGGCCAGTGACCAGGTCGTCACCGTGTAGAACACCGCGTACCCGGCGGCCAGCGCCCCGGCCGTCAGGAGCACCGGTCGCCCGTGATGCCGCAGGACCTCGATGAGCGGCACGCGCGCGTGGTCGTCGATCTCCAGGAACCGCGGGCTCTCCGTGAGCGACGAACGCAGCCACAGACCGGCCAGTGCCAGCGCGCCGGCCGCCCAGAACGGCACACGCCACCCCCACCGCGCGAACTCCGCGGCGGACAGCGTCGCCGACAGCACGAGCACGATGCCGTTGGCCAGTACGAAGCCGAGGGCCGGCCCCACCTGAGGGAAACTCGACCAGAGGGCGCGCCGTCCGGCGGGCGCGTGCTCGGCGGTCAGCAGCACCGCCCCGCCCCACTCCCCGCCGAGGCCCAGCCCTTGAAGAAAGCGCAGGACGAGCAGCAGCACGGGCGCGGCGACACCGATGGTCCCGTACGAGGGCACACAGCCGACGGCGACCGTCGAGGCGCCGGTGAGCAGCAGGGAGACGACGAGCACGGGCCGCCGTCCGCGCCGGTCCCCGAGATGCCCGAAGAGCACCGCCCCCAGTGGCCGGGCCACGAACCCGACCCCGAACGTCCCGAACGCCGCCAGCGTCCCCGCCGCCGGGGAGAACGTCGGGAAGAACAGGGGTCCCAGGACCAGTGCTGCGGCGGTGCCGTAGACGAAGAAGTCGTAGAACTCGATCGCCGTCCCGGCGAGTGAGGCGGCCGCGAGCCGCGGCATGGACGGTGTGCTGACGCGGCGTACCTCGTGCATACCGGGTCAACCGCCTGGAACGATCAGGAGTCACGGGGCGTGCGGAAGCACCGCGCGAAGCCGGGGCACGCGCCGTGGTGACCGGCGCGCACGGCTCCTTGTCCGCTCCGCCCACCGTGATAGACCGGGTGCGAGCAGCGGTCGTCGACGCACCGCCCCGAACGGACCCGGAGGAACCGTGCCCCGCACCCTGGCCAACGCCCCGATCATGATTCTCAACGGGCCCAACCTGAACCTGCTCGGCCAGCGCCAGCCCGAGATCTACGGCAGGGACACGCTGGCCGACGTGGAAGCGCGGTGTGCCGAGGCGGCGGCCGCGCACGGCGGCACGGTGGACTTCCGGCAGTCCAACCACGAGGGCGAGCTGGTCGACTGGATCCACGAGGCACGGCTGGGCCACTGCGGGATCGTCATCAACCCCGGAGCGTACTCGCACACCTCGGTGGCGATCCTGGACGCGCTGAACACCTGCGACGGCATGCCCGTCCTGGAGGTGCACATCTCCAACATCCACCAGCGCGAAGCGTTCCGGCACCACTCCTACGTGTCGCTGCGCGCGGACGGCGTCATCGCCGGCTGCGGGGTGCAGGGCTACGTGTTCGGCGTGGAGCGGGTCGCGGCCCTGCTGGGGGCGGCGCGGGCGGACGCCTAGCTGACCCCCGTGCCGGGGCGTTACAGCCGGCCCGCCTCCACGATCCGCCGCAGGAAGCGCCGGGTGCGCTCCTGCCGCGGGTCACCGAAGACCTGCTCGGCCGTGCCGCGCTCCAGCACCACCCCGCCGTCGAGGAAGCACACCTGGTCGGCGACGTCCCGCGCGAACCCCATCTCGTGCGTCGCCAGCACCATGGTCATGCCCTCGTCCTTCAGGCCGCGCACCACCTCCAGCACCTCGCCCACGAGTTCGGGGTCGAGCGCGGCCGTGACCTCGTCCAGCAGCAACAGCCGGGGCCGTACGGCCAGAGCCCGCACGATCGCCACCCGCTGCTGCTGGCCGCCGCTGAGCCGGTCCGGGTACGCATCCGCCTTGCCGGCCAGGCCGAGGCGCTCCAGCAGCTCACCGGCCCGCTCCTCGGCCTCCTGCCGGGAGACGCCGTGCACCCGGCGCGGCGCGAGCGTGATGTTGTCGAGCACGGTCATGTGCGGGAAGAGGTTGTAGGCCTGGAAGACCACGCCGATACGGCGGCGCACCGCGTCCCGGTCGGCCCGCGGGTCGGTGATCTCCTCACCGTCCAGCCAGATCGCGCCGTCGTCGATCTCCTCCAGGAGGTTGGCGCAGCGCAGCAGCGTCGACTTGCCCGACCCGGAGGCGCCGATGAGGGCGGTCACGGTGTGCGGGGCGACCTCCAGGCCGACGTCCCGCAGGACGACCGAGCCGCCGAAGGTCTTGCGGACGGACTCCATCCGCAGCACGGGCGCGCCGCTGTCCGGGATGCTCGCAGGGGTGCTCACAGGGATCCTCCGCACGCTCACAGGGCCCCTCCCTGAGCCCGTTGCCTGTCCATCCTGGCCGTCACCCAGTCCGTGAAACGGGTCATCGGGATGGTCAGCGCCACGAACACCAGCCCCGCGACGATGTACGGCGTGTAGTTCAGACTGCGGCCCACGATGATGTCGGCCGCGCGGACGGCGTCCACCGCGCCGCCGATCGAGACCAGGCCGGTGTCCTTCTGCAACGACACCAGGTCGTTGAGGAGCGGTGGCACCTGCCTGCGCACCGCCTGCGGCAGGACGACGTAGCGCAGCGCCTGCCGGTTGGTGAGGCCCAGCGAGCGGGCCGCCGCGCGCTGTGAGGGGTGGACGGACTCGATGCCCGCCCGGAAGACCTCCGCGACGTACGCCGAGTACGTCAGGGTCAGCGCCGTACCGCCGAGCAGGACCGGGTCGACCGTCACGCCCTGGAGCCGCAGCGCGGGGACGCCGAGGACCACGATCATCAGATTGATGATGAGCGGAAGGCCGCGGAAGAAGTCGGTGTACGCCGCCGCCAGCACCCGGAGCGGGAAGAAGACCGGGCCGCGCAGGGTCCGGGCGACGGCGATCAGCATGCCGAGGATCAGGACGGCGACACCGCAGATCAGCAGCAGGCGGACGTTCAGCCACAGACCTTCGAGGACCTTCGGGAACGCCTCGCGCGCGTAGTGCGCGCTGAAGAAGGTCTCCTTGGTGCGCGGCCAGCCCGGCGCGCCGACGACGACCAGGTACAGCGCGGCGGCCGTGACGAGCGTCGAGAGAGCCGCGACGGCCGTGGCGCGCCGGGCACGCGCGCGCTGGTAGCGCTCGCGCGCCAGCCGCCGCTCGGAGGGCACGTAACCGTCACCGGGCACGCCGTCTTGGCACGCGTCGGCCGTGTCGCCCTTGTCGTCCGCCCCCTCCGGGGCCGGTGCGCCGCGGGTGACCGTCACTTGAGCACCGGGGCGTCGACGGCGTCCGAGAGCCACTGCTTCTCGATCCGGGCCAGCGTGCCGTCCTCGCGCAGGGCGTCGACGGCGCGGGTCACGCACGGGGTCAGTGCGCTGCCCTTGTCCAGGACGAGCCCGAACTGCTCGGGTGTGCCGCCCTGGTTCTCGAACTGGCCGACGATCTTCGCCTCCGTCACCTCCGCCGCGGTGATGTAGAACGCGGTCGGCAGGTCGGTGACGATGGCGTCCACCTGCCCATTGCGCAACGCGGACTTGGCCTGGTCGTTCTTGGCGTAGACGGCGGGCTGCCGGGCCGGCTTCACCACGTCGGTGATGTAGTCCAGGCTCGTGGTGCCCACCTGGGCGCCCAGCTTCAGCTTCTTCAGGTCGGCGATGTCCGCCGCCCTGGCGGCCTTGCCGTCCTTCAGCGCGATGACGGCCTGACGTACGTCGTAGTAGCCGGAGGAGAAGTCCACGGCCTTCTTGCGCTCGGCGCTGATCGAGACCTGGTTGATGTCGAAGTCGAAGGCCTTCACTCCCGGCGCGAACGCCTTGTTGAACGGCACGCTCTGCCATACCACCGCCCTCCTGCCGTACCCCAGCCGTTTCGCCACGGCGTAGGCGACCGCTGACTCGTAGCCCTTGCCGTTGGCGGGCTTGCCGTCCTTGAACCAGGGCTCGTACGCCGGTTCGTCCGTCGCGACCGTCAGCTTCCCCGATGTCTTGGTGGGGAGGCCGCCCTGCGCGCAGCTGTCGGCGGCCGGTCCGGAGGGGACCGCCGACGCGTTGTCCTCGGGCTGCGGCGCACAGCCGACAGCGGTGGCGAGCAGGGCTGTGGTCGCGGCGGCTACCGCGCGGCGCAGGAGGCGAGGAGCAGGATGCATGGCCGGAGAGTGGCAGCGAACGACGCGTATGTCCAGGTCACGGCGGTAGTTGTCCGCATACTGGGAACGGGTGTTGCCACCGTGTGAACACAGGGGAACACAGCCCCTCACGTGCGCGTGTCCGCACCCTGGGCCGTCGGCCGAGGGTGGGAAGACCGGCGGCCCTGCCGCGCAGGAGCCGTCATCCTGCGCGGGTTGCCACCGGTTGACCGCCTCGCACCGCACCGCGGGAGCGCGCGCCGGGCGCGTGCGGAATGTTCACACGGGGCGCGGTGTGCGTGCCGCACGCCGGGCGTGCGAGCAGGATCCACGCCCCGTGCGAAGGCAGGGTGCGTGCGCCGCTGTGAGCGTCCGCGCGCGGCTCACCACCCGCGCGCGTGCCACTCCGGCAGGTGCGGCCGTTCCGCGCCCAGCGTGGTGTCGTCGCCGTGCCCGGGGTAGACCCACGTCTCGTCCGGCAGCGCGCCGAAGATCTTCGTCTCCACGTCGCGGATCAGGCTGGCGAACGCCTGCGGATCCTTGCGCGTGTTGCCGATCCCGCCGGGGAAGAGACAGTCACCGGTGAAGACGTGCGGATGGCCGTGCGGGTCGTCGTAGATCAGCGCGATGGAGCCGGGCGTGTGCCCGACCAGGTGGCGCGCGGTGAGCCGCACCTGGCCCACCGTGATGACGTCGCCGTCGTCGACGAGGACGTCGGTGGGCACCGGGATGCCGGGAGCGTCGTCGCGGCCGGCATAGGTGCGCGCGCCCGTGCCGGCGACGACCTCGGCGAGCGCCTGCCAGTGGTCGCCGTGCTGATGGGTGGTGACGACGGACGCGATGCCGTCGTCACCGATCATCGCCAGTAGTGTCGGCGCCTCGTTGGCGGCATCGATCAGAAGCTGCTCGTCGGTGGCCCGGCAGCGCAGCAGATAGGCGTTGTTGTCCATCGGGCCGACCGCGATCTTGGTGATCATCAGGTCTTTCAGCTCGTGCACGTCCGCCGGCCCGCCGACCTTGACCTCTCCGGAGTACGTCATGGCGGCCAGCCTATAGCGGGGGAGCCCCGGCGGACGCTGCCGTCCTACAGCGGGGGCAGCTTCGGCAGCGCGCCGCCCCGCACCTCCAGCGCCGCCCCGTCGCGGCGCCCGGCGAGCCAGCCCAGCAGATCGGCCGGCCGTCCGGTGACGGTGATTTCGGACACCTCCGCCTCGCGGCCGGTGCTCCACGCGCGCGTGCCGTTCGTGATCCGGGTCGCGGGGACGTCTTCGTGCCCGGCGAACCGCTGCGCGAGGAAGCCGGTCTCCCGCTCCAAGAACTCCGCCGGGAGATCTTCCAGCTCGTACCCGGTCCCGAGGTCGACGTGATGCAGCTCCACCTCCGCCCACCGCCGGAACGGGATCCGGGCCGCCGAGTCGGTGACCCCGTTGCGCAGCTCCACGGTGCGCGTCCAGTCCGCGGGCGCGTCCCCGGCCGCCTGGAAGCGGGCCGCGCTCTCCCTGAGGTCCGCGAGCTGGACCGCCACGGGCCGCGGGGAGTCGTGCTCTATGTCGGCGTCGCGCTGCTCGGCGCTCGCGTACATAGGACGCCCGTCCAGGACGTTCACGAGCGCGTCGGCGTTGCGGGCGATGTGGGCGAGCACATGCCCGCGGCTCCAGCGGGGAAGCCGTGACGGCAGGGCCAGTGACGCGTTGTCCAGCTCGGCGACCGCGATGAGGAGCCGGCTGGTCGCGTCACGTACACAGGCCAGGTCATGAGCGTGATCAATCATGGTGCTGACCCTAGTCCCGCCACACCTTCGGGTGAAGGTGAGGAACCTCGCCCGCAAATCGAAAGCACGTGCTATATCGTCGAAGGTGGCGTCGGGCATGCTGGAGGGTCGGGGGTTGTTATGCAACCGGGCAATCCGACCGGCGTTGTCAGTGGCTCCCCCTAGTCTGAAGAAGCTCGGGGGCCCCGCCCCTGTCACTTCTCTAGAAAGGTGCGGACCGGCGTGGCCGACCGTCTCATCGTCCGTGGCGCGCGCGAGCACAACCTGAAGAACGTGTCGCTCGACCTGCCTCGTGACTCGCTCATCGTCTTCACGGGCCTGTCCGGGTCGGGCAAGTCCTCCCTGGCCTTCGACACCATCTTCGCCGAGGGCCAGCGCCGTTACGTGGAGTCGCTCTCCTCGTACGCACGGCAGTTCCTCGGGCAGATGGACAAGCCCGACGTCGACTTCATCGAGGGCCTCTCCCCGGCGGTCTCCATCGACCAGAAGTCGACCTCCCGCAACCCCCGCTCGACGGTCGGCACGATCACCGAGGTCTACGACTACCTGCGGCTGCTCTTCGCGCGTATCGGCAAGCCGCACTGCCCCGAGTGCGGCCGCCCGATCTCGCGTCAGTCGCCGCAGGCGATCGTGGACAGGGTCCTGGAGCTCCCGGAGGGGAGCCGCTTCCAGGTGCTGTCCCCGCTGGTGCGCGAGCGCAAGGGCGAGTTCGTCGACCTCTTCGCCGACCTCCAGACCAAGGGCTACTCCCGCGCGCGCGTCGACGGCCGGACCGTCCAGCTCTCCGAGCCGCCGGCCTTGAAGAAGCAGGAGAAGCACACCATCGAGGTGGTCGTGGACCGCCTCACGGTGAAGGACTCCGCCAAGCGCCGCCTCACCGACTCCGTGGAGACGGCCCTCGGCCTGTCCGGCGGCATGGTGGTGCTCGACTTCGTGGACCTCCCCGAGGACGACCCCGAGCGCGAGCGCATGTACTCGGAGCACCTCTACTGTCCGTACGACGACCTCTCCTTCGAGGAGCTGGAGCCCCGTTCCTTCTCCTTCAACTCGCCCTTCGGCGCCTGTCCCGAGTGCAGCGGCATCGGCACGCGCATGGAGGTCGACCCCGAGCTGATCGTCCCGGACCCCGACAAGTCCCTGGACGAGGGTGCCATCCACCCCTGGTCGCACGGGCACACCAAGGACTACTTCAGCCGCCTGATCGGCGCCCTCGCGGAGGCCCTGGGCTTCCGCACGGACATCCCCTTCGCCGGTCTGCCGCAGCGCGCCAAGAAGGCCCTGCTGCAGGGCCACAGGACCCAGATCGAGGTGCGGTACCGCAACCGGTACGGCCGCGAGCGCGTCTACACGACGCCCTTCGAGGGCGCCGTGCCGTTCGTGAAGCGCCGGCACAGCGAGGCGGAGAGCGACGCCAGCCGCGAGCGCTTCGAGGGCTACATGCGCGAGGTGCCCTGCCCCTCCTGTGAGGGCACGCGCCTGAAGCCGATCGTCCTCGCGGTCACGATCATGGGCAGGTCGATCGCCGAGATCTCCGCGATGTCGATCAGCGACTGCGCCGACTTCCTGGGCGAACTGAAGCTCAGCGCCCGCGACAAGAAGATCGCCGAGCGAGTTCTGAAGGAGGTCAACGAGCGGCTGCGCTTCCTGGTGGACGTCGGCCTGGACTACCTCTCGCTCAACCGTGCGGCCGGCACCCTCTCCGGCGGTGAGGCGCAGCGCATCCGCCTGGCCACCCAGATCGGCTCCGGCCTCGTCGGCGTCCTCTACGTCCTGGACGAGCCCTCCATCGGCCTGCACCAGCGGGACAACCACCGGCTGATCGAGACCCTCGTCCGGCTGCGTGACATGGGCAACACGCTCATCGTCGTCGAGCACGACGAGGACACCATCAAGGTCGCGGACTGGATCGTGGACATCGGTCCCGGCGCCGGTGAGCACGGCGGCAAGGTCGTGCACAGCGGTTCCGTGAAGGAACTGCTCGCCAACACCGAGTCGCAGACCGGCGCGTACCTCTCGGGCCGCAAGTCCATCCCGCTCCCGGACGTGCGCCGCCCGCTCGACCCCTCCCGGCAGCTCACCGTGCACGGTGCCCGCGAGAACAACTTGCAGGACATCGACGTCTCCTTCCCGCTCGGCGTGTTCACGGCCGTCACCGGCGTCTCCGGATCCGGCAAGTCGACGCTGGTCAACGACATCCTCTACACGCACCTGGCCCGCGAGCTGAACGGCGCCCGGAACGTCCCCGGACGGCACACGCGCGTGGCGGGGGACGACCTGGTCGACAAGGTGGTGCACGTCGACCAGTCCCCGATCGGCCGCACCCCGCGGTCCAACCCGGCGACCTACACCGGTGTCTTCGACCACGTCCGCAAGCTGTTCGCCGAGACCACCGAGGCGAAGGTCCGCGGCTATCTGCCGGGGCGCTTCTCCTTCAACGTCAAGGGCGGCCGCTGCGAGAACTGCTCCGGTGACGGCACCATCAAGATCGAGATGAACTTCCTGCCGGACGTCTACGTCCCGTGCGAGGTCTGCCACGGCGCCCGGTACAACCGGGAGACCCTGGAGGTCCACTACAAGGGCAAGTCCATCGCCGAGGTGCTCAACATGCCGATCGAGGAGGCCATGCACTTCTTCGAGGCGGTCCCGGCGATCTCCCGGCACCTGAGGACGCTGAACGACGTCGGTCTCGGCTACGTCCGCCTCGGCCAGTCGGCCACCACCCTCTCCGGTGGTGAGGCGCAGCGCGTCAAGCTCGCCAGCGAACTGCAGAAGCGGTCCACGGGACGTACGGTCTACGTCCTGGACGAGCCGACCACCGGTCTGCACTTCGAGGACATCAGCAAGCTGCTCACGGTGCTCGGCGGGCTGGTCGACAAGGGCAACACGGTCATCGTCATCGAGCACAACCTCGACGTGATCAAGACCGCCGACTGGGTCGTGGACATGGGTCCGGAGGGCGGCGCCGGTGGTGGCCTGGTGGTCGCGGAGGGCACGCCCGAGGAGGTCGCCGGTGTCCCGGCCAGCCACACCGGCAAGTTCCTGCGCGAGATCCTCGGCGCTGACCGCGTCAGCGACGCCGAACCGGTCAAGGCGCCGCGGGCCACGACGGCACGGAAGACGGCCGCCGCCAAGTCACCGGCGAAGAAGACGGTGACGGCCAAGGCCAACAGCGCCCCGGCCACGAAGACCGCCACGGCCACGAAGAAGGCGACGCCCGCGAAGAAGGCCACGCGCGCCCGCAAGGCCTGAGCCGGGCCCGACCGGTAGGCGGCCAGAAGCGCCATCCGGCTCCGGCTGACACGTCATCAGAAAGTCGGCGCCCCGTGGGAACTCCTCGCGGGGCGCCGTTCGTTCTCTCGACAGCCAGCCCGGTTCCGCGGTCCGACAGGTCCCCGCACACCGCAGGGCCGGCCGTACCTTGTCAACAGCACAGGGAGAACAGACCGCTCACAACGCGGCCGGCCCGCCCAGCTCGGCCGCGTACGGCGGCTCGGCCCCCGCCCGCGAGCAGGTGACCGCAGCCGCGCGGGCCGCGAAGCGCAGCAGCCGGGCCCAGCCCTCCGCCCCGAGGGCGCCGAGCGCTTCCGGCGTCAGCGCGTCTCGCACGGCCAGTCCGTGCAGCAAGGCCGCGTTCACCGTGTCACCGGCGCCGATGGTGTCCACGACACTGACTTCCTCACCGGGCACGGAATGCTCCCCGCCGTCCCGGGTGAACACGGTCAGGCCGTCGCCGCCCCGGGTGACCACCACGGCCGACGGTCCCGCGGCCAGCCATGCGCGCGGGGTGCCGCCGAGCCACGCGGCATCCTCCTCGGACACCTTCAGCAGCGTCACCGAGGGCAGCCAGCCCTCGAAACGCGTCCGGTAGGCGTCCGCGTCCGGGATCAGCCCCGCCCGGATGTTGGGATCGAGGGCGGTGAAGAGTCCTTGTCCGGCAGCGGTACGCATCAGCTCCTCATAGGCGCTCGCTCCCGGCTCCAGGGCGAGCGAACAGGTACCGAAGGACACGGCGCGCGTACCGGCGGGCGGGGTCACCGGGCCGGAGAACAAACGGTCGGCGGTGCCGTCGACATAGAAGGAGTAGGCGGCCGAGCCGGTGGTGTCGACCGTCGCCACCGCGAGGGTCGTCGGCTCCGGCCCGCGCTGCACGCCGGACACGTCGACCCCGGCCCGTCGCAGCCCGTCCAGCAGGGCCTCACCGAAGGCGTCGTCCGACACCCGGGAGCAGAAGGCGGTGCGGGAGCCGAGCCGCCCGAGGGCCACGGCGGTGTTGTAGGGGCCGCCGCCGAGCGCCGGTTTCAGCACCGCGAGGGCGCCGGGGCCCTGCGGTACGAGGTCGATCAGTGCCTCACCGGCAACGACGATCATGAGGTGGTGCCCTCCTTGGCGGACCCGAGTAGTGAGTGGCCCGGTCCCTGTGCCGGCTGGGTCGTGAGCCGGCCCGGTCCCGCCGACGGCTCCCCGCAGAGGTGGTGCGGACTGAACCGCCCCTTCCCGCCGACCGATTTCCTTTCCGGCCTGCGCCTGCGCCTGCGCCTGGGGCCGGCGAACCGGGACGGTATCTCACCGTCTCATCCCGCGTAAACGGGTGCGTGAGCACCTGCCGCCCCGGGATCCGGCGCGCTTCCTTCCCCCGGGTATTGTCGGCCTGCACACCCCTTGACCTGTGGAGAACCAGATGCCCGCCCGCTCCTCGGCAAGCCGCCGTACCGTCCTTCGAGGGGCCGCCGCTGCCCCGGTCGCCGGGCTCGGCCTGGCCGCGTGCTCGGCACCGGACGGGAGCGGACCGGCCGCGGCCACGCCGACCGCACCGGTCGATCTCGGTGCCGAGAGTGAGGTCCCGAAGGGCGGCGCCCAGCTCTACCAGGACCACAACGTGGTGGTCAGCCGCGACCGGAACGGCACGCTGAAGGCGTACAGCACGATCTGCACACACGCCGGGTGCCCCATCAACAAACTGCGGGGGACGACTCTGGTCTGCCCCTGCCACGGCAGCGAGTTCGACGCCGTGACGGGCAAGGTGGTCCAGTCGCCGGCCACCGAGCCCCTGGGCGAGCTGACGGTGAAGACCGCGAACGGCAGGATCATCGCCGGCCCGGCGGCCTGACGGAGGGCCCTGGGAGCCGCTCGGCCCGGACGGGGCCGCCGGGCCCGGATGTGAGCCGTCCACCGCGGTTCGGGAGCGACGAGGCCCGGAGGCCCGGGCCCGGACCGCCGCCCGGCCCCAGGAAGGCCGCTCGCCCGCAGCCGTCCACCGCTCGCCCGCAGCCGTCCACCGGTCGCCCGGAGCTGCGAGGGCACGCCCGCCCGGATCCGCGAAGCCCACAAGCCCGGCCCCGGCTGGCTCGCCCGGCCTCGGACCAGCTGCCCGGAACCGCCCGGACCGGCGACCGCCCGGACCGCCCCCGAAAGCCACCCACCCGGTGACCCCGTCGCGCAGCGCTGCCAGGCACGCAGCACACCGGCCCCTGCCGCCCCCGGTGCGGCGGTCAGCCGGATGGTTTCGGGCACGAGGGGGGACAGGCGGACAGGGGGCCGTCACTCTTGCTCCCACTCCCAGGCGATCCCCACGATGCCCGGCCGGATGCGCGGTTCGACCACGTGGGCACAGTGGTGCAGACCGGTCACGGCGAGTTCCTGCCGGCCGCCGCGTGGAGCCGCCGGCGAGTGCTGGGCGAAGCGGTGGCAGCGCACCGGCAGGGCGGAGGGGTCGAAGCGCACCTGGAGCGCGTACTGACCACCGGGGGCACCGAATCGCTGGAGATGCTCGCGGGCGGTCCCGGCCGTGCCGTCCTCGACGGCGTACCGGAAGAGGAACGTGTCGCCGGAGCGCAGCCGGGTGCCGAACAGCAGCTCGGCCACCAGCACGCCGGTGTCCTGGTCCCAGCGGAGGCGTCCCGTGCGGCAGTTCTCGAGGGCGCGCACGGTCATCCGGCGCGGATCGCAGCCCCGGTCGCCGTGGTGGACGGCGACGAAGCGGTCGACGCCGTCGCGGTGGGCCCGCACGATGTGGTGGGCCTCGCGGCCGGCCAGCTCGCGCCGGGCGCCGATCCGGACGCATTCGTGGTGGCCGAGGGTGTGCAACCCGCCGTCCACGGACCAGCCCAGGTCGGCCGTGAGCCGGTCCAGGACGTCCGAGGCCTCGATCAGGGACTGGTAGGAGCGGCCCCTCGCACGGCCGGGCGTCGCGCGCTCGTCGGCCTCGGCGAGCAGCCGGATCAGTGACTCGTCCGGCAGCTGGAGTATCTCCTCCAGCGCCCGTACGGCGCGCAGCGACTCCGGGCGTTGCGGGCGGCGGGCGCCCTGCTGCCAGTAGCTCAGGCTGGTCACGCCCACCGTGACCCCGCGGCGGGACAGGTGGTGCTGCACGCGCTGGAGCGGCAGTCCGCGTGCGGCGATCGCGGCGCGCAGCGCCACGTGGAAGGGGCCGCCGCGCAGGGCCGTGTCGAGTTCCGCGGTGGGGACGTCCGCGTGCTCTGTGGCATGCCGCATGCCGAGGGGCCTTTCTGTGAGATGTCACTCCGGCTGGTCAGACCGTCTGTGCGAGTCCGCGGGCCACCCCCGTGGGCGCCGCGGACGCCCGTGGCCGGGCTCCGCCGCGCCCGTGTGCATGCGTGCACGGCCCAGGTTCCCCCGCATTGAAGCGTGTTGACCAGAACCCGACAACACCTATCGCCCGACCGTCGCCGGCGACTGGCCGGACCTCGCCGTCTCGCGGCCGGGGGCGGCCGGGTGCGGGCGAGTGCGCCGGGGGAGCGGGCGCGGTGGGCAGCGCCGGTCAGGAGGACCGGTGGGCAGGGGCGCGGACATCGCGGCGGGGGAGCCGCCGACGCACTCCCGGGGCGCCGCACGGGGTGGGCGTTGTCCACAGGCGCGACGCGGTGTCGGCGCTCGCCAGTAGGGTGTGAGACATGGCCGATCCCTCCAGCTACCGCCCCAGGCCGGGAGACATCCCGGACTCTCCCGGGGTGTACAGGTTCCGTGACGAGCACCGCCGGGTGATCTACGTCGGGAAGGCGAAGAGCCTGCGCCAGCGCCTGGCGAACTACTTCCAGGACCTGGCGAACCTGCACCCGCGCACCCGGACGATGGTGACCACCGCCGCGTCCGTGGAGTGGACCGTGGTGTCCACGGAGGTGGAGGCGCTCCAGCTGGAGTACTCCTGGATCAAGGAGTACGACCCCCGGTTCAACGTCAAGTACCGCGACGACAAGAGCTACCCGTACCTCGCGGTGACGATGAACGAACAGTTCCCGCGCGTGCAGGTGATGCGCGGTCACAAGAAGAAGGGCGTCCGGTATTTCGGGCCGTACGCGCACGCGTGGGCGATCCGGGACACCGTCGACCTGCTGCTGCGGGTCTTCCCGGTGCGCACGTGCTCGGCCGGCGTCTTCAAGAACGCCGCCCGTACGGGCCGGCCCTGCCTGCTCGGGTACATCGACAAGTGCTCCGCCCCCTGTGTCGGCCGGATCACCCCCGAGGACCACTGGGACCTGGCCGACGAGTTCTGTGACTTCATGACCGGCCGCACCGGCACCTACCTCCGCCGCCTGGAGAAGCAGATGACGGAGGCGGCCGAGGAGATGGAGTACGAACGGGCGGCCCGGCTGCGCGACGACATAGGGGCCCTGAAGAAGGCCATGGAGAAGAACGCGGTCGTGCTGGCCGACGCGACCGACGCCGACCTCATCGCCGTCGCCGAGGACGAACTGGAGGCGGCCGTCCAGATCTTCCACGTACGCGGCGGCAGGGTCCGCGGCCAGCGCGGCTGGGTGACCGACAAGGTCGAGGAGGTCACCACCGGCGCCTTGGTCGAGCACGCCCTCCAGCAGCTGTACGGCGAGGAGACCGGGGACGCGGTCCCCAAGGAGGTGCTGGTTCCGGCCCTGCCCGAGCCGGTCGAGCCGGTCCAGGAGTGGCTGGCCGCCCGCCGCGGGTCGAACGTCTCGCTGCGCATCCCGCAGCGCGGCGACAAGAAGGCGCTCATGGAGACCGTGCAGCGCAACGCCCAGCAGTCCCTCGCCCTGCACAAGACGAGACGCGCCTCCGACCTGACCACGCGTTCGCGCGCGCTGGAGGAGATCGCCGGCGCCCTCGACCTGGACAGCGCCCCGCTGCGGATCGAGTGCTACGACATCTCGCACCTCCAGGGCGACGACGTGGTGGCTTCCATGGTCGTCTTCGAGGACGGGCTCCAGCGCAAGAACGAGTACCGCCGCTTCCAGATCAAGGGCTTCGCCGGCCAGGACGACGTCCGCTCCATGCACGAGGTGATCACCCGGCGCTTCAGGCGCTACCTGGCCGAGAAGGAGAGGACGGGGGAGTGGGCCGACGGCGCCGGCACCGAGGAGCTGCTCACCGACGGCGACGGCGCGCTCAGCGGCACGGAAGCGGTCACGGACTCCCTCAAGGACGACGACGGGCGTCCCAGGAAGTTCGCGTACCCGCCGCAGCTGGTCGTCGTGGACGGCGGTCAGCCGCAGGTCGCGGCGGCCCGGCGCGCCCTGGACGAGCTGGGCATCGACGACATCGCGGTCTGCGGTCTCGCCAAGCGCCTGGAAGAGGTCTGGGTGCCCGGTGAGGACGACCCGGTGGTCCTGCCCCGCACCAGCGAGGGCCTCTACCTGCTCCAGCGGGTCCGTGACGAGGCCCACCGGTTCGCGATCACCTATCAGCGGACCAAGCGGGCCAAGCGCTTCCGGGCCGGCCCGCTGGACGAGGTGCCCGGGCTCGGCGAGACCCGCAAGCAGGCGCTCATCAAGCATTTCGGCTCGGTGAAGAAGCTGCGGTCCGCCACCATCGAGCAGATCCAGGAAGTGCCCGGGATAGGCCGGAAGACGGCCGAGACCATCGCCGTGGCTCTCGCCGGGGCGGCTCCGGCCGCACCCGCCGTCAACACGGCGACCGGAGAGATTATTGAGGACGAGGAACCCGGGACGACGGGGGGTTCCTCGGGGGAGCCCGTGACCACGGGTCCCCCGGACGGACGACGGGGGCAGGAGACATGACCGAGCACGACGCACAGCCCACAGCGCGGCGGGATCAGGCGCACAGCGACACGGGCGACGATGCCGCCCGGCAGGACGCCGGCCAGGGAGCGGGCGAGGACAACGGAGCACAGGTGAGTACGGGCAGCGAGACAGCCGGGGCCCCCGAGGCGGCCATCCCCGAGCTGGTGATCATCTCCGGCATGTCCGGAGCCGGCAGATCCACGGCCGCGAAGTGTCTGGAGGACCTCGGCTGGTTCGTCGTGGACAACCTCCCGCCCGCGCTCATCCCCACCATGGTGGAGCTGGGCGCCCGGTCCCAGGGCAACGTCGCGCGGATCGCCGTCGTCGTGGACGTCCGCGGCCGGCGCTTCTTCGACAACCTGCGCGAGTCCCTGGCCGACCTGGACACCCGGGGCGTCACCCGCAGGATCGTCTTCCTGGAGTCCTCCGACGAGGCACTCGTGCGCCGCTTCGAGTCGGTGCGCCGGCCGCACCCCCTCCAGGGTGACGGCCGCATCGTGGACGGCATCGCCGCCGAGCGGGAGCTGCTGCGCGAGCTGCGCGGCGACGCCGATCTGGTGATCGACACCTCCAGCCTGAACGTCCACGAGCTGCGCGCCAAGATGGACGCCCAGTTCGCCGGCGAGGAGGAGCCCGAACTGCGGGCCACCGTGATGTCCTTCGGTTTCAAGTACGGCTTGCCGGTCGACGCCGACCTGGTCGCGGACATGCGGTTCCTGCCAAACCCGCACTGGGTCCCGGAGCTGCGCCCGTACACCGGCGTCAACGAGGAGGTCGCCGCCTACGTCTTCAACCAGCCCGGCGCCAAGGAGTTCCTCGACAGGTACGCCGAGCTGCTGCGGCTCATCGCGGCCGGCTACCGCCGTGAGGGCAAGCGGTATGTGACCATCGCCATCGGCTGTACCGGCGGCAAGCACCGCTCGGTGGCGATGTCGGAGAAGCTCGCCGCGCGGCTCGCGGCCGAGGGCGTGGAGACGGTGGTCGTACACCGGGACATGGGACGGGAATGACGGAACGTACACCGCGGCTGGGCAGGCTGCGCCGGATGGTGCCCGAGGCCCGTGCCGGCCGCCCGGCCGAGGTCCGCGGGGCCCGGCCCCGGCGGCGCGGCGCCCAGCCCAAGGTGGTCGCGCTCGGCGGCGGCATGGGCCTGTCCGCGTCGCTCGCGGCGCTGCGCCGGATCACCGGCGATCTCACCGCCGTCGTCACCGTGGCCGACGACGGCGGCTCCAGCGGCCGGCTCCGGGACGAGCTGGGGGTGCTGCCGCCCGGTGACCTGCGCAAGGCGCTGGCGGCGCTGTGCGGGGACGACGACTGGGGGCAGACCTGGTCCCGGGTCATCCAGCACCGCTTCCACTCCAAGGGCGACCTGCACGACCACGCGGTCGGCAACCTGCTGATCGTGGCCCTGTGGGAGCAGCTCGGCGACCATGTCCAGGCCCTGGACCTGGTCGGCAGGCTGCTCGGGGCGCACGGGCGGGTGCTGCCCATGTCGGCCGTGCCGCTGGAACTGCAGGCCCTGGTCAAGGGGCACGACCCGGAGCGGCCGGACGACGTGGACACGGTCCGCGGGCAGGCGACCGTGGCTCTCACGCCCGGCGAGGTGCAGTCGGTGCACCTGGTGCCGCACGACCCGCCGGCCGTGCCGGAGGCCGTCGCGGCGGTCCTGGACGCGGACTGGGTGGTCCTCGGCCCCGGCTCGTGGTTCTCCTCGGTGATCCCGCACCTCCTCGTCCCCGAGCTGCTCGACGCCCTCACCGACACCAAGGCCCGCCGTGTGCTCTCCCTGAACCTCGTGCCGCAGCCGGGAGAAACCGAAGGCTTCTCACCGCAGCGTCATTTGGAGGTTTTGGGGCGACACGCCCCTAAACTCGCCCTGGACGTGGTGCTGGCCGACGAGGCCGCCGTGCCCGACCGCGACTTGCTCACCGAGGCCGCCAAGCGGCTGGGAGCCGCGGTCGAGCTGGCGCCGGTGGCCCGGACCGACGGAACGCCCCGGCATGATCCGGAGCTGTTGGCCGCCGCGTACGACCGTATTTTTCGGATGCATGGAAGGATCGGCCCATGGCGATGACGGCAGCGGTGAAGGACGAGATCTCCCGGCTCCCCGTCACCCGGACCTGCTGCAGGAAGGCAGAGGTCTCCGCCGTTCTGCGGTTCGCCGGCGGCCTCCATCTGGTGAGCGGGCGCATCGTGATCGAGGCGGAGCTGGACACCGCGATGGCGGCGCGCCGGCTCAAGCGGGACATCCTGGAGATCTTCGGCCACAGTTCCGAACTGATCGTGATGGCGCCCGGCGGGCTGCGCCGCGGCTCGCGGTACGTGGTGCGCGTGGTCGCGGGCGGTGACCAGCTGGCCCGACAGACGGGGCTCGTGGACGGCCGGGGCCGCCCGATCCGCGGGCTGCCCCCGCAGGTGGTCTCCGGGGCCACCTGCGACGCGGAGGCGGCCTGGCGCGGGGCCTTCCTGGCGCACGGCTCGCTGACCGAACCCGGCCGCTCCTCCTCCCTGGAGGTGACCTGCCCGGGTCCGGAGGCCGCGCTCGCGCTGGTCGGCGCGGCCCGCAGACTGTCGATCGCCGCGAAGGCCCGCGAGGTGCGCGGCGTGGACCGGGTGGTCGTCCGGGACGGTGACGCGATCGGCGCCCTTCTCACCCGTCTGGGCGCCCACGAGTCGGTGCTGGCCTGGGAGGAGCGCCGGATGCGCCGGGAGGTGCGGGCCACCGCCAACCGGCTCGCCAACTTCGACGACGCCAATCTGCGCCGTTCGGCCCGTGCCGCGGTGGCCGCCGGGGCCCGGGTGCAGCGCGCCCTGGAAATTCTCGGGGACGAGGTGCCGGAGCACCTCGCCGCCGCCGGACGGCTGCGCATGGAGCACAAGCAGGCATCCCTGGAGGAGCTGGGCGCGCTCGCCGACCCGCCCCTGACGAAGGACGCGGTCGCGGGCCGCATCCGCCGCCTGCTGGCGATGGCCGACAAGCGCGCCTCCGACCTGGGCATCCCGGGCACGGACGCCAACCTCAGCGAGGAGCTGGCGGACAACCTGGTCGGCTGACGAGACGTCACACCCCGGGTGCCGGGACCCGGTTCGGGCCCCGGCACCGGCCGTTCGGGGCTCGTACCGCCCCCCTCGGCGTGTCCGTGAAGCGCTCTTGACTCGATCAAGGAGTGTCACGAGCCTGGCAGCTTGTCCGCCGCTGCGGCGGACCACCCGTTGGGGGGGTTCATGAGACACCGAGCGAGATCGATCCTCGCTGTCGGCGCGCTTCTGATCGGCGGAGCGAGCCTCGCGCCCATCGCCCAGGCACAGGGCGGACATCCGGCGGCACCCCGGCCGGACGAGGTCAGGGTCTACCGTGCCGACGTCACCCGGCAGCAGGTGCCCCTGCTGCTCAAGGCGGGCCAGGACGGCCGCGAACTCGGTGAACAGGTGACCGGAAAGGGCCGGACCGAGGTCGAGGTCTACCTCACCGGCAAGCAGGCCGCACAGCTGCGGAAGCAGGGCGTCGACCTCACCGAGCGCACCCTGTCCCCCCGGGCGAAGGCCCGCGTCGAGGACGCCGCGCAGGGCGTGTTCCGCCCCTACAGCGGCAGCGGCGGGCTCAGGGAGGAGATCCTGCGCACCGCCCGGGACCACCCCGGTCTCACCAAGGTGGAGTCCATCGGCAGGACCGTCGACGGCCAGGACATCCTCGCGCTCAGACTCACCCAGAACGCCAGGAGGTCGCGGGACGGCTCCAAGCCGTCGGTGCTGTACATGTCCAACCAGCACGCGCGCGAGTGGATCACCCCGGAGATGACCCGGCGCCTGATGCACTACTACCTGGACCACTACACCAACGACCGGCGGGTCAGGAAGATCGTCGACTCGACGGAGCTGTGGTTCGTCCTGTCGGCCAACCCGGACGGCTACGACTACACCTTCCGGGACGCCGGCACCCGCCTGTGGCGCAAGAACCTGCGGGACGTCAACGGCGACGGCGTCATCAGCACGGGCGACGGCGTCGATCTCAACCGCAACTTCCCGTACAAGTGGGGATACGACGACGAGGGTTCGTCGCCCGACCCGACCAGCCAGACCTACCGCGGCGCGAGCCCCGCGTCCGAGCCCGAGACCCGGGCGCTGGACGCGTTCGAGAAGCGCGTCGGCTTCAGGTACGCCATCAACTACCACTCCGCCGCCGAACTCCTCCTCTACGGAGTCGGCTGGCAGGTGGCCACCCCCACGCCCGACGACGTCCTCTACCGGGCGCTGGCCGGCACCCCCGGCAACCCGGCGATCCCCGGCTACCGTTCGCAGGTCTCCTCGGAGCTGTACACCACCAACGGCGAGGCGGACGGCCACGCGTCGAACGTCAACGGGATGGCGATGTTCACCCCGGAGATGTCGACCTGCCAGACCGCCTCGGACGTCGATCCGGACGACGCCTGGAAGGCCCAGGACTGCCGGTCGGTCTTCAACTTCCCGGACGACGAGAAGCTGATCCGGCAGGAGTTCGAGAAGAACGTCCCCTTCGCGCTCTCCGTCGCCGAGACCGCCGTGCACCCCGACAGGCCGGTCTCCTCGGTCGGCCTGAGCGCCGCCGACTTCTCCCCGGCGGCGTTCTCCACGTCGTACTCCCGGGGTGCGGACCAGGAGGTCTCGGCCGTCGTCCGCAAGGCGGTCCGGGACAAGGAGCTGAAGTACCGCGTCAACGGCGGCCCTACGCTCGACCAGGCGCTGCGGCCCTGGAAGGGCGGGCAGACCTACGGCGGCGAGGACGACCTCTACTTCGACGAGTACCGGGCCCGGGTGCGGGACGGCGAGCCGGGCGACAGGGTCGAGGTGTGGTTCACCGGTGAGACCCGGGGCGGCAGGAAGGTCTCCAGCTCCCACTTCACCTACACCGTCGCCGAGCGGCCGAAGGCGGACACCCTGGTCGTCGCCGAGGAGGGGACGCCCGCCACCCAGGCACGGACGTACGTGGACGCGCTGAAGGCGGCCGGACACAGGGCGATCGTGTGGGACGTGGCCACGCGGGGCGCCCCGGACGCGCTCGGCGTGCTGCGGCACTTCCGGACGGTCGTGCACTACTCGGGGGCGAAGGGCCCGGCCAACCCCACCCAGCTCCAGTTGCGCGCCTACCTCAACGAGGGCGGCAAGCTGATCGAGGCCGGTGAACTGGCCGGCGGCAGCGTCGACCTCGGCGGCGGCACCCCGTCGGACGACTTCAGCCAGTACTACCTGGGGGCCTACAGCCGTACGTCGACCAAGGGGGCCACCGGCTTCACCGGCTCCGGCGCGCTCGACGGTGTCACCGGCGCCCTCGGCGACGCGCCCGGCAACCCGCTGGACGGGGCGGGCACCTACGGCGTCACCTCCGACGAGCTGCCGGTCTCCACGCATCCCCGGTTCAAGAGCGCGGGCGCGGGAGCGTTCCCCGGGACGGTCAACCCGTACGGGCCGTACGCGGGTGCCGCCATGGCGGCCGCGGTGCACACCGACGATGCCTACAAGCGTCTCACCCGCACCATCGACCTCACCGGTGTCGGCGCCGCCGACAAGCCGGCCCTGAGCATGCGGCTGCTGTGGGACACCGAGCCCGGCTACGACCACGCGGTGGTCGAGGCGCACACCGCGGGCGCCGCCGACTGGACGACCCTGCCGGAGGCCGGCGGGGCGACGAGCACGGCCGTGCCGGCCGACTGCGGGGACGGCTCCCTGATCGGCGAGCACCCGTGGCTGAGGCACTACCTGACGCTCACCGGCAACACCTGCACGGCGGGGGGCGGCACCGGTGCCTGGAACAGCCTCACCGGCAGCTCCGGCGGCTGGCGGCAGGTGAGTTTCGACCTGAGCGGCTACGCCGGGAAGTCCGTGGAGGTGTCGGTCGCCTACATCACCGACCCGGGCAGCGGCGGTCACGGTGTGCTGGCCGACGACGCCTCACTGGTGGTGGGCGGTACGGCCAGGGAGACGGAGGGCTTCGAGTCGTCCCTGGGCGCCTGGCGGGCGGCCGGGCCGCCCGCGGGCAGTCCGGCCGTGCTCAAGGACTGGGCGCGCACCGGGGCGCTGTTCCGGACGTACGGAGCGGTCGCCACGGACGACACCGTGCTGCTCGGCTTCGGCCTCGAACAGATGACGTCGGCGGCCGACCGGGCGGCTCTGCTGAGCAAGGCGTTCGACTCGCTCGACAGGTGAGCGGACCCCTCTCTCAACGGTGCGCGAACGGGGTACTCATCAAGTGAGCCGACCCGCTCACGAACGAGTGACAACGGCGCCGGAAGTGCCCCGCATTTCGCCGCACATACGGATGAATCCATTGCCGATCCGAGGCGGTCCGTACCCCTACTGACCAGTACGGACCGCCTGCCCATGTATGCGCCATCTCGATGTCACCCCGAGGCCCGCAGAGAGGTAGGGTCGGTGGTGGTCGGGGACATCCCAAACAGAGCTCGCCGGCACCGCATGGCCGGCGTACCAACGAGGAGATCGGTTCGTGACGATCCGCGTAGGCATCAACGGCTTCGGCCGTATCGGGCGTAACTACTTCCGCGCGCTGCTGGAGCAGGGCGCAGACATCGAGGTCGTGGCTGTCAACGACCTGGGTGACACCGCGACCACCGCCCACCTGCTCAAGTACGACACGATCCTGGGCCGCCTCAAGCAGGAGGTCTCCCACACCGCCGACACGATCACGGTCGACGGTCACACCATCAAGGTGCTCTCCGAGCGCAACCCCTCGGACATCCCGTGGGGCGAGCTGGGCGTCGACATCGTCATCGAGTCGACCGGCATCTTCACCAAGAAGGACGACGCCGCCAAGCACATCGCCGGCGGCGCCAAGAAGGTCCTCATCTCGGCTCCGGCCAAGGACGAGGACATCACGATCGTGATGGGCGTCAACCAGGACAAGTACGACTCGGCGAACCACCACGTCATCTCCAACGCCTCCTGCACCACCAACTGTGTGGCGCCGATGGCCAAGGTCCTCGACGAGAACTTCGGCATCGTCCGGGGCCTGATGACGACGGTGCACGCGTACACGAACGACCAGCGCATCCTTGACTTCCCGCACAAGGACCTGCGCCGCGCCCGTGCCGCCGCCGAGAACATCATCCCGACCACCACCGGCGCCGCCAAGGCCACCGCCCTGGTGCTGCCGCAGCTCAAGGGCAAGCTGGACGGCATGGCCATGCGCGTCCCGGTCCCGACCGGCTCGGTCACCGACCTCGTCGTGGAACTCAGCCGCGAGGTCACCAAGGAAGAGGTCAACGCCGCCTTCCAGAAGGCCGCCGAGGGCGAGCTGAAGGGCCTCATCGACTACACCGAGGACCCGATCGTCTCCTCGGACATCGTCAACGCCCCGGCGTCCTGCACGTTCGACTCCTCCCTGACCATGGTCCAGGAGGGCAACAGCGTGAAGGTCATCGGCTGGTACGACAACGAGTGGGGCTACTCCAACCGCCTCGTGGACCTCACGGTCTTCGTCGGCAACCAGCTCTGATCGCAGCAGCAGGACCCCGCAGTGGGCGCAGGGCCCGGGCAGCGCACCGCCGCGCTGCCCGGGCCCTGTCCCGCGTACTGACCACGTCCTCTTACGATCAGGTGCACCACGAGCCCTCCTCAGGAGTCCACTCAATGAAGACGATCGACGAACTTCTCGCCGACGGCGTACGCGGCAAGCGGGTCTTCGTCCGCGCCGACCTCAACGTGCCGCTCGCCGACGGGACGATCACCGACGACGGCCGCATCCGCGCCGTCCTGCCCACCGTCAAGGCCCTCGCCGACGCGGGCGCCAAGGTGGTCGTCGCCTCCCACCTGGGCCGCCCCAAGGGCGCCCCGGACCCCGCCTTCTCCCTCGCGCCGGCCGCCTCCCGCCTGGGTGAACTCCTCGGCTCGGACGTGGCCTTCGCGACCGACACCGTCGGCCCGTCGGCCCAGGACACGGTCGCCGGGCTCACCGACGGCCAGGTCGCCGTCCTGGAGAACCTGCGCTTCAACCCCGGCGAGACCGCCAAGGACGACACCGAGCGCGGCGCCTTCGCCGACCGGCTCGCCGCCCTCGCGGACGTCTACGTCGGTGACGGCTTCGGCGCCGTGCACCGGGGACACGCCTCCGTCTACGACCTCCCGGCCCGCCTGCCGCACTACGCCGGCTACCTCATCGCCACCGAGGTCGGCGTCCTGAAGAAGCTCACCGACGACGTCAAGCGCCCCTACGTCGTCGCGCTCGGCGGCGCCAAGGTCTCCGACAAGCTCGCCGTCATCGACCAGCTCCTCGGCAAGGCCGACCGCATCCTCGTCGGCGGCGGCATGGCCTACACCTTCCTCAAGGCGAAGGGCTACGAGGTCGGCATCTCCCTGCTCCAGGAGGACCAGGTCCCGGTCGTCCAGGAGTACATGCGGCGCGCCGAGGCGCACGGCGTGGAGCTGGTGCTCCCCGTCGACGTCGTGGTGTCGCGGGAGTTCCCGGACCTGAAGGCCAAGGCCCCGACCGAGCACGCCGTGGTCGACGCGGACAAGATCCCCGCCGACCAGGAGGGCCTGGACATCGGCCCGAGGACCCGGGAGCTGTACGCCCAGAAGCTCGCCGACGCCGAGACCGTGTTCTGGAACGGTCCGATGGGCGTCTTCGAGCACCCCGACTACGCCGAGGGCACCAAGGCGGTCGCCCAGGCCCTCGTCGGCGCCGCCGGCTTCACCGTCGTCGGTGGCGGTGACTCCGCCGCCGCCGTGCGTACGCTCGGCTTCGACGAGAACGCATTCGGCCACATCTCGACCGGTGGCGGCGCCTCCCTCGAATACCTCGAGGGCAAGACGCTCCCCGGCCTCGCCGCACTGGAGGACTGACCCTTGAGCACCCGCACGCCGATCATGGCGGGCAACTGGAAGATGAACCTCAACCACCTCGAGGCCATCGCGCACGTCCAGAAGCTCGCCTTCGCCCTGGCCGACAAGGACCACGAGGCCGTCGAGGTCGCCGTCCTGCCGCCGTTCACCGACCTGCGCTCCGTGCAGACCCTGGTCGACGGCGACAAGCTCCGGATCAAGTACGGCGCCCAGGACATCTCGCAGCACGACTCCGGTGCCTACACCGGCGAGATCTCCGGCCCGATGCTGGCCAAGCTGAAGTGCACCTTCGTGGTGATCGGACACTCCGAGCGCCGCCAGTACCACAACGAGACCGACGAGCTGGTCAACGCCAAGGTCAAGGCCACCTACAAGCACGGCCTGACCCCGATCCTGTGCGTCGGCGAGGAGCTGGACGTCCGCGAGGCCGGCGACCACGTCGCCCACACCCTCGCCCAGGTCGACGGCGGCCTGAAGGACCTGCCTGCCGAGCAGGCCGAGACCGTCGTGATCGCCTACGAGCCCGTGTGGGCCATCGGCACCGGCAAGGTCTGCGGCGCCGAGGACGCGCAGGAGGTCTGCGCCGCCATCCGCGCCCGGCTCGCCGAGCTGTACTCCCAGGACGTGGCCGACAAGATCCGCATCCAGTACGGCGGCTCCGTGAAGTCGGGCAACGTCGCCGAGATCATGGCGCAGGCCGACATCGACGGCGCCCTGGTCGGCGGCGCCTCGCTGGACGCCGACGAGTTCGTCAGGATCGTTCGGTTCCGCGACCAGTGACGCGGCCATGAGTAGGCGGTAGCGGCGATACGTCGTACCCTTGCGGGGCCGAAACTGTCACGGGAGCTGCCAGCCCCCGCGGGAGCGTCGGCCCCGTCGTCCATCAGAATCCGAGGAAGTTGGTCCAGCCGTGGTTTTGGGGTTCTCGATCGCCCTGATCGTCTTCAGCCTGCTGCTGATGCTGCTGGTGCTGATGCACAAGGGGAAGGGCGGCGGCCTCTCCGACATGTTCGGCGGCGGCATGCAGTCCTCCGTCGGCGGTTCCTCGGTCGCCGAGCGCAACCTCGACCGGATCACCATCGTGATCGCTCTGCTGTGGTTCGCGTGCATCATCGTCCTCGGCATGCTGATGAAGTCGAACAGCTGACGGCGAACAGCGCATTCCGCCCGTTCCGCACGTAAAGCCCCATGTTCGGTACGCGATCCAGAGCGCGGCCTATCATGGGGCTTGCGTCTGGATGTGGGGGCCGGTAACTCCAATCACTGGACGCGCGTTGGGCCTTACGTAGACTGAGGCGCTCGCGGCGAAGTGAAACGCCGACTCGCTTCGCGGCACCATCACGCAGGGAGTTACGACCGTGGCAAGTGGCAACGCGATCCGAGGAAGCCGGGTCGGGGCGGGGCCGATGGGCGAGGCCGAGCGCGGCGAGTCCGCGCCGCGTCTGCGCATCTCCTTCTGGTGCTCCAACGGGCATGAGACGCAGCCGAGCTTCGCCAGCGACGCGCAGGTTCCCGAGACCTGGGACTGCCCGCGCTGCGGCTTCCCGGCCGGCCAGGACCGGGACAACCCCCCGGCCCCGCCGCGCACCGAGCCGTACAAGACGCATCTCGCGTACGTGCGGGAGCGGCGCAGCGACGCGGACGGCGAGGCGATCCTCGCCGAGGCGCTCGCCAAACTGCGGGGCGAGATCTAGCGAGACCGACCGGCCGGGTACCCGAGGGTGCCTGGCCGCAGCCGTGTGCGGCGCGCCGCGCCGGCCTGCCGCCATCGTGCCGGCTCACGTTCCATGCTGATCAACTAGGTTGGAACGGCTGGGACAGGCACGACGGAAGGCGGAGGTCGGGAATGAACGCAGACGGCCGTACGAGGCTCAACCGGACGCCCGAGTGGGCGGCGCTGGCCGAGCATCATGCCCGGAGCCGGCCGCGGCTGCGGGATCTGTTCGCGTCGGATCCCGGTCGTGCGCAGCGGTACACGCTTCAGGTCGGTGATCTGCACATCGATTACAGCAAGCATCTGGTGAGCGATGAGACGCTGGGGTTGTTGCGGGCTCTGGCCGCGGCGACGGATGTGTTCGCGTTGCGTGATGCCATGTTCGCCGGTGAGCGGATCAACGTCACCGAGGACCGGGCGGTGCTGCACACCGCGTTGCGGGCGCCGCGGGATGCGGTGGTCGAGGTCGGCGGTGAGAACGTGGTGCCGAAGGTGCACGCCGTGCTGGACAAGATGGCCGCTTTCGCCGGGCGGGTGCGCTCGGGTGAGTGGACCGGTCACAGCGGCAGGCGCATCCGTAATGTCGTCAACATCGGTATCGGCGGCTCGGATCTGGGGCCGGCGATGGCGTACGAGGTGCTGCGTCCCTATGCGGCGCGGGAGTTGACGTTCCGGTTCGTGTCGAACGTGGACGGTGCGGATCTGCACGAGGCGACGCGGGATCTGGATCCGGCCGAGACGTTGTTCATCGTGGCGTCCAAGACGTTCACGACGATCGAGACGATCACGAACGCCACGTCGGCGCGGTCCTGGCTGCTGGAGGCGTTCGGCGGGGACGAGAAGGCGGTGGCGAGGCATTTCGTGGCGCTGTGCACGAACGGGGAGAAGGTGGCCGCCTTCGGTATCGATCCGGAGAACATGTTCGAGTTCTGGGACTGGGTCGGTGGCCGGTACTCCTTCGACTCCGCGATCGGCCTGTCGTTGATGATCGCGATCGGTCCGCGGCGGTTCGGGGAGATGCTGGAGGGTTTCCGGCTGGTCGACGAGCATTTCCGGACCGCGCCGCCGGAGGAGAACGCGCCGCTGCTGCTGGGTCTTCTGGGTATCTGGTACGGCAATTTCCACGGCGCGCAGTCGCACGCGGTGCTGCCCTACAGTCACTATCTGTCCCGGTTCACGGCGTATCTTCAGCAGTTGGACATGGAGTCCAACGGCAAGTCGGTGCAGCGGGACGGCAGTGCGGTGGGGTGGCAGACGGGTCCGGTGGTGTGGGGTACGCCGGGTACGAACGGGCAGCACGCCTATTACCAGTTGATCCATCAGGGTACCGAGCTGATTCCGGCGGACTTCATCGGTTTCGCCCGTCCGGTGGGTGAGCTGAGCGGTGAGCTGGCCGCGCAGCATGATCTGCTGATGGCGAACTTCTTCGCGCAGACGCAGGCGCTGGCGTTCGGCAAGACGGCCGAGGAGGTCCGTGGCGAGGGGGTGGCCGAGGAGCAGGTGGCGCACCGTACTTTCCAGGGCAACCGTCCCACCACGACGATCCTGGCGCGGGAGCTGACCCCGTCCGTCCTCGGCCAGCTGATCGCCCTGTACGAGCACAAGGTGTTCGTCCAGGGCGCGGTGTGGAACATCGACTCCTTCGACCAGTGGGGCGTGGAACTGGGCAAGGTCCTCGCCAAACGCGTCGAACCCGCCCTCACCGAGGGCGCCGACGTCCCCGGCCTCGACCCGTCGACGAAGGCCCTCGTCGCCACCTACCGGGAGCTGCGCGGCCGGAGCTGAGAGACCGCGGTGCCGGACGGCCCGGCGGGACCGTTCCTCCGGGCCGGGCTCAGCCCACCGCGCTCAGCGTGTCCGCGAGGCGCCGGCGGGCCGCCCGGGCCGCCGGCAGCGCGGCCAGTGCCGCCGCGCCCAGCACCGCGGCCGAGCCCAGCAGGAGCAGCACCCCCGGCGCGGGGGACTGGGCGATCCCGGCGCCGATCCCGCTGGATCCGCCCTGGGCGTCGATCAGCCGGCGGGCCAGCGGCAGCCCCAGCGCCATGGCGGCGACGGCCGCCGCCAGGGTCGTGCAGCTCGTCGCGGTGACGGCGATCCCGGTGATCTGCCGCGGTGACATCCCGATCGCCCGCAGCGCCAGCACGTCCCGCTCACCCTCGCGGACGGTGCCGCCGATCGCGGTGAGCAGCTCGACCAGACCGATGAGGGCCAGCACGGCGATCAGCCCGGCGACCACCGCGCGCAGCGGGGACAGCCCGTCGGCGGGGTTCGCCACCGGATGTACGTCCAGGTGACCCCGGCCGGCCGCGGTGAGCGCGGCGGCCACCCGCCGCGGGTCGGCACCGGGGCGCAGCCGCAGTTCCCAGAAGGCCGCGGACACGCCCGGATCGTTCTCGCGGAGGGTGTCCAGGGACGTGGTCACGACCCGCCCGGCGTTCTGCGGCTCGATGCTGCGGCCCACGATGTGCAGGATCTGAGGCCGGTCGCCCACCGTCATCCGCACCCAGTCCCCGACCCGCGCGTGCAGCAGGTCGAGCAGGCCCTGCCCGGCCACCGCCTCATCCGGCCCGTGGGGCGCGCGGCCCTCGGCGAGGACGCGGGGGCAGGGCTCCGCGCGGGTGCCGATGCCCCGCAGGGCGATGGTCCCGGTCTGCCCGGGGACCAGCGCGGCCACCTCGACGCCCGGGTACGCGGCGGCGACCCGGGGATCGCGGGTCAGCAGGGCCCGTAGGCCGGACGCGGCCGGCGCGCCGTCCGAGTGGACCGTGAGCGCCGCGGGCAGGCCCATCCGCTCGGGGCTGCTGTGGAACCGGTCGAGCGTGGTCCACGCGCTGAGCGCCACCACGATCAGCAGCAGCGGCAGCGTCAGCCGGGCCACGGTGGCCAGGGACCGGCCGCGTCCCGCGAACGCCTTGTGGCAGCCGAGGACCAGCGCGGCCGGCAACCGCAGGCCGAGCGCGCGCCGGGCCGGCCCGGTCAGCCGGCCGCCCGCCGGACCGGCCGGGCGCGGCACCGGGACCGGCGGCACCCGCCCCGCCCGCCAGGCCGCGAGCCCCGTGGTCAGGCCGATGAACAGCACCGCGCCCGCCGGCACCGCCGACAGCGCCACGGTGTGCCCGGGCAGCCCCTGCCACACGCCCACGGCGTCTCCGAGCCGTCCCGGGACCCGGCTGCCCAGCGCCTCGGTGAGCGCCGCCGCGGCCACGGCGCCCAGCAGCGCGTACGCCAGATGCTGGAGCAGGAAGATGCGTACGACCTGGCCGGGGGTGAAGCCGATCGCCTTCAGTACCGACAGGTCCCGCAGATGGCCGCGGATGCGGGTGGCGATCGCGCCGTGCACCGCGAACCCGGCGGCGATCAGGGCACCCAGCCCGAACAGTCCGAGCACCTGGCCCAGCAGGCGGTTCTCGCCCTGCGCCGCGGCGCGGGCCTGCTGCCAGGTCGAGACCTCGCCGACCACGCCCGCGCCCAGCACGGTCACGGCGCGCTGCACGGCGTAGTCCGTGTCGCCCGGAGCGTCGAGCCGCAGCCCGACGACCTGGCCGCCGGGGGCGCGTACCGCGGACGGCAGCGCCCACACCAGCCCCGGCTGCTCGCCCGGGCGGTAGGGGGGTTCGGCGCTGTCCGCGACGCCCTCGACGGTCAGGGTGCGGGCCGTGCCCGGCAGGGTGAGGGTGTCTCCGGGTTCGGCCAGCAGGGCTCGGGCCAGGCTGTTCTCCAGCACCACGCCGTCCGGCACGGCCGGGTCCAGCCAGTGCCCGGCGGTCAGCAGCGGCCGGCCGACGGAGGGCGGCCGCGGGGTGCCACGCAGCTCCACGGCGGCCCGGGCGCCGCGGGCGGCGACGGTGGCGGACTCGGTGCGGTAGGGGCCGGCGACCGCGGTGACGCCGTCCAGCCGGGCCACGGCGCGCGCGTCGGCGGCCGGGGTGGTGTGCAGCCACACGTGTGCCCCGCGCGCCTCGGCGAAGGTCCGCTGCCAGGGGTTCGTGGCATACCCGACCAGGGCGGTGGCGAACAGCAGCGAGGCGACGATGCCGGCGGTCGCCAGCACCAGGAACAGCGCCTCGCCGCGGTGCGTGCGCAGATCGGAGTGCGCCCAGCGCAGAGCGGCCCGCACCCGTCTCAGCCCCTCAGCCCGGCCCGCGCCGGCGGCCGCCCCGTCGGTCCCGGGCGGCTCGGGCGGGAGTGTCCCGCCGGCGGGCGGGTGCGCGGTCGGTCCATCAGTCCCTCAGCTCCAGTACGGCGGAGATGCCGCCGCGCCGGGACGACGGGGTGCCGTCCAGGGTCGCGTCGTCGGCTATGCGGCCGTCGAAGAAACTGATCACCCGATCGGCGGCGCTGGCCAGCCGGGCGTCGTGGGTGACCAGGACGATGCTCTGCCCGCGGCCGTGGAAGCGGGACAGCAGCCGCATGACCTCGCGGGTGCCCTTGCTGTCGAGGCTGCCGGCCGGCTCGTCCGCGAGCAGCAGCGGCGGATGGTTGACCAGCGCCCGGGCGAGCGCGACCCGCTGCTGCTCGCCGCCGGACAGCTCGCCCGGCATGCTGCGTTCCTTGCCCTCCAGGCCCAGCTCGGCGAGGAGGTCCGCGCGCTCGGCGCGGGCCTTCCTCGGCGGCACACCGGCCAGCAGCGCGGGCAGCTCGACGTTGTCGGCGACCGACAGGTTCGACACCAGGTTGAAGAACTGGAAGACGATCCCGATGGACTTCCTGCGCTCCACCGCCCACCGGGCCTCGCCGAAGGAGTCCGTGCACCGGCCGTCGAGCCAGATGCTGCCCTCGTCCGGCCGCTGGAGTCCGCCGAGCAGATGCAGCAGCGTCGACTTGCCCGCACCGGACGGGCCGGTGATCGCCACGAACTCGCCGCGCGCCACGGACAGGCCGACGCCGCGCACGGCACGCGCGGGCGCGCCCTCGCCGTGGTGGGTCTTCACCAGGCCCTCGGCCCGCAGCACGGGGGCGGCGTGCTCGCTCATTCCAGTTCCTCCTGGCACCGCTCCAGCCAGTCGAGGTCCGCCTGGAGGTGCAGCATCGCGCCCTCGATCAGCAGATGGGCGATTCGGTTGTCCCGGTCCTCGGCCGCGGCCAGTTTCGACAGGACGCGCATGGTGTTGAGGTACTGGCGCCGCTGCCGGTTGATCAGCGCGATCTGGTCGGCGAGGCCGGTCTGCGGGGCGAGGGCGAGCTTCATGAAGAACTCGTCCCGCACCCGCGGCTCGTCCTCGGTCTCCTCGAACCAGACGTGCAGTGCCTCACGTCCGGCCTCGGTGAGTCGGTAGACCTTCTTGTTGGGCCGGCTCGACTGCTCGACGTCCTCGCCCTCGATCAGCCCGGACTTCTCCAGGCGGCCGAGGGTGACGTAGACCTGGCCGACGTTCGGCTGAGGGTACGCGGAGCCCAGCAGTTGCTCAAGGTCCTGCTTCAGCTCGTAGCCGTGGGCCGGGCCGCGGGCGAGGAGTGCCAGGAGGGGCAGACGCACGCGTGCTGTCCTCCTGTCTGCCGCATGTGCTCCAGGCCCTAGTATCGCGCATACCTAACAGGTATACATGGCCTCTGTCCCCGGGCGAAGACGCCCGTGGTGCCGGTGTACAGGGAGGAACCTATGCGGTGGATGCGCGCCGCCGGTAGGGGCCTTCTCGTCCTCGTGGTGATCATGGCGGGGTACGTGGCCTCCGGTGCCCGCGCCGACGAGGCCGCCCGCGGCGGTCGCGGCCCGCTCACCCTGGCCACCGCCGGGGACCTCACCGGCTATCTCGGCCCGCTGCTGCGGGGCTGGAACCGCACCCATCCCGGGGAGCGGGTCACCCTCGTCGAGCTGCCGGACTCCGCCGACGAGACGCACGCGCAGATGACGACCGACCTGCGCGGCGGCGACCGGGGCCGGTTCGACGTCCTCAACATCGACGTGGACTGGACCTCGGAGTTCGCGGCGGCCGGCTGGATCAGCCCGCTGCCCCGCGACCGCTTCCCGCTGCGCAGCTTCCTGCCGCCGGTGGTGGACACGGCGACGTACGGCGGCCGGCTGTACGCGGTGCCGTACGTCACGAACGCGGGGCTGCTCCTGTACCGCAAGGACGTCCTCGCGAAGGAGGGCGTGCCGCCGCCGCGCACCTGGGCCGAACTGGAGCACGACGCGCGGACCATCGCTCCGAAGTACGGGCTCGGCGGCTACGCGGGCCAGTTCCTGCCCTACGAGGGGCTCACCGTGAACGCGGCCGAGGCCGTGTACTCGGCGGGCGGCACGATCCTCGGCGGAGAGGGCAGGCGCGTCACCGTCGACTCCGCCGCCGCCCGCGAGGGCATCGGCTTCCTCGCCCGCGGTGTCCGCGAGGGCTGGATACCGAAGCAGGCGCTGACGTACAAGGAGGAGGAGTCCAAGCAGGCCTTCCAGGACGGCAGGCTGCTCTTCCTGCGCAACTGGCCCTACGCGTACGCCGTCGCCTCGGCCGCGGGCTCGAAGGTCGCCGGGCGCATCGGCGCCGTACCCCTGCCCGGGCCCGACGGGCCGGGGACGAGCGTCCTGGGCGGGTCGGACCTCGCGATCAACGCCCACGCCCGGCACCCCGACTCCGCCGCGCGGCTGATCGCCTACCTCACCAGCGCGCCCGTCCAGCGCGAGGTGCTCGTGCGGGGCGCGCTGCCGCCGGTGCGCGCCGCACTGTACGAGGATCCCGCGCTGGTGCGCAGGTTCCCCTACCTGCCGACCCTGCGCACCGCGGTCGTGACCGCCCGGCCGCGCCCCCGGAGCCCGCACTACGACCAGGTCAGCCTGGCCGTGCAGGCGGTCGTGCAGGACGCGCTCACCGGGCGGCAGACGCCCGGGCAGGCCGTGCGCCGACTGGCGCGCGAACTCGACGCCATCGCCCGTCGCTAGTTACGTGTTAGGTAACGCAGGCATCACGACTGCGTTTAATCTGCGGTGATTTGCCCGCTTTCATCCCGGCAACTGGTCAGTAGCTTCTGGTCACTTCGTTGACACCTCCGCGCTTCGCCTACCTAACATGCATGCATAACAGCCCCCTTTCAGAGACAGGTTCCACAGGGTTGAACAGGCATCATTGGTGGCGGGACGCCGTGATCTACCAGGTCTACGTCCGCAGCTTCCTGGACAGCACCGGCGACGGCATCGGCGATCTCGCCGGCGTCCGGGCCGGGCTCCCGTACCTCAAGAAGCTCGGCGTCGACGGCATCTGGCTGAGCCCGTTCTACCCCTCGCCGCAGCACGACCACGGCTACGACGTGGCCGACTACTGCGACGTCGACCCGGTCTTCGGCGACCTCGCCGAGTTCGACCTGCTGATGGCCGCGGCCCGGCGGCTCGGCATCAGGGTGCTCCTCGACATCGTCCCCAACCACTGCTCCAGCGAGCACCCCTGGTTCCGCGCCGCCCTGGCCGGCGGACCCGGCAGCCCGGCCCGCGCCCGCTTCCACTTCGCCGACGGCCGGGGCCCCGACGGCAGCGAGCCGCCCAACAACTGGCACGCCATGTTCGGCGGACCGGCCTGGTCCCGGGTCACGGAGCCCGACGGCCGCCCCGGCCAGTGGTACCTGCACATGTTCACGCCCGAACAGCCCGACTGGAACTGGCGCGACCCCGAGGTGCCCGCCGAGTTCGAACGCGTCCTGCGCTTCTGGCTCGACCGGGGAGTGGACGGCTTCCGCATCGACGTCGCCGCCGGGCTGTACAAGCACCCCGCGCTGCCCGACTCCGACGACCCGCGGGCCGACGCCCGCACCCGCGACTCGGTCAACCCCCTCGCCTGGAACCAGCCCGAGGTGCACGAGGTGTGGCGCCACTGGCGCGCCGTCTGCGAGGAGTACACCGGCCGCGACGGCCGCGAACGCCTCCTGGTCGGCGAGGTCTCCGTCCCCACCGCCCGCGAACACGCCCTCTACGTCCGCCCCGACGAACTCCATCAGGCCTTCTTCTTCGACCTGCTCGGCGCCGCCTGGGACGCCGACGCCTTCCGCAAGGTCATCTCGGAGGCCATGCAGGACATCGCCGGCACCGGCTCCACCGTCACCTGGGTCCTCAACAACCACGACCAGGTCCGCACCGTCACCCGCTACGGCGAACCCGCCACCGAGGGCAGCGGCCTGGGCGCCGCCCGCGCCCGCGCCGCCGCGCTGCTGATGCTGGCGCTGCCCGGCGCCGCGTACATCTACCAGGGCGAGGAACTGGGCCTGCCCGAGGTCGTCGACCTGCCCGACGACGTGCTCACCGATCCGATCTTCCGGCGCACCGGCAGCCGCGCCCGCATCCGCGACGGCTGCCGGGTGCCGCTGCCCTGGTCCGGGCAGGCCTCACCGTTCGGCTTCACCTCCGGCGCGGAGGGCGCCAGACCCTGGCTGCCCCAGCCGTCGTACTTCGCCGAGTACGCCACCGACCGGGCCCTCGCCGACACCCGCTCCTTCTGGCACCTGTACCGCGACGGACTCCAGCTGCGGCACTCGCTGCCCCAGCTCGGCGAGGGCGCCCTGCGCTGGCTCGACACCCCGCCCGGCGTCCTCGGCTTCGTCCGCGGCGACGGCCTGGTCTGCGCCGTCAACTTCGGTACGGCCCCCACCCCCGCGCCCGTCCCCGGCACCCCCCTGCTCTCCAGCGACGGCTCCTGCCCGCCCGGCGTCCTGCCCGGCTCCACGGCCGCCTGGTGGCTGAGCGACCTCTGATCCTCCGCCGTTTCCCCTACGGAAAGGTCCGTCAACGATGATGCGACGACGCACGACCCTGCTCACCGGCTGCACCGCCCTCGTACTCGCCCTCGGCGCCACCGCCTGCGGCGGCGGACCGGTCTCCGCGGGCGGCGGTGACAAGGCCCTCGACGGCCAGACGGTCACCGTGGCCGGTGTCTGGTCCGGCAGTGAACAGAAGAACTTCCAGAAGGTGCTGGACGCCTTCACCGAGAAGACCGGCGCCAGAACACAGTTCGTGTCCACCGGCGACAACGTCTCCACCGTCGTCGGCAGCAAGATCGAGGGCGGCAACGCACCCGACGTCGTGATGGTCCCGCAGGTCGGCGTCCTGAAGCAGTTCGCGAAGAAGGGCTGGCTCACGCCGCTCTCGCCGGACGCCCGGCGCACCGTCGACGCCGACTACGCCCCCGTGTGGAAGAAGTACGGCAGCGTCGACGGCACCCTGTACGGCCTCTACTTCAAGGCCGCCCACAAGTCGACCGTCTGGTACAGCCCCGAAGCGCTCACGGCGGCCGGGGTCCGGCCGCCGAAGACGTACGACGAGATGCTGAAGGCCGGGCACACCGTCTCCGACTCCGGGCTCGCCGCCTTCGCGGTCGCCGGACAGGACGGCTGGACCCTCACCGACTGGTTCGAGAACGTCTATCTCTCCCAGGCCGGCCCCGACAAGTACGACGCCCTCGCCGCCCACACGCTCAAGTGGACCGACCCCAGCGTCGTGCAGGCCCTCACCACCCTCGGCAAGCTGTTCAAGGACAAGCAGCTCGTCGCGGGCGGCCGGAACGAGGCCCTGAACACCGACTTCCCCGGCTCCGTGGAGAAGGTCTTCGGCCCCAAGCCCCAGGCCGGCATGGTCTACGAGGGCGACTTCGTCGCCGGCGTCGCCCACGACCAGTACGGGAAGGCCATCGGCAAGGACGCGGACTTCTTCCCCTTCCCCGCCGTCGGCGGCGGCAGCGCACCGGTCGTCAGCGGTGGTGACGCGGCGGTCGTCCTCAAGGACGCCAAGAACGCCAAGGCCGGCATGAAGCTGCTGGAGTACCTGGCGACCCCCGAGGCCGCGGCCGTGTGGGCGAAGGCGGGCGGTTTCCTGTCACCGAACAGGAAGCTCGGCCTGGACCGGTACGGCGACGACGTCACCCGCGCCACCGCCAAGTCCCTCGTCGGCGCGGGGAACTCGGTCCGCTTCGACATGTCCGACCAGGCACCGGCCGCCTTCGGCGGCACCAAGGGCACCGGCGAGTGGAAGCTCCTCCAGGACTTCTTGCGCGACCCGTCCGACCCCAAGGGGACGGCCGCGAAGCTGGAGTCCGCCGCCGCCAAGGCCTACCGGAACTGAGCCACGCCATGACCGCCACCACTGTCGAGAAACAGCAGGCGGGCCCGCAGGCCGCCGCCGGCCCGGCGCGCGTGCGCCGCGGCCGGCGGCGCGCCGGGCTGATCGCCCTGCTCTTCGTCCTCCCCGCGCTGCTCCTGCTCGGCGCGCTCGTCGTCTACCCGGTGCTGTTCTCCGTCGGCCGGAGCTTCTTCGACGCCTCCGGCACCCGGTTCGTCGGCGGCGGCAACTACGCCGAGATGTTCCGCGACCCGGCCACCCTCAAGGCCATCCGCAACACCGTCGTCTGGGTGGTCGTCGCCCCCGCCCTGCTCACCGGGCTCGGCCTGATCCTGGCCGTCCTGGTGGAGAAGGTCCGCTGGGCCACCGCCTTCAAGCTGCTGCTCTTCATGCCGATGGCCGTGTCCTTCCTCGCCGCCGGCATCATCTTCCGCCTCGCCTACGACGCGGACCCGGACAAGGGCGTGCTGAACGCCGCGGTCGTCTCCGTCCACGACGCCTTCGAGGGGACCTCCACGTACCCGACGGCCCGCGGGCGCACCGGGGTGCTCACCCAGGACCGGGACGGCTCCTACCGCACGAGCGCCACTCCGGGCGAGACGGTGACCCTCCCGATGGTCGGCGTCCTGCCCGGTGACCTGCCACGCGGTGCCGCACCCGCGGCCGCCGCGGCCGGCACCAAGGCCGCCCCCGGCGACCTGCGCGGCGTCGTCTACCTGGACTTCACCCCCGGCGGAGGCGGCGAACAGGGCAAGGTCGACCCGCGGGAGAGCGGGCTGCCCGGGATGAGGGTGGAGGCGGTACGCGACGGCAGGACGGTCGCGAGCACGGCCACCGCGGCCGACGGCTCGTTCCGCTTCACCGGCCTGCGCGACGGCTCGTACACGGTCCGGCTGCCCGCCACCAACTTCGCCCCGCCCTACCAGGGTGTCTCCTGGCTCGGCCCCACCCTCGTCACCCCGGCCATCATCGGCGCCTACCTGTGGATCTGGACCGGCTTCGCCATGGTGCTCATCGGCGCCGGCCTCTCCACCCTCCCGCGTGACGCCCTGGAGGCCGCCCGCATGGACGGCGCGAACGAGTGGCAGATCTTCCGCCGGATCACCGTCCCGCTGCTCGCGCCCGTGCTCACCGTGGTCTTCGTGACCCTCGTCATCAACGTGATGAAGGTCTTCGACCTCGTCTACGTCATCGCGCCCGGCCCGGTCCAGGAGGACGCCACCGTCCTCGCCACCCAGATGTGGCTGGTGTCGTTCGGCGGCGGCAACAACCAGGGTCTGGGCAGTGCCCTGGGCGTCCTGCTGCTGCTCCTCGTCGTCCCCGCGATGGTGTTCAACGTCCGCCGCTTCCGAAGGAGTCAGCGATGAACGCGATCAGGCGCGGCCTGGGCAGCGGCCTGGTGCAGGCCTTCCTGGTGGTCATCGGGCTGGTCTGGCTGACCCCGCTCGCCGGACTGTTCCTCTCCTCCCTGCGCTCGGCCCAGGACACGGCCCGGGGCGGCTGGTGGACCGCCCTGGCCGACCCCGGCCGGCTCTCCCTCGACAACTACACGGCCCTGCTGAAGAACGCGGGCATCACCCAGGCGTTCTGGAACACCGTGCTGATCTCCGTGCCGGCCACCACCCTGGTCGTCGTCATCGCGGCCCTCGCCGGGTACGCCTTCGCCTGGCTGGACTTCCCGCTGCGCGAGCCCCTCTTCCTGCTCGTGGTGGCCCTGCTGGTGGTGCCGGTGCAGATCGGCCTGCTGCCGGTGGCCAAACTCTTCGGCGCGCTCGGCCTGTTCGGCACCATCCCCGGAGTCGTCCTCTTCCACGTGGCCTACGGCCTGCCCTTCGCCGTGTTCCTGCTGCGCAACTACTTCGCGGAGATGCCGAAGGAGATGCTGGAGGCGGCCCGGATGGACGGCGGCACCGAGTGGCGCATCTTCACCCGGCTGGTGCTGCCGGTGGGCCGTCCGGCGATCGCCTCGCTCGCCATCTTCCAGTTCCTGTGGGTCTGGAACGACATGCTGGTCGCCCTGCTCTTCGCCGACAGCTCCGCCCAGCCGCTGACTGTCCAACTCCAGTCACAGATCAGGCAGTTCGGCAGCAACATCGACGTGCTGGCGCCGGGCGCGTTCCTGTCGCTGATCGTGCCGGTGGTCGTGTTCTTCGCGTTCCAGCGGCACTTCGTGCAGGGGGTGATGGCCGGGTCGGTCAAATGACGAGGGGTGATCCCTGGCCAACTTCGATCCCGGGCGGACCCTTTCCGGCCCCCTCCCCGCCCGGCGGAGAGGGGGCCGGCGACCCCTCCGGCCAGGGGGGCGGCCGCCGGCGAACCCGGCCGTCTCTCCCTCCAACAGCCGTGCGAAATGCGTCAGTTGGTGAACCTCCGCAGCCTGCGATGTTCCGGCACATGAATTCCGCCGCCCGAACCCAGCCGCAGCCGCCGGGTGTGGGCCGCGAGGTGGGCGAGGATCACGGCGGGGCTGCTGCTGGAGATGCCGGGCATGGAGTGGTGCTCCGCGACCCAGTACCGCAGGAATCCGCGGGACTCGACCAGGCGGGCGAGCCGCTGGGAGGCTGCCAGCGCCTGGTGCGCGGTGTTCCCCTCACCGAGGGCCACCAGGTCCAGAACGGACAACGGGACGGGAGCGGTTCCGTGCGCACTGCCCCGGACGGGGCCGCTGATCGGCCGCCGCTATGCCGCGGGGGCGCCGCCGTGCACGACCTCGTGCTCCCAGGCGTCCCGGGGCTGGTTGTGCAGTCGCCAGTAGTGCTCGGCGATGTCGTCGGGGTCGAAGGCGGTGCCGGCAGCGACCGCGCCGGGCACGGTCACCGAGGCCACGTGGACACCTGCCGGACCGTACTCCGCATCGAGCAGACCGACCAGGGTGCGGAGCCCGAATTTGCCGAGGCCGAGACTGATGTACCCCGGATCGGGACGGGGCATACCGCCGGTGAACAGGATCGATCCCTGCCCCCGGGCGGCCATGCCCGGAGTCACGCGGACGGCGGTGCTCAGCGCGCCGACCACGTTGACGGCCCAGGCGTCCAGCTGCCCCCGCGCGCCGAGTTCACCCGGGGCGTCCCGGCGGATCAGGGCCGCGTTGTAGACGGCCGCGTCGATCGGCCCGAGTTCCTCCGCGGCCCGGTCCAGCGCGGAGTGCAGCGCCGTCTCGTCCGTGCTGTCGGCGGTGAGCGCCAGGATCTTCCGGCCACCGGTTCCGATCTCCGCGGCCACGCGGGTCACGGTCTCCTTGCGGCGCGCGATCACCGCGACCGAGAAGCCCGCCCGCGCGAACCGGTCGGCGACGGACTTCCCGATCCCTGGCCCCGCACCGACCACCACTGCTGTCGGCACCATCAACTCCCTTGCGTCTGAGGACCGTTACCAACCGAGCGTACGTCCCGGAAGCCGTGGGCCAGCTGCGCCCCGGGGCCGGACCACCCGGACGGGGGTGGGGCGGTCACGGAGCGTGGCGACGGGCCCCGGCCCGCCCGGCGCGTTCCGTGACCGCCCGGCGCCGACGGGTCGCGACGGCTTCCGGGCACCGGGACGGCAGCGGCAGGACGGCGGAACAGCACCGGGGCGGCGGGAGAGTCCCCGCCGCCCCGGTGGAGCGTCACATCGTCACATCGTCACGGCGAAGCCGGTGGATACAGCGACCGCGGCAACTGCGAGGCCGCGGCGGTGTCCAGCAGCCACAGCGTGCGGGACCGGCCGTGCGCGCCGGCCGCCGGCGCCTGCACCTCGCCCGCGCCCGACAGTGCGATCGCCACGGCCTCCGCCTTGTCCTCGCCGGCCGCGAGGAGCCACACCTCGCGGGCCGAGCGGATCGCCGGGAGCGTCAGGGAGATCCGGGTCGGCGGGGGCTTGGGCGCGCCGTGCACGCCGACCACCGTGCGCTCGGTCTCCCGTACGGCCGGCAGCTCCGGGAAGAGCGAGGCCACATGGGTGTCCGGGCCGACGCCCAGCACGAGGACGTCGAAGGACGGCACCGAGCCGTGGTCCTCGGGGCCGGCCGCCTTCGCCAGCTCCGCCGCGTACGCCTCGGCCGCCGCCTCGGCGTCCGAACCGTACGGGCCGTCGGAGGCGGGCATGGCGTGCACGCGCTCCGGGGCCAGCGGCACCGAGTCCAGCAGGGCCTCGCGGGCCTGCGTGACGTTGCGCTCGGGATCGCCCTCGGGCAGGAACCGCTCGTCGCCCCACCACAGGTCGAGGCGGCCCCAGTCGACGGCGTCCCGGGCGGGCGCCGCCGCCAGCGCGGCCAGCAGGCCGTTGCCGTTGCGGCCGCCCGTGAGGACCACGGACGCGGTGCCCCGGGAGGCCTGCGCGTCCACGATCTTCGTGATCAGACGGGCCGCGGCGGCCTGCGCCATCAGCTCCTTGTCGCGGTGGACGACCAGCTGCGGTGTGTTCACTTCGCCGCCGCCTTCCTCGCCGGTGCCTTCTTCGCGGTCTTGGCCGCCGCCTTCTTGGCGGGCGCCTTCGCCGCCTCCTCGACCGGCTCCGGCTCGGCCACGGGCGCGTCGGCCGCCGGCTGCCGCTCCGCAACCGTCGCCAGCCGTTCCACGCCGTAGCGCAGGGCCGACGCGTAGGTGTCGTCCGGGTCCAGCCGGCGCAGCTCCTCCGCGATCAGCTCGGCGGTGTCCCGCCGCTTCAGCGCCACCGCGCGGGCCGGCTGGCCCTCGATGGTCAGCGTGGCCAGCGAGCCGTCGGCCCGGTCCAGCACGATCGGCCCCTGACTGGTGTCCATGCGGACCGCCGTCAGGCCGGGACCGGACGACAACGACCGCCGCACGGGCACGTCCAGCCGGTCCGCGAGCCACATGGCCAGCAGCTCGCAGCTCGGGTTGAACTCCTCGCCCTCCACCTCGACGGCCGTCACCCGGCAGGTGACCTGGTCAAGGGCGGCCGCCAGCATGGAGCGCCACGGCGTGATCCGGGTCCAGGACAGGTCGGTGTCGCCGGGCTCGTAGGCGTCGGCGCGGGCCGACAGCTCCCGTACCGGGTGCTCGGCGGCATAGGTGTCGGTGACCCGGCGCTGGGCCAGCGCGCCCAGCGGGTCCTTCGCCGGGTCCAGCGGGGCGGTCACCGGCCACCACACGACCACCGGGGCGTCCGGCAGCAGCAGTGGCAGGACGACGGAGTCGGCGTGGTCGGCGACCTCGCCGTACAGCCGCAGGACGACCGTCTCGCCGGTGCCCGCCTCCACGCCCACCCGTACCTCGGCGTCCAGACGTGAGGACGTGCGGTCGCGGGGGCCGCGGGACACCCGCTTGATGACCACCAGCGTGCGCGAGGGGTGCTCGCGCGAGGCGTCGTTGGCGGCCTTCAGCGCGTCGTAGGCGTTCTCCTCGTCGGTGACGATGACGAGGGTGAGGACCATGCCGACGGCGGGGGTGCCGATGGCGCGGCGGCCCTTGACGAGCGCCTTGTTGATCTCTCCGGCGGTGGTGTCGGTCAGGTCTATCTTCATGGCCGGCGCCAGCTCCGTCCGTCTCGTGCGAGCATCTCGTCCGCCTCGGTGGGGCCCCAGGTCCCCGACCTGTACTGCGCGGGCCTGCCGTGCTGATCCCAGTACTCCTCGATCGGGTCGAGGATCTTCCAGGACAGCTCGACCTCCTCCGTGCGCGGGAAGAGGTTGGCGTCGCCGAGCAGCACGTCCAGGATCAGCCGCTCGTACGCCTCCGGGCTGGACTCCGTGAACGACTCGCCGTAGGCGAAGTCCATGGACACGTCCCGGATCTCCATCGAGGTGCCCGGCACCTTCGAGCCGAACCGGACCGTGATGCCCTCGTCGGGCTGGACGCGGATGACGATCGCGTTCGAGCCCAGCTCCTCCGTCGCCGTGTGGTCGAAGGGGGAGTGCGGGGCCCGCTGGAAGACGACCGCGATCTCCGTGACGCGACGGCCGAGACGCTTGCCGGTGCGCAGGTAGAAGGGGACGCCCGCCCAGCGGCGGTTGTCGATGCCCAGCTTGACCGCCGCGTAGGTGTCGGTCTTCGACTTGGCGTCGATGCCGTCCTCTTCGAGGTAGCCGATGACCTTCTGGCCGCCCTGCCAGCCGGCCGCGTACTGCCCGCGCACGGTGCTGCGGCCCAGGTCCTTCGGCAGCCGTACGGCACCGAGCACCTTGGTCTTCTCCGCGGCCAGCGCGTCCGCGCCGAAGGAGGAGGGCTCCTCCATGGCGGTCAGCGCGAGCAGCTGGAGGAGGTGGTTCTGGATGACGTCGCGGGCGGCGCCGATGCCGTCGTAGTAGCCGGCCCGGCCGCCGATGCCGATGTCCTCGGCCATGGTGATCTGCACGTGGTCCACGAAGGACCGGTTCCAGATCGGCTCGAACATCGTGTTGGCGAACCGCAGCGCCAGGATGTTCTGGACGGTCTCCTTGCCGAGGTAGTGGTCGATCCGGAACACCTGGTCCGGCTCGAACACCTCGTGGACGACCTTGTTCAGCTCCTCGGCCGACTTCAGGTCGTGCCCGAAGGGCTTCTCGATGACCGCGCGCCGCCAGGAACCGCCCGACTGGTCGGCCAGGCCGTGCTTCTTCAGCTGCTGGATGACCACCGGGAAGGAACGGGGCGGCACCGACAGGTAGAAGGCGAAGTTGCCGCCTGTGCCCTGTGCCTTGTCCAGCTCCTCGATGGTGGCGCGCAGCCGCTCGAAGGCCTCGTCGTCGTCGAAGGTGCCCTGGACGAAGCGCATCCCCTGGATGAGCTGCTGCCAGACCTCCTCGCGGAACGGGGTGCGCGAGTGCTCCTTGACCGCGTCGTGCACGACCTGGGCGAAGTCCTCGTGCTCCCAGTCGCGGCGGGCGAAGCCCACCAGCGAGAAGCCCGGCGGCAGCAGACCCCGGTTGGCGAGGTCGTACACCGCGGGCATCAGCTTCTTGCGGGACAGGTCGCCGGTGACGCCGAAGATGACCAGGCCCGACGGCCCCGCGATACGCGGGAGCCGCCGGTCGGCCGGGTCACGAAGCGGGTTCGCTCCGGAGCCGGAAACGGGTGACAACTCAGCCCTCCGAAGGGGCAAGGCGCTCGAGCTCCGCCTGGGTCGACTTCAAGAGGTCGGTCCAGGACCCCTCGAACTTCTCGACGCCCTCCTCCTCCAGGACGCGCACGACGTCGTCGTAGGCGATGCCGAGCTTCTCCAGCGCGTCGAGGTCCGCGCGCGCCTGCTCGTAGGTGCCGGCGACGGTGTTGCCGTTGATCTCGCCGTGGTCCTCGGTGGCCTCCAGCGTGGCCTCCGGCATGGTGTTGACCGTGTTCGGCGCGACCAGCTCGGTGACGTACAGGGTGTCCGGGTACGCCGGGTCCTTCACGCCGGTCGACGCCCACAGCGGACGCTGCTTGTTGGCGCCCGCCTTCTCCAGCGCGCTCCAGCGGTCGGAGGAGAAGACCTCCTCGTACGCCTGGTAGGCGAGGCGCGCGTTGGCGAGGGCCGCCTTGCCGCGCAGACCCTTGGCCTCGTCGGTGCCGATCTCGTCCAGGCGCTTGTCGATCTCGGTGTCCACGCGGGACACGAAGAAGGACGCCACGGAGTGGATCTCCGACAGGTCCAGGCCGCGCTCCTTGGCCTTCTCCAGGCCGGAGAGGTAGGCGTCCATGACCGCGCGGTAGCGCTCCAGCGAGAAGATCAGCGTGACGTTGACGCTGATGCCGCGGCCGATGACCTCGCTGATCGCCGGGACGCCCGCCAGGGTGGCCGGAATCTTGATGAGGGTGTTCGGGCGGTCGACCAGCCAGGCCAGCTGCTTGGCCTCGGCGACGGTCGCGTGCTCGTCGTGGGCCAGCCGGGGGTCGACCTCGATGGAGACCCGGCCGTCCTGGCCGCCGGTGGCGTCGAAGACCGGACGCAGGATGTCGGCGGCGTCACGGACGTCCGCCGTGGTGATCATGCGGATGGCCTCTTCGACCGTGACCTTGCGGGCGGCGAGGTCCGACAGCTGCTGGTCGTAGCCGTCGCCCTGCGAGATCGCCTTCTGGAAGATCGTCGGATTGGTGGTGACGCCGACGACGTGCTGCTGGTCGATCAGCTCGGCGAGGTTGCCGGACGTGATCCGCTTGCGCGACAGGTCGTCCAGCCAGATCGCGACGCCTTCTTCGGAGAGGCGCTTGAGTGCGTCTGTCATGGAATTACATCTCCTACGTGTCGTGTGTGAGCGTCAGCGCTGGGCGGCGGCGAGGGATTCCCGCGCCTTGGCGGCCACGTTCTCGGCCGTGAAACCGAACTCGCGGAAGAGCACCTTGGCGTCGGCGGAAGCACCGAAGTGCTCCAGGGAGACGATGCGGCCGGCGTCCCCGACGTACTTGTGCCAGGTCAGTCCGACGCCCGCCTCCACGGCGACTCGGGCCTTCACGGACGGCGGCAGCACGGACTCCCGGTACCCCTCGTCCTGCTGCTCGAACCACTCCACCGACGGCATCGACACGACCCGGGTGGGAACGCCGTCGGCCTGGAGCTGCTCGCGCGCCTCCACCGCCACGTGCACCTCGGAACCGGTGGCGATCAGGATGACCTGCGCCTCGCCGCCGTCGGCCTCGAACAGGACGTAGCCGCCGCGGGCGGCCTCCTCGTTCGGCTCGTAGGTCGGCACACCCTGCCGGGTCAGCGCGAGGGCGTGCGGCTGGCCCTTGCCGAACTCCTTGGTCCAGCGCCGGAGGATCTCGCGCCAGGCGATCGCGGTCTCGTTGGCGTCCGCCGGGCGGACGACGTTCAGGCCCGGGATCGCGCGCAGCGAGGCCAGGTGCTCGACCGGCTGGTGGGTCGGACCGTCCTCACCGAGACCGATGGAGTCGTGCGTCCACACGAACGTCACCGGCAGGTGCATGAGCGCCGACAGCCGGACCGCGTTGCGCATGTAGTCGGAGAACACCAGGAAGGTGCCGCCGTAGACGCGGGTGTTGCCGTGCAGCGTGATGCCGTTCAGCTCCGCGCCCATGGAGTGCTCGCGGATGCCGAAGTGGATCGTGCGGCCGTACGGATCGGCCTCGGGCAGCGGGTTGCCCTCGGGCAGGAACGAGCTGTCCTTGTCGATCGTGGTGTTGTTCGAGCCGGCGAGGTCGGCCGAGCCGCCCCACAGCTCGGGGATCACCGCGCCGAGCGACTGGAGCACCTTGCCGGACGCGGCACGCGTCGCGACGGCCTTGCCGGGCTCGAAGACCGGGAGCTTCTCCTCCCAGCCGGTGGGCAGCTCGCCCTTGGCGATCCGGTCGAACTCGGCGGCGCGCTCGGCGTTGGCGTTGCGCCACTCCTGGAACGACTTCTCCCACTCGGCCTTGGCCTGCCGGCCCCGGTCGAGCGCCTCGCGGGTGTGGGTGAGGACCTCGTCGGCGACCTCGAACGTCCGCTCCGGGTCGAAACCGAGGACGCGCTTGGTGGCCGCGACCTCCGCCTCACCGAGGGCCGAGCCGTGCGCGGCCTCGGTGTTCTGGGCGTTCGGAGCCGGCCAGGCGATGATCGAGCGCATCGCGATGAAGGACGGCCGGTCGGTGACCCGCTTGGCCTCCTGGATCGCGGCGAAGATCGCCTTCGGGTCCAGGTCGCCGTTCTCCTGCGCCTCGACCCGCTGGACGTGCCAGCCGTAGGCCTCGTACCGCTTCACCGTGTCCTCGGACACGGCCGTCTCGGTGTCGCCCTCGATCGAGATGTGGTTGTCGTCCCACAGCAGGACCAGGTTGCCGAGCTTCTGGTGCCCGGCCATCGAGGACGCCTCGGCGGAGATGCCCTCCTGGAGGCAGCCGTCACCGGCGATGCAGTAGACGAAGTGGTCGAAGGGGGACTCGCCGGCGGGCGCCTGCGGGTCGAACAGGCCGCGCTCGTACCGGGCGGCCATCGCCATGCCGACCGCGTTGGCGACACCCTGGCCCAGCGGGCCCGTGGTGGTCTCCACGCCCCTGGTGTGCCCGTACTCCGGGTGACCGGGGGTCTTGGAGCCCCAGGTCCGGAAGGACTTCAGGTCGTCCAGCTCCAGGCCGAAGCCGGCCAGGTAGAGCTGGGTGTAGAGGGTCAGGGACGAGTGGCCGGCGGACAGCACGAAGCGGTCGCGGCCGACCCACTCCGGGTCGGCCGGGTCGTGCCGCATCACCTTCTGGAAGAGCGTGTACGCGGCCGGGGCCAGGCTCATCGCCGTACCGGGATGGCCGTTGCCGACCTTCTGTACGGCGTCTGCGGCCAGGACGCGGGCGGTGTCGACGGCCCGCTGGTCCAGCTCGGTCCACTCGAGGTCTGTGGTGGTCGGCTTGGTGCTCACCCTGGGTCAGGGCTCCTCTCCACATGTCGGTCGCCGGTCGTCGGGGCATGCGCCCACCCGGCCGCCGGCGTGCTTGTCGCGCACCGGCCGTTGTCGAGCCTACCCCCGTGGGGACGTGCGATTTTTCGAGTGTTTACAGACTGCCGGGAGTCGATGCGATCCGCCTCCCGACCGGCCGGGAAGGCAGGTGGCACATGAATACGGAGCCGCTCATCTGACTGCTCAATCGAGCCTCTGTACGCACGTCCGGCGTGTCCCGCCGACGGCCCCGTCAACACGACCCCACCCCCGCGAAGGCCGGGGTATGGGCAACGTCTAAAGTGGCGTGGTACGCGCGAGCCCTCACCCCCACTTCCCATGGGGAGGCTCGCTGGGATGTCTCTGTCAGGGGTGTGCGTGACGGCCGTCGAATCCCGTCCAGCGGGTGTGCTCGGTGCGAGCCAGGGCCCGGTTCACCGGCCGTTCGGGGCCCGTGTCAAGGCGTTCGTGGCGCTGACGAAGCCACGGATCATCGAGCTGCTGCTCATCACCACCGTGCCGGTGATGTTCCTGGCCCAGCAGGGCGTGCCCGACCTGAAGCTGGTGCTGCTGACCTGCGTCGGCGGCTACCTCTCCGCGGGCGGGGCCAACGCGCTGAACATGTACATCGACCGGGACATCGACGCCCTGATGGACCGCACCTCCCAGCGCCCGCTGGTGACCGGCATGGTGAGCCCGCGCGAGTGCCTGGCCTTCGGTATCACCCTCGCGGTCGTCTCCACCCTGCTGTTCGGCCTGACCGTCAACTGGCTGTCGGCCTGGCTGTCCCTCGGCGCGCTCCTCTTCTACGTCGTCGTCTACACGATGCTCCTCAAGCGGCGTACGTCCCAGAACATCGTCTGGGGCGGCATCGCGGGCTGCATGCCGGTGCTGATCGGCTGGTCGGCCGTGACCGACTCGCTCTCCTGGGCCCCGCTGATCCTCTTCCTGGTGATCTTCTTCTGGACTCCGCCGCACTACTGGCCGCTGTCCATGAAGGTCAAGGACGACTACGCGCGCGTGGGGGTGCCCATGCTGCCGGTCATCGCCTCCAACAAGGTCGTCGCCCGGCAGATCGTCCTCTACAGCTGGGTCATGGTCGCCGTCTCCCTGCTGCTCACCCCGCTCGGCTACACCGGCTGGTTCTACACGGCGGTCGCGCTGGCCTCGGGCGGCTGGTGGCTGTGGGAGGCGCACGCGCTCCAGAACCGGGCGAAGGCCGAGGTCTCGGGCGCCAAGCTGAAGGAGATGCGGCTCTTCCACTGGTCGATCACCTACGTGTCCCTGCTGTTCGTGGCGGTCGCGGTGGACCCGTTCCTGCGCTGAGCCCCTGTACGGACGACGGGAGGGGTGGGGGGGGGGGGGGCCCCCCCCCCCCCCACCCCTCCCGTCGCCGTTCGGCCTACCCGTCGGTAGCATCCTGGCCATGGCAGACACGCAGCAGGTTGACCCGAAGGCCGACGCCAGGACCGAGCGCACGGTGGCGAAGCTCGCCCGGCGGATCAGCGCCTTCTCCAAGGCCCACGGCGGCGCCGAGGGCCAGGTGGCCTACCTCGGCCAGCGCGGTGCCCGCATCGTCCTCGTCGGCGAGGACGGCGGCTGGGGGGATCTGGTGGCCCCCACGTTCGCCGTCGCCGAGCAGGCGGTGCGCGCGTCCGGGATCACGGTCCACGAGTCCTTCGACGGCGAGTTCGCGGCGAAGGTACGCACGGGCCCCTACGAGTGGAAGCGGATGGCCGGCATCCAGGTGGGCGGCCCCAGCAACGCCTGAACCGCGCGGCCCGGGGGCCGCGAGCCGTGCCGCCGACGACCGACACGCGCGAGGCGAGCCGGTCGCGGCGCGTACGCGCCGCGAGCGAGCCGCCTGCGGCCGGCATGCGCGGAGCACCTCGCCCGCGGCCGGCACGCGCGGGAGCGGTCCGTCCGCGGCCGGCATGTGCGGAGCGCCCCGCCCGCGGCCCGCATGCGCGGGGCTGCCCGCACGGGCGCCAGCCGGCCTGCGGCGCCCGGTTCGGTCCGTGGCCTCCGCGACGGCTGAGCCGCGGTCGTGCCGTCGCGCGGGGGTCCGCGGAGCGGCGCCCGTCCGCGGCTCGCATGCGTGGAGGGACCCGCGCGTGGCGCGGCCTGTGGCGCCGCGTCCCCCTGGCGCCCCCGCGCGGGGGCGCCCCCGCCCGCGCCCGAATGCGCGGCGCCGCTCACACCTCACACGCGCGGCGCGGCACGGCGCGGTGCCGCGTCCGGCCGCGACCTCGGGCCCCGGTCTCCCGTTAGGACGGGCAAGGCAGTACAGCGCGCGTCCTCACGGGGGAGCCGGAATGATCGAAACGCCGTCCCTCGTGGACCAGTACTGCCACGGCGTACTGCGGACGGAGCTGGGTCTCGGCACCTTCGAGGCGCAGCTGTCCCGCACCGAGGGAGCCCCGGCACCGGGCACCACCCTCTTCGACACGCAGACCGGTTTCGCCGTACGCCGCTGGTGCCCGCCCCTGCTGGGCCTCGAACCGCACTGCGCGCCCGCCCGCTATCTGGCCCGGCGCCGGGAACTGGGCGCCCTGGAGGCGGGCCGCAGGCTGCTGCGGGGGTCCGGCATCACCACCTACCTGGTCGACACGGGCCTGCCCGGGGACCTCACCGGCCCCGCCGAGATGGCGGCCGCGGGGAACGCCGACGCCCGGGAGATCGTCCGCCTGGAGCCGCTCGCCGAGCAGGTCGCCGACACCTCCGGGACCGTCGAGTCCTTCCTCGCCAACCTCGCCGAGTCCGTGCACGGAGCCGCGGCGACCGCCGTCGCCTTCACCTCCGTCGCGGGTCTGCGACACGGCCTGGCCCTCGCGCCGGAACCGCCGGGGCCGGGGGAGGTGCGCGGCGCGGCGGGCCGCTGGCTGGCCGGCCGGCGGGTCGGCGACGCGCTCACGGACCCCGTGCTGCTGCGGCACCTGCTGTGGAACGCGGTCGCCTCGGGCCTGCCCCTCCAGCTGCACGCGGGCCTCGGCGAGCCCGGCTCCCGCGTCGACCGCACCGACCCGGTGCTGCTCACCGACTTCGTACGGGCCACGGCCGGCCTCGGCACCGACCTCGTCCTGCTGCACGGCTACCCGTACCACCGGCACACCGCCCACCTGGCCGGCGTCTTCCCGCACGTGTACGCCGACTCCGGCGCCGCCCTGGTGCGCACCGGCGCCCGGGCGGCCACCGTCCTCGCCGAGACCCTGGAACTGGCCCCCTTCGGCAAGATCCTCTTCTCCACCGGCGCCCACGGCCTGCCCGAACTCCACGTCGTCGGCGCCCATCTCTTCCGCGAGGCGCTCTCCCGCGTCCTGGGTACCTGGGTCGCCGAGGGCGCGTGGGTCCGGTCGGACGCCCAGCGGGTGGCCCGGCTGATCGCCGCGGACAACGCGCGCCGGGTGTACGGCCTGGAATGAGGTTGTACGGCCGTACGACCGGCGCGGAGACTGGGACGGTGCGGACCGACGCCCTGCTCGACCGCTTCCTGCGCGACCTCGCGCCCCTGCGCCCCCTCGCGCTGTGGGCCCACGGCTCCCTGGCCGGCGGGGACTACCAGGAGGGGCGCAGTGACCTGGACCTCATCGCCGTACTCCCCGGGCCGTCGGGCATCGGGCGGATCCGGCAGGTGGCGCGCCTGCACCGCGAGCTGCGCGGCACACCGCTCGCCGTGAAGCTGCATTGCAGCTACCTGACCCCGGCCACCCTGGACGACCCCGGGCGGTCGCACCTCACCTGGGCGCACGACGGACTGCTGCGCCGTCCCGTCACCCCCGTCACCCGGCGCGAGCTGCACACCTTCGGCCGGGTGCTGTACGGGCAGGCACCGGACGCGCTGCTGCCCGCGGTGCCGGACCGGCAGCTCACCGACTTCGTCGTGCGCGACCAGCGCGACTTCTGGCGGCCGGCGGTGGACCGGGCCCGGCGGTGGCGGCAGGACGTCTGGGTCGACCTGGGCCTGCTGACGTACGCCCGGGCCGGCGTCACCCTGCGCGAGGGGCGGCTGATCTCCAAGAAGGAGGCGCTCGGCGAACTGCCCGGGCTGGGCGCGCCCGCCGAGGTCGTCGAGGACATCGCCCGGCGGCGCTACGGCACCCCGGGCCCGCCGGACGCCGCCCGGCGGGCCCGCCGCGCTGAACTGACCCGAACCTTCCTGGGCCCGGCGATCGACGCCCTCGTGGCCGCGTACGGGTGAGACGCCCGCACCTCGCGGTGTACGGGCAGGTCAGACGCGGGAGCCGACGGTCACCCCGGCGGCGGGACCCGGCAGGTCCGCCACGAGCGCGGGCCGTTCCCGCAGCGACAGCAGGACGCGCAGGACCCAGATCCACATCACGGCGGAGCCCGCCATGTGCGCGGCCACCAGGGCCTCGGGGAGGTGGGTGAAGTACTGGACGTACCCGAGGGCCCCCTGGCACAGCAGGACGGCGAACAGCTCCCGCGTCCGCGCGGCAGGCTCCTTCGGGGCGTCCACCGCCTTGAGCACGAACCACAGCGCGAAGGTCAGCGTGACCACGATCCAGGCCAGCACCGCGTGCAGCTTGGCGACGGTCTCCCAGTCGATCGGGATGCGTTCGACCTCGCTGGAGTCACCGGCGTGCGGGCCGGCCCCGGTCACCACCGTGCCCACCGCGATGAGCAGCGCCGACGCGGCCACCAGGACCCACACCAGCTGCCGCACCGCCGCGCCGACCAGCGGACGCGGGGCCCCGTCGCCCTCCCGGGCGCGCTGCCACATCAGGGTGGCGACGGCGATCAGCGCCGCGGAGAGCAGGAAGTGCGCGGCGACCGTGTACGGGTTGAGGCCCACCAGCACCACGACGCCGCCGAGGACCGCGTTGCCCATGACCACCCAGAACTGCGCCCAGCCCAGCCGGGTCAGCGTGCGCCGCCACGGCTTCTGGGCGCGGGCCGCGACGATGGCCCAGCCGACGGCCGCGCACAGCACGTACGTCAGCATGCGGTTGCCGAACTCCACGACCCCGTGGAAGCCCATGGCCCGGGTGGTGGTCAGCGAGTCGTCGGTGCAGGTGGGCCAGGTCGGGCAGCCCAGCCCGGAGCCGGTCAGGCGGACGGCGCCGCCGGTCACGACGATGACCACCGACATCACGAGCGCGGCGAGCGCCGCCCGCCGGACGGTCCGGGGATCCGGGGTCCAGTGGTCGGCGATGAGGGCGAGCGGGTTGCGCAGGGCGGCCCGGGCGTCGGCGCGGTTCAGCTTTGGCACGTCCACCATCGTAGGCCGCCGCTTGTGCACGCGTTCACGAGGGTCACTCCCAGCGGAAGAATCTCCCGGCCGCTGCGAGCCCCGCCACCGCCCACACGGCGAGGACACCGAGGTCGCCCCAGGGCATGCCGGCGCCGTGCTGGAGCACGTCCCGCAGCCCGTCGGACAGGGCGGAGATCGGCAGCAGGCCGAGCACCTGCTGTCCCGCCGAGCCGAACTTCTCCAGCGGGACGATCACCCCGCCGCCCACGAGCAGCAGCAGGAAGACCAGGTTGGCGGCGGCCAGCGTGGCTTCCGCCTTCAGCGTGCCGGCCATCAGCAGGCCGAGACCCGAGAACGCGGCCGTGCCCAGGAGCAGCAGCAGGAACACCGCGAAGGGGTTGCCGTGCGGGGACCAGCCGAGGGCGAGGGCGATCGCCGTCAGCAGGATCACCTGGAGGGCCTCCGTGACCAGCACCGACAGCGTCTTCGCGGTCATCAGGCCCCAGCGCGGCAGCGGGGAGGAGGCGAGCCGCTTCAGGACGCCGTAGCGGCGCTCGAAGCCCGTCGCGATGGCCTGGCCGGTGAACGCCGTCGACATCACGGCGAGCGCGAGGATGCCGGGAGCGAGGAAGGCCACGGCCTCGCCCGCGCCGGTGTCCACGATGTCGACCGTGCTGAAGAGCACCAGAAGCAGGGCCGGGATGACGACCGTCAGCAGCAGCTGCTCGCCGTTGCGCAGCAGCATCCTGGTCTCCAGTGCCGCCTGCGCCGCGATCATGCGGGGGAGCGGGGCGGCTCCGGGGGCGGGGGTGTAGGTACCCGTGGTGGTCACGCGCGCAGCTCCTTGCCGGTCAGCTCCAGGAAGACGTCCTCCAGCGTGTGCCGCTCCACCGAGATCCGGTCCGGCATCACCCCGTGCTGGGCGCACCACGAGGCCACCGTGGCCAGCAGTTGCGGGTCGACCTTGCCGGTGACGCGGTAGCTGCCGGGGGTCAGCTCGGCGGCCGTGCAGTCGGCCGGAAGGGCCTTGAGCAGGGAGCCGACGTCGAGGCCGGGGCGGCCGGTGAAGCGCAGGGTGTTCTCGGCGCCGCCCCGGCACAGCTCCTCGGGGGAGCCCTGGGCGATGACCCGGCCGCCGTCGATGATCGCCACGTCGTCGGCGAGCTGTTCGGCCTCGTCCATGTGGTGCGTGGTGAGGATCACCGAGACGCCGTCGGCGCGCAGGTCCCGTACCAGATCCCAGGTGGCGTGGCGGGCCTGCGGGTCGAGCCCGGCGGTCGGCTCGTCCAGGAACACCAGTTCCGGGCGGCCCACGACGGCCATGGCGAGCGCGAGCCGCTGCTGCTGGCCGCCGGACAGCCGGCGGTAGCCGGTCCGGCCGCAGGAGCCGAGGCCGAGGCGTTCGATCAGGGCGTCCACGTCCAGCGGATGCGCGTGCAGCCGCGCGATGTGCCGCAGCATCTCCTCGGCGCGGGCGCCGGAGTAGACCCCGCCGGACTGGAGCATCACGCCGATGCGTGGCCGCAGCCGCGCGGACTGCCGTACCGGGTCGAGTCCGAGGACGCGCACCGTGCCGCCGTCCGGCTTCCGGTACCCCTCGCAGGTCTCGACGGTCGTCGTCTTCCCCGCCCCGTTGGGGCCGAGTACGGCGGTCACGCCCGGCTGGGCCACCAGGTCGAGGCCGTTCACCGCGGTCTTCGTGCCGTACCGCTTCACCAGGGCCTGGACCTGGACCACGGGCTCACTTCGCATGAGTCCAGAGTCTAGGGAGAGCACCGGCCCGTCAGGCGGCCGGGTACGGGAAGTCCTCCTCCCGGGGGCGGTGCAGCGGCAGCCACCGCTCGGCGTAGGCCACGGCGTCCGCCACGGGGAACAGCCGTACGTCCGCCGCCCCCACCGTGCCGCGCACCACGGGCCGGTCCCGTTCGAAGTCGTGCCCCAGCTCCTCGAACCGGGCGGAGTCGATCGACACCTCGGTCACGGTCTCCCAGCCGCCGCCGGGAGCGGGCCGGCCGACCCGAACGCGTGGTGCCGGTGTCCGGTACTCGGCGAGGTGGAAGGCGGTGCAGGAGCCGTAGCCCGCGCCGAGCAGCAGCACCCGGGCGCCCAGTTCCTCCAGCCGGGCCAGGGGGCTGCGCTCGCCCAGCCGGCAGTCGGGGGCATGGCCGTCGGTGATGTCCCGCGCGTGCCGGCCGACCGCAGCGAAGGAGGTCTGCGGGTGGGCGCTGCGCAGGGCACCCGGCCAGGTCCGCACCGTCTCGGGGATCACGCCGACCCCGAGCGTGGGCGTGATCCGGGGGTCGTACGGGGGCATGGTGGCCCGGATCCGGTCCCACCACTCCTCGGGCACCGGGGGCCTGCGCCACGACGCCGGGTCGGACAGCTGGGCGGACTGGGCGGGCACGACGAGGGTGCCGGACGGGCCGAGCGCGTCGAGGAGGCCCTGGACGACCGCGACGGCCCCTCCGTTGACCCAGCCGAGAGAGCTGAGGGAGGAGTGCGCGAGGAGGATCTCGCCGGTCTCGACACCGAGCAGCCGCAGGCCCGCGGCGACGCCGTCCCGAGTGACAAGAGGGCCGGTGGGAGGGGGTGTGGGCATGGTGGGGGAGTCTTCCCGACGGAGCGGTCCGGCGCCACCGCTTTGATCGGCGGCGCGGCCCCCGAAACGATCGATCGCAGATCGTTTCCGCAGGTCACGTTAGGTTTACCTAAGTGACGCAGGGCACCGCCCGGTGATCGGACGCCGCTTGTCAGTCTCCGCGGAATTACGCAACAATGGCGTTGTGAAAAACGTCGGCGAGGCTCGGGAGACCCCGGTGGGGACCCCTCAGGAGGAGCTAGCGACCGGTGAGCGCTCGACGCGCAACCGGGTCGCGCGGTCCATCCTGGACCACGGGCCGTCGACCGTCGCGGAACTCGCCGGCAGGCTGGGACTCACCCAGGCGGCCGTACGGCGTCACCTGGACGCGCTGGCGGCCGACGAGGTCGTGGAGGCGCGCGAACAGCGGGTCTACGGCACGCGCACGCGCGGGCGCCCCGCCAAGGTCTTCGCGCTCACCGACTGCGGCCGGGACGCCTTCGACCAGTCCTACGACAAGCTCGCCGCGGACGCGCTCCGCTGGATCGCCGAGCAGGGCGGCGGCGCCGAGGCGGTCGCCGCCTTCGCCCGCGCCCGGATCACCGCGCAGGCGAGCGCGTACCGCGAGGCGATCGAGGCCGCCGGCCCCGACAAGCGCGCCGAAGCGCTCGCCCGGGCCCTGAGCGCCGACGGGTACGCTGCTACGGCGCGCAGCGCACCGGTCGGCGAGCAGCTCTGCCAGCACCACTGCCCGGTCGCCCACGTCGCGGAACAGTTCCCCCAGCTGTGCGAGGCGGAGACCGAGGTCTTCGCGGAGCTTCTGGGTACCCATGTCCAGCGACTGGCGACCATCGCCCACGGCGACGGCGTCTGCACGACGTTCATCCCCGAGATTTCCACTGACGCACCTGCAAGCACGGCCGGGAGGAACCCCGCATGACTCTCCCCACGGAGACTGCTCACCCCGAACTCGAGGGCCTGGGCAAGTACGAATACGGCTGGGCCGACTCCGACGTGGCCGGTGCCTCCGCCAGGCGTGGCCTGAACGAGGACGTCGTCCGTGACATCTCGGGCAAGAAGTCCGAGCCGGAGTGGATGACGAAGCTGCGGCTGAAGGGCCTGAAGCTCTTCGAGAAGAAGCCCATGCCCAACTGGGGCTCGGACCTCTCGGGCATCGACTTCGACAACATCAAGTACTTCGTGCGCTCCACGGAGAAGCAGGCGGCGTCCTGGGAGGACCTGCCCGAGGACATCAAGAACACCTACGACAAGCTGGGCATCCCGGAGGCCGAGAAGCAGCGCCTCGTCGCCGGTGTCGCCGCCCAGTACGAGTCGGAGGTCGTCTACCACCAGATCCGCGAGGACCTGGAGGAGCAGGGCGTCATCTTCCTCGACACCGACACCGCCCTGAAGGAGCACCCCGAGCTCTTCAAGGAGTACTTCGGCACGGTCATCCCGGTCGGCGACAACAAGTTCGCGTCGCTGAACAGCGCGGTGTGGTCCGGCGGCTCCTTCATCTACGTGCCGAAGGGCGTGCACGTCGAGATCCCGCTCCAGGCCTACTTCCGCATCAACACGGAGAACATGGGCCAGTTCGAGCGGACCCTGATCATCGTCGACGAGGGCGCCTACGTGCACTACGTCGAGGGCTGCACGGCGCCGATCTACAAGTCGGACTCGCTGCACAGCGCGGTCGTCGAGATCATCGTCAAGAAGAACGCCCGCTGCCGTTACACGACCATCCAGAACTGGTCGAACAACGTCTACAACCTGGTCACCAAGCGTGCCGTGGCCTACGAGGGCGCGACCATGGAGTGGGTCGACGGCAACATCGGCTCCAAGGTGACGATGAAGTACCCGGCCGTCTACCTGATGGGCGAGCACGCCAAGGGAGAGACCCTCTCCATCGCCTTCGCGGGCGAGGGCCAGCACCAGGACGCCGGCTCCAAGATGGTCCACATGGCGCCGAACACGTCCTCCAACATCGTGTCCAAGTCCGTCGCCCGCGGTGGCGGCCGTACCTCCTACCGTGGCCTGGTGGAGATCGCCGAGGGCGCGCACGGCTCGAAGTCCAACGTGCTGTGCGACGCGCTGCTCGTCGACACCATCTCGCGCTCCGACACGTACCCGTACGTGGACGTCCGCGAGGACGACGTGTCCATGGGCCACGAGGCCACCGTCTCCAAGGTCTCCGACGACCAGCTCTTCTACCTCATGAGCCGCGGTCTGAGCGAGTTCGAGGCGATGGCGATGATCGTGCGCGGCTTCGTCGAGCCCATCGCGAAGGAGCTGCCCATGGAGTACGCGCTGGAGCTGAACCGGCTGATCGAGCTTCAGATGGAAGGCGCGGTCGGTTAAGACCCGCCCCCGAAGCAGTCGCCAGATTTCTTGACGTAGGAAGAGAGCAGACCGACAGCCATGGCTGAGGCTACGAATATCCCGGTGGGGTCCACCACCGCCGGCCAGATCGCGGTGGCCGCCGAGTCGACCGTCGCCACGCGCATGAGCGCGCCCCCGTCCTTCGACGTGGCGGACTTCCCGGTCCCCCACGGCCGCGAGGAGGAGTGGCGGTTCACGCCGCTGGAGCGGCTGCGCGGGCTGCACGACGGCACCGCGGTCGCCACCGGCGACGGTCTGAAGGTCGGCGTCGACGCTCCGGAGGGAGTCGTCGTCGAGACCGTCGGCCGTGACGACGCCCGGATCGGCAAGGCCGGCACCCCGGTGGACCGCGTCGCCGCCCAGGCGTACTCGGCGTTCGAGAAGGCCGGTGTCGTGACCGTCCCCAAGGAGACGGTCCTCACCGAGCCGATCCGTATCGCCGTGCACGGCGAGGGGGGGACCGCCTACGCCCACCAGGTGATCGAGCTGGGCGCCTTCGCCGAGGCCGTCGTCGTCATCGACCACACCGGTGACGCGGTGCTCGCCGCCAACGTCGACTACGTCCTGGGTGACGGCGCCAAGCTGACCGTCGTCTCCGTCCAGGACTGGGACGACAAGGCCGTGCACGTGGGCCAGCACAACGCGCTGATCGGCCGGGACGCCACCTTCAAGTCGTTCGTGGTCACCTTCGGCGGCGACCTCGTCCGTCTGCACCCCCGCGTGGCCTACGCCGGCACGGGTGGCGAGGCCGAGCTCTTCGGCCTGTACTTCACGGACGCCGGCCAGCACCAGGAGCACCGCCTCCTGGTCGATCACAACACCCCGCACTGCAAGTCGAACGTGGCCTACAAGGGTGCGCTTCAGGGCGAGGACGCCCACGCGGTGTGGATCGGCGACGTGCTGATCGAGGCCGGCGCCGAGGGCACGGACACCTACGAGATGAACCGCAACCTGGTCCTCACGGACGGCGCGCGGGTCGACTCGGTGCCGAACCTGGAGATCGAGACCGGCGAGATCGTCGGCGCCGGTCACGCGAGCGCCACCGGCCGCTTCGACGACGAACAGCTCTTCTACCTGATGGCCCGCGGCATCCCGGCCGACGAGGCCCGCCGCCTGGTGGTCCGCGGCTTCTTCGCCGAGCTGGTCCAGCAGATCGGCGTCGACGACATCGAGGAGCGGCTTCTCGTGAAGATCGACGAGGAGCTGGGGGCGTCGGTCTGATGCCGGACTTCGTACGCGTCTGTGGGCTGGGCGAGCTGGCCGAGGACACCCCCAAGCGCGTGGAGATAGACAGCACGCCGGTCTCGGTCGTCCGTACCGGGGGCGAGGTGTTCGCCATCCACGACATCTGCTCCCATGCGAACGTCTCCCTCTCCGAAGGGGAGGTGGAGGACTGCCAGATCGAGTGCTGGCTGCACGGCTCCGCCTTCGACCTGCGCACCGGCAAGCCGTCCGGCCTCCCCGCGACGCGCCCCGTCCCCGTATACCCCGTAAAGATCGAAGGGGACGACGTTCTCGTCTCCCTCACCCAGGAGTCCTGAGGCACCCATGGCAACGCTTGAAATCCGAGACCTGCACGTCACCGTCGAGGCCGACAACGCCACGAAGGAGATCCTCAAGGGCGTCGACCTCACCGTGAAGCAGGGCGAGACGCACGCCATCATGGGCCCCAACGGCTCCGGCAAGTCGACGCTCGCCTACTCCCTCGCGGGTCACCCGAAGTACACGATCACCAGCGGCTCCGTCACCCTCGACGGCGAGGACGTCCTGGAGATGTCCGTCGACGAGCGTGCCCGCGCCGGCCTGTTCCTGGCGATGCAGTACCCCGTCGAGATCCCCGGCGTCTCGGTCTCCAACTTCCTGCGCACCTCCGCCACCGCCGTCCGCGGCGAGGCCCCCAAGCTGCGCACCTGGGTGAAGGAGGTCAAGGAGGCCATGGAGCGTCTCCACATGGACCCGTCCTTCGCCGAGCGCAACGTCAACGAGGGCTTCTCCGGCGGTGAGAAGAAGCGCCACGAGATCCTCCAGCTGGAGCTGCTCAGGCCGAAGTTCGCGATCCTCGACGAGACCGACTCCGGCCTCGACGTCGACGCGCTCCGCATCGTCTCCGAGGGCGTCAACCGCGTCCACGGGACCGGCGAGGTCGGCACCCTGCTGATCACGCACTACACGCGCATCCTGCGCTACATCAAGCCCGACCACGTCCACGTCTTCACCGCCGGCCGCATCGTCGAGTCGGGCGGTCCGGAGCTGGCGGACAAGCTGGAGAACGAGGGCTACGAGGCATACGTGAAGGGTGGCGCATCCGCGTGACACAGCTGCCGGGCCTCCTCGACACCGAGGCGATCCGCAAGGACTTCCCCATCCTGGACCGCGTGGTCCACGACGGCCGGAAGCTCGTGTACCTGGACAACGCGGCGACCAGCCAGAAGCCGCGCCAGGTGCTGGACGCCCTGAGCGAGTACTACGAGTGCTACAACGCCAACGTCCACCGCGGTGTGCATGTGCTCGCCGAGGAGGCCACGGCGCTGTACGAGGGCGCGCGCGACAAGGTCGCGGAGTTCATCAACGCGCCCAGCCGCGACGAGGTGATCTTCACCAAGAACGCCTCCGAGTCGCTGAACCTCGTGGCGAACATGCTGGGCTGGGCCGACGAGCCCTACCGCGTGGACCACGAGACCGAGATCGTCATCACGGAGATGGAGCACCACTCCAACATCGTGCCGTGGCAGCTGCTGTCGCAGCGCACGGGCGCGAAGCTGAAGTGGTTCGGCCTCACCGACGACGGCCGCCTGGACCTGTCCAACATCGACGAGATCATCACCGAGAAGACGAAGATCGTCTCCTTCGTGCTGGTGTCGAACATCCTGGGAACGGTCAATCCGGTCGAGGCGATAGTCCGCCGCGCCCAGGAGGTCGGCGCCCTGGTCTGCATCGACGCCTCGCAGGCCGCCCCCCACATGCCGCTGGACGTGCAGGCCCTCCAGGCCGACTTCGTGGCCTTCACCGGCCACAAGATGTGCGGTCCGACGGGCATCGGCGTCCTGTGGGGCCGCCAGGAGCTGCTGGAGGACCTCCCGCCGTTCCTGGGCGGCGGCGAGATGATCGAGACCGTGTCGATGCACTCGTCGACGTACGCCCCGGCGCCCCACAAGTTCGAGGCGGGCACGCCCCCGATCGCGCAGGCGGTCGGTCTCGGCGCGGCGATCGACTACCTGAACGCGATCGGCATGGACCGGATCCTCGCCCACGAGCACGCGCTGACGGAGTACGCGGTGCAGCGCCTGGCGCAGGTGCCGGACCTGCGCATCATCGGCCCGACGACGGCCGAGGACCGGGGCGCGGCGATCTCCTTCGCCCTCGGTGACATCCACCCGCACGACGTGGGCCAGGTCCTCGACGAGGAGGGCATCGCGGTCCGGGTCGGGCACCACTGCGCCCGTCCGGTCTGCCTGCGCTACGGAATTCCTGCGACCACGCGAGCGTCGTTCTACCTGTACTCCACGCCGGCCGAGATCGACGCACTGGTCGACGGTCTGGAGCACGTACGGAACTTCTTCGGCTGAGGGGCGTGCTGAAAAGGTGAAACTGGACTCGATGTACCAGGAAGTCATCCTGGACCACTACAAGAACCCGCACGGGCGTGGTCTCAGGGATGGCGACGCCGAGGTGCACCATGTGAACCCGACGTGCGGCGACGAGATCACCCTCCGCGTGAAGTACGAGGGCTCGAAGATCACGGACGTCTCCTACGAGGGCCAGGGCTGCTCCATCAGCCAGGCCAGCGCGTCGGTCCTCAACGAGCTGCTGGTGGGCAAGGAACTCGCCGAGGCGCAGAAGATCCAGGAGACCTTCCTGGAGCTGATGCAGTCCAAGGGCCGGGTCGAGCCCGACGACGCGATGGAGGAGGTCCTGGAGGACGCCGTCGCGTTCGCCGGTGTCTCCAAGTACCCCGCGCGGGTCAAGTGCGCCCTCCTGAGCTGGATGGCGTGGAAGGACGCGACGGCCCAGGCGCTGAACGGCGCCGACGCCGAAAGGAAGACCGCATGAGCGACACCGTCGAGATGAAGCCGGCCTCGGAGGAGGAACTCCGTGAGGCCCTGATGGACGTGGTCGACCCCGAGCTGGGTATCGACGTCGTCAACCTGGGCCTGATCTACGGCATCCACGTCGACGACGCGAACATCGCGACGATCGACATGACCCTGACCTCGGCGGCCTGCCCGCTGACGGACGTCATCGAGGACCAGGCGAAGTCCGCGACGGACGGCCTGGTCAACGAGCTGCGCATCAACTGGGTGTGGATGCCGCCGTGGGGCCCGGACAAGATCACGGACGACGGCCGCGAGCAGCTGAGGGCACTCGGCTTCAACGTCTGAACCTCCTGCCTTCGCAGGGGAGCGCGTGAGAGGGGCCACGGCGGCGCGCCGTGGCCTCTTCCGCGTGCCCGGACAACCGGCACGTGAGACGCGGTTCGCTCTCGGTGGGCCGCCCGCGTTAGGTTTTCCCCCATGACCGACTCTGCTTCCCGTACCACCGGCGCCGTCGCCGCCGGCCTCGCCACGATCGCCTCCGACGGCACCGTGCTCGACACCTGGTTCCCGGCCCCCGAGCTGGTCGAGGAGCCCGGCCCCGCCGGCACCGAGCGGCTGACCGCCGAGCGGGCCGCGCAGCTGCTGGGCGGCGGAGCGACCGCGGCGACCGGCCCGGACGCCCGCCGGGGCGTCGAGGTGGTCGCGGTCCGCACGGTCATCTCCTCGCTGGACGACAAGCCGGTCGACGCGCACGACGTCTACCTCCGCCTGCACCTGCTCTCGCACCGCCTGGTCCGGCCGCACGGCCAGAGCCTGGACGGCGTCTTCGGCCACCTCGCCAACGTCGCCTGGACCTCGCTCGGCCCGGTCGCCGTGGACGATGTCGAGAAGGTGCGCCTGAACGCCCGCGCCGAGGGCCTGCACCTCCAGGTGACCTCCATCGACAAGTTCCCGCGCATGACGGACTACGTCGTGCCCAAGGGCGTGCGCATCGCCGACGCCGACCGGGTCCGCCTGGGCGCGCACCTCGCCGCCGGCACCACCGTCATGCACGAGGGCTTCGTCAACTTCAACGCCGGCACCCTCGGCACGTCGATGGTCGAGGGCCGCATCTCCGCGGGCGTCGTGATCGGCGACGGTTCGGACATCGGTGGAGGCGCCTCCACCATGGGCACGCTGTCCGGCGGCGGCAACGTGATCATCTCCGTCGGCGAGCGCTGCTTGATCGGCGCCGAGGCGGGCGTCGGCATCGCGCTCGGCGACGAGTGCGTGGTGGAGGCCGGCCTGTACATCACCGCGGGCACCCGCGTCACCATGCCCGACGGCCAGATCGTCAAGGCCCGCGAGCTGAACGGCGCCTCGAACATCCTCTTCCGCCGCAACTCGGTCACCGGCACCGTCGAGGCCCGTCCGAACAACGCGGTCTGGGGCGGCCTGAACGACATCCTGCACAGCCACAACTGACGCACCCCCGGCCCGAGCGCCCCCGCGCCGCCATCCCGGCGCGGGGGCGCTCCGTCGTGTCCGGGGGCCGGAGAGCAGATGCGGGCCGGGTGGCGGAGGTGACGGCGGACGCCGAGGCGCAGGACGCACCGCTCACGCGCCCACGAGCGCCCTGTACCGCGCCAGCAGTCCGTCGGCCGCCTCACGGCCGGCGGGCAGCAGCGGTGCGCGCACCGGGCCCGCGGGCAGCCCGAGGCGGCCCAGCAGGGCCTTGGCGGTGACCGTGCCGGGCAGCCCCGCGCCGGTCATCGCCTCGGTCAACGGCGCGGCGGCCAGCTGGAGCCGGGCCGCGCGGGTGGTCTCGCCCGCGTCGAACGCGTCCAGGATCGCGGCCACGTGCGCCGGTACGGCGTTCGCGACCGTGCTGACACAACCTGCCGCGCCGACCGCGTACAGCGCCAGCACGTGCTCGTCGCAGCCCGCGTAGTACGCCAGCCCGGTCCGCGCCAGTACCTTCTGGACGCCGAGGAAGTCGTAGGAGCAGTCCTTGACGGCCACGATCCGCGGGTGTGCCGCGAGGCGGATCATGGTGTCCGGCTCGATCCGGGTGCCGGTGCGGCCCGGGATGTCGTAGAGCATCACGGGCAGCCCGCTCCCGTCCGCGACCTGGAGGAAGTGGGCGGCCACGGCCTCCTGCGGGGGCCGGCTGTAGTACGGCGTCACCACCAGCACGCCGTCGGCGCCCGCCTCGCCGGCCGCTCGCGCCAGCTCCACCGTGTGCCGGGTGTCGGCGGTGCCCACGCCCGTGACCAGCGCCGCCCGGTCGCCGACCGCCTCCCGCACGGCCGCGACGAGCCGCGCCTTCTCGTCGTCCGTGGTGGTGGGCGACTCGCCGGTGGTGCCGTTGAGGACCAGGCCGTCGCAGCCCTCCGCCACCAGGCGCACGGCCAGCCGCTGGGCGCCCGCCAGGTCGAGCCCGCCCTCCTCGGTGAACGGTGTGATCATCGCGCACAGGGAGCGGCCGAAGGGCGGGGCGGTCTCGCGGGAGGGGGTCGTGGTCATGGGAGCAGTCTCGCCATCGCATCCATGAAGCTCTACTTAATTTATCTACGACCTATTGATAAGATTTACTGCAAGGTGGCCTGGCTCCGCACCCGTCCTGTGTCGCACTCGGCCCCTCATGGGTCACTATGGCCGGAGGGTCACCTACGTCGTCAGGTCATGGGAGGCGCCATGAAGCTCGGCAAGGCACTGGCCACCGGCACCGCCGAGGAGCGGCCGCTCGTCCACGAGGAGGAACCGCGGCCCCGCGAGGAGACAGTCCGCCCGGGACCGGCCGAGCCGGCCCGCGAAGAGGTCCCGGCCGCCCGATGAGACCGTGGCTCCCGGCCGAACGTCCCACGGAGCCGCCGACCGGCTACAAGATCGCCCACCCGGTGCTGTCCCAGGACGGCACCCGGGCCGGGTTCACCGGCGTGTCGCTCGGCGGCGCGCTGCCGTACGCGGTGCTCGACGACGCCGCCTGCGTCTACGGCCGCCGGCACCGCCCGCCCGCGCGCCGGTGCGACTGCGGCTTCCATTGCGTGCACGACCGGGCGGCGGCCGAGGCCCTGCTGTGCACGGCCGAACACCGGGCGGCCGTGCTGCTGGAGGTCTCCGTCCTCGGCGCCTACATCCGCTTCGAGCGCGGTTTCCGCTACGCCCGGCAGCGGGTCCGCACGGCCACGGCCGGTCCGTGCGCCTGCGGGGTCCGGGCCGTCGCCCTCGCCGACGCGGGCTGGGGCCGCCCCGGCCGGCGGGCCCTCGCCCCCGCCTGCGCGGACTGCGCGCGGCACCGTCCGTCCGTCTCACTCGCGCAGTTCGCCCGGCTGGCCGGACAGGGCCTGCGGGTGGTCGCGGACGGTGCCGGTACGAGCTTCACACCGGCCGGGTCGACGCTCGCCGCGGAGCCGGGCGTGCCCGAACTCGTCGCCGAGGCCGCGCTGTTGCAGGCCCGACTCGACTTGCTGCAGTCCCAGCTCGCACGTCTTGGCGAACGCGGCACCGGGAGTGGCGCCCACGGCTGAGGATCTCCGGCCCGGGTACCCGGCAGACCGCGCACAGGAAGGAGACGGACCACCGGAACCGCGACCCCGCACACACGGCCTCCGACCGGCCGACACCCCGGCCGAGGTGGCGCGGAGTGTCTCCGGGCGCCGCGAGGGGCCGCCGGCGCCGCCGGCAGGGAGCCGGCCGTGACCGTGATCCCGTACGCACGGCCTCCGGCAGGCGGCGGCCTCCGCCGGCCCCCACCGCACGCCGTACCGGACGCGGCGGCGGACCGCCGGGCGTCGCTGTACGCGCTCGGCCGCGTCCCGCCGTGCCGCCCGCACCCGGGAGGACGCCCGGCAGTGCCGGGGCGGACGCCGACGCGATCAGGGAAAGGGCACACCGATGACGGACATGAACCCGCAGGGCTCGGGCGCCAAGGGACCCGACGAGCTGCGGCAGCAGATCGAACAGAACAGGAGCCGACTCGGGGCGACCGTCGCCCAGTTGGCGGACAGGGCCGATGTGAAGGGCCGGGCCCGGGCGCGGGCCGCCGACCTGAGGGACAAGGCCGGCGCCATGACCGTGCAACTGCGCGAGAGCGCCGCGCACGCGGGGCACGGCGTGCAGGGCCGGGCCGCCCGGGCCGGGCACCTGGTCCAGGACCGTGCCGTGCGGGCCGGCCACGGCGCGCAGGAACGGATGGCGCGGGCCGGGCATGCGGTGCAGGAGCGGGCCGTGGAGAGCGGGCACTCCCTCCAGGACCGGGCGGCGCGGGCCGGCCGGACCATGGAGGACGACCCGCGGGTGCCGGGCCCGCTGCGGTCCGCCGTGGGCGCCGCGCGGCGGCACCCGGGGCCCGCGCTGATCGCGGGCGCGGCGGCCGCCGCCGCCGTCGTCACCACGGCCGTGCTCTGGCGCCGGACCGGCCGCCACGGGTGAGCGTGGCACGGCGGGGCCGGTGAGCGGGGTACGGCGGGGCCGGCCGGACGAGACGCCCGGCCGGCCCCGCCCCGTGTCACGGACGGAACCGCAGCACCTGCGGGTCGTGGTCGCTGATCTGGTCGTTGAACTCCGAGTTGATGTGCACGCTGTCGTACTCGAAGTCGCAGCCGCGCCGGATCGCCGGGCTGATCAGGATCTGGTCCAGCACCTGCTCGTTGCCCTGGTAGTCGTAGGTGTACCGCTCGCTCTTGGGCAGCGACTTGATCGCCGACCACAGTTCGCCGTCGCCCTCGAGGATCTTCGCGGTGTCGGAGAACTCGAAGTCGTTCATGTCGCCGAGCGCGATGACGTCCGCGTTCTTCTGCGCGGACAGGATGTCCTTGACGAACGCGTTCACCGCCGTGGCCTGCGCGTGCCGCTGGATCTCCGAGCTGCGCACCGGCGGCTGGTACTGCGCGGCCAGACCCTGGTCGCCCCCCTTGGAGTTGAGGTGGTTGGCGATCACGAAGACGGTCCGGCCGTGGAAGACGAACTCGCCGGCGAGCGGCTTGCGGCTGTTCTTCCAGGCCGCGTTCGCCGGGTCGATCCGGCCCGGGGAGATCGTCAGCTGTGCCTTGCCGCGCACCTTGGTGACGCCGGCCGCGGTGGCAGCGTCGCCGCCCGCGCGGTCCGTGAAGGACACCCGCTCGGGGTTGAACAGGAACACCTGGCGGATGTTGCCGCCGGGCTCGCCGCCGTCCTGGTCGTTGACCGGGTCGATCGAGCGCCAGTCGTAGGTGGGGCCGCCCGCCGCGGCGATCGCGTCGATCAGCTTGCGCACGGTCTCGCCGGAGCCGACCGTGCCGTCGTCCTTGGCGCCGTTGTCGTCCTGGATCTCCTCCAGGGACACGATGTCGGGCGAGCGCAGGTTGTTCACGATCGCGGAGGCGTGCGCGGCGAAGGTGGTGTCGGACGGGTCGAGGTTCTCCACGTTGTACGTCGCCACCGCCAGCTCGCGGCCCGACTGCCGGCGGGTCGTCTCGCGCTGGAGGCCCCGGCTCTCCAGGGTGCCGAGCGTGCTCGCCACCAGGGTGTAGCCGCCGAACTGGTTGAAGTCCAGCGGGCCGGTGGTGGTGCCGCCCAGGGTGTCGCCGACGTTCGCCTTCGGGAAGTCGGCGGTGGCGCCCAGCGACTGTATCTGGAGGCGGCCGGTGTTCTGGGAGTCGTAGGAGCCGTACACCGTGCCGCCGCGGCGGTTGCGGTGCTCCTGCGGCTTCACCGTGACCCACAGCTCGCTGTACGGGTCGGTCGCGGTGACCACCCGGGCGTCCTGGACCTGGACGGTCATGCCCTCCAGGGACTCGTAGTAGTCCAGGGCGTACGCCGACGGGTCGAGGGGGAGGCCGTTGACGGAGCCGTTCGCCGCGGTGTCACCGGCCGGGCTGTACGCGTCCGGCACGGTGTTCTCGTCGACGACGGCCGCCGCCGGGACGGTGTTGCCGGAGGAGACGGCGGTGACCACCGGCTTGGTGATCTCCGTCACCGACTGGTTGCCGGACGAGGTGCCGCCCGGGACGTACTCGGAGACCGTGCCGGTCACCGTCACCGAGTCGCCGACGGCGGCCTTCGGCGCGGAACCGGTGAAGACGAACACGCCCTCGCTGGTCGCGGGGTTGTCGTCGGGGGTGGCGTCCTGCATCCAGAAGCCTTTGGAGGAGCCGTACGTGCGCGTGGCCGTGACGATGCCGGGCACGTCCGTCACCTTCTGCCCGGCGAACGGGGACACCCGGGTCGTGCCCTGGATGTCGTGGATGCGCACCGCGTCGGCGTGCGCGGGCGAGGTGAGGACGACGGCCGACGCGGCGGAACAGACGGCGGCGACGGTGAGCGCGGCGAGGCGCGCGGAAGACCTGCTCGGCAAGGGATCCCTCCGGGGACGTGCGTGAGCGCCGGGACGAGGGTGGAACGGTTGCGTGCCGGGCCGGTGGCCCTCCGTGACACGCGCAGAGCCGAGTGAACAGTTGTCCCCCCAACTTCTACGCGCGTCAATCTCCTGCCTGGCGCGGGAAGTTGTCAAGGTTTCGGCCATGTACGGCGGCCGGCGCGGAGATGAACCGGGTGGCATGGGTGGAAATCCGTCTAGGCTGAGGGGTTGAGTCCGTTCACGGTCCGAGGAGAACCAGCCCATGTCAGACAGCTCCCCCCTGCCGCCGGCGCGGCTGCGCCCCGAAGCGGAGCTGGCGCGTGCCGCGCTGTCCACGCCGCTGCTCTCCCGGGCGGCCCGGCTCGCCCGCTGGGCCGGACCCGGCACCCGCGTGGACGCCGGGGGCTCGCTGGCCGAGGAGCAGTTGCCGGCGGCCGTGGAACTGCTGGGCCTCAGCGGCGACGACGCCGCCGCGTACGCCGGCGAGGCCTGGCGCGCCGCCGTGGACACCGGACTGGTGGAGATCGCGGACGAGGAGGCCGGCACCGTCCGGGCCGGTGAGGAGCTGAAGCTGCTCACCGCCGGCTCCCCGCAGGACGTGCTCACCGTGTGGCTCGCCGCGCTGGAGACCGCGCTCGCCGACGCGAGCGTGCCCGATCTGGACGGTCTGGTCGACGCGTTGGACCAGGGGGGCGAGGTCGATTTCTCGTCACTCGGCTGGGACCCGGAGGCCGAGGCGGAGTTCCTCGACGGCGTCCTCGGCAACCTGTACCTCCTGACCGTCGGTGAGGACAATCCCGGCGAGGGCCTCGTGCCGCTGCCCGCCCTGGCCGCCTCGGTGATTTTGCCCAGCGGGATGGGCGAACCCACCAACGACGTCCTTGAACAGGTGTCCGACGCGATGATGCGGCTGGACGACCAGTTCCGGGTGCTGGAACCGGTCGGGCTGGTGGAGTACCAGCCGGTGGACGAGGCGCTGCTGGTGGACGCCGACGAGGAGCCCGCCGCGCCGGTGGACGACACCGACGTCTCCCGCTACGGCATGGTCCGGCTCACCCCGCTCGGCGTGTACGGGCTGCGGGCGCGGCTGCTGGAGGCCGGCTTCGCGGCGCCCGCCGTCGGTGACCTGGCCGACGCGAGCGCGGACGCGCTGCTCGACGGCACCGCACGGTACGGGCAGCATGCCGCCCGGGCCGAGACCGAGCAGTGGCTCGGCCGACGCGAACCCCTCGCCGGAGCGCGGGAGTTGCTGGCGGCGGCGCGGGGCGCGGACGCCGGGGCGCCGCTGCGCAGGCTCCGCTGCCAGCAGGCGCTGTCGCTGGTGGGCATCGAGGCCGAGCCCGCGCTGCGGGAGGTGCTGGACGACCCCGAACTGGGCGGGCTCGCCCGGGTGTGGCTGAGCGAGCGGGGCGCCGCCGACGTGCCGGCACCGTCGCAGGACATGGTGTTCTGGCTCACCGTGGACACGGTGGCCGCGCAGCTGGCGGCCGAGGGCAACTCCGAGGAACTGCAGGCCCTGGTGGAGGGGCTGGCCTCCCGGCACAGCGGGTTCTTCGCCGCCGCCTGGCGGGTGGAGCACCCCGCCACCGCGGACGTCCTCGAGGCGATGGGACGGCTGCACCCGGACAAGAAGGTGGCGAAGGAGGCACGCAAGGCCGCGTTCAAGGCCCGTTCTCAACAGGGGGGTTGAGGCACGGCCGGTGGCGGCGCCGACCTGGGCTTCGACCAGCCGTGGGGCGGTGCGTACGGGTTCTTGAACAGGGGGCGCCGAAGTAGCCAGGCGTTCAGCCCGTGTTCACCGCCGGGCGGGAGCGTGTGCGCCGAACCGAGGTCCGCCACCCTCCACGGCACCGCCACCGTCGTCACAGGAGACACCATGTCGCTCACCCGCAGGGACTTCGCCAGAAAATCCGCGATCACCGGTGCCGGGGTCGCCCTGGCGGGCAGCGTCGGCGCGCTCGCCACCGCGCCGAACGCCCTGGCCGCCACGGACACCGACGGCGCGGAGGCGTCCACGCACGGCGACCACCACCACGGCGTCGGCTACGGCCCGCTGATCGCCGACCCGGACGGCATCCTCGCCCTGCCCGCGGGCTTCGCGTACGAGATCGTCACCTACAGCGGCAGGACGAAGCTGGAGTCCGGCGAGTTCACCCCGTCCAACCACGACGGCACCTCCACCTTCGACGGGCCCCGCGGCGCCACCCTCCTGGTCAACAACCACGAGCTGAAGGGCCCGCGCGCCAACTGGGAGTACCCGGTGCCGCTCACCGAGGGCCTGGTCTACGACCCCGCCGCCGCCGGTGGCTGCACCGTCGTCGAGGTCCGCCGCGGCCATGTCGCCGAATGGGTCGGCATCGCCGGCACCTCCACCAACTGCGCGGGGGGCAACACCCCGTGGGGCACCTGGCTGACCTGCGAGGAGACCGAGGACAAGGCCGGCCAGAACGGCATGACCAAGGACCACGGCTACGTCTTCGAGGTCGACCCGGAGGACCGCCGGGCCAACCGCGACCCGAAGCCCGTCAAGGCCCTCGGCCGCTACGCCCACGAGGCCGTCGTCGTCGACCCCCGGCGCGGCCACCTGTACCTCACCGAGGACGCCGCCGGCCCCAACGGCCTCTTCTACCGCTGGACCCCGCCGGAGGGCTTCCGCCACGGCCGCGGCCGGCTGCGCACCCTCGCCGACGACGCGGGCGTGCTCCAGGCCTTCAAGTGCTTCGACTCCGGCGGCAAGTTCGTCGACGACCTCTCCCGCGCCACGAAGATCGGCACTGTCTACGGCGTCGACTGGGTGGACGTCCCGGACCGCGACGCCCGGACCGTCTCCATCCGCAAGCAGTTCACCGACGGCCAGATCACCCGCGCCCGCAAGCTGGAGGGCATGTGGTGGGGGGACGGCGGCGTCTACGTCGTCTCGTCCTTCGCCCGCGCGGAGAGCCCGGTCCAGCACGACGGCCAGGTCTGGTTCTACGACCCCAAGCGCCGCACGCTGACCCTGAAGGTCCTGTTCGGCGTGAACCCGGACCCGTCCGCCGACGGCGCCTTCGACGGCCCCGACAACATCACCGTCTCGCCGTACGGCGGCCTGGTCATCGCCGAGGACGGCGAGGGCGTCCAGCACCTGTTCGGCGCCACCGAGAGCGGCCGGACCTACCCGATCGCCCGCAACGAGATGAACATGGGCACCGCCGAGGCACCGGAGTACAGCGAGTTCACCGGCGTCACCTTCTCGCCCGACGGCAGGACCCTGTTCGCCAACATCCAGACGCCGGGCATCATGCTCGCCATCACCGGACCCTGGAAGCGGCACAAGCGCGGCTGACCCGCCGCCGCGCAGCAAGCGCCCGCGACGTCCCGCGGCCTCCGGCCGGAGTGGCTCGAACTCCTCGTGGGGGGCCGCGGGCCCGGCTCCGCCCGGACGGTGGGGCCCGGCCGGCGGCCGCTCGGTAGAATCCGGGGGAAGCCGCCGGTCCGGCGGTCGGGCAGGGAGTTGCTGGATGACCCGGGTCAGACCCATGCGCGCGGACGCCCGGCGCAACCACGAACGCCTGCTGGCGGTGGCGGCTGAGGTCTTCGCCGAGCAGGGGGAGAACGCGTCGCTCGACCGGATCGCCAGGCGGGCGGGCGTCGGCTCGGGCACGCTCTACCGGCACTTCCCGACCCGGCAGGCGCTGCTGGAGGCGGCGTACGTCGACCGGATCGAGGCACTGGGCAGGCGGGCCGACGAGCTCGCCGGGGAGCTGCCGCCGGGGGAGGCGCTGACGGAGTGGCTGACCGAGCTGTGCCTCGCCACGATCCAATTGCGGGGCATGAAGGCGCTGCTGGGGGCGGCGGTCACGGACGGCGCCCCGACGGCGCCGACGGCGTGCGGTGTGGCGTGCGGTACGGCGGTGAAGGGCGCGGCGGGCCGGCTGGTGGAGGCGGCGCGGGCGGACGGCGCGGTGCGGGCCGACCTGGAGGCGGTCGAGGTCCTGCGGCTGGCGCACGGGATGGCGACGGCGTCGGAGCTGGCGGACGAACCCGGCAAGGAGATCCGCCGCTGCCTGACCCTGCTGACGGAGGGCCTGCGGCCGTAGCCCCGCGCCCGGAGGGGCACGGGGAACCGAGCGGCCGGCCCCCACGGCGCCGCGCCCGGGGGACGAGCCGTCGTGCGACGGCGGCATCCCGGCCCCGTGCCGCACCGGGTCCCGTGCCGCACCCGGGCCCTATGCCGCACCGGGTCCCGTGCCGCACCCGGGCCCTATGCCGCACCCGGGTCCCGTGCCGCACCCGGGTCCCGTGCCGCACCCGGGTCCCGTGCCGCACCCGGGCCCTATGCCGCACCGGGTCCCGTGCCGCACCCGGGTCCCGTGCCGCACCCGGGTCCCGTGCCGCACCCGGGTCCCGTGCCGCACCCGGGTCCCGTGCCGCACCCGGGCCCTATGCCGCACCCGGGTCCCGTGCCGCACCCGGGTCCCGTGCCGCGCCGGGACCCCACGCCGCAACCCGGCGCCGTGCCCGGCGCGCTACAGCGCCTTCGCCCCCGGTCCCACCATGTTCCGCACCGTGCGCGCCTTCACGAAGTCGCCCAGCGCCGTCATGTCCCACTCGCCGGAGAACTGCCGGACCAGCTTGGCCATCAGCACGCCGGTCTGCGGTTCGGCGCCGGTGAGGTCGAAGCGGACCAGTTCCTCGCCGGTCGCGGCGTCGACGAGGCGGCAGTAGGCCTTCGCGACCTCCGTGAACTTCTGCCCGGAGAAGGAGTTCACCGTGAAGACCAGGCCGGAGACCTCCTGGGGGAGGCGGCCTAGGTCCACCACGATGACCTCGTCGTCGCCCCCGCCCTCGCCGGTGAGGTTGTCCCCTGAGTGCTTGACCGAGCCGTTCAGGATCGTCAGCCTGCCGAAGTAGCAGCTGTCGATGTGGTCGCGCCGCGGCCCGTAGGCGATGACCGAGGCGTCCAGGTCGATGTCCCTGCCGCGGAACGCCGGCTCCCAGCCGAGGCCCATCCGCACCTGGGAGAGCAGCGGCCGGCCGCCCTTGACCAGGGACACGGTCTGCTGCTTCGCCAGGCTGACCCGGCCCTTGTCCAGGTTGATCTTGCCGGCGCCCGGTGCGGGGGCGGCGGGCGGCGTGGGCACGGACGCGGCCGGGGTCGCGGCCGGGGTGGTGACCGGAGCCGGGGGCGCGGCCGGAGCCGGGGTGGGCTCCTCCACCGTCACACCGAAGTCCGTCGCGATGCCGGCCAGCCCGTCGGCGTACCCCTGGCCGACGGCGCGCGCCTTCCACGCGCCGCCCCGGCGGTACACCTCCACGACCACCAGCGCCGTCTCGGCACCGAGCTCCGGCGGGGTGAACGTGGCCAGCACCGCGCCACCGTCCGCATCCTTGATCGTCGCCGTCGGCTCGACGCCCTGGAAGGTCCGGCCGGCCGCATCCGGGCTCGCCGTGACGACGATCCTCTCGATGTCCGGCGGCACGGCGGCGGTGTCGACCGTGACCGCGTCCGGCGCCGAGCCGCCGCCGGAGCGGTAGGTCACGCCCGGGCCCGCCGGCTGGTTGTAGAAGATGAAGTCGTCGTCGGAACGCACCTTGCCGTCGGCGGTGAGCAGCAGGCCCGACACGTCGAGCCGCACCGGAGCGGCCACGTCCACCGTCACGCGCGCGGCCGAGAGGGAGATGTTCGAGCCAGGGGTCATAGCTGTCATGCCGGGTGAACGAACGGCACCGCTTTGCCGTTCCCTTACCGGCCGAACGGGTCACGGCACCACCGCCACGACGGCCGCCCCCGGCGCCTCGGAACCGCCGCGGTCTCAGTACGGCCAGATCGGCGGGTCGTTCACGAAGTGCCCGCCCAGGCGGGTGTGGGCCGGGTTCCCGGGGTCGGGCTCGCCCTGTTCGGCGATCAGCTTGGCGGCGTACGGCTCGGAGTCGTCCCGCGGCTCGTAGCCCAGCGCCCGCGCGCCGTCCAGGTCCCACCACAGGCGCGTGTTGGCGGAGGAGCCGTAGACCACCGTGTGGCCGACGTCCTCGGCGGTCAGGGCCGCGTGGAACAGGCGGGCGCCGTCGGCCGGGCTCATCCACACCGAGAGCATGCGGACGCTGGTCGGCTCCGGGAAGCAGGAGCCGATGCGCACCGAGACCGTCTCCAGGCCGTGCTTGTCCCAGTAGAGCTGGGCCAGGTCCTCGCCGAAGCACTTCGACAGGCCGTAGAAGGTGTCGGGGCGGCGCGGAGTGGCGACGGGGATGAGCGGCTCGCCCGCGCGCGGGGCCGGGGTGAAGCCGACGGCGTGGTTGGAGGAGGCGAACACGATCCGCCGCACACCCTCCTGGCGGGCGGCCTCGTACAGGTTGTAGGTGCCCTCGATGTTCGACCGCAGGATCTTCTCGAAGGACGCTTCCAGGGAGATGCCCGCGAGATGCAGGACGGCGTCCACGCCGCGCACGGCCTCGCGCAGCGCCTCGGTGTCGGTGAGGTCGGCGGTGATCGCGTCCGGAGCGTCCTCGACGGGGCGCACGTCGAACAGGCGCAGCGTGTAGCCGTACTCCGGCAGCAGGGACCGCATCAGGGTGCCGAGCCCGCCGGCGGCGCCGGTGAGCAGGAGCGTACGGGGAGCGGGCATCCTTCGGTCTCCTCGGGGTTCTCGGCGCCGCTGCGACACGCCGCGTGCGTGGACGGCATTCACATTCTTGGACACGCTAGGGAGCGGCGGCGTACCCCGTCAAGTGGGTCGCGACGGGGCGGAATCCGTTGCCACGTCGCCCGTTCACGCGCTTGACCCGCTCCGATGGCGGCCCGTAGCGTGAGATCGTTCAGAGATATGGACGACGATCAGAAGCATGCACCGACAGGGAGCGCCTGTGACGCCAGCCCCTCTCGCCGCCCGGCTCAGTGACCCGAGCGGGCCGCTCTTCTTCCCCGTAACGGCCTTCGGCCCCGGCGGCTCGCTCGACCTCGACGCCTACCGCACCCACGTGCGCCGGGGCGTCGCGGCCGGTGCCGCCGCCGTGTTCGCCTGCTGCGGCACCGGGGAGTTCCACGCGCTGCTGCCGGAGGAGTTCGAGGCCTGCGTGCGGGTGGCCGTGGAGGCGGCCGAGGGGCGCGTCCCGGTCGTCGCGGGAGCCGGCTACGGCACCGCGCTCGCCGTGCGCTACGCGCGCCTCGCCGCGGGCGCGGGCGCCGACGGCCTCCTCGCCATGCCGCCGTACCTCGTCCTCGCCGGCCAGAGCGGACTGCTGCGGCACTACCAGGAGATCGCCGCGGCCACCGCCCTGCCCGTGATCGTCTACCAGCGCGACAACGCCGTCCTCACCCCGGCGACCGTCGTCGAACTGGCCCGCACCGACGGCGTCATCGGCCTCAAGGACGGCCTCGGCGACCTCGACCTCATGCAGCGCACGGTCAGCGCCGTCCGCACCGAGGCGCCCGGCGACTTCCTGTACTTCAACGGCCTGCCCACCGCCGAACAGACCCAGCTGGCCTACCGCGCCCTCGGCATCCCCCTGTACTCCTCGGCCGTGTTCTGCTTCGCGCCGGAACTCGCCCTCGCCTTCCACCGGGCCCTGGAGACCGGCGACCTGGGCACCGTCCACCGCCTCCTGGACGGCTTCTACCGCCCGTTCGTCGAACTGCGCGCCCAGGGCCGCGGATACTCCGTCTCCCTCGTCAAGGCCGGGGTACGGCTGCGCGGCCTGGACGTCGGCGAGGTCCGGCCCCCGCTGCACGAACCGGCCGAGGACCACCTCGAACAACTCGCCCGGCTGATCGAACGCGGCTACGCCCTGCTGGAGGAGGACGCGTGAAGGCGTCGGCGTTCGTGTACCCCTGGGACGTCAACGGGGACCCCGGGGCCCCCGCGCGCATCGCCGGACTCGGGGTCGGCCAGGTGACCCTCGCCGCCGCCTACCACTCCACCCGCGCCCTGACCCCCCGTCACCCCCGCCACCGCATCGTCACCGCCGAGTACGCTGCCGTCCTCTACCCGCCGGGCGGCCGCTGGGCGGGCAGAGGCCTGCGGCCCTACCCCGCCGGCCGCTGGGCCCCCGGCAACGCCTACGGCGAGGCCGCCGACGCACTCGCCGCGGCCGGCCTGGAGGTGCACACCTGGGTCGTCCTCGCCCACAACTCCCGCCTCGGCGCCGAGCACCCCGACACCTCGGTCGTCAACGCCTACGGCGACCGCTACCCGTGGGCACCCTGCATCGCCCAGCCCGCCACGCGCGCGTACCTGGTCGACCTGGCGGCCGAGGCCGCCGTACGCCCCGGCGCGCACGGCACCGAACTGGAGTCCCTCGGCTGGTACGGGCTGGCGCACCTGCACGCCCACGACAAGACGGCCGGCGTCGGCCTCGGCGAGGCCGGGCAGTACCTGATGTCGCTCTGCTTCTGCCCGTCCTGCCGCGCCGGCTACGGCGCGCACGGCCTCGACGCCGGCGAGCTGGCGGCGGACGTACGGACCGCGCTCGAACCGCTGTGGCGGGGCACGGCGGACGACCGGGGCTGGCCGACGGTGGACAGGCTCCTCGGGGCGGACACCGCGGCCGCCACGCGCGCGTGGCGCGACACCACCGCCCGCACCCTCCAGGAGGAGGCCGTCACCGCCGTACGCGCCGCCGCGCCCGGCGGCTTCCAGGTGCTCCTGCACGCCGACCCGGTGTCCTACCACTGCGGCGCCAACGCCGGCGTCGACCCCGCCCGCATCCTCTCGGTCGCCGACGGCGTGGTGGTGCCCTGCACGGGTGGTACGGCCCCGCTGGCGCCGTTCGCCGCGCACGCGGGGGAGCGGACGGTGCTGGCCGCCAACCTCACGGTCGTCGCCGGGATGGGCGGCAGCCCCGGCGCCCTCGCCGCGGACGCGGCACGCGCGCGTGCCGAGGGCGCCACGGAACTACGGCTGTATCACGCCGGGTTGGCGTCGGACGGGGACCTGGCGGCGGTGCGGGAGGCACTGGCCGCCCGCTGAGCCGGCGCGATCGCCGTCAGCAGCAGCGCCACGCCGTAGACCGGAAGTAGCAGCCCGGGGCCGGCCAGTTCGACCAGACCGGCCCCGAGGGCGAGCCCGAGCACGTTCGGGGCGAGGACCAGCGTGCCGGCGGTGGCCGTCACCCGGCCGAGGAGCGGGCCGGGCGTGCGGCGCTGCACGGCGGTGAACACGGCGACCAGCACACAGGGCAGCCCCAGCCCCGCCGCGGCACCGGACATCAGGACCACCGCGTCCGACGGCACGGCCCGCGCGAGCGCCGCGGCCCCCGTCAGCGCGATCCCGGCCGCCGCGAGCCGGTGCTCGCCGAACCGCCGCAGCGCGGGCCCGGCGAGCAGCCCGGCCACCACCGAACCGGCTCCCTGGGCGGCGTACAGCACGCCGGTGAAGGCGGGGGAGTGGCCGAGGCGGCCGACGACGGCGTACACGGTCGCGCTGCCGAGCGAGGTCAGCAGCATCGTCGTACCGCCCGCCCGGACCAGCGTGCGCAGCTCCGGCTGCGCCCACAGGTGCCGGACGCCCTCCGCGGTCCGCCTCCGCCAGCCGTCGCCGGACCGGACGGGCGGCTCCTCCCGCACGCGCAGCAGCGCGCACAGCCCGGCGGCGACGACGAACGTGACCGCGTCCAGACAGGCCACCGCCGGGCCGCCGCAGGCCGCGTACAGGGCCGCCCCGGTCAGCGGGGCGACCAGTTTCATGCCCTCCGTGACGGTCATCCGCAGCCCGTTGAAGTCGCCGAGGAGCTCCGGGCCGACGGCGGCGGCGACCAGAGCCGACTCGGCCGCGTCGTGGACGGCGTCGGCGGCGCCGTACAGGAACAGCACGGCGAACAGCAGCCAGACCCGGCCGGCTGAGCCGACGGCGAGCAGCACGAGGAGCAGGCCCGCCAGCCCCAGGTCCAGCGCGACGAGCAGGGGCCTGCGGCGCGTCCGGTCGGCGAGCGTCCCCAGGGCCGGCCCCGCCAGGGTGGGTGCCCACAGGGCCAGTGGGCACAGGGCGGCCAGGCCGTCCGACCCGGTGAGGTCCTTCACCCACACACCCGAGGCCAGCCACAGCGAGGAGGTACCGAACGCGGACACCACCACACCGGCGAGATACAGCCCCGCCGTACGATCCCGCAGCACACGCGCCGCGGTCCAGGAAGTCGTCATACCGGCTCATCGTGCGGATAAGGCGCCCCCGCCGGATCGGGAAAGTGCCGGATACGGCAGCGCGCGGCCGATGAGTTCCGGGGCGCCGGCCGGTCAGCATTGCGTACGGGGGAGCCGACACCGAGGGAGTGATGAGAGATGACCGGGGTGGATCTGGGCCCGCAGGCCAGGATCGTGGACCGGCTCGCCGGGTCCGTGACCGATGAGCAGATGACGGGCGCCACACCGTGCCCGGGCCTCGCGGTGCGGAACCTGCTGGGCCACCTGCTGACGCTGTCCGTGGCGTTCCGTGACGCCGCCCGCAAGGACCTCGGCCCGACGACCGACACCAGCCCGGACGCCCTCGTCCCGGACATCGGCCCCGGCTGGCGCGAGGAACTGACCACGGCGCTCGACGAGCTGGCCGGCGCCTGGCGCGAGCCGGCCGCCTGGACCGGCGACACCCGTGCCGGCGGGGTGGACCTGCCGGCCGCGGTCGCGGGCGCGGTCGTCGCCGACGAACTGGTGATCCACGGGTGGGACCTGGCCCGTGCCACCGGCCAGGACTACACGCCCGACCCGGCCGCCCTCGAGGCGGCCCACGGCTTCCTGCTCGCCGCGGCCGGCGACCCCAGCCGCGGGAACGCGCCGTTCGGCCCGGTCGTCCCCGTCCCGGCCGACGCGCCCCTGCTGGACCGGACGGTGGGGCTGAGCGGCCGGGAGCCGGGCTGGCGGCCGTAGGGGGGAGCCGGACGGGCGGCGCGGGCCCGGCGGCCGGTGGGCCGGGTGGCGCCGGCGCGGGTGTGCGTCGCACGGTGGGCCGAGCGGTGCGGGCCCGCTTCGCCGGCGCGTGACCCTCGCGTGCCGCGTGACGGATCAGCGCGGCGCCGGTGAAGGCGGGTGGGGGCGCGGGCCGGACGGCGCCACGGGAGGTGCCCTTTCCGCGCCCCGGTCACGGTCCGCGTCGTACGCTCACTCGCATGCCCCTCACCCTCACCGTCCTCGGCACCGCTTCGCCGCACCCCGGTCCGGGCCGGCCGTGTTCCGGATACCTGCTGTCCGGCGGGGGTGCCGAGGTGTGGGTGGACGCGGGGCCCGGCACGTTCGCCGCGTTGCAGCAGTACACGGATCCCGCGCGGCTCACCGCGATCTGGATCTCGCACCTGCACGCCGATCACAGCGCCGACCTGCTCGCCGCCGCCTACGCGTTCGCCTTCGGCGGGATGACCCCGCCCGCGCCGGTCCCGGTGTACGCCCCGCAGGACTGCGCCCGGCGCCTGGCCGGCTTCCTCGGGCGTGCGGACGTCGGCTTCCTGAAGGACATCCTCGACTTCCGGAGCCTGTACGACGGCCACGACGTCCGGCACTGGAACCTGCGCCTCACCGCGCGCGCCGTCGCCCACGGCACCGAGGCGTACGGGCTGCGCGCCGAGTGCCAGGGGAGTGTGTTCGCGTACTCCGGGGACAGCGGTCCCTGCCCCGCGCTCACCGAACTCGCCGCCCGCGCCGACCTGTTCCTGTGCGAGGCGGACCTCCGGGAACATCGCGAAGGCGAACACTGCGGGCAGGTGCATCTGACGCCCGAGGACGCCGGCCGTGCGGCCCGTGACGCCGGTGTGCGCGAACTGCTCGTCACTCATGTGGGGCCCGCCCTCACCCGGGAGTCGGCCACCGCCCGGGCCGCCGCCGTCTCCGGCCGGCCCACCGGCACGGCCCGCGAGGGCGACCGGCACACCTTCTGACACGGCGTCCACCGGTCGTCGCGGCTTCCTGTGCCGGAAGCATTGACGAAACACGCGCCCCCTCCTACCTTCGACGCGTCGTACTTCGTACGTCATATATGAGACGCGATATGTGAGATCCGAGAGGGCCGCATGACCTCTGTGCCCACCCCGATCCCGTCCCGCACGCAAGTCGTGCTCGACGCGATCAAACACCGCATCCTCACCGGCGTGCTGACACCCGGTCAGGCCCTGGTCGAGACGGAACTGGCCGCGCAGTTCGGGGTGTCCAAGACCCCGGTGCGCGAAGCGCTGAAGACCCTCGCCGGGACCGGTCTGGTCGTGATGAGCCAGTACAAGGGCGTCACGGTGCGCATGGTGGACGCGGACATGGCGCGCGAGGTCTACGACGTGCGGCTGCTGCTGGAACCGGAGGCCCTGCGGCGGGCGGTCGAACGCGGTGCCTGCCTCGACGCCGCCCGCGAGGCGCTCACCCGCGCCGACGAGGCCACCGACACCGCCGAACGCTCCCTGGCCAACCGCGAGTTCCACCGCGCCCTGTATCTGCCGTGCGGCAACCCGCTGCTCGGCCGGATGCTGGACGAGGTCCGCGACCAGGCCGCCCTGGTCTCCGCCGTGGCCTGGGCGGCCGACCCCTCCTGGGAGCGCGAGGCCGCCGAGCACCGGGAGATCCTGCGGCTGGCGCTGGAAGCAGACGCGGACGGCGCGGCGGGCGCCCTGCGCGCCCACATCGGGTCCTTCGTACGCCGTGCTTTCCCCGAGCTCCTCCCAGCGGAAGGTCATCAATGAGCAGCGTGACGTTCGAGTCCCGGCGGGCGGCGCTGGCCGACGTGGTGGCCATCCCGGTGACCCCGTTCGCCGAGGACGGCTCCGTCGACCGGGACACCCACCGGGCCCTGCTGCGTCGCCTGCTCGACGGCGGGATCACCACCCTCACCCCGAACGGCAACACGGGCGAGTTCTACGCCCTCACCCCCGAGGAGCGCCGCCTGGTCACGGAGTGGACCGTCGAGGAGGCCGGCGACCGGGCCACGGTCCTCGTCGGGGTCGGACACGACCTGCCCACCGCGATCGCCTCCGCCCGGCACGCCCGCGACCTCGGCGCCGGCATGGTCATGGTCCACCAGCCGGTGCACCCGTACGTGTCGGCGGCCGGCTGGGTCGACTACCACCGCGCCATCGCCGAATCCGTCCCGGAGCTGGGCGTGGTGCCCTACCTGCGCAACGCCCAGCTGCCCGGCGCCCGCCTCGCCGAACTCGCCGGCCACTGCCCGAACGTCATCGGGGTCAAGTACGCCGTCCCGGACGCCGCCCGGTTCGCGGCCTTCGCCCGGGACGCGGGCCTGGAGCGCTTCGTGTGGGTGGCGGGACTCGCCGAACCGTACGCCCCCTCCTACTTCTCCGCGGGCGCCACCGGCTTCACCTCCGGGCTGGTGAACGTCGCTCCGGCCGTCTCCCGGAACATGCTCGAAGCGCTCCGCTGCGGCGACTATCCGGCCGCCATGAAGATCTGGGAGCAGATCCGCCGCTTCGAGGAGCTGCGGGCCGCGCACGGCAACGCCAACAACGTCACCGTCGTCAAGGAGGCCCTCGCCGCGCTCGGCCTGTGCCGCCGGGACGTCCGGCCGCCGAGCCGGCCGCTGCCCGAGGACAAGCGCGCCGAGGTCGCCGCCATCGCCGCCGGGTGGTCGATATGAACGCACCCCGCAGGAGTCCGCAGGACCTGAGGAGCCACCAGTGGTACGGCACCGACGGCCTGCGCTCCTTCAGCCACCGCGCCCGTACCCGCCAGCTCGGCTACCTGCCCGAGGAACACCTCGGCAAGCCGGTCATCGCGATCCTCAACACCTGGTCCGACATCAACCCCTGCCACGTCCACCTCCGCGACCGCGCCCAGGCCGTCAAGCGCGGGGTGTGGCAGGCGGGCGGCTTCCCGCTGGAGTTCCCGGTCTCCACCCTCAGCGAGACCTTCCAGAAGCCGACCCCGATGCTCTACCGCAACATGCTCGCCATGGAGACCGAGGAGCTGCTGCGCTCGTACCCCGTCGACGGCGCCGTGCTGATGGGCGGCTGCGACAAGTCCACGCCCGCCCTGCTGATGGGCGCCGCCTCCGTGGACCTGCCCGCCGTGTTCGTACCGGCCGGGCCCATGCTGCCGGGGCACTGGCGGGGCGAGGTCCTGGGCTCGGGCACCGACATGTGGAAGTACTGGGACGACAAGCGGGCCGGCCTCATCGGCGACTGCGAGATGACCGAGCTGGAGAGCGGTCTGGCCCGCTCACCCGGCCACTGCATGACCATGGGTACGGCCTCCACGCTGACGGCCGCCGCCGAGGCGCTCGGCGTGACCGTGCCGGGCGCGTCCAGCATCCCGGCGGTGGACTCCGGGCACGACCGGATGGCCGCCAGGGCCGGCCTGGCCGTCGTGGACCTGGTCCACCGGGACCGGAGACTGTCCCACATCCTCACCCCGGAGGCGTTCGAGGACGCGGTCACCACCGTGCTGGGCCTCGGCGGCTCCACCAACGCCGTGATCCATCTGATCGCCATGGCGGGCCGGGCGGGCGTACGGCTCACCCTGGACGACTTCGACCGCGTCGCCCGCACCGTCCCGGTCCTCGCCGCTGTCCGCCCCGGCGGACAGCGGTACCTGATGGAGGACTTCCACTTCGCCGGCGGTCTGCCCGGCTTCCTCTCCCGGATCACCGACCTGCTCCACCTGGACCGGCCGACCGCGGCGCACGACACCCTGCGCGAGCAGCTCGCGGGCGCCCGGGTCCACGACGACGACGTCATCCGGCCCCGGGACAACCCGGTCGCGAGCGAGGGCGGGGTCGCGGTGCTGCGCGGCAACCTCTGCCCGGACGGCGCCGTCATCAAGCACATCGCCGCCGAGCCCCGCCTGCTGAAGCACACGGGCCCGGCCGTCGTCTTCGACGACTACCGGACCATGCAGCGCACCATCGACGACCCCTCGCTCGGCATCACCGCCGACAGCGTCCTGGTGCTGCGCAACGCCGGTCCCAAGGGCGGCCCGGGCATGCCCGAGTACGGCATGCTCCCCATCCCGGACCACCTGCTGAAGCAGGGTGTGCGGGACATGGTCCGGATCTCCGACGCCCGGATGAGCGGCACGAGTTACGGCGCCTGCGTCCTGCACGTCGCCCCGGAGTCGTACGTCGGCGGACCGCTGGCCCTGGTGCGCGACGGCGACCTCGTCACCCTGGACGTCGGGGCCCGCAATCTGCACCTCCACGTGGACGACGAGGAGCTGGAGCGCCGGCGGGCCGCGTGGACCCCGCCGCCCGCCCGTTTCGGGCGCGGCTACGGCGCCCTCTACGAGCAGCAGATCACGCAGGCCGACACCGGCTGCGACTTCGAGTTCCTCGCCCGGCCGGGCACGGTCCCGGACCCGTACGCCGGCTGACCGCCCCACCCAGGGCGGAGGCGCCCACCCATGTGTATGTAGCAAGCGCTTCCTATGTCCTGCCCCGGGTCCGCGGTCCACCCGCTGCATCCGCTGTACCCGCCCCCCTGTGAACGGAGAACAGTCATGGCCCAAGCCGCAGCCGTGGCGAAACCGCCCGCGCCACCCCGGCGGCGCCGTACCTCCGCGACCCCGCGCAGGCTGCCGTACGTGCTGATCGCCCCGGCCGCCCTGCTCATGCTGGGCTTCATCGCCTACCCGGTGTTCAACGTCTTCTACTACAGCCTCCAGGACTACAACCCCACCAAGCCGTGGCGGAACGGCTTCGCGGGCCTCGGCAACTTCACCCAGGCCTTCGCCCACGACCCGCAGTTCTGGGACACGTTGACCTTCAGCGCCAAGTGGGTCGCGGTGGAAGTCGGGTTGCAGTTGCTGTTCGGCCTCGCCCTGGCGCTCATCGTCAACCAGACCTTCGTGGGGCGGGCGGTGGGCCGCGCCCTCGTCTTCTCGCCCTGGGCCGTCTCCGGCGTCCTCACCTCCGCGATCTGGGTGTTGCTGTACAACTCCCAGACGGGCGTGACCCGCTACCTCGCCGACGCGGGCCTGGGTCCCTACGGCACCAGCTGGCTGTCGGACACCTCCACGGTGTTCCCGGCGGCGGTGGCCGCCGACCTCTGGCGCGGCGTCCCCTTCTTCGCGATCCTCATCCTCGCCGACCTCCAGTCCGTCTCCCGGGACCTGTACGAGGCCGCCGAGGTCGACGGGGCGAGCCGGCTCGAGCAGTTCTGGCACATCACGCTGCCCCACCTGAAGGACGCGATCGTGCTGGCCACCCTGCTGCGCGCGGTGTGGGAGTTCAACAACGTCGACCTGCTCTACACCCTGACCGGCGGCGGCCCGGCCGGCGAGACCACGACGCTGCCGCTCTACATCGCCAGGACCAGCGTCGACGCCCACAACTTCGGCTACGCCTCCGCCCTGACCACGGTGGCGTTCGTCATCCTGCTCTTCTGCTCGATCGTCTATCTGCGGCTGAGCAAGTTCGGAGGTGGGTCCAAGTGATCACCGAGATCGCTCCCGCACCCGAGCGCGTGGCGCCCGAACCCGCACCGGCCGGCCGGAAACGGCGCGCCTGGCACGAGGCACCGCGCTGGCAGATCTACGTCCCGCTGGGGATCTACCTCCTCTTCACCCTGATCCCCTTCTACTGGATCCTGCTCTTCGCGCTCCGCCCGGCCGGCTCCACCTCGCTCGTGCCCTGGCCCATGACCGGCGAGCACTTCCGGAAGGTGTGGACCGAACGCGGCTTCGGCACCTACTTCACCAACAGCGTCTACGTCGGCGTCGCCACCCTGCTGCTGACCACCGTCGTCGCCCTGGCCGGCGGCTACGCCCTGGCCCGCTTCGACTTCCGGTTCAAACGCGGCTTCATGCTGGCCCTGCTGTGCTCCCAGTTCGTGCCGGGCGCGCTGCTGCTGGTGCCGCTGTTCGAGATCTTCGCCAAGCTGTCGATGATCAACTCCCTCGGCAGCGTCGTCCTCGCCGAGACCGTCTTCCAGCTGCCGCTGTCGATGATCCTGATCAGCGGGTTCATCCGGAACGTGCCCTACTCGCTGGAGGAGGCCGCCTGGGTGGACGGCTGCAACCGCTTCACCGCCTTCCGGATCGTCGTCCTGCCGCTGCTGCGGCCCGGGCTGATCGCCGTCGGCTCCTTCGCCTTCGTGCACGCCTGGAACCACTTCCTGTTCGCCTTGATGTTCCTGTCCGACCAGAGCAAGCAGACCATCCCGGTGGGCCTCAACACCCTGATGAGCGCGGACAGCGTCGACCTGGGCGCCCTGGCGGCGGGCGGCATCATCGCCGCAGTGCCCGTGGTGATCGTGTTCGCCTTCATCCAGAAGTGGCTGATCACCGGCTTCAGCGCGGGGGCGGTGAAGGGATGACACGCCACCCGGTCACCTCCCGGCGGACGGCCCGCCGTACGGACGCGGGGAGGACGCCATGACCGTACCCGTCGTCCTGGCGGGCGCGCGCGGACACGGCCGCCGGCACCTGGACAACATCCGCCGCCTCCAGGCCCGGGGCGTCCTCCGGCTGGCCGGGATCTGCGAACTGGCCCCGCTCGCCGCCGGCGAGATCCCGGACGGCCTCGGCGCACCGGAGCAGTCGGCCGACCTCGGGGCGCTCCTGGCGGCCACCGGTGCCCGGATCGCGGTCATCTGCACGCCGATCCCCACCCACACCGCTCTGGCCCTCACCGCCGGCGGGCACGGGGCGCACGTGCTGCTGGAGAAGCCGCCCGCGCCCTCCTACGCCGAGTTCCGCCGCATGGCCGACGGCCTCGCGAAGGCCGGCGTCGCCTGCCAGATCGGCTTCCAGTCGCTGGGCTCGCACGCCCTGCCCGCGATCCGCCGGTTCGTCGCCGAGGGCGCGATCGGCGAGGTCACCGGGGTGGGCGGGGCCGGCGCCTGGGCCCGCGACGAGGCCTACTACCGGCGCGCGCCCTGGGCGGGCCGGCGGCGCCTGCACGGCACCGACGTGGTCGACGGCGTGCTCACCAACCCCCTCGCGCACGCCGTAGCCACCGGCCTGGCCGTGCTCGGCACCACCCGCGCCGAGGACGTCACCGGCGTCGAGACCGAGCTGCTGCGCGCCAACGCCATCGAGTCCGACGACACCTCCTGCGTCCGCGTCCGCACCCCGCGCGGCCCGGTGACGGTCGCGGCGACCCTGTGCGCCGAACGGCCCGGGGAGCCGTACGTGGTGGTGCACGGGAGCGCCGGCCGGATCACCTTCTGGTACAAGCAGGACCGGGTGCTGCTTCAGCGGGCCGGCCACGGCCCCGAGGAGCTCGTGTACGGCCGCACGGACCTGCTGGAGAACCTGGCCGGGCACCTGGCCGGGGGCGGCGGACTGCTGGTGCCGCCGGCAGAGACGGGCGCCTTCATGCGGGTCGTCGAGGCCGTCCGGGCGGCCCCCGACCCGGCACCGCTGCCCGGACACGCCTGGCGGCTACTGCCCGCCGAACGGCGCCGGATCGTGCCCGGCATCGAGGACCTGGTCGCGGCGTCGGCCGACCGTCTCGCCCTCTACTCCGAACTGGGCGCCGACTGGGCGCCACCGAAAGAGGTGAGCACCCGATGACGTCGAAGGACACCCTGGTCCTGCGGGCCGCGGGCCGCCCGGTCGGCCGGTACGTCTTCCGGCCGGAGCTGCCCGCCCGGCTCTCCCCGCGCCCCTACCTGCACCCCCTCACCACCCTGGCCGGCACGGCGGTCACCGAGGCTTCCCCCGCCGACCACGCCCACCACCTCGGCGTCGGTGTCGCCGTCCCCGACGTCGAGGGGCACAACTTCTGGGGCGGGCGGACCTTCGTGCGGGACCGGGGGCCGGCCGAACTGGACGACCACGGCGTCCAGCGGCACACCGGCTTCCAGCTGAGCGATCCGGACGGCTTCGTGGAGGAGCTGCGCTGGGCCGCCGCCGGAACCGAGCTGCTGCGCGAGCGCCGTACCGTCGCCGTCATCGGGCTCACCGCCACCGCCTGGGCGCTGGACCTCACCTTCTCCCTCACCAACATCACCCCCGGCCCCCTGTCGATCGGCAGCCCCGCCACCAACGGACGGCCCGGCGCGGCCTACGGCGGCTTCTTCTGGCGGGCCCGCAAGGAGGAGGGGACGCCACGGGTGTTCACCGCCGGCCGGGAGGGCGAGACGGAGGTGCACGGCACCCGCGCCGACTGGCTGGCACTGGCCGGCGCCGACTGGACGCTGGTCTTCGCCGGCGCCACCGGGCAGACCCGGCGGGACCCGTGGTTCGTGCGGGCCGCCGAGTACCCCGGGGTCGGTTCCTCCTTGGCGCACGGCGAGCGGCTGGCCGTCGCGCCCGGCGGGACCGTCGTGCGCCGGATCGTCACCGTCGTCGCCGACGGCCGGCTGCGACGGGACGAGGCGGCGGCCCTGGTCCGCAGGGCGGTCGGCCCATGAGCACTCCCGGCACCTACACGAATCCGGTGCTGGACGCCGACTGGTCCGACCCGGACGTCGTCCGGGTCGGCGACGACTTCTACCTCACCGCCTCCAGCTTCGGCCGCGTCCCCGGCCTGCCCCTGCTGCACTCACGGGACCTGGTCCACTGGACCCTCGTCGGCCACGCCCTCGCCCGCCTGGAACCCGAGGAGGAGTTCGCGGCGCCCCGCCACGACCGCGGGGTCTGGGCGCCGTCCCTGCGGCACCACGACGACCGCTTCTGGATCTTCTGGGGCGACCCCGACCAGGGGATCTTCCAGGTCAACGCCCCGGATGTCAGGGGACCCTGGACCCGTCCGCACCTGGTCCAGGCGGGCCAGGGGCTGATCGACCCGTGCCCGCTGTGGGACGAGGAGACCGGCGAGGCCTATCTCGTGCACGCCTGGGCCAGGTCCCGCTCCGGCGTGAAGAACCGCCTCACCGGCCACCGCATGCACCCCGACGGCACCTCGCTGCTCGACGAGGGCGAGGTGATCGTGGACGGCGACCGCATCCCCGGCTGGTTCACGCTGGAGGGTCCCAAGCTGTACCGGCACGACGGCTGGTTCTGGATCCTCGCGCCCGCCGGCGGAGTGGCGACGGGCTGGCAGGGCGCGTTCCGCTCGCGCGGGTTCTTCGGCCCGTACGAGGAGCGGATCGTCCTGGAGCAGGGCGACACCGGCGTCAACGGGCCGCACCAGGGCGGCTGGGTGCGCACCGCGGCCGGTGAGGACTGGTTCCTGCACTTCCAGCAGCGCGGCGCGTACGGCCGGGTCGTCCACCTCCAGCCGATGCGCTGGAGCGAAGCCGAGAGCGGGGGAGGCTGGCCCGTGCTGGGCGACGAGGGCGTCCCCGTCGCCGTGCACCGGCGGCCCGCCCTCCCGCCGCAGCCGCCCGCCGCGCCCGCCACCGACGACGACTTCCCCGGCGGCCGGTACGGCCGGCAGTGGCAGTGGACCGCCAACCCCGGAGACGGCTGGGCCACCCAGCACTCCGGTGACGGCCTGCGGCTGACCTGTCTGCGCTCGGCCGACGCGGGCGATCCGCGCAGGCTGCCGAACATCCTCACCCAGCGGCTGCCCGGCCCGCCCGGCACGGTCGAGGTCGAACTGCGGCTGGACGGCACCGTGCCGGGCGCGCGGGCGGGGCTCGCGGTGCTCGGGGACGCGTACACCTGGATCGGGCTGGAGCGCGGGGCCGACGGGGCGGTCCGGTTCGTGCACCGGTTCGCGGAGGCGGTCGCCGGCGCGGCGCCCGCCCCGGTCACCGGGCCGTGGGGCGGCGAACGCGACGCCGGGGTGCCGTGCCCCGCGCCCGGTGGCCGGGTGCGGCTGCGGATCGAGGTCGGGGCCGGGGCACGCTGCCGGTTCCGCTACGACCTCGGGGACGGCCCGCGCCTGTCCGGGCCCGTCTTCGCGGCCACCCCCTGGCGCTGGGTCGGCGCCCTCCTCGGCCTGTTCGCCACCGCCCCCCTGGGGCCGGGGCCGGCGGGAACGGCCACCTTCACCCGGTTCCGGTTCACCCCGCTCCAGCCCCGTCCCGCCGGGCGTCCCACCGCTTCGTCCCTCCGTCGGATCAGCAGAGAACCAGAAGAGAAGAAGAGAGTCGACCGATGAAGAGCAGCATCCGTATCCGCACCAGCAGACGGGCCGCCTCGGCCGCCGCCCTGGCCTGCGCCCTCGCCCTGGCCGCCACCGCCTGCGGCGACAACGGCAGCGGCAGCGCGGGGGGCAAGGGGGGCGAGGGCTCCGGCAAGGGCACGATCACCTTCTGGGACAACAACGGCGGTGTCCGCACCGGCGTGTGGAAGCAGATCATCGCCGACTTCGAGAAGAAGTACCCCGGCATCGAGGTCAAGTACGTCGGTGTGCCCGCCGCGAGCGTCCAGTCCAAGTACGACACCGCCATCCAGGGCGGCGGCCTGCCCGACGTCGGCGGCATCGGTACGGCCATGCTCGCCGACGTCGCCGCGCAGGGCGCGCTCGAGCCGCTCGACGACCGGATCTCCGGCAGCTCCCTGAACGGCAAGCTCAACGCGACGTTCCTGCGAAGCGTGAAGGCAGCCGGCGGCACCGGCCGGACGTACACCGTGCCGACCTCCGCCAACAACGGCACGCTGTGGTACCGCACCGACCTGTTCGCGGCGGCCAGGCTGGACCCGCCGACCACCTGGACGAAGTTCTACGCGGCGGCCGGCAAGCTCACCGACCGGGGCCGCAACCGCTTCGGGTACACCATCCGCGGCGGCGAGGGGTCCATCGCGCAGGCCCTGGACGCGATGTACGGGCAGAGTGGGATCACGTCCTTCTGGAAGGGCGACCGGACCACCGTCGACGACCCCAGGAACGTGGCCGCGCTGGAGAAGTACGCCGGCCTGTACAAGAAGGACACCCCGTCCGCCGACGTCAACAACGACTTCACCAAGATGGTCGCGCAGTGGGACTCCGGCACCATCGGGATGCTGAGCCACAACCTGGGGTCCTACGCCGACCACGCCAAGGCGCTGAAGGGCCGGTTCAAGGGCGTGCCCGACCCGACCCTCGACGACGGCACCCGCGTACAGGTGTCCAACCCGGTCGACGGGCTCGCGCTGTTCAGGTCCAGCGCGCACAAGGCCGCCGCCTGGAAGTTCATCGAGTTCGCCGCCTCGCACGAGTCCAACAGCAGGTGGAACCGGGTCGCGGGACAGGTGCCGGCGAACACCGAGGCGGCCAAGGACGCGTGGGTGCGGGCGTCGGAGCCGACGAAGCTCGCCGCCGAGGCGCTGAACGGGACCGAGACCAAGGTCGTGCAGCTGCCGTACTACCTGCCGGACTGGAACACCCTCTCCAAGGCCGACAACGAGCCGAACTTCCAGAAGGTGCTGCTCGGCAAGCTGAGCGCGAAGGAGTTCCTGGGCACGCTGGCCGACCAGCTCGACAAGGCCCAGGCCGACTGGAAGAAGAACCACTGAGCGCCCGGGCGGTTCCGGTCCGCGGGGACCTGCCGCCGGCTCCGGCCGGCCGCGCCCCCGCGGCGGAACCGCGACCCGGACACCGCACCGCACCCCTGGCAGGTTCCCCCGCGTCCGAAAGGCACCCCTCGTGTCCCTCACGCGCAGACAGCTCGGGCTCGCCGCTGCCGCCGCCCCCCTCACCCTCGGCGTGACCGGCACGGCCCGGGCCGCCGGGCACCGTACGCGCACCCTGTACATCGCCGGTGATTCCACGGCCGCCCGGAAGACCGCCGACGAGGCCCCGGAGACCGGATGGGGCATGGCACTGCCCTTCTTCCTCCACCAGGGCGTCGCCGTCGCCGACCACGCGGTGAACGGCCGCAGTTCGAAGAGCTTCCTGGACGAGGGCCGGCTCGACGCGGTCCTCGCCGTCATCCGGCCCGGTGACCTGCTGCTCGTCCAGTTCGCGCACAACGACGAGAAGGCCACCGACCCCGCCCGGTACACCGAGCCCTGGACGACGTACCAGCAGTGCCTGCGGCGGTACGTCGCGGGAGCCCGGTCACGCGGGGCCCGGCCCGTCCTCGCCACCCCCGTCGAGCGCCGCAGGTTCGACGCCGACGGCAACGCCCTGCCGACGCACGGCGACTACCCGGCGGCCATGCGGGCGCTGGCCGGGGAGCAGGGGGTGGCGCTGCTCGACATCGAGGCGCTCTCGCTCGCACTGTGGCAGCGGCTCGGCGTGGAGGAGACGAAAACCTACTTCAACTGGACCGCCACCGAGCGGGACAACACCCATTTCAACCCGCCGGGCGCCATCGTCGTGGCACGGCTCGTGGCGCGGGAGCTGCTGCGCACCCGGGTGCTGGCCCGGCACGACGTCGTCCGGCTGGACGAGGACGTCCCGGCGTCCTGGATCACCTGGCCGCCCGCACCGAGGTCCTGACCCGTCATCGAGGAGAGCCGCACCATGCGCACACGGAACTGTCATGGACGTGTCATAGCAACAGCAACCCTGGCCGGATGCACGGCCCTCGTGCTGACCCTCACCGGTACCGCCGCCGCGTCCGGCACGACCGCCGGCCACCGCACCGGCCACCGCACCGGCCCGGAGCGCCAGGTCCTGCCCGCCCGGGACGGCTGGGCGGCCTACGGCACCGGCACCACCGGCGGGGCCGCCGCCGACCCCGCGCACGTGTACACCGTCAGCACCTGGGAGCAGTTCAGGACCGCCCTCGCCGACGGCGGCAGCGCACCGAAGATCGTGCGGGTGAAGGGGACGATCGACGCCGACGGGCCGGGCTGCGACGCGTTCGCCGTCCCCGGCTACGACCTCGCCACCTATCTGAGGACCTACGACCCGGCGGTCTGGGGGCGGGCGCGCACCCTCGACGACGAGCCGGACGACAGCCCCGAGGGCCTGCGCCGCGCCTCCGCCGCCCGCCAGGACGCCTTCGTGAAGGCCGCCGTCCCCGCCAACACGACGATCGTCGGCATCGGCCGCGACGCCGGCTTCCAGGGCGCCAGCCTCCAGATCGAGGACGCCGACAACGTCATCGTCCGCAACCTGGCCTTCGAGAGCCCCCTCGACTGCTTCCCGCAGTGGGACCCGACCGACACCGCGGAGGGCAACTGGAACTCCGAGTACGACAGCGCCGTCGTCCACGGGTCGGCCCATGTGTGGATCGACCACGACACCTTCACCGACGGCGATCACCCCGACAGCACCCTGCCGTCCTACTACGGCCGGATCTACCAACAGCACGACGGCGAGCTGGACATCGTCAAGGGCGCCGACTACGTCACCGCCTCCTGGAACGTCTTCGAGGACCACGACAAGACGATCCTCATCGGCAACAGCGACAGCGCCGCCACGGCCGCCGTCGACCGGGGGCACCTCAAGGTCACCTTCCACCACAACCTGTTCCGCGACCTGGTCGAGCGGGCCCCGCGCGTCCGCTTCGGGCAGGTGGACTCGTACAACAACCACTTCGTCGCCGGCGACGGCTACTCCTACAGCTACGGCATCGGCATGGAGTCCCAGCTCGTCGCCGAGCACAACGCGTTCACCCTGCCGGACGGCGCCACGGCCGGGTCGGTGCTGAAGAAGTGGAAGGACGCGCCGGTCACCGCCGCCGACAACTACGTCAACGGCGCGCCGGTGGACCTCGTCGCCGCCCACAACGCGCAGGTGCCCGGCGAGATCCTGCGGTCCGGGGCGGGCTGGACACCGGTCCTGCGCACCCGGGTGGACCGGCCGCACGCCGTGCCCGCACGCGTCGACCATCGCGCGGGCGCCGGCCACCTGCGCTGACACTCCCCGGAGGCCGGGCCCGGCCCCGGTCCCGGCCTCCCGGCCGAGCCGCAACCGACGAAGGAGCACACCCATGCCCTTGTCCCGACGGGGTTTCCTCACCGCGGGTGCCGTGGCCGCCGCCGCGCCCGGCCTCACCTCCGCGCCCGCCCGGGCCGCCGCACCGCGCCCGTTCGGCCGGTACGGATCCCCGGCCCGCCGCCTCGCCCCGGACACGCTGTACGTCGACCCGCACGGCCGGGGCGACTTCACCGCCGTCCAGGCCGCGGTGACCGCCGCCACCGGCAGCGGGCGGACCCTGGTCATCGCGCCCGGCACCTACCGGGAGACGGTCGCCGTCGACGCCGGCCGCACGGAGATGACGTGGATCGGCGCCTCGGAGAACCCCCGTGACGTCGTCATCGTGTACGACAACGCGGCCGGCACCCCCAAGCCGGGCGGCGGCACCTACGGCACCTCCGGCTCCGCGACGACGACCGTCCAGGCCGACGGCTTCACCGCCCGCTGGATCACCTTCGCCAACGACTGGCTGCGCGCCGCCCACCCGGACGTCACCGGCACCCAGGCCGTCGCGGCCAAGGTGCAGGGTGACCGCAGCGCCTTCCTGCACTGCCGCTTCCTCGGCCACCAGGACACCCTGTACGCCGACTCCGCCGCCCTCGGCGTCCTCGCCCGCCAGTACTACGCGCACTGCCACATCGAGGGCGACGTCGACTTCGTCTTCGGCCGGGCCGGCGCCGTCTACGAGGACTGCCACTTCCGCACCCTGGGCCGCACCGACCTCGCGGCGGCCCCGTACGGCTTCGTCCTCGCGCCCTCCACGGCCGCCGCCGACCCGCGCGGCTACCTGGTCCTCGGCGGGCGGATCACCAGCGAGGCCCCGGACGGCTTCTACAAGCTGGCCCGCCCCTGGGTGCCCAGCTCCGACCCGACCGCCCGCCCGATGCTCACCGTCCGCGAGACCTGGCTCGGTCCCGGCATCGACACGGCCGCCCCCTACGCCGACATGTCGGCCGCCCACCCCTGGCAGCGGCAGCGGTTCGCCGAGTACCGCAACCGGGGCCCGGGCGCGGTGATCACGGTGCCGGAGAACCGTCCCCAGCTCACCTCGGAGCAGGCCGCGTCGGCGACCAGGGCGGCCTGGCTGGGGGACTGGACGCCCTGGCGGAAGCGCTGAGCGCACCCGCCGCACGGCGGCGGTGAGGGCGGGCGGACCGGGCGTAGGAAACACGCCAGGAATTCCCGCCCTTCTCCGCGGCCGCCGTGGCCGCCGCGCGTGATTCCTGCGTGCATCCGGGCAGGAATTCGAGAGATATCACCCTGGCGGGAAACGGGCGTCCCGTCGATTCCGCTTGTGAAGGCGATGGAAAAGGCGGTGACGTCGGCCGGGCGCCGTGAAATATTCGTCCCGATCACGGGGGAGCCCCTGATCGGGAATATCACGCACCCGCACCGCAAAGGGGAAACGCAGTGTCTCTCACGCCCGTGCGTCCTGCCGTCATCGCGGCGTGCACCCTGTCCGCGCTGCTTCTGACAACGGCCGGTGTGCACGCCGAAGAGCCTGCTCAGGCAGGTGAGGCGCCCGACATCTCCGTCACCGGGGTGATGCGGCACCTCGACGCGCTCCAGAAGATCTCCGACGCCCACCACGGCAACCGGGCCCATGGCACGGCCGGTTATCAGGCATCCGTGGAATACGTCCGCGGGAAACTGGATGCCGCCGGATACAGAACCACCCTCCAGCAATTCGAGTTCGGCGGGAAGAAAAGCTGGAACCTGATCGCCGACTGGCCGCACGGCGGGCGTTCCGGAAAAGTGCTCATGGTCGGTGCGCACCTCGATTCGGTGGACACCGGTCCCGGAATCAACGACAACGGTTCCAGCGTCGGCGCCATCCTGGAGACCGCGCTGACGGTCTCCGCGAGGAGGGCCGCCCCCGCCCAGCACCTCCGGTTCGCCTTCTGGGGAACCGAGGAGGAGACCTACATCGGCTCCACGCACTACGTGAACGCCCTCCCGCCCGCCGAACTGACGAGGATCAGCGCCTACCTGAACTTCGACATGATCGGCTCACCCAACCCCGGGTACTTCGTCTACGACCAGAGCCCCGAGGTCGCCCGGCACTTCAAGGCCTTCTTCGACGCCAAGGGCATCCCCACCGAGCCCGCCACCGCCCTCAACGGCCGCAGCGACCACGAGCCGTTCCTCGCCAAGGGCGTCCCGGTGGGCGGTATCTTCACCGGGTCCGCCGAGATCAAGACCCCGGAGCAGGCCGCTAAGTGGGGCGGGACCGCCGGCCGTGCCATGGACGCCTGCTACCACCTGGCCTGCGACACCCCCGCCAACATCGACCGGCACGCCCTCGACGTCAACAGCGACGCCGTCGCGGCGATGGTGTGGAGGCTCGGCGTGCGCGGCTAGCCGGGCGGGGAGCAGCCCGGCGCCCGGTGGTCCGGCCGGACCACCGGGCGCCCGCGCGGTCAGCGCGGCCGGCGTCCGCGGGGGCGCGCCGCCAGCCGGGCCAGCCGGTCGCGGTCCACCTTGCCGGTGGGACCGACCGGCAGGGCCGGCAGGACGAGCACGTGCTCCGGCAGCATGTAGCTCGGCAGGACCCCGGCGAGACGGCGGCGGACCGACCCGCCGGACAGCTCCGGCTCCGCCGTCCCCGTGGCCACGGCCGCCACGATCTGCGGGCCGTCCTCGCCGCGCAGCGTGGTGACCGCGCAGTCCACCACCCCGGGCACCCGCCGCAGCGCGGCCAGCACCTCGCCCAGCTCGATCCGGTAGCCGCGCACCTTGACCTGGTCGTCCCGGCGGCCCCGGAACTCCAGGTTGCCGTCGGCGCGCCACAGGGCCCGGTCGCCGGTGGCGTACATCCGCTCGCCCGCCAGGCCGCCGACCGTGTCGGCCGTGAACTTGGCGGCCGTCAGCTCCGGTTCGCCCACATAGCCGTCGGCCACGACCACGCCCGCGATGTACAGGTCGCCCTCCACGCCGACCGGCAGCGGTTTGCGGTCCTCGTCCAGGACGTAGTAGCGGGCGTTCTGGATCGGCCTGCCGTACGGCACGCTGGTCCACTGCGGGTCGATCGCGCCGACGTCGAAGTGGTTGGACCAGATCGTCGCCTCCGTCGCGCCCCCCAGCGCCACGACACGGGCCCCGGGGAAGCGGTCCCGGACCCGGCCGGGGAGGGTGAGCGGTACCCAGTCGCCGCTGAGGAAGACCAGCCGCAGCCGGGGCGGCCGGGCGTCCCCCGGGAGGTCCTCGGCGAAGGACATCACCATGCTCAGCGCGGCCGGTGCCGAGTCCCAGAAGGTGACCGGCTCCCGCAGCATGATCTCCATGAGCCGCTCGCCGTCGGAGAGTTCCGCCGCCGGGACGACGCGCAGACAGGCGCCCGCCGCCAGGATGCCCAGCAGGTCGTACACCGACAGGTCGAAGGTGAGCGCGGTCACCCACAGCAGGCAGTCGTCCGGCCCCACCGCGTACGTCTCGTTGACCCACTGGACGACGTTCACGGCGCTGCGGTGGCGCACCGAGACGCCCTTGGGCACCCCGGTGGAACCGGAGGTGAAGATGACGTACGCGGTGTCGCCGGCGCCGGGCCCGGCCGGCAGGGGCAGATCGCGGGCGGCCTCCACATCGCTCCACGTGCTGATCACCGGCGCGTACGGCTCCGCGGTCGCCGTCGGTGCCGGGCGCAGGACGACGTCGTAGCGGTCCCGCAGGACGGCCGGCCAGGCATCTGCCTCGCGGCGGTGGATCTCCGCCCGCACCGGCACGCCGAGCCGGGCGGTCAGCGCGCCGAACCAGTCGGCGGGCACCCGCAGATGACCCTGGTCCCCGCCCTCACCCGGTTCCTCCAGGTCGGCGATGACCACCGCCCCGCCGGGTGCCAGCGCACCCAGCGCGTCCCGCAGCACGGACCGCAGGTACTCGAACCCCGGGAAGAACTGGGCGACGCTGGCCAGCACCACCACATCGGCGCTCGCCGGCGGCACCACGTCACCGAGCCCGTCGGCGGCGGCCCGCACGAACCGGGCGCCCCCGCCGTACTCCCGGTCCGCCCGCTCGAGCGCCACGGACGACACGTCGACGCCCGTGTAGGCGGCCGCCCGGTCCCGCAGCGCACAGGCGATCAGGCCGGCACCGCAGCCCACCTCGACGACCCGGGGCCGGTCCGCCACCGACAGCACCAGGTCACGCACCCGCGCGACGTACGTCCCGATCTGCGCGTCGGAGACGCCGTCGGCCGGGTTCCGGTTGAAGCCCGAGGCGCGGGCCTGGTCCTCGTCCTCGGCGACGGTGTCCCACAACAGGCCCACCGCCTCCGTGTCCAGCGGGTCGGGGGCCGGGGCCCGCAGATCCGTGCAGACCAGCCGGAGCCCGGTACCCGCGAGGTGCCCGGCCTCCTCCGCGCGGCGCGCCAGGGCGTGTCCGGTGACGATCCAGCCGATGCCCAGCCGGCGCACGGGCGCGGCGATCCGCGCGGCCGGCCAGCGCGCGTCCAGCGGCACGTAGGCGGCGCCGGTGCGCAGCACCCCCAGGACCGCCCGCACACTGTCGTACGAGTTCTCGTGCAGGATGCCGACGAAAGCGCCCGGGCCCGCGCCCCGGCCGCTCAGGAAACGGGCGAGCAGACCGGAGTCGTCCCACAGCTGCCCGTACGTCCTGGCCTCCCCCTCCCCGAGGCGGACGGCCGGGGCGTCCGGGTTCTCCCGTACGCGCCGCTCGATCAGGTCGACCAGGCTCACCCGGTCCTCGAACGGCCGTGCCGTGTCGTTCCACGCGGCCGGCGGCAGCTCCCAGGACTCTGCCATCTGCTCTGCCCTCCTTCGTTCAGGCCCGCCCGGGCGGCGGATCGTCAGATGACACGGCCGTGCCGGGGATTGTCGCGGTGGATGACCCGCTCCCGGATGCGCAGTTCACCGTCGACGCGCACCATTCGGTCCTCGACGCTGGAGGAGGAGTAGAAGCGCATCTCGTCCTCGGTGTCGGTCTGGGTCACCAGCGAGTAGTAGGTGACGCGCAGGCCGTCGTCCCCGGCCGGCTCGATCAGGAAATGGTCGAACCAGTGCCGGGTGACCAGTCCCTCGTACATCGGGAGCATGCTCTTCATCTTGGCGCGCATGGCCTCGCGGCCCTCCACCTTCTCCCCGCGGTGCGGGTGGGCGACCGAGCCGTCCTCGGTGAAGGTGGCCGTGAACCGCTCGATGTCCAGGTCGTCCAGGACGCGCATCTGGCGGGCGTAGAAGTCCTTGACCTCGATGTAGAGATCGGCGTTGACGGACATGGGTGCTCCTTGCTGTGACTGGGTGCGGGAACGGGGGCCGTCAGAGCGACGGTGCTTCCTCCAGGACGAGGAAGGCGTTGGTGCCGCCCACGCCGGCCGACATCAGGCCGGCCGTGCGGGGGCGGCCGTGCGCCGGCCAGGGGCGGCCCTCGGGGAGGATGCCGAAGCGCGCGCCGCGCCCGGTGAACTCCTCGATCGGGTCCTCGGTGTTGGGGGTCGCGGGCAGGAACCCGCGGTCCATCGCGAGGCAGGTCTTGATCAGGGCCGCCATGCCGGCCGCGGTGTCGCAGTGGCCGACGGAGGCCTTCACCGAGCCCACCGCGACCGGCTCGCCCTCGGTGCCGAGCCCCTCGATCAGGGCGGTCGCCTCGATCTGGTCGTTCAGCGGGATACCGACGCCGTGCGTCTCGACGTAGTCGACGTCGGCCCCGGTCAGGCCCGCCGCCTCCAGGGCCCGGCGCACCGCGCGGACCTTGCCGTCGACACCGGGGATGACGAAACCGGGCTTGGCACGGCCGTCGTTGGTGACGGCGCTGCCCCGGACGACGGCGTACACCGGATCCCCGTCGCGCAGCGCGTCGTCGAGCCGGCGCAGCAGGACGGCCCCGGAACCGTCGCCGGGGACCACGCCGTTGTGCCGGCGGTCGAAGGGGCGCACGATGCCCTCGGTGGAGTAGATGCTGCGCGGGGTGCGCAGATAGGTGCCGTCGGCGTCCTCCTGGACGGCCACCGCCCCGGCCAGGGCGTAGTCACAGCTGTGCGCCCGCAGGCTCTGGCAGGCCAGATGGACGGCGACGGCCGAGGTGGCGCACGCCGAGTCCAGCATCAGTGACTCGCCCCACAGGTCCTGGAGGTAGGAGAAGTAGGGCCCGGCGAAGGTCGGGTCGACGCGCACCACGTCGTCGAAGGCGGCCCGCGGCACGTGCTTGGTGCGCGCGCAGCCGGCGTACACGGCGGTCCGGTCGGCGATCGCCGACAGCCGCACCCCGGCGTCCTCCGCCGCCTGCCACAGCGACTCCTGGAGGATGCCGTGCTGCGGGTCCAGGCCCTCGGCACCGACGAGCGCGCTGTCGTAGGCGTCCCGGTGCGGCGCCAACCCCCAGGAGTGGACGCGCAGCCGGTCCCCGCCCAGGTCCTCCACGACCGGCACCGGCTCCCGCCGGAAGCAGTCGCGGCCCGCGACGAGGTTGTCCCAGAACGCCTCGACGTCGGGCGCCTCGGCGAAGCGTCCGCCCACGCCGATGACGGCCACCGGGTCGGAGCGCTTGGAGAGTTCTGACATGCGAGCCTGCCTCAGTCGAAGGTGAGCGCGACCTTGACGACCCCGTCCCCGCGGTGCTGCGCCAGGTCGAAGGCGTCGGCGATGTTCTTGATGTCGAAGGTGTGGGTGATGTGGTCGGCGACGTGGATCGAGCCGCTCCCGATCAGGTCCAGGGCCGTGCGGAAGGAGGCGAGCCCCGGCTCCAGCTGGGCGCCGCCCACCGCGTGGATCAACTGCGCGTTGCGCACGAAGAGGTGGGCGTACGGGATGCGCATGTCGTAGTCCTCGGGCATGCCGAAGAAGCCCAGCCGGCCCCGCTGCCCGACCATCCGCATCGCGTGCTCGCGCGCCCCGTCGGTGCCGGCCGCCTCGATCACCAGGTCGGCGCCGGCGCCGCCGGTCAGCTCCATGACGACCTCCTCGGCGCTCTGCCCCGGCACGTGCGCGGTGGCGTCCGCGCCGAGCGAGCGCGCCACCGCCAGCCGTCCCGGCTCCAGGTCGACCGCGACGACCCGCTCGAAGCCGCGGTGCTTGAGCATCTGGAGGAACAGCAGGCCGGCGGAGCCGACGCCGACGACGGCGGCCGTCCGGCCCTCGGGCACCGGCTCCGGCCAGAACCGCTTCAACGCGAACACCACGGTCCCGAGCTGCTGCGCCATCAGATGGACGGTCGGCGAGCCGGTGTCCGTCAGCGGCAGCAGGAACCGGCCGGCGATGGTCTGGTAGCGCGCGAACGACGCCATGTAGGCGTGGTTCGGCACGGTCAGCACGAGGTCGCCCGGCGCGAACCGGGCCGACCGGCTCTCCACGACCTGACCGACGCCCTCGTGCCCCGGGTACCCCGCCGGGCAGGGGTAGGGATGGTCCCGCATGTCCCGGAAGAACGGGGACTCGGCGCGCACCCGGTGCACATCGCTGCCGCAGATGGCGGCCACGGTGTTGCGGACCAGCACCTCGTCCTCGGACAGCTCCCGGAAGGCGACGTCCGCCACCTCCAGGCGCCCGGGCTCGACGAGAACGGCGGCTTCGCCACGTACGTGCGGCATGCGGACCTTCCTTCGGGGATGTTCACGAGTGGTCGGCGCGGGCGGCGGGTGCCCAGGACAGGGGGTGGCCGGGCAGCCGCAGCCGGCGGGCCGGACCCTCCGGGGTCAGCCGCGCTCCGACGCCCTGGCACCACAGCGCCGCGAGGGCCCTGAGCAGGGCTTCGTCGTCCAGGTCCGTCGCCGGCAGCTCCAGGACGGCCACCTCGCCGAGCTGGTCGCGGGCGACCTGGAGCAACTTGGCGGGTTCGGCCTCGGTGGCCAGGTGCGCCTGCCGCGGGGCGGGCCCGTCGGGGGTGACCGGGCCGAGCGCGGTGCTCCACAGCACGCGGGGGCGGCCGGGCAGGGGTGCGGTCCCGGACTCGTCGGCCGCGTACCGGCGGCCCTCCTCGGCCCCGAGGGCCCCGCTCACCACGGCCGCCGCGATCCGGCCCGGGCCGGCGCCGAGCACCGCCGCCGGGGTCACCCCCCACCGGGCGAACCGGCCGGCGAGGCGCACCTGCCGCGTGAGGGCGCCGGTGGTGCCGTCGCCGGCTTCCGTGAACGCGAACACCACGGCGGGGGCCGGTCCCGGGACGGGCGGCGCGGCCGGGTGGCCGACACCGTCGCGCAGGGCGCGTACCGCCTGCTCCCGGCCGGCCGCCACCACGGCGAACCGGTGCGCGAACCGCTCCCGGCCCCGGTCCAGGGTGTGCGCGACGTCGGCCAGCGCCACCCGCGGGTCCGCCTCCAGGTAGGCGGCCAGCCGCTCCCTGGCCGCGGCGAGGGCCTGAGCGGTGGCGGCGGACAGGGCGAGGACGTGGTGCCCGGTCCCGTCCGTCCCGGACCGCCGCTCCGGTGCCGCGTACGCGGGCGGCGTGCGCGGCGTGGGCTGCCGTGGTGCGGCCGCCTCGGCGGGCGCGGGCGCGGGGACGGCCGTGGACCGGTGTGCGGTGGCGATCAGCCGGGCCTGGTCCTGGACGGTGACGTGCCGCAGCAGGTCGATGACCGGTACGTCGGCGCCGGTCGCCAGTCTCAGCTGTTCGCGCAGCTTCACCAGCAGCAGCGAATGGCCGCCCGCCTCGAAGAAGTTGCGGTCGGAACCGAAACCGCCGTGCCCCAGCACCGCCCGCCAGGCCGCCCGTACGCCGTCCAGGAGGGAGGCGGGGCCGGGAGCCGCGGCCGGGGCGGCCGGGGGCGGTGCGGCGGGGGCGGGCTGCGGGGCGTGTTCCCCTCGGTCCACGTCCGGCAGCCGGCGCCGGTCGATCTTGCCGGTCGGGGTGAGCGGCAGCTCGTCCACCAGCACCAGATGGCTCGGAACGGCGAAGGCGGGCAGCCGCAGCCGGGCGTGCCGGCCGAGCCCGTCGGCGTCCGTGCCGGGCGCGGCGACCGCGTAGGCGACGATCTCCTTCTCGCCGCGCCCGTTGACGCGGGTGGTGACGAAGACCGACTCCACGGCCGGATGGGCGTCCAGCACGGCCTCCACCTCGCCGAGTTCGACGCGCTGACTGCGGATCTTGACCTGGTTGTCGTTGCGGCCGATGAACTCCAGCAGCCCGTCCGGCGTCCACCGCACCCGGTCGCCGGTGCGGTACAGCCGGGTGGTGCCGTCGGTGACGAAGCGGCCGGCGGTCAGCTCCGGCGCGTTCAGGTAGCCGTCGGCCAGGCCCGCACCGCCCAGCAGGAGTTCACCGGGCACACCGCGCGGGACCGGCCGGATGCCGCCCTCCTGCACGACCCGCACCTCGGTGCCGGGCACCGGGCGGCCGATGGGGACGGTGCGGGCGTCCGCGGCGACATCGGTGATCGCGAACCATGTCGAGGTGAAGGAGTTCTCGGTGGGGCCGTAGCTGTGCAGCAGCACCCCGGGACGGCTCCAGCGCAGGGCGCGGCGCATGTGCCGCACGGAGATCAGCTCACCGCCGAAGTAGACGCGCCGCAGCGACTGGAGCGTGTCCGGGGCGTCCTCGATGATCCGGTTGAGCAGCGGTGTCGTCACCAGCAGGGTCGTCACCCCCCGCGTGCGGACGACCGTACGCATCTCCCGGGGACTGAGCACCAGGTGCTTGTCGAGCACGACCAGTTCGGCGCCGTGGGTCAGCGCGCCCCAGATCTCGTAGCTGGCGCCGTCGAAGTTGAGCGGGCACAGCTGCGCGACCACGTCCGTCTCGTCCAACGGGATGAAGTCGGGCCGCTGGAGGAGCCGGGCCAGCCCGCGGTGCGGCAGGACGACGCCCTTGGGCCGGCCGGTCGTACCGGAGGTGTAGAGCACGCACAGGGTCGCCGCGTCGTCGTGAGGGATCTCGGGCGCGGCCGGGCCGCCCGTCCGCGCCGATATGTCGTCCAGCCGTACGGCGGTGTCGTGGGGCACGTCGAGGGTGTGCCCGCAGTCCGGGTCGACGACGAGGACGGCCGGGCGGGCGTCGTTCACGATCAGCTGGAGCTGGGCCTCGGGGTAGGCCGGGTCGAGCGGCAGGTAGGCGGCCCCGGCCAGGGCGCAGGCCAGCCAGAACACCGGGGTGTCGAGGCCGGGGGGGAGCAGCAGGGCCACGGTGTCGCCGGGCCCGACGCCCCGCTCGTGCAGCCGGCCGGCCACTTCCCTGGCGCGGGCGCCGAGTTCGCCGTAGGTCAGGACGCGGTCGCCGTGGCGTACGGCGACCGCGTCCGGGCGGTCGGCCGCGTGCCGCAGGACCAGCGCGGGAATGCCGGGCGCCGGTGTGGTGACGGGCGCACCGTGTGCGGCGACCCGGGACAGGCCCGGGTCGCACTCGGCGAGCAGGTCGCCGCAGGAGGTGCCCGGGGCGGCCACCGCGCGGGCCAGCAGCTCGCGCAGCTCCTCGGCGAACAGCTCGGCGGTGGCGCGCCGGTAACGGGCGGTGTCGTAGTAGACGCACAGCCGGGTACCGGCCGAACCCTCCAGCACGTTGACCGAGAACTCGTACTTCGTCGTCTCGTCCGGATGGTCGAAACGGCGGACGGTGACCCCGCCGGCCCGCCACTCGTCCTCGTAGGCGGGCGTGTACATGAACGCCGTGCGCTCGGCGCCCGGGCCGTCCGACCGGGCGCTGCGGATCTCGCGCAGCCGCCGCACCGGCAGATGGGCGTGCTCCATGGCGTCGAGCATCCGCTCGCGCAGCCGGGCGGTCACGTCCGCGAAGCTGTCCCCGGGATCCAGCCGGTCGCGGAGCGGCAGGACCCGGCTGAACAGGTCGACGCGCTCGGCGTCGGCGTCCCGGCGGCCGGCGAACACCATGCCGAGGACGCCCTCGGACTCGCCCGCCCACGCGTGCAGCAGCACCGACCAGGCCGCCAGGACCACCACGGCGGGGGAGCCGCGGCCGGCGGCGGCCAGGGCCTGGACGCCCGAGGCCACCTCGTCCGGCAGCCGCACCTCCACCCGGCCCGAGGGCCCGGGGAAGCCGTCCCCGGGCACCAGGTCGTGCGGCGGCGCGAGGGAGGCGGGGGCGTCGTGCAGGGCCGTGGCCCAGTACTCCTCGGCCTCGGCCTCCGCGTCCGCCTCCGTGTCCGTGCCGGCCCGGTCGCCGGTCTCCGGGTCGCTCCGGTCCTCGGTGTCCGGCGCGGGGCGTGGTGCGGGACCCGGCTCACCCGCCGCCCGGGACCGGTATGCCGCCACCAGGTCCTCGGCGATGATCCGGCTGGACCAGCCGTCGGAGACGATGTGATGCATCGTGACGGCCAGCAGGGCGCCGCCGTCCCCGGTCAGCAGGACCGCCCGCAGCAGGGGCGCGGTGCCGAGGTCGAAGGGCGCGCGGCCGGCGACGACCGCGCGGGCGAGGGCCTGCGCCCGGTCGTAGCGGCCCGGCAGCCGGTCGATGACGAAGGCCAGGGGCGGCTCCGCCTCGGTGCCGCGCCACAGCTCGCCGCCCTCGGTGAAGAAGGAACCGCGCAGCGCCGGGTGCGCCCGCAGCACGTCACCGAGGGCGGCCCGCAGCGCGGGTACGTCGACGCCCGGGACGAACTCCAGGTCGACCGTGACGTTGTAGCGGTCGGAATCCGGTTCGCGCTGGCAGGCGAGCCAGACGTCCAGTTGCTCGGAGGAGGCCGGTGTCCTCACTTGGGGACCGCCACGTGCTCGCCGGCCGCGTCCGCCCGCAGGGTGCGCACCAGGCCGGCGACCGTGCGGACGGAGCGGAAGTGGACCGGGGTGAACTCGGCGTCCGTGATCGTCACACCGAAGCGCTGCTCGCACTGGGCGCGCAGCTCCACGAAGCCGAGGGAGTCCAGCCCCAGGACGTCCTGGAGTCCGTCGTCGTCCCCGATGCGCTCCGCGGGCACGTCCAGGAAGAGGTCCTCGACCAGGATCTCCTTCAGCGTCGCTTCCAGGGTCTCGGCCTGCTGCTCGCCCGAACCGACGGTCATGGCGTTTCTCCCTTGCTGTAGGTGGATCGGTGCGGTGCGAGGGCCTCGGCGTGCCGTTCCCGCTCCGCGGCCCGGCGTGCCAGCTCGGTGATCGCCGGCAGGGCCAGGTCGTGGTCCCGGGCGCGGCGCAGTACCGGCTCGGTGAGCGCGGCGAGTTCGGTCGGCCGGACACCGGCGGCCACGTCCCGGTGCAGGGAGGTGTCCGTCCGGCCGGGCAGGGTGGCGAGGGTGTGCAGCAGGTCCGGCTCGTCGACGGTGACGGCCTCGGTCGCCGCGACGGCACAGGCCTCGCGCGCCGCGCCGCGCAGCAGCGCCGCCAGCTCGGGCTGCCGGCGGACGGCGCCCAGGGGGCCGTCCGCCGCGGTGGTGGCCAGGGCCAGTGGCAGCAGGAGCACCAGCTTGCGCCACAGGACGCCGGCCGGGTCCGGCTCGGTGGCGCAGCCGATGCCCGCGTCCGCGAGGGCCGCGGTGACGCCGGCGAGCACGGCCGGCGCGTCCTCGTCCGCCGCCAGGCTGACCTCGGCGAACAGGGAGTTCCACGTCACCCGGCCGGGCCCCGTGCGCTCCGCCTCGACGCGGATCGCGCCGACGATCTGGCGGGCGCCGAACCGCTCCCGCAGCAGGGCGGGGTGGTCGAGCCCGTTGAGCAACGGCACCACCGCGCCCGGCAGCGTGCCCGGACCGGTCCGGGACAGGGCGGCCTGGAGTGCCGGTGCCTTCACCGTCACCCACAGGACGTCGACCGGCTCGTCGAGCCGGTCCACCGCGCGGACCGGCACACAGTGGTCGCCGCGCAGTCTGCTGTGGACGTCGATCACGCCGGAGTAGCGGGCCCGGGTGGACTCCCGCATCACCAGCGTGACGTCGTGGCCGCCGCGGGCCAGGGCCGCCCCGAGGGCGAGCCCCACTCCGCCGGCGCCCAGAATCGCATGCCTCAACACGTTTCCCGGAGCGTCTCGTGAGAACACCGGTGCCCCGCGCGGCCCGACCGCGCACGGCGGGCAGCCGAAAGGGACACCGGACGAAGGAAAGTAGAACGTGAAACGAAAAGGCCGGCTACAGCCCTGAAGGGTCCGGCGGTCGCGGGTCAGGCGGCCGAAACCATGATTCTCAACGGAGTTCGGAAGCGACTCCGTCGACGTGTGCACGCGGCCGACCGGCCGACGCGTACTCCCCCGTAGCGGCGTACATGATTCCCCCTGTCACGCCGGATCCAGATCACCGTCGAATGCGATGCTGAAATACTGCGTTCACAAACGACTCAGACTGTAAGGGCGTCAACTTTTAGCCGTCAACCAGCTTTTCGGCCAACGGATGGCCGGTGTGCGCGCCGCGCGCGGGCCGATGACTCGGGGATCGATCATTTGGCCTGAGTCGGTACGACGGAGTGTGGCCGACAAACGACCCTTGACTGGCCCGATGACCGCTGCCTACGCTCCGACAACGGCAATCTGGCCACCACGGCGAGCATTCGGCTCGGGGACCGAACCGGTTTGATCCACCGGTTGTGCGTCTGTTTCCACGGGGGATCAAGAAGAGAAAGCGCATACAGTCACGCCCCTGCGCGCCGCCCTTCCACGGTGCGCCGTATCCGGGGCGATGAACCGCGAGCCGCGATGACACGGGGGAATTCCCTTTGACCGACGATGGTGTGAGAACACGCCCGGAACCGCATTCCGCCGCACAATCCGACGCGTCCGCCCGCACGCCCGCACCGACGATGACCGACCAGGTCAGAGCCGCTTGGACCGACGTACTCGGGCATGACGACTTCGACGACGACACCCCTTTCCTCGAAGCGGGTGGCCATTCCCTGAAAGCCGCGCAGGTACTGATCCGGCTCCGCCGGCAACTCGGTGTGCGCCTGCCCAACCGGCTGTTCTTCGACCACCCCACCGTGCGCGAACTGGCGGCTGCCGTGGAACGTATCGCCACCACGTCGCCCCTCGCGTGATCGGCCGGCACCGAGACCGGAAAGTCGCCGGCACCGACCGCATTGTCGCCGGCTCCGACCGGAAAGTCGTCAGCCCCGGCCGGGATGCCATCGGCCCCGACTGAATCAGGAAGGCTCTTCTCGTGACCGCTCCCGTTTCCCGCGACGGCATCCAAGAGGCAAGCGACGGTGTTCTCCTCCCCGCGGACTGGCGGGGAGGCGCGAAGACCCCGCTCGACGCCGACACCGCGTTCAACGGATTCATCTCCACCAACGTCGTCTTCGCCCTGGCACAACTGGGCCTGTTCACCTGGTTCGACGACAACGGCCGGCTCGACATCCCGGATTACTGCCGGGCGGGACAGCTGGACGAAACCGTGCTGCGCCGGCTGCTGTCCGCCGCGGAGACATTCGGGTATCTCGTCCTGGCCGGCGACACGGTCGCACCCACCCCCGCCTGGGACGAACTCCGCCGGAAGATAGGGTTCTTCACCTGGGGGGTCGGCGGATACCACGACGTGTTCGCGAACGCCGCGTCCCTCGCGCGCGGAGAACGCGTCTTCGGCACCGACCTCCTGCGCGACGAGGGCATGGTGGCGCTCGGCTCGGCCCAGGCCGATCTGGCGCTCATGCGGCACATCCTCGACGAGCAGTGCGCCGCACTCGACTTCTCCGTCCTCGCCGACCTCGGCAGCGGCATCAGCGAGCGCGTCTGCCGTCTGGTGAAGTCCCGCCCCGGCGCCCGCGGACTGGGCCTGGACATCAGCGCGTCGGCCACACGGCTGGCCGCCGGCACCGTCGCACGCCACGGCCTGACCGACCGTGTCCAGCCGATCTGCGCCGACGTCCTCGACGTCCTGTTCCGGGGCCGCCGCATCGAGGGCGCCGACGAGGTCGACGTCGCGATGAGCTTCATGTTCCTGCACGACCTGCTGGTCGACCCCCGCACGCGCGGGGACGTCATCCCGGCACTGCGCAAGGCCTTCCCGCACGCGCACACCTTCCTGCTCGGCGACACCACCGTCCGCCCGCGCGGCGAGGGTGACACCCTGCCGGTGTTCTCCAGCGGCTTCGAGCTGGCGCACGCCCTGATGGGCGTCCCGATCTACACGCGCGAGGAGTACGAGAACCTCTTCCGCGAAGGCGGCCTGCACCTGCGCCGGACCGTCCCCTTCGGCGCCCCGCACACCTACCTCTTCGTTCTGGAGGCCCAGTGATGAGCGACCGACGTCCGGGCGAGGCCGAGATCATCGGGGACCTGCCCATCCCGCTCGCCGTGGCCGGCCACCACCAGCCCGCGCCCTTCTACCTCACCGCCGACATGTTCGGGGGCCTGCCCGTGCAGCTCGCCGGCGGGGAACTGACCGGGCTGATCGGCAAGCCCGTCGCCGCGCCGCACACCCACCCGGTGGACGAGCTGTACCTGCTGGTGTCCCCCAACAAGGGCGGGGCCCGCATCGAGGTCCAGCTCGACGGCGTACGGCACGAACTGCTCTCACCCGCCGTGATGCGCATCCCGGCCGGCAGCGAGCACTGCTTCCTGACCCTGGAGGCCGAGGTCGGCAGCTACTGCTTCGGTGTCCTGCTGGGCGACCACCGGTGACCCGGCCCCCCGCCGCCGCCGACGGCAGCGCGGCACCCGCCGGTCCCGGATCGCCGTTCAACACACGCGTCGCCGGGGCCGACGACCTGATCCGCCTGCACCTCGGCGAAAGCCCCTACGGCGCGGCCAAGGCGGCCCTGCGGGCGGCCGAGCGCGAGCTGGCCCGGGTGAGCGTCTACCCGGACCCCGAGCGCCACGACCTGGTCCACGCCCTCGCCGAGCACTGGGACGTCACCCCGGACCACATCGCCGTCGCCAACGGCAGTGACGAACTCGTCCTGGCCACCGCCCTCACCCTCGGCGACCGCACCCGCCCCGGCCTCGTCACCGACGGCACGTTCCCCGGCTACCGCACCTGCCTGGACCTGACCGGACGCGGCTGCACCGCCGTGGAGCCGGCCGGTACGGACGTCGACGTGGAGGCGTTCGCCGCGCGGCTGCCCGGGCACGGGATCGGCTACCTCTGCAACCCGCACAACCCCAGCGGCGCGGCCCACACCCGCGAGGAACTGACCGCGCTGGCCGAGGCCGCGGCGCGCAGCGGGGTCCCGCTGGTGTTCGACGAGGCGTACATGGAGTTCGCCGGCCCCGACGCCCCGCAGACCCGCGACCTGCTGGACGGGGACGCGCCGCTGCTCGCGCTGCGCACCTTCTCCAAGGCCTACGGACTGGCCGCGCTGCGCGTCGGCTACGCCGTCGGCCGGCCCGCGCTGATCGCCGTACTGCGGCAGACGCTGCGCGCCCTGCCGTTCAGCGTGAACCGGCTCGCCCAGGCGGCGGCCCTCGGCGCCCTCGGCGAGCAGGACTTCGTGGCCGGGGTGCGCCGGTCCACCGCCGAGCGGCGCCGCTGGTTCACCGCGGAACTGGACCGCCGCGGGCGCGCCCACCTGCCCTCCGTCACCAACTTCGTCGCGGTCGCCGCCCGGGACTGCGCGCTCGCGCAGGACCGGCTCGCCACCGACCACGGAATTCTCGTTCGCAATGCCGGACTGTTCGGATTTCCCGGATACCTGCGCACGTCGCTCGGAACCCAGGAAGACCTCGTCCGGTTCCTCGACGCCCTCGACGAGATCGAGGAAAACCCCTGAAAGACCTCCCGGATTTCTCGGGGACGCCCGGCGAAAACGCTGAACGAGAACGACAAGGAGCAATCGCGTGTTCCGTCAAGACCCGTTGAACACGATCCTGGCGCTGGGCTCCGGGTTCACGCCCACCGCCATGCGTGTGACCGCGACCCTGCGCCTGCCCGACCTGGTGGAGCAGGGGCACCGGACCGTGTCCGCCCTGGCCGCCGAGACCGGCACCGACGAGCAGTCCCTGGGCCGCGTCCTGCACTACGTCAGCCTGCTGGGCCTGTTCACGCGGACCGAGACCCCGAAGGGCGCGGAGACGGCCTACGAACTGACCGACGTGGGCCGGGTGCTGCTCGGCGACCACCCGAGCAACCTGCGCCGCTGGCTGGACTACGAGGACCCCGGCCGGGCGATGGAGGCCCGGTTCGAGCCGGCCATCGGGCTGCTCATGGACGCCGTACGCACCGGCGCGCCGGTGTACGAGCAGGCGCACGGCCGGCCCTTCTGGGCGGACCTGGAGGCCCACCCGGACATCGAGAAGTCGTTCAACGCGGGCATCGCCCGCATCGCCGGCCGGCTCGTGCCCGAGCTGGCCCGCATCTACGACTGGTCCCGTGTCCGGCACGTGGTCGACGTCGGCGGCGGCAACGGCTCCCTGCTGCTGAGGCTGCTCACCGAGCACCCGGCGCTGCGGGGCACGCTGCTGGAGCTGGAGAGCGTGGTCGAGGAGGCCAGGGGGACGGTGTCCCCGGTGGCCGCCCGCTGCGAACTGGTGGCGGGCAGCTTCTTCGACCCGATGCCGGCCGGCGGCGACGTCTACCTGATCGCCAACACCCTCCACAACTGGAGCGACCGCGACGCCGGCCGCATCCTCGGCCGCTGCGCCGAGGCCCTGGAACCCGGCGGCCGGGTCGTCGTCGTGGAGCGGCTGCTGGACAGCGGCAAGGATCCGGTGATGGCGAGCTACGCCGACCTGCTGATGCTGGTGCTGCTCGGCGGGCGCGAGCGCAGCCAGGACGACCTGCGCGCCCTCGGCGCCGCGGTGGGCCTCACCCTCACGGACGCGCGGAAGTTCGAACTGCCCGGTCACTGGCTGATCGAGTTCACCGAGGGAGGGACACGGTGAAGCGCTCGCTGAACCCCGACGAGCCCAACGCGCTGCTGTCGTACGACTTCGACCGGGGCAGCAACTACGAGAGCGTCCTGCACCTCACCGAGGCCCTCGGCGCGCTGGTCCCGGAGAGCGAGACCGAACACCCCGACCAGCGCTTCTTCCAGGTGGCGCACCTGATCACCGAGTACGCCTGGGTGCAGGTCCACTACGAGCTGCGCCGCGCCCTCACCCACCTGGACCATGACCGCCACGCGCAGGCGGTACGGCTGTTCGACCGGGCCACCGCGCTGAGCGAGATCACCGTGCAGGCGGTGCGGCTGATCACCGACCACCTGCCGCAGCACGGTCTGCTGATGATGCGCAACGCCCTGCCCGAGGACGCCACCGGACTGGACTCGCCCGGCTACCGCAACCTGCGGCGCGTGGCCCGGCCGGTGTGGAAGGCCTACGAGCAGGCGGTGGAACGCGCCGGGCTCTCCCTCCAGGACGTGATCGCCCAGCAGGACGACGGCTACACCGGCCCCGGTTCGCCGCAGGCGCAGGCCCTGGCCCTGGTCCGCGAGGCGATGCTGCGGCTGGACGGCAGTGTCCTCGGCTGGAAGCAGCATCACCTGATCATGGTGTGGTCCCAGCTGGGCGGCCAGCCCGGTCTGCGCAAGGAGAGCGCCGAGACGGACGCGGCCGGACTGCCGCAGAGCCTGGGCGGCCGGTCACTGGCCACGCTGGAGGCCCGCTCCCAGCTGACGCTGTTCCCGGAGCTGTGGCGGGCGGCGGAGGAGGCCTACTGGCTGCTCGGCACCCGGCACGACACCGACGCCCCGGTGCGCGGCGGCGGGAGCGGCTGCCCGGTGCAGCACTGACCCGGCCGTACGGACGAGCGGGCCGCCACCCCACCCGGGGCGGCGGCCCGCTCGCTGCCGCGGTTCCCCGGTCCGCCGGTGGTCCTCGCGGCGCGCCTCCGGGGCGGCCGGTGGCCGCTCGGCGCCGTTCCGGGGCCGCCGGTGATCCGTCCGGCGCGGTGCCCGGCCGGACGGTGGCCCGCCCCTCGTCCCGGGTCCCGGGTCCCTCGTCCCGGGTCAGCGGTCCGCTCGCCGGTGGGCGAGGTCCAGGAGGCGCGACGTGACCTCCTCGAAGCGCTCGTGCGGGAAGAAGTGGCCGCCCTCGAAGCCCTCCACGCGGTGTCCGCGGCGCGTGTACGGCCGCCAGCCGGCCATCACCTCCGCGGGGGTGTCGGGGTCGCCGGTGCCGTACCAGCTGACGAGGTCGCTCTGAAGCGGCTCGGGCACGGGGTCGGGGCGGTGCCCGGCGACCAGCGCGAGGTCGCCGCGGATGACCGGTACGAACTGGTGCCGCATCGGGGACCGGCGTACCTCCGGCGGAATCCGGCCGTGGTCGGCGAGCGCGTCCAGGAGGGCGTCGTCGCGGCCCAGGGTGAGCAACGGGCCGTAGGGGGAGTCACCGAGGAGATGCGGCGGGCGGGTCGCGGCGACGACGACGAACGCGGGGGCCGGCCGGCCGAGCGCGTGCAGGGCGAGGGCGGTCTCGTAGGCCAGCAGGCCGCCCATGCTGTGGCCGAACAGCGCGTACCGGCCAGGTGGGTCGACGCGGTGGGCGAGGTCGGCGGCGGCCTCCCGCAATGTCGCCGGCCCGGGTTCCCGGGAGCGCAGGCCCTTGCCCGCGGTCTCCAGCGGCAGCGCCCGCAGCCCCGGCGGCAGCTCGCGCCGCCAGCGCACGAAGCTGCGGGCGGAGCCGCCGGCGTGCGGCACGCAGTACAGGGTGAGCGGTTCCGGCGCCGTCACTTGTGGTGCTCGCCCGCGCGCAGGTGCCGGACGCGGACCGTCAGCGGCAGTTCGCTGCGGGTCAGCAGGGACCGCAGGTGCCGCCGCAGCTCCGCCTCCGTGGGGGGTACGGCGGCGTCCGTGTAGACGTCGAGTTCCACCACCGCGGAGTCGTCGTCGCCCGCGATCCTGGTGGCCGCCCGGACCACGCCGGGCAGCGACTCGGCGGCCCGGCGCACGGTCGCGGTGGACACCTTCTCGCCGCGCACCACCGCGAAGTCCGACGAGCGGCCGTGGACGTACACGTACCCGTCGTCGTCCACGTGCCCCATGTCGCCGGTGGCCAGCAGGTCCGGCTCGATCAGGTCGCCGCGCTTGGACGGCGCCGGCTCGCCGACCCGGCGCCGGTAGACGGTGTCGGAGCGCACCAGCAGTTCCCGCTCCCCGGTGCCGCAGGGGCGGGTGAGGACCTCGACGCCGGCCAGGGGCAGCCCGACCGAGCCGTGCCGGTGCGGTGGTTCGCGGTGCGCGGCGAGCGTGGACACGCGCGGTCCGGCCTCGGTGAGACCGTAGGTCACGTACAGGCCCAGCTCCGGGTTGAGCTTGAGCAGCCGGGAGACGTACGACGGGTCGAGGGCCTGGCCGCCGACGGTGAGCGTGCGCAGCGGCGGGGGCAGTTCACCGCCCGCGGCGACGACCGACTTCACCAGGCTCGGGGTGAGGGAGGACAGGGTGACGCCCCGGGCGGTGACCGTCTCCAGGTGGTCGGCCACCGAGAACGGCGGTCCCGCCATGACCAGGCGGGAGCCGCTGACCAGCCCGCCGAGGACCTGGGCCACCAGCGCGAAGGAGTAGTAGACGGGCAGGCTGACCAGCGCGGTGTCGGCCGGCCGCTGACCGATGGAACCGCTGTGGCGGCGGGCGTTGCGCAGCAGGGCGTCCATCCGGTGCAGACAGCCGGTGGCCATGCCGGAGGTGCCGGAACTCATCAGGACGACGTGGCCCGGCCCGTGGTGCCGGTACGGCCAGTCGGTGAAGACGCCGATGTCGGCGCCGCCGGCGCGGGTGACGCCGGTGACGCCCTCGGTCCTGACCGCCGCCCGCACCAGCGCGCAGGCGCCCAGCTCGCGGGCCACCTCACGGACCCGGGTGGCCGGGGTCGAGGGGGACAGCAGCACGGGGGTGTGCCCGGCGAGGGAGACGGCAAAGAAGAACCGCAGGGCGCGGGAGCCGTTGGGCAGGGCGATGACGACGACCGCGCCGGGCGGGGCGGGCAGTGCGGCGAACCGGTCCACCAGCGCGGACAGTTCCGGCGGGTCCTCGGTGGGCGACACCTCTTCGGTGCGGGTGAGGAAGTCGGCGACCACGGTGGGGTCGAGGTGCTGTTCCGTCATGTTCTGGGCGGTCATGTTCTCCGGGGCCTCCGCGTGGGCGCCGGCCCACTGACGACCAGGCAGTGCGCCCGGTGCTTGCCTTCGTCGGTCGTGGTGTGGGTGACGACCAGGACGTGTGCCGCGCCGGGCGGGTCGCCGAACAGCCAGTCGCCGCACAGGGCTCGGGCCGGTGCCACGGCTGCCGCGAGCGGCATGGGCAGCATCGACACCGGGCCGTGGAAGCCGAACGCGGAACAGACCGTGCCGGCCAGGGAGCCCGGTCCGGCGCCGGCGAACCGCATGGGGGAGAGCCGGCCGCGCGGGACGGCGTCGGCGAGCGCGCGCAGGGTGTGCCGCGTGGCGTGCTCGCTCACCCCGATCAGGCCCACCTCGGCGGGCCGGTCCGGTGCGGCGTCCCCGCACTCCGCCAGGGCGGCCGCCACCGCCTCGGCCAGCAGCCAGGCCACCGGGTCGGCGTAGACCCCGGCGATCCGGCGCCGGACCGTACCCGGGTCGTCGGCCTCGACGGCGGCCGCGCCGGTGACCACGGCGCCCTCGGGGCACCACTGGGTGTGGTTCACGCGGTGCTCCCTTCCGGGGCCGACAGGACCAGGCAGGTGTTGAAACCGCCGAAGCCCAGGGTGAGGCTGATACCCAGGGAGCCCGTGACCTCGCGGCCGGCGCCGGCCGCCAGCGGCACGGTCAGCTCCGGCATGACGGCTCGGGTGTTCAGGACCGGGGGCACGCTGCCGTGGCGCAGCGCGAGGAGCAGGGCGATGGCCTCCAGGGCGCCGGTGGCGCCGAGGGTGTGGCCGAGGGCGGGCTTGGTGGCGAAGACGACCGGGTGCGGGGCGGTGCCGAAGACGGTGCGGTAACAGGCCGCCTCCGCCGTGTCGTTGGCGCGGGTCCCGGTGCCGTGGGCGTTGACCACGGCGATGTCGGCGGGGCGGGCCCCGGCCCGGGCCAGTGCGCGCCGGACGGCGAGGACCGCGCCGGCTCCGGTCTCGTCGGGTGCGGTCGGCCCGGTGCCGTCGTTGGAGGCGCCCCAGCCGGCCAGCTCGCCCAGGACGCGGGCGCCGCGGGCCGCGGCGGCGGCCGGGGTCTCCAGCAGCAGGAAGCCGGCACCCTCGCCGAAGAGGGTGCCGTCGCGGCCGGTGTCGAAGGGGCGGACGGTGCCGGAGGCGGAGAGGGTGCCGAGCGCCTGGTGGCCGAGGAGCTTGCCCGCGGTCAGCAGATCGATGCCGCCGCACAGGCAGCGTTCGGCCTCGCCGCGGGTGAGCAGGGCCGCCCCGGTCAGCACCGCGTCGGCGCCGGAGGAACAGGCGGTGCTCACCGACACGGACCGGGCCACGCCCAACTGCCGGGCGACGGCGGCGGTCAGGGCGTGCGGCGGGGTCTCGGCGGCGTCGTCCAGGTGGGGGCCGAGGCTGCTGCCGAGGACGAGGGTGTCGACGTCCCCGGCCGGGCAGCCGGCGTCGCGCAGGGCGGCGGACGCGGTGGTCACGGCGAGCCGTACCTGACGCCCGGACGGGGCGCCGTCCGCAGCGCCGTCCGTCAGGAGGGCGGCGGCGGGCGCGGGCAGCGGGCCGTCGCCCGGGAGGGGCCGGATCCCGGCGCGGCCGTCCCTCAGATGCCGCCAGACCTCGTCGAGGCCGTCCCCGAGCGCCGTCGTCCAGCTCATTCCGGTGATGCGTACGGCCCGGTCGTGGTCGGTGACGCGGAAACCCCCCAATTAATCCCCCAAGTGCAGTGAGAAATGCGCCGGTCCGAGGACGGTATGACCACGATCTGCCGATCGGGATTTTATTTGCAATACGAAATCTTATGTTAAACGACGGAGTTATGGGGTGGCAAGGGAGGTGAGCCGTGAGAGCTTGACGGTTCGTCAGGCCGCCGTCGTGTGCGTATCGATCGGGTAAAAATGCTCGCCGTCCGCGTGTGATGCGCGTAGACAGTGCGTGACCTGGTACATCACTCTCATCCACCGGATCCGGAGAATTCATGAGGAAGTCCCTCAAGGCGGCCGCCGCCGGCGCCGCCTGTGTCGTCGCCGGTGCGGCGCTCTACGGCGCGGGCGCGGCCACCGCCGGCCAGTCGACGGCGAACTCCACCCACGAGCCCTACAACATAGGCCTCTTGGTGAAGGACATCGACACGTACTACGGCACCACCGCGGACGGTCACGGCGTCTACCAGGCGTCCCCCGACAGCCCGTACGCCAAGGACCTGGCGCGCATCGACGCCGATGCCAGGACCGCCATCGACAAGGCCGCCCGCAAGGCGCACCACCGGGGCGAGAAGCCGGCCGTCGTCTTCGACATCGACGACACGCTGCTGCTCAGCCTCGACTACGAGAAGCGCTACAACTACACGTACGACGGCACCACCTGGGCCGACTACGTCAACCGCGCCGACCGCCCGGCCGTCTTCGGCAGCCCGGAGCTGGTGCGCTACGCCGCGTCCCGGGGCGTCGAGGTGTTCTACAACTCCGGTCTCGGCGAGGCCCAGCGCGCCGCGGCCGTGGCGAACCTGAAGAAGGTCGGCGCCGATGTGAACCTCGACGCCGACCACATGTTCCTCAAGGACAAGGCCGCTCCGCCGGCCTATCTGAAGGACTGCGCCACCCCGGGCGCCTGGACCTGCACGACGGTGCAGTACAAGGCGGGCACCCGCAGGCACATCGAGAAGGACCTCGGGTACGACATCGTCGCCGACTTCGGCGACCAGTACTCGGACCTGGACGGCGGCTACGCGGATCGCACGTACAAGCTGCCGAACCCGACGTACTTCGTCTCCTGACGGTCCGTCCCGCGTCCGCTCAGCCGTACGCCCTGAGCAGTCGCTCGTACTCGGCTCCCGTCACCGGCAGCACCGTGCCGTGGCGGGGGCCGGCGGGCAACTCGTAGCCGGTGGACGGGGTCCACCTCCCCGAGGCCAGGCCGGTGGTCCCGACGGGCACATAGCCGCGCAGGCCGTACTCGTCGACGAACAGGTACCACTTCTTCTGCGTGTCGGACCGGAACGCGGTCGGTCCCTCGCCGCGCTCCACCGAGCCGCCGCCGATGCGGTCCGCGACGAGGCGGTACGGCGTGCCGGTCAGGTCGCGCGACTTCTCGCCGGTGATCGCGGCCGAGAGTTTTCGATGCCGGCCGCCCGGCTCAGGAGCCGCCGTCCCCGGCGCCGTGCGGGGCGAAGTCGCCGGCCACGGACCGCTCGTGGCCGTCCGCCGTGCCCGTCATGGTGTACGAGTCGTCCTTCGCGTCCCGGCCGCCGCGCGCGTGGTCGTACTGCCCCGCGAAGACCCACCGGCCCGCCGGCACCGTACGGCCCTCCTTCAGGGTCCAGGTGTAGACGAGGAAGCCGCCCCGCTCCTCGACGCTCTGGCTGAAGTCCGCCTCGGGGAGGGAGCGCCAGGCACCCGTCGACGCCACCCCGCCGGTCTGGGCGATCCTCAGCCGGACGGTGAGCGCGGTGAGCGGCTCCGCCGTCTTCAGGGTCAGATCGCTCTGGGCCCAGAACTCGTTGCTGTGGGGATCCACGGAACCGTCCGACCACAGCGGGCCGTCCTGCTCGGCGCGCGCCGCCGGCGGCCGGGCCGGCACGGTGGCGCCCGGCGTGCGGGAAGCGGACGGCGCCGGCGTACGGGACGGCCCGGCGCTGGGCCCGCCGGGCGCCGGGCGTGCCGTGGCGGACGGCCGGGCCGGCGCGTCCGGGGACCGTGCCGGCGCCGGCGTGGAGGACGGTGACGCGGCCGCGGTCCGCCGCGCCGGCGGTCCGTCCTTCACCGCGGACGCCACCGCGTACCCGCCGACCGCGAGCACCCCGGCCACCGCCGCGGTGGCGGTGGCCACCCGGAACCAGCCGGACACCGGCGGCCGTGCGGCCCGGTGGCCGGACCGGGACGGCGCGGCCATGCCCCGCTCCACGCGCGCCAGGATGCGCGCGCGGTCGGGTTCGTGGGCGCCGGCCGCCTCGTGCAGCCGGGCGCGCAGCTCGTCGTGCACGTCCTGCTGCCTCATCGGTCCCTTCCTCCGTTCTCGCCGCCCCGGGCCGCCATCGTCGCGTGCACCCGCCGCGGATCGTGCCGCGGGCCGAGCAGCCGCTGGAGTTCGGCCATGCCCTTGGACGTCTGGCTCTTCACCGTACCCACCGAGACGCCGAGCGCCAGCGCGGTGTCCTTCTCCGACAGGTCGAAGGCGTGCCGCAGCACCACGCACGCCCGCTTCCGGAACGGCAGCCTGCGCAGCGCCTCCTGGACGTCCACCACGCCGGCGACGTCCGGGCCGTCGGTCCGCTCCTCGCCGCGCGACCAGAAGAGCGCGATCCGCCGCCGTTCGCGCACCGCGCCGCGGATCCGGGTGCGGGCCAGGTTGGCGACCACACCCCGCGCGTACGCCACCGGGTGGTCGGCCGCGCGCACCCGGTCCCAGCGGTGCCACAACGCCAGCAGCGCGTCCGCCGCGAGGTCGTCGGCCGCGTCCGCCTCCCCGGTCAGCAGGTGCGCGAGCCGGGCGAGTTCGGCGTAGTGCCGTTCGAAGAAGGCGTGGAACTCCACGGAGGCGTCGTCGTCCACGACCGTGCCCACGGGTGTGACCTCTTCTCGGTGCGGCTTCGTGAGTGTCATGTGAATGACATGCGAGGGTCCGGAGGAGCGCCCGGACGGAGATCGGGAAGCGTAGCAGTGATCGTTTGCGTGTCCATGTGCGGGGGGCCGGACATCGTGTGGCCGGCCGAACCCGACTGTGGCACACCACGGTCCGCCGCACGAGAGGGCCGACGCACCGGGCGGACCGCCTACTTCAGCGCCGCCCGCATCATCGCCCTCGCGACCGGCGCCGCCAGTCCGTTGCCGCTGACCTCCGAGCGCGCCGCGTCCGACTGCTCGACCATCACCGCGACCGCGACCTGCTTGCCGCCGCCGTCGGACGTGCCGTACGACGTGAACCAGGCGTACGGAGTCCTGCTGTTGTTCTCGCCGTGCTGGGCGGTACCGGTCTTGCCGCCGACGGTCACCCCGTCGATCAGCGCGTTCGTGCCGGTGCCGTCCTTCACCACCGTCTCCATCGCCGACCGGAGCTGCTCGGCGGTGGCGGAGCCGAGGACCTGCTCGGTGCCGGCTTCGTCGTCGTAGTTCTTCACCACATCACCGCCGCCGTCGGTGGTCCGCGACACCATGTGCGGCGAGACCAGCTTGCCGCCGTTGGCGATGGCCGCGGACACCATGGCCATCTGGAGAGGGGTGGCCGTGACGTCGAACTGGCCGATGCCGGACAGCGCCGTCTGCGCCTTGTCCATGCCGGAGGGGTAGACGCTGGTGTAGGCCCGCACCGGCACGTCCCGGTGGTCGTCGTCGAAGCCGAACTTCTCGGCCATGGCCCGCACCTTGTCCTGCCCGAGCTGGACGGCCATGTGACCGAAGACGTTGTTGCAGGAGTACTGGAGGGCGACCCGGATCGGGGCGTTCCGGCACGGAGCCGACCTGTTCTCGTTCGCCAGCACCCGCACCGTGCCCGGCAGCGTGTAGGGGTCGGGGCTGTCGGTGTGCTCGTCCACGTTCCGGTACAGCCCGTCCTCCAGCGCGGCGGCCGCCACGACCAGCTTGAACGTCGAGCCCGGCGGCAGCGGCTGGCGCAGCGCGCGGTTGGTGAGCGGCTTCTCCTTGTCCGCCGTGAGGCGCTTCCAGGCGGCGCCGGCGGTGTTGGCGTCGGTGAGGGCGGAGGGGTCGTACGAAGGCGTCGAGACCACGGCGAGGATCCGGCCGGTCCTCGGGTCGAGCGCGACGGCCGCGCCCTTGTTGCCGCCGAGCGCGCGGTAGGCCGCCTTCTGCACGGCCGGGTCGATCGTCGTGATGACGTCGCCCGGTTCGGCGCGCTCCCCGGTGACCGTGTCCAGCACGGTCTTCAGTCCGCTGTCCGTGCCGTTGAGCAGGTCGTGGTAGATGCCCTCCAGCTGGGTGGGGGCGTAGGCCTGTGAGGCGTAGCCCGTCACCGCCGCGTAGAGCCTTCCGTCCGTGTACGTCCGTTTGTACGCGAGGTCGCTCCCCTTCGTCCGGGCCGAGCCGGTGATCGCGTTCCCGGCCACGATGATGTTCCCCAGGGGCCGCGAGTACGTCTCGATCGCGTTCCGCCGGTTGTCGTTGTCGTCCGCGAGGGCCTTGCCGTCGTAGAACTGCACCCAGGTCGCCCTGACCAGCAGAGCGAGCACGAGCAGCAGCGAGAAGACGGACGCCCGCCTGATCGTCTTGTTCATCCCGCCCGGAAGACGAGCGGGGCGGGGCAATCGTTCCCGTACGCCCCCTTTTCTCATGCCCCGTTCATCCCCGCGCCCCCTCGCGCAGCCCTCCGCCGGAGCTCTCGCTCAGCTCTCCAGAACGAGGACGATCTCCTCGATCTCCCGGCCCCGCGCGTTCGCGAACCCCCGGGCCCGGGCCGTCTCCCGGAAGCCGCACTTCGCCAGCACCCGCAGCGAGCCGGCGTTGTCGGCCGCGGCCCGTGCGTACAACGGCCGTTCGGGAACCTCGGCGAGCAGCGCCCGCAGGGCCGCCGTCGCCAGTCCCCGGCCCCAGTCGGCGCGGTCGATCCAGTACGTCACCTCGCGCCCGCCCGGCTCGCCGTAGACGGCCGTGCTGCCGACCACCCGCCCGTCGGCGAGCACCGTGCGGCACACGGCGTCGGACGCCCGGAGCCGCTGCCACCAGCTGGCGAAGGCGGCCCGGTCGCCGTGGTCGTCGGGGCCGAAGGCGGCCATCCGCCGGGACTCCGGGTCGGTCATCTGCCCGTGGAACACCGGCAGGTCGTCGTCCTCGACAGGGCGCAGCACGATCCTCATGGGGCCCGAGCCTACGGCCCCGCGGGCGCGCGGGGCCGGCGGACGCGGCGCGGGACCGCGGTTCCCGGCGCCGGGGGCTCAGAGCCTGCGGGTCGCCAGCGTCAGCCGGTCCCGCGCGTCGAACAGAGCGTCCTTGATCAGCTGTTCGTGGGCGGGCGTCAGCCGGGCCACCGGCACCGAGCAGCTGATGGCGTCCCGCGCCGGGGTGCGGTAGGGGATCGCCACGCCGAAGCAGCGCAGGCCCAGCGTGTTCTCCTCGCGGTCGACCGCGAACCCCTGCTCCCGGACCTGGTGCAGCTCCTCGATGAGCTTCTCCCGGTCGGTGATGGTGTGTTCGGTGAGGGCGGGCAGCGTCTGCGGCAGCAGTGCGCGGACCTGCTCGTCGGTGCAGGTGGCGAGGATGGCCTTGCCCAGGGAGGTGGAGTGGGCGGGCAGCCGGCGGCCGACGCGGGTGAAGGGGCGCAGATAGTGCTGGGACTGGCGGGTGGCGAGGTAGACGACGTTGGTGCCGTCGAGCCGGGCCAGGTGGATGGTCTCCGTGGTGTCGTCGGAGAGCCGGTCCAGGGTGGGGCGGGCGGCGGCCACCACCTCGTCGCCGTCGATGTACGACGTGCCGACCAGCAGCGCGCGCACCCCGATGCCGTACCGCGTGCCCGTCGCGTCGGTCTCGACCCAGCCCAGCTCCACGAGGGTGCGCAGCAGCATGTAGAGGCTGGACTTGGGGTACCCCACCGCCTCCTGGACGGCCGCGAGGGAGTGCATACCGGGCTTGCCGGCGAAGTACTCCAGCAGTTCGACCGTCCGTACCGCGGACTTGACCTGCGCCCCGCCTGTCTCGCCAGCCGACATCGCGCTTGACCCCTTCAATCGCCGGGAAATAGTCTCCGAGCAGCGTATTCATCATCAGAGACAGCGTTCAGTATATCGAACGCGACTGATGGTTGACCCCCGTAATGCGGCCTTAACTGGAGGGACCCGCGGTGGCAGCAGCACCAGTCTGGAGTGTCGACCCGCGCACCGGGAAGCAGCGTGAACAGGTCGCGGTGGAGGCCACGGCCCAGGAGGTGGACGCGGCGGTCCGGGCGGCAGGCGCCGCACACGGCGCCCTCGCCGACCGCGCCGTCCGCGCCGCCTTCCTGCGCTCGGCCGCCGAGGGCCTGGAGGCGGCCGGGGAAGCCCTGGTCGGGACCGCCGACGCCGAGACCGCGCTCGGCCCGGCCCGGCTCACCGGCGAACTCGCCCGCACCGCCTACCAGCTGCGGGCCTTCGCCGGCATCGTCGACGAGGGCGCCTTCCTCGACGTCATCATCAACCACCCCGACGACACCGCGACCCCGCCCGTCCCGGACCTGCGGCGCTACAAGGTCCCGCTCGGCGTCGTCGCCGTCTACTCCGCGTCCAACTTCCCCTTCGCCTTCTCCGTCGCCGGCGGGGACACCGCCAGCGCGCTGGCCGCGGGCTGCCCGGTCGTCGTAAAGGCGCACCCCGACCACCCGGCCCTGTCCGAACTGGTCGCCGGGGTACTGCGCCGGGCCGCCGCCGCGCACGGCATCCCCGAGGGCGTCGTCGGCCTCGTGCACGGCTTCGAGGCGGGCATCGAGCTGATCCGGCACCCGCTGGTCGCCGCGGCCGGTTTCACCGGTTCGGTGCGGGGCGGCCGGGCGCTCTTCGACGCCGCCGCCGCGCGTCCCGTGCCCATCCCCTTCCACGGCGAACTCGGCTCGCTGAACCCGGTCCTGGTGACCGAGGCCGCCGCGGCCGAGCGGGCCGAGGAGATCGGCGGCGGGCTCGCCGGGTCGATGACCCTCGGTACCGGCCAGTTCTGCGTCAAGCCCGGCCTGGTGCTGGTGCCGTCCGGCACGGGCGGTGACCGGCTGGTGAAATCCCTGGCCGACGCCGTCGGTGACAGCGAGCCCGGGGTGCTGCTCGACCACCGCATGCGGGACAACTTCGTCGCCGGGGTGCGCGAGCGGGCCGGCCTGGAGGGCGTGGAGTCCCCGGTGACGCCGGGCCCGGGCGGCGAGCACACCGTCAGCCCCGGGTTCCTCACCGTGCCGGCGAGCCGGCTCACCGAGGAGGGGGCGTACGACCTGCTGCTGGAAGAGTGCTTCGGTCCGGTCACCGTGGTGGTCCGGTACGAGGACGACGGCGAGGCGAGGGCGGTGCTGTCGCGGCTGCCGGGCAACCTGACGGCGACCGTCCAGGTGTCCTCCGAGGAGGCCGCCGGGCACGGCCGGGGACCGGAACTGCTCGCCGAACTGACCCCGCTGGCCGGGCGGGTGCTGGTCAACGGGTGGCCGACGGGTGTGGCCGTGGCACCGGCCCAGCACCATGGCGGCCCGTACCCGGCGACCACCTCCACCTCCACCTCGGTGGGGGGCACGGCCGTCGAACGCTGGCTGCGTCCGGTCGCCTACCAGAACGCGCCGGAGGCGCTGCTGCCCGCGGAACTCCGCGACGACAACCCCCTGGGACTTCCCCGGCGGTTCAACGGGGTCCTGGAGCGTTAGCAGCGCGGGCCGCGGGACCCCGCCGGTGGGGTCCCGCGCCCCTCAGGAGCCGGCCGGGCCGCGCCCCGGGCGGCTGCTGAGGACGGAGGCGACGGCGAACAGGGCCGCGGAACCGGCCGGGCTCGCCCGCTTCCCCGCCACGACCCCCGGCACCGGCGCCCCGAAGCCCGCGATCCCCGGACCACCGCCCACCTGCCGGGCCGGGTCGAGCACCCCGACCGCCGGCCCGGCCCGGCCGGTACGGCGTCCGGCGCCACCACCGTCAGCGGCGGGACGGCCCTCGCGCAGCCGAGGGCGCTGCGAGGAGAGGGAGAACAGGAACACCGTCCCGTACAGCGCCACGCCGCACGCCGCACGCCGCACGCCGCCCCCGCCGTGACCGCCGTGACCGCCACGCGCACCGCCCGGTCGCGGAACAGCCCGAGCGCCCACCCGGCCCGGTTCGGCCGGCCCGGCGGAACCGGGCCGCGACCGGCAGCGTCCTCCCTTGCGTGAGCAGTGACCATGTGGCAGGCGGCCGGGTGATCCGCACCGCCCTGAGCGCCGAGGCCGAGACGATCGCCGCGCTGCACCACCGGGCCCGCTCGACGTACTACCCCGACGGCCTCCCGGACGACGGCACCGACTGGACCGCCGCCTGGCGCGGTGCCGTCGAGCGCCCCGACGGCCAGGTGCTGTGCGTCGTGGACCAGGGTGCGATCACCGGCGTCGCCTCCTTCCGGCCCCCGCAGGACGGCCCCGCGGATACGGTGAAGCTGTTCCAGTTCCACGTCGACCCCCGCCACTGGCGCACCGGCATCGGTACGGCGCTGCACGCGGCCTGCGTCGAGCAGTGGCGCGCCGACGGCCGGCGCCGGGCCGTCCTCGACGTCCACGTGGACAACCACCGCGCCCAAGCCTTCTACGCCCGCCAGGGCTGGGTCCCCGACCCCGCCGCTCCGCCCGCCCCCGGTGACCACCACCTCTTCCTGTGCCTGTCCGTACCGGCCCGGGAATGAAACCCCCTGCTTGAACGTTCACGTACCGGCCGGGGAGCGCCCCCGCGTCCGTACGAACCGGAGAGAGCCGAACACATGCGCGTCGAGATCTGGAGCGACATCGCCTGCCCGTGGTGCTACGTGGGCAAGGCCCGCTTCGAGAAGGCGCTGGCCGCCTTCCCGCACCGCGACCGGGTCGAGGTGGTGCACCGCTCCTTCGAGCTGGACCCGGACCGGGCCAAGGGCGACGCGCAGCCGGTGATCACGATGCTCACCCGGAAGTACGGCATGAGCGAGGCCCAGGCCGAGGCGGGGGAGGACAACCTGGGTGCCCAGGCCGCCGCCGAGGGCCTGCCCTACCGCACCCGGGGCCGCGACCACGGCAACACCTTCAACCTGCACCGCCTGCTGCACCTCGCCAGGGAGCACGGCCGGCACGACGAACTCCTCGCGATCCTCTACCGGGCCAACTTCGCCGAGGAGCGGTCCGTCTTCACCGAGGGCGACGAACGCCTGGTGGAGCTGGCCACCGAGGCCGGACTGGACGCCGGGCGGGTCCGCGCGGTGCTCGCCGACCCGGACGCGTACGCCGACGACGTCCGTGCCGACGAGCGCGAGGCCGCCCGGCTCGGCGCGACCGGTGTGCCCTTCTTCGTCCTCGACCGCACCTACGGCGTCTCCGGCGCCCAGAGCGCCGAGGTCTTCACCCAGGCTCTGACCCAGGCCTGGGGTGAGCGCTCCGTGCTGGAGCCGGTCGGCGGGGAGGACGCGCGGGCCTGCGGCCCGGACGGGTGCGCACTGCCCCCGCACAGCTGAGAAGGCGCAGGCCGGCGCGCAGGTGTGAGGATCGCCAGGCGGATCCACGCGGGAAAACGCCATGGACGGGGACCCCGGACGGCCGCACAGTGGAGCCATGGAGACCACGGAGACGTTCGAGAGCCTCGTCCGCGCCGAGTTCAGCCCGAAGAGCATCTACCTCAACACCGCGAGCAGCGGCCTGCTGCCCGCCCGCACCGTCGCCGCTCTTCGGGACGCGGCGCTGCTGCGCGCCGAGGGCCGGCCGCTGCTCCCGCTGTACGACGACGTGGAGGGCGCCCGCGCCGCCTACGCCCGGCTCGTCGGCGTCCCGGAGAGCCGGGTCGCCGCCGGTGCCACCGTCGCCGCGCACACCGGCGTGATCGCCGCCTCGCTGCCCCCCGGCGCCGAGGTCCTCACCGCCGAGGGCGACTTCACGTCCGTGCTGAACCCCTTCCACGTCCGCGGCGACCTCAAGGTCCGTACCGTCCCGCTGGAGCGGATCGTCGAATCCGTCCGGCCGGGCACCGCGCTCGTCGCGGTCAGCGCCGCCCAGTCCACCGACGGCCGGCTCGCCGACCTGCCCGCCCTGCGCGAGGCCGCCCGCGCGCACGGCGCCCGCACCTACGTCGACTTCTCCCAGGCCGCCGGATGGCTGCCGGTGGACGCCGGCGCCCACGACTTCACCGCCTCGGTCGCCTACAAATGGCTCCTCGGCCCGCACGGCGCGGCCTTCCTCACGGTCCCCGAGGACTTCGGCGGACTCGTCCCCGTCCTCGCCGGCTGGGTCGCGGCCGAGGAGCCGTGGGACAGCTGCTACGGACCGGTGGGCGAACTCGCCCGCTCCGCACGCCGGTTCGACCTGAGCCACGCCCTGTTCAGCTACGCCGGGCTGCGCCCCTCCCTCGAACTGATCGAGGAACTGGGGCTGTCCGCCGTCCACGCGCACGCGGTGCGGCTCGCCGACCGGTTCCGGGCCGGACTCGCGGACCTGGGCCACGAGCCCCTGCCGGCGCCCGGTTCGGCGGTCGTCTCCGTCCCCCGGCTGGGCTCCCGGCAGCAGGGGCTGAGCGAGGCGGGCATCGAGGTCTCCGACCGCGCCGGCAACCTGCGCGCGTCGTTCCACCTCTACAACACCGCCGAGGACGTGGACCGCCTGCTCCAGGCACTGGCCGGCTGACACGACCGGGCCGAGGCCTCCCCGTCCCGCGGAAAGAGGCCCCGGCCCGATGGTCGTCCCTCACATCACCGCACGGGGGTGAAGTCCCGTGCTCCGATGAACTCCGGCCTGCGCACCGGCGCCGCGAACGGCTCCACCGCCGTGTTCTCCACGCTGTTGAACACGATGAACACGTTGCTGCGCGGGAACGGCGTGATGTTGTCGCCGGAGCCGTGCATGCAGTTGCAGTCGAACCAGGTCGCCGACCCGGCCGCGCCGGTGAACAGCCGGATGCCGTGCTCGCCCGCCAGCGCGGTCAGCGCCTCGTCCGACGGGGTGCCCGCGTCCTGCATCCGCAACGACTGCTTGTAGTTGTCCTCGGGCGTGGCGCCGGCACAGCCCAGGAACGTCCGGTGCGACCCGGGCATGATCATCAGGCCGCCGTTGGTGTCGTGGTTCTCGGTCAGCGCGATCGAGACGGACACCGTGCGCATGCTCGGCAGGCCGTCCTCGGCGTGCCATGTCTCGAAGTCCGAGTGCCAGTAGAAGCCGCTCGCGCCGAAGCCCGGCTTGACGTTGATCCGGGACTGGTGGACGTACACGTCCGAGCCGAGGATCTGCCGGGCCCGGCCGGCCACCCGCGGATCGCGCACCAGGTTCGCGAACACCTCGCTGATCCGGTGCACCTCGAAGACCGAGCGGATCTCCTCGGTCCTCGGCTCCACGACGGAGCGCTCGTCGGCGCGGATCGCCGGGTCCGCGACCAGCCGGTCCAGCTCGCGCCGGTAGACCCCGACCTCGTCGGGGGTGATCAGCTGGTCGACGGTGAGGAAGCCGTCCCGTTCGTACGCATGGAGTTCGGCCTGCGGGATCGGCCCCGGGGTGTCCGGGGAGCCCCAGAGGACGGGGTCCTGGCGGGGAACGGTGACCTCGCCGGTGCCACGGGTGGGGTACGCGTCGGTGAGGGTCGCGGTGGTCATCGGGTGTCACACCTCCTCGGGTTCGGTGAGCAGCGGGTAGACGCCGTTCTCGTCGTGGTCCTCCCGCCCGGTCACCGGCGGGTTGAACACGCAGATGCAGTGGAAGTCCTCCCTGACGCGCAGCGTGTGCCGCTCGTGCCCGTCGAGGAGGTACATGGTGCCGGGGGTGATCGTGTACGTCCTCCCGGTCTCCTGGTCGGTCAGTTCGGCCTCGCCCCGGGTGCAGACGACGGCCTCGACGTGGTTGGCGTACCACATCGACGTCTCGGTCCCGGCGTACAGGATCGTCTCGTGCAGGGAGAAGCCGACCCGCTCCTCGGCGAGGACGATGCGCTTGCTCTCCCAGGTGCCGGACCTCGCCTTGACGTGCCGGTCGGTGCCCTCGATCTCCTCGAACGATCGGACGATCATGGTGTGAGTCTCCTCCTCGGGGTCAGGCGGTTTCGCGGACGGCGCGGGCGAGGACGCTCAGCCCCTCGTCCAGCTCCTCCGGGGTGATGGTGAGCGCGGGCAGGAGCTTGACGACCTCGCTCTCGGGGCCGGACGTCTCGATGAGCAGCCCGAGTTCGAAGGCGCGCTGCGCCACCCGGCCGGCCCGCCGCTTGTCGCGGAACTCCAGGCCCCACACCAGACCGCGCCCGCGGTACTCGCGCACGTCGGCGAGGTTCTCCTCGGTGATGGCGATCAGCGCCTGCTCGACCTGCTCGCCACGGGTCCGCGTCTGCTTCTCCATGGCCGCGCCGTCGGCCCAGTACGCCTCCAGGGCGGCGGTGGCGGTGACGAAGGCGGGATTGTTGCCGCGGAAGGTGCCGTTGTGCTCGCCGGGCTCCCAGACGTCCAGCTCGGGCCGGAACAGGCACAGTGACATCGGCAGCCCGTACCCGCTGATCGACTTGGAGACGGTGACGATGTCCGGCGTGATACCGGCCTCCTCGAAGGAGAAGAAGGCGCCGGTGCGGCCGCAGCCCATCTGGATGTCGTCGACGATCAGCAGCATGTCCTGGCGCTCGCACAACTCCTTGAGAGCGCGCAGCCATTCGGGCCGGGCGACGTTGATGCCGCCCTCGCCCTGGACGGTCTCCACGATCACGGCGGCGGGCTTGTTGAGGCCGGAGCCCTGGTCCTCCAGCAGCCGCTCGAACCACAGGAAGTCCGGGACCTGGCCGTCGAAGTAGTTGTCGAACGGCATCGGGGTGCCGTGCACCAGGGGGACACCGGCGCCGGCCCGCTTGAAGGCGTTGCCGGTGACGGCGAGGGAGCCCAGCGACATGCCGTGGAAGGCGTTGGTGAACGACACGATCGCCTCGCGCCCCTTCACCTTGCGGGCGAGCTTCAGCGCGGACTCCACGGCGTTGGTGCCCGTCGGACCCGGGAACATGACCTTGTACGGCAGGTCGCGCGGGCGCAGCACCAGGTCCTGGAAGGTCTGGAGGAACGACCGCTTGGCCGTGGTCGACATGTCCAGGCCGTGGGTGACACCGTCCCGCGCCAGGTAGTCGATCAACGCCCGTTTCAGCACGGGGTTGTTGTGCCCGTAGTTGAGCGAACCGGCACCGGCGAAGAAGTCGAGGTACGCATGACCGTCCTCGTCGTACATCCGGCTGCCCTGCGCGCGGTCGAAGACGGTGGGCCAGCCGCGGCAGTAGCTGCGCACCTCGGACTCGAGGGTCTCGAAGACGCTGAGGTCGGGCTGGGTGATGGTCACGGTGAATCGCTCCTCAGAGGGCGGTGGACGCGGACAGCGGGCCGATGCGGTACAGGACTTCGGGGTCGTGCGGGCCGTCGGGGAACAGCTCGGCCCGGAACAGCACCTCGCGGGTGACGCGCGCGCCGTGCCGTTCGGCGAACGAGGTGAACAGGCGCTCGGAGGCGGTGTTGCCGGGGGTGATGGTGGTCTCCAGCCCGGTGATGCCGCGCTCGGCGACCAGCCGGGCGGTCAGGCCGTCCAGCAGGGCGGCGGCGATGCCGTGGCCCTGGTGGGCGGCGTCGACGGCCACCTGCCAGACGAGCAGGGTGTGCGGGCGGTCCGGCCGCACGTATCCGGTGACGAAACCGACCGGCTCCCCGTCCGCACCGCGCGCCACCGCCGAGGTGCCGGCGAAGTCCCGGCACCACAGCAGATAGCTGTACGAGGAGTTGAGGTCGAGGGTTTCCGAGTCCTTGGCGAGACGCCAGAGCGCGGCTCCGTCCGTCGTCGCCGGCCGTTCGATGAGCAGGTCTGCGGGTGCGGCAGTCATGCGTCACGAATTTAGCGAGGCGAATTAGAAAATGCACCCGAGGGGCGGTGGTGACGGAGGGTCACTTCGGCAAAATGTCCGCGATGTCCTATGAAAAAAGGGTGCAAAAGTGCGTGTCTGTGGGTTCTGTCACAGCCTGGAAACGCCCGGATAATCCGTTCGCGAAGTTTCCTGTTTAGCTCTGCAAAAATCGGGCAAGAGAAGAACCGGAAGGTATCTCCCGCAGAATTGGCGGGAATTGTGAAGGGGAATTGAATTCGGTATTCGGTGCCCCCGGGGGCGAAGCCCCCGAGCCCACGCGAGCGGCGGCTAGCGCCAGGCGTCCGCCGCGGCCCGGCGGGCGCCCTCGGGGTCCACGGCCAGGCCCCGGCCGGCCATGGCCCCGCCCAGTGCCGACAGCGACCCGGCGACGGCCTCCGGGGTCGCGTCGGGCCCGTAGTGGTTGACGCGGATCATCTCCCCGGCGAGCGCCCCTCCGCCGGCGGCCAGGGGCAGGGCCGGGTCGGACCGCAGTGCGTCGGCCACCAGCTCCGAGGCCACCGTGCCGGCCGGAACCCGCAGCGTCGTCGCGACCGGCGCCGCGTCCCTCTCCTCGTACACGTACGGCTCCAGGCCCCCGCCCAGCGCCACCGCCCCGGCCCGTGTGGCCAGCGCGGCGGCCCGGTGCCGGGCCATCACCGTCCGAGGGCCCGCCGCCTCGATCCGCTCCAGGCACGCCTCCAGTGCCAGCATCTCCAGCTGGGCCGGCGCGTGCGGCAGTGCGGTGCGGCCGGCGTCGATCCAGCGCTCCTTCCAGTCCAGCAGGGACAGGTAGGAGCGGCGCGGGGCGTGCGGGTTGGCGGCCATCCGGGCCCAGGCCCGCTCGCTCACCGAGATCGCCGACACACCCGCCGGGCCGCCCATCGCCTTCTGCGCCCCGATCACGCACAGGTCCACGCCCCAGGCGTCCGGCAGCACCGGCTCCGCGCCCACGGAGGCCACCGCGTCCAGGTAGAACAGCGCGCCCTGCTCCCGTACCGCCTCGCCGATCTCCGCGACCGGGTTGGTGTTGCCGGTCGCCGCCTCCGCGTGCACGAGGGACACGAAATCGATCTCCGGGTGCCGTGCGAACGCCTGCCGGACCTGGGCGGCGGTCACCGCCGTGTGGAAGGGGACGGACAGGTCGTGCACGGTCGCCCCGGCGTCCCGCAGCCAGTTGCCGAAGGTCTGCCCGTACGGGCCCGTGATCACGTTCAGGGCCACCGTGCCCGGGCCGGCCGCCGCGCGGATCGCGCCCTCCAGCGGCAGCAGCGCCTCGCCCTGGGTGACCAGGACGGTCTGCCGGGTGTCCAGCAGCCGGGCAACCCGGTCCTCGATGGCGGCGAAGCGCGCGGCACTCAGCGGGGGCAGGTCGAGGAAGGGGTGGGTCACAGCGGTGCTCTCTTCGCTCACGAGGTCCACGGGGGCCGCCGGCGGGCGGCCGGGACGAGCGTAACTCTCCGCTCCCGTTCCCCTTCCGACCGGTGACTTCCTAGGCCGGACGGCCCCGAAGTCATCAGTTTGATTTGAGAGACCCCAACATTTCCTTATAATCAGAACCCTTCGTTTCCGCATAGGAGAATCCCCCCATGACAACGCTCCTCGGGCGCCGGACCCGCCTCCTGGCTGCCACCACCGCGACCGCCGGGCTCGTGCTCGTGGCCGCCGGCTGCTCCTCGGACGGCGGCGGGGGGAGCGGCAGGACCACCGTCAAGGGCGTCCACCTCGCCAAGGCCGGCGCGCTGACCACCTGCACCCACCTGCCCTACCCGCCGTTCCAGTCGGAGGTCGACGGCAAGGTGCAGGGCTTCGACGTCTCCCTGATCGACCTCGTGGCCAAGAACCTCGGCGTCCCGCAGAAGATCCTCGACACGCCGTTCGAGAACTTCAAGACGGGCGCATTCCTCAACTCGGGCGAGTGCGACCTGGCCGCCGCCGGCATGACCATCACCGCCGAGCGCAAGAAGAACGTCGACTTCTCCGACCCCTACTTCGAGGCCACCCAGGCCGTCCTCGTCGACAGGAAGAGCGGCGTCACCTCGCTCGCCGACGTCAAGGCCAAGGGCAAGAAGCTGGGCGCCCAGGCGCAGACCACCGGCGAGGACTACGTCCGCAACAAGGGCTACGACCCGATCTCCTTCGAGTCCTCCGACGCGGTCCTCAACGGTCTGCGCACCGGCCAGGTCCAGGCCGTCGTCATCGACTACCCGGTCGTCCAGGGCTGGCTGAAGGACAAGGCCAACGCGGACAGGTTCAAGGTCGTCGACAACCTCAAGACCGGTGAGCAGTACGGCTTCACCGTCAAGAAGGGCAACAAGGCGCTGCTCGACGCCATCGACAAGGCCCTCAAGAAGGCCAAGGCCGACGGCACCTACAAGAAGATCTACGAGAAGTGGATCGGCCCGTACAACGCCTCCGTCGCCTCTCCCGCGGCCTCATGAGCGACGCGGACGTACCGCTCGGGCCGAAGAAGAAAGGACTGACCCGGCGGCAGAAGCGGACGCTGTCCCGCGGCGCGCAGTACGCCGTCTTCGCCGCCGCCGTGATCGCCTTCGCGGTCACGGCCGACTGGGGCCGGCTGCGCAACCAGTTCGCCCAGGCCGGCATCGCACGGCAGATGTTCCCCGACGTCATCACGCTGGCGCTGAAGAACACCGTGCTGTACACGCTGTCCGGCTTCGTCGTCGGACTCGTCCTCGGCATGGTCATCGCGCTGATGCGGCTGTCCTCCGTGGGCCCCTACCGCTGGCTGGCGGGCATCTACATCGAGATCTTCCGCGGACTGCCCGCCCTGCTGATCTTCATCTTCGTCGGCGTGGCCGTGCCGCTCGCGTTCCCGGGCACCGAGATCCCGGGCGGCACCTACGGCAAGGTCGCCCTCGCGCTCGGCCTGGTCTCGGCCGCCTATATGGCGGAGACCATCCGCGCCGGTATCCAGGCCGTGCCCAAGGGGCAGACGGAGGCGGCGCGTTCACTCGGCTTCTCGCCGGCGAAGGCCATGATCTCGATCATCGTCCCGCAGGCCTTCCGGATCATCCTGCCGCCGCTCACCAACGAACTCGTCCTGCTCTTCAAGGACTCCTCGCTGGTGCTGTTCCTCGGCGTCACCCTGGAGGAGCGGGAGCTGTCCAAGTTCGGCCGCGACCTGGCGAGCACGACCGCCAACTCCACGCCGATCCTGGTCGCCGGCCTGTGCTACCTGCTGGTCACCATCCCGCTCAGCTTCGTCGTCCGCCGTATGGAGTCCAAGGCACAGGAGGCGATCCGGTGACCCGCCCCGAGATCGAGGTACGCGGACTGCACAAGTCCTTCGGTGACAACGAGGTGCTGCGCGGCATCGACCTGGAGATCGGCCAGGGCGAGGTCGTCTGCGTCATCGGCCCCTCCGGCTCCGGCAAGTCGACGCTGCTGCGCTGCGTGAACCTGCTGGAGGAGCCCACCAAGGGCCAGGTCTTCGTCGGCGGCACCGAGATCACCGACCCCGACGTCGACATCGACGCCGTACGCCGCCGCATCGGCATGGTCTTCCAGCAGTTCAACCTCTTCCCGCACCTGGACGTCACCGCGAACCTGACGCTGCCGCAGCGCCGGGTCCTCGGCCGGGACAAGGCCACCGCCGCGCGGGTCGCCGCCGAGAACCTGGAGCGGGTCGGCCTCGCCGAGAAGGCGGACGCCTACCCGTCCTCCCTCTCCGGCGGTCAGCAGCAGCGCGTGGCCATCGCCCGCGCGCTCGCCATGGGCCCCGAGGTGATGCTCTTCGACGAGCCGACCTCCGCGCTCGACCCCGAACTCGTCGGGGACGTCCTCGCCGTGATGCGCCGGCTCGCGCGCGAGGGCATGACGATGATGGTCGTCACCCACGAGATGACCTTCGCCCGCGAGGTCGCCGACCGGGTCGTCTTCATGGACGGCGGCGTCATCGTCGAGGACGGCAGCCCCGAGCGGGTCATCGGCGACCCGCAGCACGAGCGCACCCGGCACTTCCTCTCCCGGCTGCTCGACCCGGCGATGGCCGAGGTCGAGGAGGAGACCTCCGACCAGGTCGGGAAGGACGAGCCGTAGGCCGTTAGGGTGCGGTGCATGAGCGATGGCGCGGTGCTGCACGTGAAGGGGCGGGTCCTGGCCGGCCCCGAGGACGTCCGGGACGAGCTGTGGGTGGTCGGGGGGCGGATCTCGTTCGACCGCCCCGCCGGCGCCCGCGACGTCACCACCGTCGAGGGCTGGGCGCTGCCCGGCCTGGTCGACGCCCACTGCCACGTCGGCCTGGGCGCAGAGGGCCCGGTCGACGCGGACACCGCCGAGAAGCAGGCGCTCACCGACCGGGGCACCGGCACCCTGCTGATCCGGGACGCGGGCTCCCCGTCCGACACCCGCTGGATCGACGACCGCGACGACCTCCCGAAGATCATCCGCGCGGGCCGGCACATCGCCCGCACCCGCCGCTACATCCGCAACTACGCCTGGGAGATCGAACCGGAGGACCTCGTCGCCCACGTCGCCCGGGAGGCCCGCCGCGGCGACGGCTGGGTCAAGCTGGTCGGCGACTGGATCGACCGCGGCGCCGGCGACCTGGCCCCCTGCTGGCCCCGCGAGGCCGTCGAGGCGGGCATCGCCGAGGCCCACCGGCTCGGCGCCCGGGTCACCGCGCACTGCTTCGCCGAGGACTCGCTGCGCGACCTGGTGGAGGCGGGCATCGACTGCATCGAGCACGCCACCGGCCTCACCGAGGACCTGATCCCGCTCTTCGCCGAGCGGGGCGTCGCGATCGTCCCCACCCTCGTCAACATCGCCACCTTCCCCCGGCTCGCGGCGGGCGGCGACGCCAAGTACCCGCGCTGGTCCGCCCACATGCGCCGGCTGCACGAGCGGCGCTACGACACCGTGCGCGGCGCCTACGACGCCGGGATCCCGGTCTACGTCGGCACGGACGCCGGCGGCTCGCTGGCCCACGGCCTGGTCGCCGAGGAGGTCGCCGAGCTGGTCACCGCCGGCATCCCGCCGGTCCGGGCCCTCGCCGCCACCACCTGGGCCGCCCGGACGTGGCTCGGCCGGCCCGGCCTGGAAGAGGGCGCGCCGGCCGACCTGGTGGTCTACGAGGCCGATCCCCGGGCGGACGTACGGGTGCTGGCGGCGCCGCGGCGGGTCGTGCTCGACGGGCGTGTCGTCGAGTAGGGGTGCCCCCGCTCTCGAATCCGCGTACGGGATGTCCACGTACGAGTGAAGTGGCCCCGGATCGCTGACCGTTCACCCACACCGCGTACAAGGTTGACGGGTCCCGAACATGTTCCCTCTGGGGGTCCCACCGCCTTGAACAGCAACAGCTTCCGCATGCCCGCACGCCGTCTCGCCGCCCTCGCGACGGTCACCGCCCTCACCGCGGTGCCCGCGGTCCTGGGCGCGGGCACCGCGCAGGCGACCGACGCGCACGCGACCGACGCCCGCGGTCGCGCCTCCGCCGTCGTCCTGCGCACCGCGCTCGACGTGTCCCTGCTCGACCACACCGTGCACCGCCCGCTCGCCCTCTCCCTCAACGAGGTCCGGGCGCCGCGGAGCGCGGACCGCACCGCGCTGTCCGCCCGGCTCGACGGCGTGAACGGCGGCCGGCCGTTCACCGTCCTCGGCGCGGACGCCGCCCGGGCGGAGGCGACGGCCACCGCCGGGCGCGCCGAGGGCTCCGTCCGGGTTGCCCACGCCCGGCTGCACGTCCCCGGCCTGCCCCTGCTGTCCGTGATCGAGGCCGACGCGATCACCGCCAGGGCCACCTGCGTGGCCGGCAAGGCACCCACCGCCTCAGCGAACGTCATCGGCGCCGTCACCGTCCTCGGCAGGCGCGTCACCCTGACCGCCGGCGGCCCGGTCCAGGTGAAGGTGCCCGGCGTCGGCGAGGTCCGCCTCGACCTCGCCGAACGGCGCACCACGACCCGCACGGCCGCCGCGACCGCCCTGCGGCTCAAGGTCTCCGTCAACCCCCTGAAACTCAACGTGGCCGACGTCGAGGGCACCGTCACCCTGGCCGGGGCCACCTGCGAGTCCCCGGCGGCCCCGCCCGCCCGGCACCCGGTGCCGAGCCACGACCCGGCCGCCGACGTCCGCCCCCAGGGTGCCGAGGCCGGCCTCGCCGAGACCGGCGGCAGCCCGGCGACCCCGTACATCGCCGGCGGTGCGCTGGCACTGCTGCTGGCGGGCGGCGGAGCGGTGGCCCTGACCCGACGCCGCAAGAACTGACACCGGCCCAGCCCGCCTCCCCGCACCCGGCGAACGGGCCGGGCCTCCCGGCGCGACGGCGCACCACGGAACGCACTCCACGGTCCGCCCACCTCGGCGGCGACCGAACGGCCCGGCGGACCCCGGACACCCGGCCGGCCGTGACCGCGACGGCGCCGGTGACCGGACGGTGACGGCGGCGTGGAGGCTGCGGGAACGTGCCTGCGGCCAGGGGCGGTGCTGGAGGGCCGGACGGGGTTTCGGCTCGGGCCGGCTCCGGCGCTGCGTGCTGCCCGATCCGGTGGCTGATGCTCCGGCCCGACGGGCCCGGCGGGCCCGGCCCCGGGGCCCCGGGTGTCTCGGGGTGACGGATGTCCCGGCGGCGCCGGGCGGCCCGTGGTCCCCGGCCGGCCGGTGACCGGGCGGTGACGGCGCCGGAGAGGCGAACGTGCATTTGGCCCGGGGCGGTGGGGGAGGGCCGGGTGGGCTCTCGGCACGGTGGGCAGGGTTCCCGGGCGGCCCTGCGCCGGACCCGTCATCGTGAGGAGCCGGGCGGGGCCCGGGCGGCCCGGCCCGGCGCCGCGGGGCGGGGCGGGGCCGGGCTCGGCGGTCGGCCCGGGGCCCCCGGGGTGGTGCGGGCCCGGCGTTCCCGGGGGCCCCGGGAGTCGTGGAGGGCGCGGCTTTCAGTCCTCCGGGAGAGCCGTGGACAGGGCTGTCAGGAAGGTGTTCGTGGTGGCGCGGTCGCGTACCGCCACCCGTATCCAGTCCGGGCCGAGGCCGGGGAACGTGTCCCCCCGGCGGACGGCGTGGCCGAGGTCGCGCAGCCGGCGCCGGACCGCCGCGGCGCCCGGCATACGGATCAGTACGAAGGGGCCCTCCGCCGGCTGCACCACCCGTACGCCCCGGCCGGCGAGCGCGGACAGTCCCGCGACGAGGTGTGCCCGGTCCCCGGCGACGCGATGCGCCGCGTGCCCCGCCTCGGCCAGCGCCCGGGGCGCCACGCACGCCCGCGCCGCGGCCAGCGCCGGTGTGGACACGGGCCACAGCGGCTGGGCGCGCTCCAGCCGGGCGATCACCTCGGGCGCGGCCAGCGCGTACCCGATGCGCAGCCCCGCCAGCCCCCAGGTCTTGGTGAGGCTGCGCAGCACCACGAGTCCCGGCACGTCCGTCCGGCCGGCCAGGGTCTCGCGCTCACCGGGCACCGCGTCCATGAACGCCTCGTCGACCACCAGTGTCCGTCCCCGACGGGCCAGCCGGGTGACCTTCTGCGCCGGGTGCAGGACGGACGTGGGGTTGGTGGGGTTGCCGATCACCACGAGGTCGGCGTCCTCCGGGACGACCGCCGGGTCCAGCCGGAATCCGTCCTCCTCCCGCAGCAGCACCCGGCCCACCGTGTGCCCGGCGTCGCGCAGCGCCGCCTCCGGCTCGGTGAACTGCGGATGCACGACGACCGGCCGGCGGGGCTCCAGGGCGCGGGCGAGGAGGACGAACGCCTCCGCGGCCCCCGCCGTCAGCAGCACCCGTTCCACCGGCAGCCCGTGCCGCGCGGCCACCGCCGCACGGGCGGCCCGCCCGTCGGGGTAGGCCGCGAGGGACGACAGCGAACCGGCGATCTCCTCCCGCAGCCACCGCGGGGGCGTGTCCGCGCGGACGTTGACGGCGAGGTCGACCAACGCGGCACCGTCGTCCCGCACCTCGGCGTCCCCGTGGTGCCGCAGATCGTGCGCGGACCCGCCGGTGTCCTCAGTGCGCATGGCTGTGCGAGTGCCCCCCGTGATGGTGGTGCCCGTGTCCGTGGTGGTGTCCTTCGTCGTCCGGGTGGAAGTGGGGCTGCTGCGGCAGTCCCACCTTGTCCTCGAAGCCCGGCAGCGCTATCCGGTACACGCAGGAGTCGCAGTTCATGCGCAGGTCACCCTCGACGGCTTCCCGGTACCGCTCCATCACCAGGTCCAGCAGCTCCGGCTCGGGCCCGATGACGTCGGCCGACCGGACCTCGGTCTCCGGGTGGGCCGCGGCCCAGCCCTCGGTCTGCTGCCGCACCCGGTCCGGCAGGATCCCGGTGAACAGGAAGTACGGCAGGACGACGATCCTCTTCGCGCCCAGCGCGACGCACCGGTCCAGGCCGCTCGGCACGTCCGGCGCCGCAAGCGACACGAACGCCGTCTCGACTCCGGCGTACCCGCGGCCCTCCCACAGCAGCCGCGCCGCCTTGAACACCTCGGCGTTGGCGTCGGGGTCGGTGGAGCCGCGCCCGACGAGCAGCACGGTGACGTCCGCCCGGTCCCCGGGCGTGCGGGCGGCGCCGCCGAGCGCCTCGTCCAGCCGCCGCTCCAGCACGCTCAGCAGCGCGGGGTGCGGGCCCAGCGGACGGCCGTACGTGTACGTGATGCCCGGGTGCCGTTCCTTCTCGCGGGCGAGCGCGGCCGGGATGTCACCCTTGGCGTGCCCGGCGGACACCAGCATGAGCGGTACGGCGGCGAACCGGCGCACCCCTCGCTCGACCAGCTCGGTGACGGCCTCGCCCAGCGGCGGCGGCGACAGTTCGATGAAGCCGCCCGCGACGGGCAGTTCGGGGTGGCGGCGCCCCAGTTCCCGGACGAAGTCACGGAACGCCTCGGCTCCGGCGTCGTCACGGGTGCCGTGGCCGGCGATGAGCAGGGCGGGCGGGGTGGTCACGAGGTCTCCTCAGACGGAACGGGGTGGTAGAGCAGGGCGTTGAGCGCGGCGGCGGCGACCGCCGAACCGCCCTTCTCGGACACGTTGCTGACGGCGGGCAGCCCGCTCGCCCGCAACGCGGCCTTGGACTCGGCCGCGCCGACGAAGCCGACGGGCAGGCCGATGACGAGCGCGGGGGAGGCGTCGAGGGTCAGCAGCTCCTCCAGGGCGGTCGGCGCGCAGCCGATCACCCAGACGGCGCCGGGCCCGACCTCCTCGTACGCGAGCCGTACGGCGTGTGCCGAGCGGGTCAGCCCGGGCCCGGCGACGGCGTCCCGCAGCCGGCAGACGGTCCCGCGCCGGGTGATGCCGGCCGCGACCATCTCCACGTCGACGACGACGGGCGCCCCGGCGTGCAGCGCGGCGTGCGCCGTCACGAGGTCGGCCTCGTCCATGACGAGGTCGGTCGCGTACTCCAGGTCGGCGGCGGAGTGGATGACCCGCTCCACCACCGCCCGGGTCAGCGGCGGGAGGTGCGAGGTGTCCAGGCGGGCGCGCAGGCGCCGGAAGGACTCCTGTTCGATGGGGTGGACCACGCGGTTCACCGGGCTTCCTCCTGTGTGCCGTTCTGCCAGCGGTAGCCGCGCGGGGTCACCATGCGCCCCGCGATGGTGCGGGTGGCGGTGTTGCCCACGGTCACGACCGTCATCATGTCGACCGTCGCCGGGTCCAGCGCGCCGAGCGTGGTCACGCGGCTGGACTCGTCGGGGCGGGAGGCGTTGCGGACGACGCCGACGGGTGTCGTCGCCTCCCGGTGTCCGCAGAGGATCGCGAGGGCCTCGGGGAGCTGCCAGTCCCGGCCGCGTGAACGCGGGTTGTAGAAGGTGACCACGAGGTCCGCCTCGGCCGCCGCGCGCACCCGGCGCTCGATGACCTCCCAGGGGGTGTGCAGGTCCGACAGGCTGATGGACACGTGGTCGTGGCCCAGCGGTGCGCCCAGGACGGCCCCGGCGGCCAGCGCGGCCGTCACCCCGGGCACCCCGACCACGTCGATGTCGTCGGACGCCTCGGCGAGCGCCGGGGAGGCCATCGCGTACACGCCGGCGTCGCCGCTGCCGATCAGCGCGACCGCGTGCCCCGCGCGGGCCTCGGCGACCGCGGTACGGGCCCGCTCCTCCTCCGCGCCGAGCCCGGACTCCAGCACCCGGGTGCCGGGCCGCAGCAGGTCGCGGATCTGGTCGACGTACTGGTCGAGGCCGACCAGCACCGACGCCCGCCGCAACTCGGCCGCCGCGCGCGGGGTGAGCAGGTCCCGGGCGCCCGGTCCGAGACCGACCACCGCGAGCCGTCCGCGCCCCGGCCGCCGTACGACGGCGCACGTCGCCATGGCGGGCCGGCCGTCGGCCCGTACGGACTTCCGCTTGGGCACGAGGAGTTCACCGCCGCGCGCCAGGGCGGCGGCCTCGGCGACCGACGGGGTGCCGACGGCCGTGAGCGGCGCGGCCGACGGGTTGGGCACCTCCACCGCGGCGAGTTCGCCGGCGGTGTACGTCACCACGGGCACCCCGAGCCGCTCGGCGGCGGCCACGATGCCGGGCTCGTCCGCCTTGGCGTCCACCGTGGCCAGTTCGGCGACCGACCGCGGCGACAGACCCGCCTCCCGCAGCGCCTCCCCGACCAGCGCGAGGACCTCCTCGGCCGGCGCGCCCTTCGACGCGCCCACGCCGACCACCAGCGACGGGGGCCGCAGGAGCACCTCCCGCTCGCCCGGTTCGACGGCCCGGTCGGTGAGCCGGACCGTGTACGCCCCGTGCGCCGCGAGCGGCAGCGGCGGCAGCGGCCACGCGACCTCCGCCGCCAGCGCGACCGGTTCGCCGTCCAGCAGGGCCCGGGAGACCGCGGCGACCGCGCCCTCACAGGGCAGCCCGAGCGTGTCGAGGCCCGCCAGTCCGACGGCGTCCGTCGCGGTGGTCACCACGGGTTCGGCGCCGAGCAGCTCACCGGCCTCCCGGGCGAGCGCGTTGGCCCCGCCGCCGTGCCCGCCGACCAGCGACACCGCGAACCGGCCGCCCTCGTCGACGCACACCACACCCGGGTCGGCACTCTTGTCGCCGAGCAGCGGCGCGAGCAGCCGTACGGTCGCCCCCGTCGCCAGGAAGCACACCAGCTGCTCGCACTCCGCGAACGCGGCGCGTACGGCCTCCCCGACGGGACCGTCGTAGACCCGCGTACGGTCCGGCCAGGCCGCGGCCAGCCGGTCCCGCGCCGCCGCTCCCGCCGCGGTGGCGGAAATGAGGCCGATCACTGGACAACTCCTTCACTAGACGCCGCGGCGCGCTCGCCCCACAGCAGGAACACAGGATTGGTGGCCGCCAGCCGGGTCACGTCCCCGGGCAGCGGCGCGAGGCGCGACGACTGCAACAGCACGCCGTCGCAGCGGAATCCGGCGGCCGTCAGCGCCTCGCGCGCCGCCGGCACCCGGTCCAGCGCGGCCATGGCGACGACGACGGTGCGCCGGGCCCGCCGCGCGCACGCGGTCACGACGGCGGGCAGCTCACGGCCCCCGCCGCCGACGAACACCGCGTCCGGATCGCCGGGCAGCGCGGCCAGCACCTCCGGCGCCGAGCCGTGCACCACGTCCACGCCGACGCCGTGCGCCTCCGCGTTGGCGCGGACGCGCTCCACCCCGTCCGCGGTCTTCTCCACGGCGACGACGGCCGCGCCGAGCCGCGCGCACTCCACCGCCACCGAACCCGACCCGGCGCCCACGTCCCACACCAGGTCGCCGAGGCGCGGACCGAGCCGGGCCAGGGCCAGCGCCCGGACCTCGAACTTGGTGATCATCGAGTCGCGGTGGGTGAACTCGCCCTCGTCCAGGGCCCAACGGGCCGGCCCGCCGGGTGTCCCGGCGACCGTGCGCACCGCGCCGAGCGCCCGCGTCTCGTCCAGGCACAGCACCACGCTCACCGCCGTGCCCCAGTCCCGGGCCGCCGCCTCGGCGGGCGTGACCCGCTCCACGCGCTCCCGCTCCGGATCCCCGAGCGCGCTCGCCACGACGAGGACCCGGTCGGCCGGAACCGCGGCCCCCAGTTCGGCCGGCCCGGCCCCCGGACCGGTCAGCACGGCCACCTTGGGCCGGGCCCGGCACACGTTGACGGCCGTCCGCGGGTCCCGGCCGTGCGCGCTGACCACCACCGCGTCGTCCCAGGGCAGCCCGATCCGCGCGAACGCGGTGGCCACCGAGGACACCCCCGGCCGTACGTCCAGCGCGCCGGCGCCGAACCGCTCGGCCAGCGCCCGCACGATCCCGAAGAACCCCGGGTCCCCGGAGGCCAGCACGACGACCGGCAGCCGCGCGGCGGCGTACTCCGCGACGGTGTCCAGGGCGGGCGCCAGCGGCCCGAGCACCACCCGCTCCGCCCCGTCCGGCAGCGCCGCGGCGTCCAGGTGCCGCTGCCCGCCGACCACGAGCGCGGCCCCGGCGAGGACGTCCGCGGGGAGCGGCGTGCCCGTCCCCGTCCCGACGACCGTGATCAACTCTTCGCCCGCTGCTCGCGCAGGGCCCGCCGGGCCTGCGGGTCGGCCTTGCGGTAGCCGTGGAAGTGACCGGGGTGGTACAGGTGCGAACGGGTGCCGCTGGCGTCCAGGGCCGGGCCGACGAGGAACAGCGTGTGCTTCCAGAGCTTGTGCTCCTTGACCGTCTCCTCCAGCGTGCCGATCGTGCACCGCACGACCAGCTCCTCCGGCCAGGTCGCCTGGTAGGCGACGACCACCGGCGTGTCCGTGGGGTAGCCGCCCTCCAGCAGCTCCCGCACCAGCTGCCCGCTGCGCGCCGCCGACAGGAAGACGGCCATCGTGGTGCCGTGCCGGGCGAACTCGCGGACCTCCTCCCCGGGCGGCATCGGCGTCTTGCCGCCGCCGAGCCGGGTGAGCACCACCGACTGCGCGACCTCCGGGATCGTCAGCTCGCGCTGCGCGATCGCGGCCACCGCGGAGAACGACGACACGCCCGGGACGATCTCGGTCGCGATGCCGATCTCCCGGCAGCGGTCGACCTGCTCCTGCGTGCCGCCCCACAGGGCCGGGTCGCCGGAGTGGATGCGGGCGACCCGCAACCCCTCCTCGCCGGCCCGCCGGTACACGGCGACGACGTCCTCCAGCGACATCGTCGCCGAGTCCAGCACCTCCGCGTCCTCGCGGGCGTGTTCGAGGACCTCCGCCTGGACCAGGCTCGCGGCCCAGATCACGACGTCGGCCTCGGCGATGGCACGCGCGGCACGGAACGTCAGCAGATCGGCGGCGCCGGGGCCGGCACCGACGAAGGTCACCTTGCCGGTGGGGGCATCGGCCATGGGAATCGGTCCTCTCCTGCAGAAGGGAACTACGGGCGGTTCGGTATGTGCGGCCGGCGCCGGCGGTCAGCGCGCGCACGGCCGTCGGACATGCGTGAGGGCCGGTCCATCGGATACGAAGGGCCCATGGCGGTCCTCGTCGCGCTCGGCGCGTTCCTGATGACGCTGGCCGGCGGCTGGACGGCACAGCGCGTGACCGACCGCCGTCATCTGGTGCTGGGCCTGGCCGGCGGACTGATGCTCGGCGTGGTCGGCCTGGACCTGCTGCCGGAGGCGCTGCACGCGGCCGGCCACGAGGTCTTCGCCGTACCCGCCGCCCTGCTGCTGTTCGTGGCCGGATTCCTGCTGGCCCATCTGGTGGAACGCACACTCGCCGCGCGCCGGGCGGCGCACGGGGGCGGCGAGCACGGCCACCGGGCGCCCGAGGTGGGCCTGACGGCGGCCGGCGCGATGGTGGGGCACAGCGCCATGGACGGCGTGGCGATCGGCGCGGCCTTCCAGGTGGGCGGCGGCATGGGCGCGTCCGTCGCGCTCGCCGTGATCGCCCACGACTTCGCCGACGGTTTCAACACCTTCACCCTGACCAGCCTGTACGGCAACGCGCGCCGCCGGGCCGTCGGGATGCTGGTGGCGGACGCCTGCGCACCCGTGCTGGGCGCGCTGTCGACCGCCTTCGTCCGCATCCCCGAGCCGGTGCTCGGCGGCTATCTCGGTCTCTTCGGCGGCGTACTGCTCTATCTCGCCGCCGCCGAGATCCTCCCCGAGGCCCACCACGAGCACCCGGCCCGTTCCACCCTGCTGTGCACGGTGTCCGGCGTCCTGTTCGTCTGGCTGGTGGTCGGCCTGTCCGGCTGACCGCGCGGGCGGTGTCACAGCTTCCCGCCCCGACCGCCGTCCCGCCGCGGGGGCGCGATCAGCGTCGACAGGTACGGCAGCGGGGCCCCGTCCAGCTCGGCGGCCGGCCGCACGGACTCCTCCGGCAGCCCCAGCGCCGACCCCCACACGGCGTTCCCGAGCCGGCCGGTCTCCGCCAGCGCCTCCGCGACCTCCGCGGCCTGCCGCCCGAACTTGTACGCCACCACGGTCCCCGGCCCGGCCAGCGCCTCCTTCAGCACGGCGGACCCGGCGGTGACCGGGACGAGGGTGAGCGGTTCGGTGCCCTCCGTCAGCACGGCACCGGACCGCGCCGCGAGATCCTGCATGGCCGTGATGCCGGGCACCGTCTCCACGGCGAGCCCCGGGACCAGCTCCCCGACGGTCTGCGCGAGATACGTGAACGTCGAGTACACGTTCGGGTCCCCGATGGTCGCGAACGCCACCGACCCGTGCCGCCGCAGCAGCTCGGCGACCCGGGCGCCGGCCGCGTCCCAGGCCGCCTCCCGGCGCGCCCGGTCGGTCCGCTCGTTCAGCGCGAACACCACCCGGACGACCTTGTCCCCGGGCACGTAGTGCAGCACCGTCGCCTCCGCCCGGCCCCGCTCGCCGGAGTCCATCACCGGTACGACGACGACCTCGGCCGCCCGCAGGGCGTTGACCCCCTTGACGGTCACCAGCTCCGGATCACCGGGACCCACCCCGACTCCGACCAGCCTGCTGCTCATGACGTCCGGCACCTCTCCACGAACCGACGGGCGACACCGGGCTCGGACGCCCAGTGCGTGTGCAGATAACTCGCGTGCACGCCCCGCTGTACAAATCCCTCGACCCGCCGGGCCGGGGCGCGCACACCCCAGGCGGGGGCGGCACCGGCGCCCGGCTCGACGACGGTGCGGTGGAACTCGTGGCCCCGCATCCGCGTCCCCGCCACCGCCAGCACACTGTCGCCGACGGCCACGGCGTCCCGGTAGCCGAGGGTCAGCCGCTCACTCATCCGCGCGGCGGCGTCCAGCACCCCGCACATCGGCTGCCCGTCCAGATCCCGGCACAGATAGAGCAGCCCGGCGCACTCGGCGGCCACGGGCGCGCCGGAGCGCGCCAGGTCCGCGACGGCCGCCCGCAGCGGCTCGTTGGCGGACAGCTCGGCGGCGTACACCTCGGGGAACCCGCCGCCGATGACCAGCCCGGCCGTCCCCTCGGGCAGCCCCTCGTCCCGCAGCGGGTCGAAGACGGCGACCTCTGCCCCGGCGGCGGTGAGCAGTTCGGTGTGCTCGGCGTAGGAGAACGTGAACGCGCGACCCCCGGCGACCGCGACCACGGGCCCTCGCTCCCCGGCCGGCCGAGCCGCTCCGGGCCGGGCCGGGTGGTGGGCGGGCGAAGGATCGGGGGTCCACGGGGCGGAACCGTCCGGCAGGGGACCCGCCGAGCGGGCCAGCGCCTCCAGGGCGGCCAGGTCGCAGCCCCGGGTCACCTGCGCCGCCATGGCGGCCACGGCATCGACCGCGGCCGCGGTTCGCTCGGCCACCGGCACCAGCCCCAGGTGCCGCGACGGCGTCTCCACCCGGGCCGCCCGCCGCAGCGCACCGAGGACCGGCACCCCCGCCGCATCCAGTGCCTCCCGCAGGAGCGACTCGTGCCGGTCGGAGCCCACCTTGTTCAGGATCACGCCCCCGATCCGCACCCGCGGGTCCCAGGACGCGAAGCCGTGCACCAGGGCCGCCACCGACCGCGACTGCGACGACGCGTCCACGACGAGCACGACCGGCGCGCGCAGCAGCTTGGCCACCTGGGCGGTGGAGGCCAGTTCACCCTCCCCGGCCGCCCCGTCGTACAGCCCCATCACGCCCTCCACGACCGCGAGGTCGCAGCCCCGCGCCCCGTGCAGGAACAGCGGAGCGACCAGCTCCGGCCCGCACAGGTACGCGTCCAGGTTGCGCCCCGCCCGCCCGGTGGCGAGCGCGTGGTAGCCGGGGTCGATGTAGTCCGGTCCGACCTTGTGCGGGGACACGGCGAGCCCCCGCGCGGCGAACGCGGCCATCAGCCCCGTGGCGACGGTGGTCTTGCCGCTGCCCGAGGAGGGCGCGGCGATGACCAGCCGGGGCACGGGCGCACTCACCACTCGATGCCCTTCTGGCCCTTCTGGCCGGCGTCCATGGGGTGCTTGACCTTGGACATGTCGGTGACGAGGTCGGCGAGGTCCACCAGCTTCCGTGGCGCGTTGCGCCCCGTGATCACGACGTGCTGGGTGCCCGGCCGGGCGCGCAGCACCTCCACCACCTCGTCCGTGTCGACCCAGCCCCAGTGCATCGGGTACGCGAACTCGTCCAGCACGTACAGCCGGTACGTCTCGGCGGCCAGATCCCGCTTGACCTGCTCCCAGCCCTCGCGGGCCTTCTCCTCGTTGTCCATCTGGGCATCGCGCTGCACCCAGGACCAGCCCTCGCCCATCTTGTGCCAGTCGACGGTCCCGCCCTCGCCGGAGGCGCCGAGCACGCGCAGCGCGTTCTCCTCGCCGACCTTCCACTTCGCGGACTTGACGAACTGGAACACCCCGATGGGCCACCCCTGGTTCCAGGCGCGCAGCGCCAGCCCGAACGCGGCGGTGGACTTGCCCTTGCCGACGCCCGTGTGCACGACGACCAGCGGGCGGTTCCTGCGCTGTCGGGTCGTCAGACCGTCGTCCGGTACGACACTCGGCTGTCCCTGCGGCACTACGCTGCCCTCCTCGACGTTCCCTGCACATCCCTGACCAGCCCGGCGATCGAGTCGGCCCGCAGCTCCTCCAGCGTGACCGCCGTACCGTCCAGTTCCCCGGCCAGCCGGCCGGCGAGCCCCAGCCGCACCGGCCCCGACTCGCAGTCCACGACCACCGAGGCGATCCCGTCGGCCGCGAACAGCCGCGCCGCCCGCTCCGCGAGGGCCACCGGCTCCGTCCCGCCCGTCGCCCGCCCGTCGGTCACCACCACGACCAGCGCCCGCCGCGCCGCGTCCCGCAGCCGCTCCACCCGCAGCACCTCGTGCGCCTTCAGCAGCCCGGCGGCCAGCGGCGTACGGCCACCGGTCGGCAGCGACTCCAGCCGCACCGCGGCGGCGTCGACGGACGACGTCGGCGGCAGCGCCACCTCGGCCGAGGAGCCCCGGAAGGTCACCAGACCCACCTTGTCCCGCCGCTGGTAGGCGTCCAGGAGCAACGACAGGACGGCACCCTTGACGGCGCTCATCCGCTGCCGGGCCGCCATCGACCCCGAGGCGTCCACCACGAACAGCACGAGGTTCCCCTCGCGGCCCTCGCGGGACGCCTGCCGCAGATCGTCCCGGCGGATCACCAGGCCGGGACCCGACCGGCCGCGCGCCCGCTGATGCGGGGCGGCGGCCTGCACGGTCGCGGCCAGGTGCAGCTTGGTCAGCGCCCCCCGCGGCCGGCGGGACCCCGTGGTCCGGCCGTGCTCGGTGCGCGCCCGCGACCGCCGCCCGGCGGCGCCCTCACCGATCCCGGGCACACTCAGCACCCTGGCCCTGAACGGTTCCGCGGCACGCGCCGGGGACCGCTCGCCCGGGCCGGCACCGGACGGCTGCGGCTCCCCGCCGTCCGCGGCCTCCGGCCGCGCGGCGATGTCCCCGCCCTGCGGACCGGCGTCCGGCTCCGGCTGCCCGCCGCCCCCGCCGGGGCCACCGGGGCCGGGATCGTCGTCACCGTCCCCGTCCGGACCGTTCCCGTCCGCGCCGCCCCCGCCGTCCGGGTCGCTCCCGGCGAACTGCTCCAGCGTCTCGTCCAGCTTGTCCTCGTCGAGGCCCGGCGCGTCGAACGGGTTGCGCCGGCGCCGGTGCGGCAGCGCGAGCAGCGCCGCCTGCCGCACGTCCTCGGCGAGCACGTCGGTACGCCCGGCCCACGCGGCCAGGGCGGTAGCCGTACGGGCCATCACGATGTCGGCGCGCATGCCGTCCACCTCGAAGGCCGCGCAGGTCGCCGCGATCTGCCGCAACGCCGCGTCGCCCAGCCGCACCTGCGGCAGCAGCTCCCGCGCCGCGACGACCCGCTGCCGCACGGCGGCCTCCTCGCCGGCCCAGCGCGCCGCGAAACCCGCGGGGTCGTCGTCGTACGCCAGCCGGCGCCGCACGACCTCCACCCGCTGCTCCGGCTCACGCGAGGCGGCGACCTCCACGGTCAGCCCGAACCGGTCGAGCAACTGCGGCCGCAGCTCGCCCTCTTCGGGATTCATGGTGCCGACGAGCAGGAAGCGGGCCGCGTGCCGCACCGACACGCCCTCGCGCTCCACGTAGGAGGCGCCCATCGCCGCCGCGTCCAGCAGCAGGTCGACCAGGTGGTCGTGGAGGAGGTTGACCTCGTCGACGTACAGGATCCCGCGGTGCGCGTCGGCCAGCAGGCCCGGCTCGAAAGCCTTGACGCCCTCCGCGAGGGCCCGCTCGATGTCCAGGGCGCCGACGAGCCGGTCCTCCGAGGCGCCCACGGGGAGTTCCACCATCCGGGCGGCGCGCACGGCGGCGGGGCCGGCTTCGTGCGGACCGTCGGGGCACGACGGGTCCGGCGCCGCCGGATCGCACGAGAACCGGCACCCGGGCACCACGGCCACCTCGGGCAGCAGCGCCGACAGCGCCCGCACCGCCGTCGACTTGGCGGTGCCCTTCTCGCCGCGCACGAGGACACCGCCGACCGCCGGTGAGACGGCGTTCAGCAGCAGCGCGAGCCGCAGGTCGTCCTGGCCGACAACGGCCGTGAAAGGGAACGGGGTGGTCACTGGTCGCCCTCCAAGTCGCCTTCCAGCTCCAGATAGGTGGCGCGCAGCCGCTCCAGCGTGTCCGCGTCGGGCTCCGCCCACAGGCCGCGGTCCGCCGCCTCCAGCAGCCGTTCGGTGATGCCGCGCAGCGCCCACGGGTTGGACTTCTTCATGAAGTCCCGGTTCTCCGGGTCGAAGACGTACTCGGCGCTCAGCTTCTCGTACATCCAGTCGTCGACCACGCCGGCCGTCGCGTCGTACCCGAACAGGTAGTCCACGGTCGCCGCCATCTCGAACGCGCCCTTGTAGCCGTGCCGCCGCATGGCCGCCATCCAGCGCGGGTTGACGACCCGCGCCCGGAAGACACGGTGGGTCTCCTCGCCCAGCGTGCGGGTGCGCACCTGGTCCGGTACGGCGCTGTCGCCCACGTAGGCCTCGGGGTTGGCGCCCGTCAGGTGCCGGACCATGGCGACCATGCCGCCGTGGTACTGGAAGTAGTCGTCGGCGTCGACCAGGTCGTGCTCGCGGGTGTCGACGTTCTTCGCCGCGACGGCGATCCGCCGGAACGCGGTCTCCATGTCCCCGCGCGCCGCCCGTCCGTCGAGCCCGCGCCCGTAGGCGTAACCGCCCCACACCGCGTACACCTCGGCGAGGTCGGCGTCCGAACGCCAGTTGCGCGCGTCGATCAGCGGCAGCAGGCCGGCGCCGTAGGCCCCCGGCTTCGAGCCGAAGATACGCGCGGTCGCCCGCCGCCGGTCGCCGTGCCCGGCGGTGTCCTCGTCCACGTGCGCCCGCACGTAGTTCGACCCGGCCGGCTCGTCCAGTTCGGCCACCGTCCGCACCGCGTCGTCGATCAGCCCGACGACGTGCGGGAACGCGTCCCGGAAGAAGCCGGAGATGCGGACGGTGACGTCGATGCGAGGCCGCCCCAGCTCCGCCGGCGGGATCACCTCGAAGCCGGTCACGCGGCGCGAGGCGTCGTCCCACACCGGGCGGCAGCCCAGCAGCGCCAGGATCTCGGCGATGTCGTCGCCCTGGGTGCGCATCGCCGAGGTGCCCCACACCGTGAGGCCCACGGACTTCGGGTACGCGCCGGTGTCCTGGAGGTAGCGCTGCACCAGCGAGTCCGCCAGCGACTGGCCGACCTCCCAGCTGAGCCGGGACGGGATCGCCTTGGGGTCGACCGAGTAGAAGTTCCGGCCGGTCGGCAGCACGTTCACCAGACCGCGGGTCGGGGAGCCCGAGGGGCCCGCCGGGACGTAACCGCCGTCCAGGGCCCGCAGGATGTGCCCGATCTCGTCGGTCGTGCGGGCGAGCCGCGGTACGACCTCCGTGCAGGCGAACTCCAGCACCGCCACGGCGGCCGGGAGTTCACCGCCCAGCACCTCGCGGACCAGGGGGGCGCACTCGGCCGCGGCCCAGCCGCGCGCCTCCATGCCCTCCGCCAGCCGCCGGCACAGCTGCTCCAGCAGGTCGATCGTGTCGGCGGCGGTCCGGGCCGGGCCGTCGACCAGGCCGGTCAGCTCGGCCGGCACCTTCACCGGGGCGCCCGGCTCGGCCAGCAGCTCCTTCTCGTCCAGCCCGAAGTGAGCCGCGAGCGAGGCCCGCAGGCCGGGGATGGCGTTCGCCCGGCCGCCCCACACCTGCGAGGCGCGCAGCACGGCGAGGACGAGGTTGACCCGGGGTTCGGCGACGGGTCCGCCGCCGAGGATGTGCAGTCCGTCCCGGATCTGCACATCCTTGATCTCGCACAGGTAGCCGTCGATGTGCATGACGAACTCGTCGAACGCGGTGTCGTCCGGCTGCTCGTCCACGTGCAGGTCGTGGTGCAGCTCCGCCGCCTTGACCAGGGTCCAGATCTGGGCGCGGACGGCCGGGGCCTTCACCGGGTCGAGGTCGCTGACGAGGGCGTACTCGTCGAGCAGCTGCTCCAGCTTGGCCAGGTCGCCGTACGTGTCGGCGCGGGCCATCGGCGGGACCAGGTGGTCGACGACCGTGGCGTGCCCGCGCCGCTTGGCCTGGGTGCCCTCACCGGGGTCGTTCACGATGAACGGGTAGATCAGCGGCAGGTCGCCGAGCACCGCGTCCGGCGCGCAGCCGGCGCTGAGCCCGAGGCCCTTGCCCGGCAGCCACTCCATCGTCCCGTGCTTGCCCATGTGCACGACCGCGTCGGCGCCGAAACCGTGTTCCAGCCACCGGTAGGCCGCCATGTAGTGGTGGGAGGGCGGCATGTCGGGGTCGTGGTAAATCGCGATCGGGTTCTCGCCGAAGCCGCGCGGCGGCTGGATCATCACCACGACGTTCCCGAATTGCAGCGACGCCAGCACGATGTCGTCGCCGTCCACGTACAGACCGCCCGGCGGCTCGCCCCACGCCTCGGTCATCGCATCCCGCAGCCCCGGGTCCAGCTTCTCGAACCAGGACCGGTAGTCGGCCAGCGGCACCCGGGCGGGCGCGGCGGCCAGCTGGTCCTCCGTCAGCCACTCGACGTCGTGGCCGCCGGCCTCGATCAGCCGGTGGATCAGCTCGTCGCCGCCGGCGGGGTACTCGGTCAGGGAGTAGCCGGCGTCCCGCAGCGCGTCCAGCACTCGAACCGCGGACGCGGGCGTGTCCAGGCCCACCGCGTTGCCGACCCGGGAGTGCTTGGTCGGGTACGCGGTGAAGACCAGGGCGATCTTCTTCTCGGCGTTCGGCTTGTGCTTCAGCCGGGCGTGCCGCAGGGCGATCCCGGCGACCCGCGAGGCCCGCTCGGGATCGGCGACGTACACCGGCACGTCGTCCGGGCCCTGCTCCTTGAAGGAGAACGGGACGGTGACGAGACGGCCGTCGAACTCCGGGATCGCGACCTGCATCGCCGCGTCCATCGGGGACAGGGCCGCGTCGGACTCCTCCCACGCGGCCCGCGAGGAGGTCAGGCACAGGCCCTGGAGGACGGGCACGTCCAGGTCGGCGAGGGCGCCGATGTCCCAGGCCTCCTCGTCGCCGCCCGCCGAGGCCTGGGAGGCGTGCGTGCCGCCGGCCGCGAGGACGGTGGCCACCAGCACGTCGGCCCGCTCCAGCAGCCGGTACAGCCCGGCGTCCGCGCCGCGCAGCGAACCGCAGTACACGGGCAGGGCGTTGGCGCCCTTCGCCTCGATCGCGTCGCACAGCGTGTCCACGAAGGCGGTGTTGCCGCTCAGTTCGTGGGCCCGGTAGAAGAGGACGCCCACGGTCGGGCGGCCGGCCACGACCGGGCGGTCGCCGTGCACCCCGTACTCCGGCATCCCGCGCGGCCCCTCGAAGCCCTCACCGGTCAGCAGCACGGTGTCCGACAGGAACCGGGACAGCTCCAGCAGGTTCTCCGGGCCGCCCTCGACCAGGTACTTCAGCGCCTCGGCGACCACACCGGCCGGCACGGACGACTCGGCCATCAGCTCGGCGTCCGGGACGGCCTCGCCGCCCAGCAGCACGGTCGGGATCCCCGACGTCCGCAGCACCGCCAGCCCGTCCTCCCAGGCGCGCTTGCCGCCCAGCAGCCGTACGACGGCGATGTCCGCGCCCTCGACCAGGGCCGGCAGCTCCGCGGCGACGTCGACCCGGGTGGGGTTGCCGATGCGGTAGCCGGCGCCACAGGCCCGGGCCGCCAGCAGATCCGTGTCGGCGGTCGACAACAACAACACTGTGCTCATGCGGGCGCTCCCGGTGGAATGAAAGGCAGTCCTTGCGGCGCGCCCGACTCGATGAGCCGCCGGAGCGCGTCGGTGTCCGCGTGCTGTTCGATCAGGTCGCCGAGCCGGTCGAGCTGCTCCTCGCGCAGCGCGGCGAAGGAGGTGTCCGGCGCGGGCACGAAGCGGCGGCCCGCGGCGGCGGCCACCTCGCGCAGGAAGGCCCGCCGGAAGCCGTCCGACTCCAGCGAGCCGTGCCAGTGGGTGCCCCAGGTCCGGCCGGCGCGGCAGCCGTCCAGGAAGGCGTCCCCGCCGGTGACCTCGGCGACCCCGTGATGGATCTCGTACCCCTCGACCCGCTCGCCGAGGGCCTCGCCGACGGGCCGGGTGAGGGTCTTCTCGCGGGCGAAGCGGACCCGGACGGGGAGCAGGCCGAGTCCGGGGACGTGTCCGGCGCGGGACTCGACCTCGTCCTCGATGTGCTCGCCGAGTATCTGGAAGCCGCCGCAGATGCCGAGCACGGGGCGCCCCTCGGCGGCCCGCCGCGCGAGCGCGTCCGCCAGTCCGCGCTCCCGCAGCCACTGGAGCGCCCGCACGGTGCCGCGCGTACCCGGGACCACCACGAGGTCGGCGTCGGCCAGCTCCTCCGGGCGGTCCACGAAGCGCACGACGACGCCCGGTTCGGCGGCGAGGGCGTCCACGTCGGTGAAGTTGGACATCAGCGGGATTGCGCAGACGGCGACCCGCAGCACGTCCGCGCCGACCGGGGGCGTCACCGAGGACTCGCGCACGGTGCCCCGCAGGGACACTCTCAGCCCGTCCTCCTCGTCGATGCCGAGGCCGTGCCGGAAGGGCAGGACGCCGTACGTCCGCCGCCCGGTGAGCCCGTGCAGCATGTCCAGGCCCGGCTCCAGCAGCGACACGTCGCCGCGGAACTTGTTCACGAGGAACCCGGCGACCAGTTCCTGGTCCTCGGGGGAGAGCAGGGCGACGGTGCCGAAGAAGGACGCGAAGACGCCCCCGCGGTCGATGTCGCCCACCACCAGCACCGGCAGCCGCGCGTTGCGGGCGATGCCCATGTTGACGATGTCCGTCCGCCGCAGGTTGATCTCGGCCGGACTGCCCGCCCCCTCACAGATCACCGCGTCATACGTGCCCCGCAACTCCGCCAGGCAGTCCAGCACCGTGCCGAGGAGCCGCTGCTGGCGCCCCCCGTGGTAGCCGCGTGCGCTCAGCTCCCCGACGGGCTTGCCGAGCAGCACCACCTGGCTGCTCTGCTCGCCGCCCGGCTTGAGCAGCACCGGGTTCATGAGCGCGGTGGGCTCGACCCGGCAGGCCTGCGCCTGCATGGCCTGCGCCCGCCCGATCTCCGCGCCCTCCAGGGTGACGAACGAGTTCAGGGACATGTTCTGCGCCTTGAAAGGCGCCACCTTCACGCCCTGGCGGACCAGCCAGCGGCAGATCCCGGCCGTCACGACGCTCTTGCCGGCGTCGGAGGTGGTGCCGGCGACGAGGAGACCCCCGTTCACTTCCCACGTCCCTTCATCAGGCCGCGCGCGGCCAACGTGGTGCCGAGCGCGAGCAGGCCGACGCGGCGCGAGAGCCGTACGGCCCGGTCGATGTCGGCGACCCGGACGGGCCGTCCGGTGCCGCCGTTGAGCACGGGCCGGTGTTCGACCCGGCCGCCGTAGGAGAGCGTCCCGCCCAGCCGTACGCCGAGGGCGCCCGCGAACGCGGCCTCCACCGGCCCGGCGTTGGGGCTCGGGTGCCGGGAGGCGTCGGCCCGCCAGGCCCGCGCGGCGCCGCGCGGATCGGGTCCGGCGAGGGTGGCGAGTACGGCGGTGAGCCGGGCCCCGGGCCAGCCGGCGACGTCGTCGAGGCGGGCGGAGGCCCAGCCGTACCGGCGGTGGCGGGGCGACCTGTGGCCCACCATCGCGTCCAGGGTGTTGACCGCCCGGAATCCGAGCAGCCCCGGAACTCCGGCCACCGCGCCCCAGACGAGGGCGCCGACCACGGCGTCGGAGGTGTTCTCGGCGACCGACTCGACCACGGCCCGGGCGATGCCGTCGGCGTCCAGCGCCTGCGGGTCCCGGCCGCACAGGTGGGGCAGCCGGGCCCGGGCGGCCTCGACGTCCCCGGTCTCCAGCGCGCGCCCGACGGTGCGGGCCTCGCGGGCGAGCGAGGTGCCGCCGACGACGGCCCAGGTGGCGGCGGCGGTCAGCGCGGCGGAGACGGCGGGACGGGGACGCGCGGCGCGTGCGGCCAGCGTGCCCAGCGCGACCGCGCCGCCGGCGCACACGGCGGTGTGCAGGGCACCCCACCCGCGGTGGTCGTGCCACAGGACGCGTTCCACGGCTCCGGCCGCCCGGCCGAACGCGGCGACCGGATGCCCGCGGCGCGGATCGCCGAGGAGCAGGTCACCCAGGAGGCCGGCGGCGGCGCCGTACGCGTAAGTGCGATCGGCACCCATCGGCTCAGCCGGCCGCGGGGGCGGGAGCGGTCCGGGTACGGGTCCTCGAACGGGTCCTCGATGGGCAGCCGAGCATGTCGCTGTAGGTCCTCACTCAGGGTGTCCGCGCCCTGGTTCGACGTGAATCGGCGGCGAGAGTTCCTGGCTCCCGGGGATGACTCCCCGGTGACAGTGGCGGGACCGCGCCGGATTCGCACCGGCTTCCTCTTCTGCCGCCGTACATGGCCTGGGCAGTCCACCACGCGCCCGGAAGGGCCGTCAACTTGCCGTTGACCTGCGTGGGGAGAGTGTGCCCATCCCCACACCGCGGGACCCGTGGGACGGGCGGGGACAAGGCAGAGGCTCCCCCGCACGACCGGTGCGGGGGAGCCTCGGAGGGTCGGGGTCAGGACTTGGCCACGACCAGGTGGATGCCGTACGCCACCGCCGCCGCGCAGGCCGCGAAGCAGAGGTAGGCGCCGGTGACGGCCAGGCCGGCGGTGCCGCCCTGCGCCACGGCCTTCTCGCGCCGGTTCAGGCCCGCGATGCCGAGGGTGAACAGGGACACCAGGCCCACGGTGGCCACGAGGCTCACTCCGAAGACGGAGCCGAGAGCCGCCCAGTCGATCTTCATGGGGATGCTTCCTTCGGTAACCGGGGTGACCGGGCTCAGACGGTGGCGGCCGGGGCGGCCGGGGCAGCGGGCTCGGCGGCCGGGACGGCGGCCTGCTGCGGGAAGGCGATGTCCAGGTCGATGGCGACCGGACCGGCCGGGGGCGGGGTCACGGCGGCGATGGCGGTGGTGACCACACCGGCCGGCTCGCCGGCCTCCTGGGCCACGTGGGTGTGGTCCACGACCTCGCGGCGGGAGAACTTCCAGATCGCGGCGCTGGAGGCGACGAGGAAGAGGGCGACGGCGGCGGTGCCCCAGTCACCCAGGCCGGTGACGGACTCGGCACCCGCGCCGACCAGCGCGGCGGCCGGGAGGGTGAGCGCCCAGGCGATGAACATGCGGGTCGCGGTGGACCAGCGGACCACACCGCCCTTGCGGCCGAGGCCGGCGCCCATCACCGAGCCGGAGACGACGTGGGTGGTGGAGAGGGAGAAACCGAGGTGGGCGGAGGCCAGGATGGCGGTCGCGGCGCTGGTCTGGGCGGCGAAGCCCTGGCGCGGCTCCAGGTCGGTCAGGCCCTTGCCCATGGTGCGGATGATGCGCCAGCCGCCGATGTAGGTGCCGAGCGCGATGGCCAGGCCGGCGGAGAGGATCACCCAGGTGGGAGGGTTGGAGCCGGGGGCGATGGAGCCGCCCGCGACGAGGGCGAGCGTGATGATGCCCATCGTCTTCTGGGCGTCGTTGGTGCCGTGGGCCAGGGAGACCAGGCCGGCGGAGGCGATCTGGCCGGCGCGGTAGCCCTTGCGGGTGGCCTCGCCGTCGGCGGTGCCGCCGATGCCGTAGGAGAACCGGGTGGCCAGCAGCGAGGCGAGGCCCGCCACGACCGGCGCGGCGACCGCGGGGAGCAGCACCTTGGTGACCAGGACGTCACCGTGGACGGCGCCGAAGCCGGCGGAGGCGACGGTGGCACCGATCAGGCCGCCCATCAGGGCGTGCGAGGAGCTGGAGGGCAGGCCCACCAGCCAGGTCAGCAGGTTCCAGAGGATCGCGCCGACCAGGGCGGCGAAGATGACCTCGGGACGGATGCCGCTCTCGTCGACGAGCCCCTTGGAGATCGTGTTCGCGACCTCCACGGAGAGGAAGGCGCCCACAAGATTGAGGGCGGCGGACAGGGCCACCGCGATCTTGGGCTTCAGGGCGCCCGTGGAGATGGTGGTGGCCATCGCGTTCGCGGTGTCGTGGAAACCGTTCGTGAAATCGAACGCGAGAGCGGTTACCACCACTATCGCGAGGATCAGCGAGAAGCTTTCCATTTACCCAGGCAATCGTTCGAGGTCATTGGCAGGCTGAACGTAGGCAATCTGGGTGAACGGAAGATGAACTGGGACCGGCTTGAGAGTGACTGTCGGGCGGGCTCGGCGTGCTGCTCCGCCCGGTCGCCCCTTACGCCCCTTGGCTACCGGCCGCGCGCGAACGTCCGCGGCCGGCTCATGGAGCCGTCGAAGAGATCCTGGTCACCCGGCAGTCTGCCCCCGGTGCCGTACTGCCGGAACGTCCAGTGCCGCCAGCCGCCCGGCAGCGTGCCCGGCCGCGCGGTGCCGTGCCGGGCGGTCCACATCGGGTTCGAGCCGGCGAAGGCCTGTGGCTGTTGCCGGTGCACGGCTTCCACCACGTACACGAACCGCGCGCCCCTGGCCCGGGCGGCCGGCCGGTCGACCCGCTTCCGGTGGGACGACACGTCGTGCCCCCGGGGGAACGACGTGGCCGACTCCACCGGTCCGGCCGACGCGGTGGCGGTCCCCGCGAGGGCGAGGGTCGCCGTGGCCGCCGCCGCGAGGGCGCCGGCGTGGCGGGACAAGGGCGTGTGTAGGGGCCATGCGTCTCTCCGGTGCGTCTCTCCGGTGTGACGGACGGCCGGGCCCCGCGGGCGGTGGCGATCGTACGGATCGTCCAGTGGGCAGGTGTGGGCAGGTGTGGGCAGGACGGACCTTTGAAGGATCGGTGATCACCGAATCCGTGTCCGTTTCAGGCGTTTCGTGACCGAGTTCGCCCGTTCGGTGGTACGGCTCCTGGTACGGCTTCCGGCACGGCCCGCATCGGGAAGTGGCCGGTCCGCCCCCGGGGGCACCGGGCCGGCTGGCAGGATCGCCGCATGGCTGAACCGCGGCGCAACCCGGCAGAAGTGGAAGACATCCGGCAGGAAGAGGCCCGTCTATGGGCGGAACTGGTCGCGACGGCACGCAGGACCGTGGCTGACGGACTCGTGGTCGGCACCTCCGGCAACGTCTCCGCGCGCCTCGGCGACCTCGTGCTCGTCACCCCTACGGGCGTCCCCTACGACCGGCTCACCCCCGGCGACATCACCGGCGTCGACCTCACCGGCCGCCGGGTGCTCGGCTCCCTGGCACCGACCAGCGAACTGCCCATGCACCTCGCCGTCTACCGCACCACCGGCGCCCGGGCCGTCGTCCACACCCACGCCGTGCACGCCACCGCCGTCTCCACGCTCGTGAACGAGCTGCCGCTGATCCATTACATGGCCGGCGCCCTCGGCGGCCCCGTCCGGGTCGCCCCCTACGCCACCTACGGCACCGACGAGCTGGCCGAGCACATGCTCCGCGCCCTCGACGGCCGCTCCGGCTGCCTGCTCCGCAACCACGGCACGGTCACGTACGGCGCCACCCTGGACCAGGCCTACGACCGCACCGCCCAGCTGGAGTGGATGTGTCGCCTGTGGCTCACGGCGTCCTCCGTGCCGGGCCTGACACCGTCCCTGCTCTCGCAGGCACAACTGGCCGAAGCCGGGGAACGCTTGAAGGGGTACGGCCAACGGAGGTGACCCCTTGCCACCCAGCCCACCGAACAGGGCCCCGCACACCCCGGCCCGCGGCACGCCCCGGCCCCGCCTTCTCCGGCTCCGCCGCGCTTCCGGGAGCCGGCTGATTCGGCTCCGCCGCGCTTCCGGGGTCCGGGCGCCCCGGTTCCGTCTCGCTTCCCGGGTCCGGGCGCCCTGGTTACGGCGCGCGCTCGGGAAGCAAACGCTCCGGTTCCGCCGGGCTCCAGGGGATCGACTCCCCTTCATCCGGCGCGACGGCGTTCGGCCAGGGCGTACGGGCCCGGCCGTGGCGGTCCGGGTCGCACCACCCCGGAGCTCACCCCCGCCCACCGCTCCGCTGGCCGGTGGCGCACCCCGCCCCGACACTGGACCCGTGCGCACCGTCAGAGCCACCGCCACCGCGGTCACCGCCGCCGTCGCCGCCGGCCTGGCCTCCGTGGCCGTCGGACGACTCGCCAGCGACGCCGCGCTGAAGGCGCCCGCGGGCCGCCCCCTGCCCACCGAACCCCGTCTCACCGTGCACGGCACGGACGCCGGCCGGATCACACTGACCCGCGACCTGGCCACCCTGCGCCCGGGCACCTACGGCCTCGCCGGCGACGGCAGCCACGCGGTCGTCGGCCCCGTCCTGGAGGCGCCCCGGCACACCGCCGACACCGTCGTACGCCGCCTGGAACGCGTCACCCACGGCACCTTCGCCCCCGGCGACGCGGTGTGGCTGACCCCCAACCTGTACGTCGGCAACCCGGGCACCGCCCTCGGCCTCGACCACACCGACGTCGACGTGCCCGGCGAACTCGGGCCGCTGCCCGCCTGGTTCCTGCCCGGCCACCGGGACACCTGGGTGATCGCCGTGCACGGCCTCGGCACCACTCGCGAGCAAGTCCTCAACGTCCTGGGCTTCCTGCACGGCCGCAGCCTGCCGGTCCTCGCCCTCTCCTACCGCGGCGACCTCGGCGCTCCCCGCCCGCCGGACGGGCTGAACCACCTCGGCGAGACCGAGTGGCGCGACGTCGACGCGGCGATCCGCTACGCCGTCGGCCGAGGCGCCCGCCGGGTCGTCCTCCTCGGCTGGTCCACCGGCGCCACCATGGCCCTGCACGCCGCCGGGCACTCCACCGTCCGCGAGCGCGTGGCCGGACTCGTCCTGGACTCGCCGGTACTCAGCTGGCAGGCCACGCTGCGCGCCCTGGCCGCGGCCCGCCACACCCCCCGGCCGCTGCTGCCGCTCGCGGTGCGGGCCGCGCAGGGCCGGGCCGGGCTGCACACCGGCCGGATCACCGAGGACACCGGGCCGGCGCTGCTCCGTGTCCCCACCCTGCTCATCCACGGCCCGGACGACCAGGTCGCCCCCTGGCGGTTCTCCCGCCGGCTCGCCCGGCACCGCGCCGACCTCGTCGCCCTGCACACCGTGCCGGGGGCCCCGCACGCGGCGATGTGGAACGCGGACCCCGGCGAGTACGAGGAACGCCTGCGCCGGTTCCTGACCCCGCTGATGTGACCCCCGGCGCCGGGGCGTGGCCCGCCCCGGCCCGAACCGTTCCGCTTGTGGCCGTACGACTGGCCGGAACATGTCCTCCCGACCGCCCTGTCACCCTGTGCGTTGGCCACCCCCGTCGCCCCCCGTGACATTCCGTTTGGGTTTTCGGACCATCAACCGGAAGACTGCACCCGTGACGTCCCGTATCCCGCGCGACTCCAGGCTCCGCCTCGTCCGACCACGACCCCTGGCCGCCGCCCCCAGAGCTGTGAACCAGCGGCGCCCGCGCCGCGCCGCACCCCGGCCGCCGGAGGGCACGCCCGCACCCGCCGAACTGGCCGGAATGGCCCGCACCGGTCTGGCCGGCGCGGTCCGCGTGGCCCGCTGGGCGGACGCCGCCCTCGGCCCCGGCCGGGACGGCGCCACCGCCGACGGCAAGGCCACCCTCTCCGAGGCCACCGCTGAACGCGCCGCCGCAGATCTGGGACTGAGCCCCGGTCAGATCCGCGCCGACTGGGACACCGCCCGCCTCGCCGGGCTCGTCGAGGTGCACGGCGACGACGCGCGCCCCGGCTGGCGCCTGCGCGCGTGGGACCGCGACGACAGCGCCGTCCTGCGCGGCTGGGTCGCCCTCTTCGACGCCTGGTCGCTCGCCTGCCCGGAACCCGACGGGCACGAGGCCGCCGCCGTCGCCGAGGTCGTCTCGGCCATGCCCCAGGTGCTCTCCCTCCTCCAGCTGTCCGCCGGTCCCGTCCCGGTCGAGCAGCTGCTCGACCTGCTCCGGCAGCGGGTCACCGAACTGCGCACCGAACGCTGTGAGGTCTCCTACGAGCCCGGCACCGGCCGGCCCGCCGGACCTCCCGCCCCGGCGGAACCGGCCCCCGCCGACGCCCCCCTCGCCCCGCTCCTCGACTGGGCGCTGCGGGCCCTCGCCTCCGTCGGCGCCCTCACCTACGGCGCCGGCCAGGCCACCCTCACCCCGCTGGGCAGCTGGGCGGTGTGGGTCAAGCTGGAGCAGATCTGCGTGGCCGCGCAGAGCCCCGCCGGCAACATCGAGCAGCCGGCCGAGGACATGCTCCGCGGCTGCGCGCAGCTCCGCCCGAACGCGGCCCGCGCCGAGTACCGCGCCTGGCTCGCCGCCCGCCCCGTCGGCAGCGCCGTCACCGAGCTGATCCACGCCGCCCGCGGCGACGACGCCCTGCTGCGCGGCCTGGCCTTCGAGGCGCTGCGCGTCGTCGGCGCCCCCGCCGAGCCCGAGGTGCGAGCCGTCGTGGAGGAGCCCGCCCTGCGGCCGTACGCCCTGCTGTGGCTCGCCGAGCACGACGGCGTCGACCCCGAGGACGCCCACGAGGTCCTCACCCGCGAGGAGGCCACCTGGCTGTGGGTGGACACCGCCGCCGCCGTCGCCGACCACGGCGAGGCGCCGATGCTGGTCCGGCATCTGGAGTCCGCGGTGCAGCCCACCGTCCCCCAGCTGCTCGACGAGGTCCGCGCCGTCGGCCACCCCCGCACGGTGCAGGTCCTGGTCGCGCTCGCCGCCGCCCACCCCGACCCGGCCCTGGCCAAGGCCGTGCGCCGGGCCGCGTTCCAGGTGCACACCGGCCGGTGAGCGGCGCGGAGCCGGGTCAGACGCCGATCTCGGGGGCGTACGTGCCGAAGCTCCAGACGTTGCCCTCGCCGTCCCGCGCCAGGTAGTCCCGCGAGCCGTACTCCTGGTCCGTCGGCGGCATCAGGATCTCCACGCCGTGCGCCACGGCCCGCTCGTGGTGGGCGTCCACATCGTCCACCACGACGTACACCCCGGCGGGCCCGCCGTCTCTCAGCGCTGTGTCGAAGACCCCGCCACGGCCTCTGGAGCCGATCATCACCGCGCCGTTGCCCTGGACCAGCTCGGCGTGCAGCACCGTGCCGTCCGCCGTCTCGTACACCGACAGCTCGGTGAAGCCGAGGGCCTCCGTCAGCTGTCTGATCGCCCCCTTCGCGTCGGCGTACAGCAGCGTGGGGCAGATGCCCGGCCGTGCGCCACCCGTGCCCGCCATGCCGACCACTCCTTCGCGCCTCGCTTCCGGTGCCTCCGAGTGTGGCAGGCGTCACCGACAACACCCCGGCCGAGCGGCTCGCGCGCCACCGCCGCCCGGGCCCGGACGGGCGACGTACCGGCCCCGCCGGAGCCCGGCACCCCCGCCCCGGTCGCGGTCCCGGACCCGGCTACGCCCGCGCCCGATCCAGGCTCCGGGCCTTGTCCCGTACCGCGTCTCCGCGTCGTGGACGGCGACCCGCGCCGGGTGCCGCCCGGTCACCGGGGCTGCCTCTGCCGGCCGCATCCCGCCGTACGGCGGGGCGCGGCCCCGCTGCCCGCCCAGCCGTACGCGCACACCGCCTGGACCGGGCAGCTCGTCGCCCTGGACGACCGGGGCCGGATCACCCCGGGCCGCGACCCGCTCGGCGACGATCCCCCGCGCCGGGGTCCGCGCCCGCGGGCGTAGAAGAAAACCGCTTGCCCGGCCCCGTTAGACTTGGCCCATGGCCATTCTCCTCGCGCATTAGACGGCGGGAACGTCCGCAGCCGCCCACCCGTCAATCCCGTACGCCCTGGAGTCTGTCCGTGATCTCCGCCTCCGGTATCGAGCTGCGCGCCGGTGCGCGCGTCCTCCTCGAGAACGCCAGCTTTCGTGTCGCCAAGGGCGACCGCATCGGTCTCGTCGGCCGCAACGGCGCCGGCAAGACCACCCTCACCAAGTGCCTGGCCGGTGAGGGGGTCCCCGCCGGCGGCACGATCACCCGCTCCGGCGAGGTCGGCTACCTGCCGCAGGACCCCCGCACCGGTGACCTGGACGTCCTCGCCCGCGACCGCATCCTGTCCGCTCGAGGCCTCGACGTGCTGATCCGCAAGATGCGCGACAACGAGCAGCGCATCGCCAACGGCCAGGGCACCACCCGCGAGAAGGCCCTCAGGCAGTACGAGCGCCAGGAGACGGAGTTCCTCACCAAGGGCGGGTACTCCGCCGAGGCCGAGGCCGCCACCATCGCCGCCGCGCTGAACCTGCCCGACCGGGTGCTGGGCCAGCCGCTGCACACCCTCTCCGGCGGTCAGCGCCGCCGTATCGAGCTGGCCCGGATCCTGTTCTCGGACGCGGACACCCTGCTGCTCGACGAGCCGACCAACCACCTCGACGCGGACTCGATCGTCTGGCTGCGCGACTACCTGAAGACCTACCGCGGCGGCTTCATCGTGATCTCCCACGACGTCGACCTGGTCGAGACGGTCGTCAACAAGGTGTTCTACCTGGACGCCAACCGCTCCCAGATCGACGTCTACAACATGGGCTGGAAGCTCTACCAGCAGCAGCGCGAGGCCGACGAGAAACGCCGCAAGCGCGAGCGCGCCAACGCCGAGAAGAAGGCCGCCGCGCTGCACACGCAGGCCGACAAGATGCGCGCCAAGGCCACCAAGACGGTCGCCGCGCAGAACATGGCCCGCCGAGCGGACAAGCTGCTGTCCGGCCTGGAAGCGGTCCGCCAGTCCGACAAGGTCGCCAAGCTGCGCTTCCCCGATCCCTCGCCCTGCGGCAAGACCCCGCTGATGGCCGAGGGCCTGTCGAAGTCGTACGGCTCGCTGGAGATCTTCACCGACGTCGACCTGGCCATCGACCGGGGCTCCCGCGTCGTCATCCTCGGCCTCAACGGCGCCGGCAAGACTACGCTGCTGCGTCTGCTGGGGGGCGTGGAGCGGCCCGACACCGGCGAGGTCGTCCCCGGCCACGGCCTCAAGCTCGGCTACTACGCGCAGGAGCACGAGACCCTGGACCCCGACCGCACGGTCCTGGAGAACATGCGCTCGGCCGCCCCCGACATGGATCTGGTCGAGGTCCGCAAGGTGCTCGGCTCGTTCCTCTTCTCCGGCGACGACGTCGACAAGCCCGCCGGTGTCCTCTCCGGCGGTGAGAAGACCCGGCTGGCCCTCGCCACGCTCGTCGTCTCCTCGGCGAACGTGCTGCTCCTGGACGAGCCGACCAACAACCTCGACCCGGCCAGCCGGGAGGAGATCCTCGGCGCCCTGCGCACCTACAAGGGCGCGGTCGTCCTGGTCACCCACGACGAGGGCGCCGTCGAGGCGCTCCAGCCGGAGCGAATCATCCTGCTCCCGGACGGCGTAGAGGACCTGTGGGGTTCCGACTACGCGGATCTCGTCGCCCTGGCGTGATCGAAAGACTGATCCACTGAGTATGGATCATTCGGCCGATCCGTGATCCACCATCTGTGTGAGATCTCCTCGTATCGAGGTGTGTCGTACACGGATTTTCCGGCCGATCCCCCGGCAGTCGGGGGATCGGCCGTTCGCGTCTCTGACCTGCTGCTTCGTGAATCCACCCGTTCGGACCCACGGACACCCCCGGGCGGAATACTCGATTCCGATTGTGGGGACCGACTCCTGTCGTCACAACGATGTCGCACGGACCTTGCCGAATGGGTGGCCATCAGGCCCGGAAGGGGTGATCATGAGGAGAACCAGAGCGCACTTCCCATGAGGAGGCACGGGTGGCCGAGACTCTGAAGAAGGGCAGCCGGGTGACCGGCGCCGCGCGCGACAAGCTCGCGGCAGACCTGAAGAAGAAGTACGACTCCGGTGCGAGCATCCGGGCGCTGGCCGAGGAGACCGGCCGCTCGTATGGCTTCGTGCACCGGATGCTCAGTGAATCGGGCGTCACGCTGCGTGGACGCGGCGGGGCGACCCGGGGCAAGAAGGCCGCGACGTCCTGACGCCGGGCGGCCCATCGGCTTCGATGGTGGCCACCCGGTCGGCGGATTGATCGGCCGGGTGGTTACTGTGCAGTCACTTAGCTCTGCTCTGCTGACCGCACCCACCGGAGGCGCCCCATGGCTTCGCCCGACCAGGACCTTACTCCTGTACTCGACAAGGACGGCGTACGGCTCACCGTCGACGACGCACTCGCCACGGTGACGCTGACCAACGCGGCCAAGCGCAACGCCCAGAGCCCCGCTCTGTGGCGGGCGCTCGCCGAGGCCGGTCAGCTGCTGCCGGGCTCCGTCCGGGGCGTCGTGCTGCGCGGCGAGGGCAAGTCCTTCTCCGCCGGGCTGGACCGGCAGATGTTCACCCCGGAGGGAATCCCGGGAGAGCCGTCCTTCATGGAACTCGCGCGCCGTGACGACGCCGGGCTCGACGCCACCATCGCCGAGTACCAGGAGGCGTTCACCTGGTGGCGGCGGAACGACATCGTGTCCATCGCGGCCGTCCAGGGCCATGCCATCGGCGCCGGCTTCCAGCTCGCGCTCGGGTGCGACCTCCGGGTCGTCGCCGACGACGTCCAGTTCGCCATGCGTGAGACCAGCCTCGGACTCGTCCCCGACCTGACCGGCACCCACCCGCTGGTGAGCCTCGTCGGATACGGCCGCGCGCTCGAGATGTGTTTGACCGGACGGTTCGTCGGGGCCGAGGAGGCGGTGACGAGCGGCCTGGCCAACCTCGCCGTGCCCGCGGCGGAACTCGACGCGGCGGCACGGGACCTGGCCGCGGCGGTGCTGGCCGCGCCCCGGGACGCCGTGGTGGAGACCAAGGCCCTGGTGCGGGGCGCGCAGGGCCGGGACTACGACACCCAGCGCGCCGCCGAGCGCGCCGCACAGACCCGCCGTCTGCGCGACCTGGCCGGCCTCGGCGAATAACCCCACGCGCGCGTGCCGGTCGCACCACCGCCGCCGGCACCGCACGGCCTGCCGCCGGCTTCCTCACGGCGCCCGCTCCGTCGCCGCTCCCGCCCGCACGGCCGCCCCGGAGCGCAGCCGGCTCCCGTAGGGCCGCCCGGTCCGCAGACAGTTCCTCCACGGGGCCGCCCGGTCCGCCGGGCCGCACACACGGTCCGGCGGTCCGCCAGGCGTCGGTCGACTAGAACCCGTGCATCATGCCCCCGTCGACGGGCACCATGAGGCCGGTCAGATAGGACGCGGCCGGGGACAGCAGGAACGCGGCCACCCTGCCGAACTCCTCCGGAGTGCCGTAACGGCGCAGCGGGATGCGTGACTCGTTCGCCCGCCGGGTGGCCCCGGGGTCCGCGGACAGGGCGTCCAGCTCGCGCACGCGGTCCGTGTCGATCCGCGACGGCAGCACCCCCACCACGCGGATCCCCCGCGGCCCCAGCTCGTCCGCGAGCGACTTGGCGAACCCGGCGAGCCCGGGCCGCAGCCCGTTGGAGATGGTCAGCCCCGGGATGGGCTCGTACACCGACCCCGACAGCACGAACCCGATGACCCCGCCCGCGGCCAGCTCGGCCGCCGCCGCGCGGGCGACGCGTACCGCGCCGAGGAACACCGACTCGAACGCGCCGCGCCACTGCTCGTCGGTGTTGTCGGCGACGAACCCCGGCGCCGGCCCGCCCACGCTCACCAGCACCCCGTGGAAGCCGCCGAAGTGCTCACGCGCGGCGGCGATCAGCCGCTCGGCGGCGTCCGGGTCGGCGTTGTCCACGGCCACGCCCACCGCGTTCGGGCCCAGCGCGGCGGCGGCGTCGGCGACCCGCTGTTCGTCCCGGCCGGTGATGACCACCTTCGCCCCGTCGGCGAGGAGTTCCCGCGCGGCGGCGTTGCCCAGCCCGCGGGTGGCTCCGGTGACGACGTACACCCGGTCCTTCAGTCCAAGATCCATGGGCCCTATCCTGCCTCGTCGCCCCCGAACAGGGTGAGGGCGGTGTTGACCAGGCCGATGTGGCTGAACGCCTGCGGGTAGTTGCCCAGCTGGCGGCCGTCCACCGGGTCGTACTCCTCGGCCAGCAGCCCCACGTCGTTGCACAGGCCCACCAGCCGGTCGAACAGCTCCCGCGCCTCCTTCGTCCGGCCGGTCAGGTGCAGCGCGTCGGCCAGCCAGAACGAGCACGCCAGGAAGGCGCCCTCGGCACCGGGCAGCCCGTCGATCCGCGAGCTCGCGTCCTCGGTGTCGTAGCGGCGCAGGAACCCGCCGTGCCCGAGTTCGCCGCGGATCGCGTCGACCGTGCCGACGACCCGCGGGTCGTCCGGCGGCAGGAATCCGACACGGGGGATGAGCAGCAGCGCGGCGTCGAGTCCGCGGGAGCCGTAGTACTGGGTGAAGGTGTTCCGCTCCCGGTCGAAGCCCTTCTCGCACACCTCCCGGTGGACCTCGTCGCGCAGGCCGCGCCAGCGCTCCACGTCGCCGCGCAGCTCGGGGTGCCGCTCCAAGGTGCGCACGGCCCGGTCGAAGGCCACCCACACCATCACCTTGGAGTGCACGAAGTGGCGCCGGCCGCCGCGCACCTCCCACAGACCCTCGTCCGGCTGCCGCCACGCCGACTCCAGGTACTCCATCAGCGCACGCTGGATGGCCCACATGTGCGGCTTCGTGGGCAGGCCCGCGCCGCGGGCCAGCGAGAGCGAGTCCATCACCTCGCCGTACACGTCCAGCTGGAGCTGGTCGACGGCGCCGTTGCCGGTCCGTACGGGGGAGGAGCCGGCGAAGCCGGGCAGCCACGGCAGGTCCGTCTCCGGCAGCCGCCGCTCACCCGCGACGCCGTACATGATCTGGAGGTCGGCCGGGTCGCCGGCGACCGCGCGCAGCAGCCAGTTCCGCCAGGCCTCGGCCTCCTCGTGGTAGCCCGCGGTGAGCAGCGCGCCGAGGGTGAGGGTGGAGTCGCGCAGCCAGCAGTAGCGGTAGTCCCAGTTGCGCACCCCGCCCGGCTGCTCGGGCAGTGACGTGGTCGCCGCGGCGACGATCCCGCCGGTCGGGGCGTAGGTGAGGGCTTTGAGGGTGATCAGGGAACGGACGACCGCGTCGCGGTGGGGGCCGTCGTACCGGCACCGCCGCGCCCACCGCCGCCAGTCGGCGACGCTGTGCTCCAGCGCCTCGTACGGGTCGACGAGCGGCGGCCGCTTCTCGTACGAGGGGTGCCAGGTGAGCACGAACGCGATCCGTTCGCCCTCCTCGACGGTGAACCGCGCGTGGGTCGCGTGGTCCTCGCCCCAGGCGTCCACGGCCGGCTCGGTGCGCAGCCAGACGGAGTCCGGGCCCGCGACGGCCACCCGGTGGCCGTCCACGCGCCGCATCCACGGCATGACCGAGCCGTAGTCGAAGCGGAGGCGGAGCGTGCTGCGGACGGTGACCCGGCCGCTGAGGCCCTCCACGATCCGTACGACGTCGGGGGCGCGCCCGCGATGCGGCATCACGTCGGTGACCCGCACCGTGCCGTCGGCGGTCTCCCACTCGGTGTCGAGGACGAGGGTGTCGGACCGGTAGGCGCGGCGGGTGCAGACGTCCGCCCCCTCGGGGGCGATCCGCCAGTGGCCGTGGTTGTCGTCGCCCAGCAGCCGTGCGAAGCAGGCGCCGGAGTCGAAACGGGGCAGGCACAGCCAGTCGACGGAGCCGTCCCGCCCGATCAGGGCCGCGCTCTGCTCGTCGCCGATGAGGGCGTAGTCCTCGATGCGCGCGTTCACGGGATGCGGTTTCCCGGTGGACCAGGGAGCCAACCAGGGATGCGCCACCGGGGTGAGACTTCCCGGCAACCGACGGCGCCGGCAGCGCCCCGGTGGCCGGGGAGCCCGCGGCCGGGGGCCGGAGAGTCCGTCGGCGGGGAGCCTCGTGACCTCGTGGCCGGAGGACCCGGGGGCCGGGTGCCCCGGGGCGGCGAGCCCGGTGGGGCGGTGTGCGCCTCAGACCGTGGCCGGCTGGCTCTCCTCCGGCTCCCGCTCGGCCGCGGCCTCCTCCCGGTCGCGGATCTCACGCCGGACCAGGAACCACCAGCCGACCGGTACGGCCGCCGCGAACAGCCACCACTGGATCATGTACGCGTAGTTCAGCGGGGCGTCCTCGCTGCCCGGGTCGGAGATCTGCTCGGGGGAGCCGCCCTTCGCCCCGGGCGCGGTCTGCTCGACGTAGCCGCCGAGTACCCGCGCGCCCAGACGGTGCGCCTCCTCCGCGCTGTTGATCAGCATGATCTGCCGGTCGGGGAGACCCTTGACGTTCTTGATGCCGCTCGCCGCGGTGGTCTCGTCGGCCTTCAGCCGTCCGGTGATCGTGGTCCGGCCGGCCGGCGGGGCGGGGATCTTCGGGAACGCGGTCTGCACGCCGTCCGCGGGGATCCAGCCGCGGTTGACGAGCAGCACCTTGCCGTCCGTGAGCACCAGGGGGGTCAGGACGTGGAAGCCGACCTCGCCGTCGGCGCTGGTGCGGCGCCGGACCACGACCTGCCTGGCGGTGTCGAAGGTTCCGGTGGCGGTGACCGTGCGGTACTTCTCCGTGCGGGTCACGGCGTGCCCGGGAGACGTGAGCCGCTCCACCGGGACCGGTTCGGCGTGCAGTGCGGCGGAGACCAGGTCGTTGCGGGCGGTGCGCTCCTGGTACCGGTGCTGCTGCCAGAAACCCAGCTTGATCATCGTCGGGATCAGCGCGATCGCGACGAGGGTGAGGATCACCCACTGGCGGGACAACAGGAAGCGGTAGCGGTGCACCCCACGACGGTACCTCCGGGCCGCGGGGTGCAATCAGGGGGGTACCGGGTCACACCCGGTCGACGATGCCCGCGTTTCCCTCGGCGCGGGCGCAGTGCGCGCCGCAGAACCAGTGCCCGTCGACCTCGACACCCTGGCCGATGATCTGCACGCGGCAGTGCTCGCAGATCGGGGCCATACGGTGGATCGCGCAGGAGAAGCAGTCGAAGACGTGCACCGCGCCCTGCGCGTGCACCTCGAAGGTCATTCCGTAGTCATTGCCGCAGACTTCACATGTCGCCATGGTCCACAGGGTGAGCCGTCGCCGATGCGCGGGCGAGCCGGCGCCGGGTGAGTCGTGCGGCAATCACCCGTTCGTACGGTGACCCGCCGGGGCGAAGGTTCACCGGCGGACCCGCCGCCCGGTTCACCCGTCGGCGGGCTCGACGTCGCCGAGCAGCTGCCCGAACGCGGCCTCGTCCACGACCGGCGTGCCGTACTGCCGGGCCTTGACCGTCTTCGAGGTGCCCGAGTCGGGGTCGTTGGTCACCAGGAGGCTGGTCAGCCGGGAGATGCTGGTGGCGACGTGCAGTCCGGCCTCCACGGCCCGGTCCTCCAGCAGTTCGCGCTCGGTGGACGTGTCACCCGAAAAGGCTACGCGCATGCCCTGTTTGAGGCGTTTGCCCTCTTCGTAGCGGCCCGGATTGGGATGCGGGCATACCGGGCGTTTACGGGAGGGGCGCCAACTGCCGGACGGGTAGCCGCCGTAGCCGCCCGACGCCTGCCGGGGCACGGACCGGTCCGACCACTCGGTCAGCGGCCGGCACTCCAGCAGCGGCAGCCGTACGCCGCCCACCGCCGCGGCCCGCAGGCTGGGCCGGAACGCCTCCGCCAGCACGCGCGCGTCGTCCAGGGCGTGGTGCGCCCGCTGCTGCACCACCCCGAAGTGCGCGGCCAGCGACTCCAGCTTGTGGTTGGGCAGCGGCAGGCCCAGCTCCTTGGAGAGCGCGATGGTGCACAGCCGTTGCCGCACCGGTGCCTCGCGCCGCACGCGCGCGTACTCGCGGGCGATCATCTGCCAGTCGAAGACGGCGTTGTGCGCCACGAGGACCCGGCCGTCCAGGCGGGCGGCGAACTCCTCGGCGATGTCCCCGAACAGCGGCGCACCCTCCAGCACGTCACTCGTCAGACCGTGTATCCACACCGGCCCCGGATCGCGCTCCGGGTTGACCAGCGTGTACCAGTGGTCCTCGACCTCGCCGCGCCCGTCCAGCCGGTACACGGCCGCGGAGATGATGCGGTCGTCCCGGGCCAGGCCGGTGGTCTCCACGTCAACGACCGCGTATCCCCGCGGATACGCGGCCGGCCACGGGGTGGGGGAGGACACTGCGGTCGCATGGTCTTCGAGCATGGTCCCTGAGGATACGGGCCACGACTGACAGTGCCCTCCGTCAGGTACCGGCCGGGCCGCACGGGCTCACCCGCCTCCCGCGCGCTTGCCGCAACACCGCTCACGCCCCGTCGAGTTCGGTTCGCGCCCACGGCGCGCCCCGGCACCACCGCCGGGCCCCCGGCCGCCGGCGGTCCGGGCGGCGCCGTACGCGGCCGTGTACCGGCCGCCCGCAACACGTGCTCAGCGGCGACGCCTTCACCCGCCCGGACACCGGCGCCCCCGCGGCCTCCCGCCGGCCCGCCATCCCGAGGGCCGCGCCCGGTCGGGGACGGTATGCCCCGTATGATCCCTCAGTGCGTAGCCCCGTAGCCCCGTAGCCCCGTAGCCCGGTCGCCGGTTGGCCCGTACCCCGGCGAACTCCTCCACCCGTTCGCCGGGTTGCGGAGCCGCCGCAAAGAATCGGTCCGGCACTCCGGCAGGGTCCCGCCGGCGTTCACCGGTCGTCGCCGGCCCCCGCCGGACACCGCTGGGCCTGCTGCGCGGGCGACGGCATGGTGGGACGACATCGGCAGGAGCGTCGGTGCGGCCGCCGCGACCCTCCGGATGGCATCCTCCGTGCTGTGACGGAACCCACCCACGACGAGACCCACGGCGGCGCGCTCGGCTCCCGGCTGAACTGGCTCCGGGCCGCCGTGCTGGGCGCGAACGACGGCATCGTCTCCACCGCGGGCCTGGTCGTCGGCGTGGCCGGGGCGACCGGGAGCCGAGCCGCCCTGCTGACCGCCGGACTGGCCGGCCTGCTGGCCGGTTCCATGTCGATGGCGGCCGGTGAGTACGTCTCCGTCTCCACCCAGCGCGACTCGGAGATGGCGGCGCTGGCCGTGGAGCGCCGGGAGCTGCGCGAGCAGCCGGAGGCCGAACTGGAGGAGCTGACCGAGCTGCTGGAGGCGCGTGGCCTGTCCCGGCAGGTGGCCCGCGAGGCCGCCGAGCAGCTCACCGCGCGGGACGCGTTGAGAGCCCACGCGCGCGTGGAGCTGGGCATCGACCCCGACGAGCTGACCAACCCCTGGCACGCGGCCTGGGCGAGCTTCCTGGCCTTCACCGTGGGCGCCCTGCTGCCGCTGCTGGCCATCGTGCTGCCGCCGGCGAGTCAGCGGCTCCCGGTCACCGTGGCCTGCGTACTGGCCGCGCTCGTCCTCACCGGCTGGAGCAGCGCCCGCCTCGGCGCGGCGGACCCGGGGCGCGCGGTACTGCGCAACGTGGCGGGCGGCGTGCTGGCGATGGGCGTGACGTACGCGGCGGGGAGCCTGCTGGGCGCAGCGGGCGTGTGACGGTCACGCGGCGGGACCGGCCGGCAGCGCCTCCCAGCGAGTGCCGGGACAGCCGAGGGCGTGCCGAAGTGCGCTCGGCCACCCTCCGAGGCCACCGTACGAGCCTCCTCCGCAAGCGGCACCCGCCATGCCCGGCAGCGACCTGTGGGCGTAGGCCGCGAGACGGCCCGCCCTCCCTGCCGACTGTGCTGCGAACCCCCGAGAGCGCCGACGCCCGCTGACGGAGACCGCAAGGGTGCTCCGGGCAACGCCAGGACCGCCAGGGCGCCACGGCCTGGGGCCGGGGCCGACCCAGGGGCCGGACCCTGAGGGGGCCGCCGTCCCAAGCCCCGCAGGCATCGACGCCCGCTGACGGGGACCACGACAGCGAACCGGGCAGTGCCCAGGCCGCCCGTGGCGTCACCGCCAGCGGGCCGGGTCCGAGCCCCAGGGGCCCGGGGGCCGGGTCCAAGCGGTGGGGCCGCCCGCGAAGGACACGGCCGGGCCGGCGTGCCGCAGTCGGCTCAGGGGGCCGTCGGTCCTGGTCAGCCAGGCCTCCGGGCCCGGGTACGGTGCCCCCTCGGCCGGGGCCGGGCCGATGCCGGCCGCCAGCCAGTGGGCGGTCCGGGCCAGCGCCAGCCGGACCAGCCGGCTCCCGCCTTCGTACGACTGCTCGGTCAGCGCCCGCAGCACGGCCGCCGCCAGCAGATAACCGGTGCCGTGGTCCAGGGCCTGCGCGGGCAGCGCACCCGGCTCCCCGGCCGAGCCCTCGGTCACCGCGATGCCGGTGGCGGCCTGCACCAGGCTGTCGAAGCCGCGCCGCCCGCCCCACGGCCCGTACGCGCCCCACGCCGACACCTGCGCCACGATCAGGCCGGGGCGCCGCGCGGCCAGTTCCCGCGGGGAGAGCCCGAACCGGTCCAGGGCGCCGGGCCGGTACCCGGTGACCACGACGTCGGCCGCGCCCAGCAGGTCCTCGAAGGTGTCCCGGCCGACCGCCAGATCGAGCGCCGCGGAGCGTTTCCCGAAGCCCGTGTCGGCGTGCTGGTCCGGGAGTTCCGGCAGCCATGGGGCGTCCACACGCAGCACGTCCGCGCCGAGCAGCGCGAGTGTGCGGGTGGCGACCGGGCCCGCCAGGACCCGGGTCAGATCCAGCACGCGCAGTCCGGCGGCGGGCAGCAGGGGAGCGGTGGCCGGATCGAGCGGGGGGAGTACGCGCGTGCGTGCCGCGTCCAGCCGCTCGCGCTCGACAAGCGGCCGCAGGGCCACCTCGGCCGCCTGCTCGTGCGCCTGCCACTGCGCGGGCGTACGCAGGGCCACCGCGAGGCCGCCCGCCCCGCCGACCGCGTCCTCCGCCTCCAGGGCGGACATCGAGGCGAGCCGGGCGGCGACCTTCTCCACCGGGGCGTCGTGCGGCAGATCCAGCGCGCGGAGCAGCCGCACCCGGTGGTGCGGGTAGTTGGCATGGGTGCGCACCCAGCCGTCGGCCGTCCGCCAGAATCGGGACAGCGGCGCGAAGAGGACCGGTGCCCGTCCGTCGACCCGCAGGAGGCGCTCGCTGTGGAAGGCGGCCGCGACCGCGCCGTCGTCGACCCGGACGCCCGGCACCTCGCCGAGGCGGGCCCGGCCGGCCGCCAGCTCCGCCGCGGCCAGCGCGCACGCGCCCACGCACGCGCGGGCCAGGTGCCGTACGGGAAGGCGGGCCGGGAGCACGCCTTCCCGCGCGACGGTGGTGAGCCGTGCGAGCCGGGCGGGGTCACCGCCCAGGGCGGACCATGCATAGTTGATTGCAGTCATGACTGCACTATGCAGTATTGATTGAATCCATATATTGAGCCGGGGGGACCTACCTCGTCACGGCGGCCAGCGCGTCCGCCGTCCCCCAGCCGTAGAAGCCGTTGTGGTTCTTCGTCCCCTCGCACACCGCGTCCACCTTGCCGTCCCCGTCGATGTCGTACGGGTCCGTGCACGGCGCCGTGTCGGCCTCCGCGTACAGCAGTGCCTTGACGAGGGCCGCGGAGGCGTGCGGATGGGTTGACTTGATCAATGCGGCGACCCCGGCGACATGCGGTGTCGCCATGGACGTACCCGCCATGTAGCCCCACTTGCCGCCGGGCAGCGGGCCCAGGACGAGGCCGCTGGTCGCCGGGGGACGCGGCGCCTGGTAGGCCGTCGAGTCGCCGCCGGGCGCGGCGATGTCGATCACGCCGAGGCCGTAGTTGGAGAAGGAGGACTTCAGGCCCTTGGCGCCCGTCGCCGCGACCGTCACGACACCCGGCAGCTGGGTCGGTATGTCGTAGCACGTGTGCGGATCGATCACCCGCTGGGAGGGCGTGCCGTCGTTGGGGGAGACCGGGTCGGTGATCGAACGGGACGCGAGGTCGTAGCGCTCGTTGCCCGCGGCCGCGATGTTGACCGTGCCCTTCTTCTCCGCGTACCGCGAGGCCCGGGTCACGGCGTCCACCAGCGCCCTCTGGTCCGGGTCGGTGGTGCAGTTGAAGTACCACGGGTCGGTGTAATAGCTGTTGTTGGTCACGTCGACGTGGTGTTCGGCCGCCCACACGAAGCCGCAGACCACGGCCTCCGTGTAGAAGTACCCGCCCGGATTGCCGACCTTGATGCCGGCGACCCTGACGCCCGGTGCCACACCCGTGACGCCCACGCCGTTCTTCGCCGCCGCGATCTCGCCCGCCACGTGCGTGCCGTGCGGGCTCTCCGACGCGCTCGGCCGCCAGGCGCCGTCCGTCGTGTCCGGCCTGCCCGGCACGCAGTCGGCGGACGCCTCGCGGTCGAAGTTGGGCGCGATGTCCGGGTGGGTGTCGTCGACGCCCGTGTCGATGACGGCGACCGTGACGTCGCGGCTGCCGAGGGTCTTCTCGTGCGCCTTGTCCGCCTTGATGGCCGGCAGGTCCCACTGGAGCGGCTCCAGCGGGTCCTGGCCGTCTGCCGCCCGGGCGCCCGCCTCGGCGGCCTCCTCGGCGCCGAGCACCTTCGGCGTGCCGACGTCGGTGGTGGACTGGGCGGGCAGCGGCGCGTTGCGCGTGGCACCGGCCGAGTCGACCCCGCGCACCGTGCGTATGGCCTCGGCGAACCCGGGGTCGGCGGAGTGGGCGACGATCACGCCGATCCGGTCGTAGGAGATCACCACCGAGCCCCCGGCCTCGGCGATCGCCTTCCGCACGCGGTGCGCGACACCGTGCCCCGGGCCGACGTTGACGACATAGCTGAGTACGGGCCCGTCGGCGGCGGACACCGGGGCGCCCCCGGCGGCGGACGCGGTGGTGCCGGGCAGGAACGCCAGTGCCGTGGCGAGGGCCATCCCGGCCGGGAGGGCGACGGCGCGACGGCGGCGTGGCTTGAACGCGGTCATGGGTCGGTTCTCTCCAGTTCGTTCGAATTACGAGCGGGTCGTGCGGGTGGTGCGGCGAGGCGCCGCCCTGGCGGCGGTCGACCGACCGCGCGCAGCACGTCGAGAACCGGCACGGCGAGTGCGAGCCGGCGTCCGGAACGCAGATGGGCCATGGGATCTCCACATCATCCGGGTGCGGAACCCCCCCCGGGGCACGGGTTGGGCAGGTACATGACGGATGGTGCAGGCCGAAGTTATCTGCCGCACCCGGTCTCCGGAAGAGCCCGACGCGTGCCGCCCGGAAGCCGCGCACCCGCGCACTCCCGCGCGCGTGCGTCCGCGGAGCGGAACCGGCGTGAACCACTGCGCGCGCGGCGCCGTGACCGTGATCAGGGGGACCGGCCCGATCACGGTTCCCCGGAACACGAGAAGCAAGGCGCGACGTGGCATCCGGTCACCTGGCGCCCGTCCAGCCGAGTCAGGCAACGCGCAGGTCCGTCACCCGAGGAGACTCCGTGGCCACCGAGACACCGCCCCCCACGACACCGGGGACCCCACTTCCCTCCACCGAGGAGTTCACCGAGGTACAGCAGAGCGCGGAGTTCGGTGAACTGCGCCGCGCCCACCGCTCCTTCGCCTTCCCCCTCACCATCGCCTTCATCACCTGGTACCTGCTGTACGTCCTGCTGTCCAACTACGCGGGCGGCTTCATGGGCACCAAGCTGGCCGGCAACATCAACGTGGCTCTCGTCCTGGGCCTCGCCCAGTTCCTCACCACGTTCCTCATCGCCTGGTGGTACGCGCGGCACGCCGCCGCCGAGCTGGACCCGCGCGCCGAGGCCATCAAATCCCGGATGGAGGGCGGCGCATGAGCCCCGCACAGCACACCCTGTCGGCCACCGGCCGGGCATCGCGCACCCTGCTGGCCGCCGGTGAGGCGAGCGAGCACCGGACCCTGATCATCACCCTGTTCGCGGTGTTCGTCGCCGCGACCCTCGTCATCACCGTCTGGGCCGGCCGGCAGACCAAGGACGCCGCCGACTTCTACGCCGGCGGACGGCAGTTCACCGGCTTCCAGAACGGACTGGCCGTCTCCGGCGACTACATGTCCGCCGCGTCGTTCCTCGGCATCGCCGGCGCCATCGCCCTGTTCGGCTACGACGGCTTCCTGTACTCCATCGGCTTCCTCGTCGCCTGGCTCGTCGCCCTGCTCCTGGTCGCCGAGCCGCTGCGCAACTCCGGCCGCTACACGATGGGCGACGTCCTGGCCTACCGGATGCGCCAGCGCCCCGTCCGCACGGCCGCCGGCACCTCCACGATCGTCGTGTCGATCTTCTACCTGCTGGCCCAGATGGCGGGCGCCGGCGTCCTCGTCTCGCTGCTGCTGGGCATCACCAGCGACGGCGGCAAGATCGGCATCGTCGCCCTGGTCGGCGTCCTGATGATCGTGTACGTCACCATCGGCGGCATGAAGGGCACCACCTGGGTCCAGATGGTCAAGGCGGTGCTGCTGATCGCGGGCGCCCTGCTGCTGACCTTCCTGGTGCTGCTCAAGTTCGACTTCAACGTCTCGGACCTGCTGGGGAAGGCCGCCGCCAACAGCGGCAAGGGCTCGGCGTTCCTGGAGCCAGGCCTGAAGTACGGCGCCACCGGCACCACCAAGCTGGACTTCCTCTCGCTCGGCATCGCCCTGGTCCTCGGCACCGCCGGCCTGCCGCACATCCTGATCCGCTTCTACACGGTCCCCACCGCCAGAGCCGCCCGTAAGTCGGTCTTCTGGGCGATCGGCCTGATCGGCACCTTCTACCTGATGACCCTCGCCCTCGGCTTCGGAGCGGCCGCACTGATCAAACCTGACGAGATCACCGGCTCCAACAAGGCGGGCAACACCGCGGCCCCCCTCCTGGCGCTGCACCTGGGCGGCCTCCACTCCGACTGGGGAGCAGTCCTGCTCGCCACCATCTCGGCGGTCGCCTTCGCCACCATCCTCGCGGTCGTCGCGGGCCTGACCCTGGCCTCGTCCTCGTCCTTCGCCCACGACATCTACGCCAACGTCATCAGGAAGGGTCAGGCCACCGAGAAGCAGGAGGTCAGGGCGGCCCGCTACGCGACCGTGGGCATCGGTGCCGTCTCGATCCTCCTCGGCGCCCTGGCCCGCGACATGAACGTGGCCGGCCTGGTGGCCCTCGCCTTCGCGGTGGCCGCCTCCGCCAACCTGCCGACCATCCTCTACAGCCTGTTCTGGAAGCGGTTCACCACCTCGGGCGCCCTGTGGTCGATCTACGGAGGCCTGGTCACGGCGGTCGGCCTGGTGCTGTTCTCGCCGGTGGTCTCCGGCAAGGAGTCCTCGATGTTCCCCGGTGCCGACTTCCACTGGTTCCCGCTGGAGAACCCCGGGATCATCTCCATCCCGGTCGGCTTCCTGCTCGGCGTCGTGGGCACCCTGCTGTCGAAGGAGGTCCCGGACGCCGGCAAGTACGCGGAGTTGGAGGTGCGGTCCCTGACCGGCACCGGAGCGCACTGAAGGTGCGCACGGACGGCCGCGTCGCGGGGGACTGTACGGTCCTACGACGCGGCCGTGCCGCACCTCGTGGGATCGGGCCGCTGTCGTTGTCGGTGGGGTCACGTAGGCTCGCAGTTGACAGGAGACACGCAGCCGATACGGAGCGAGTGATCCGCAGAGGGAGGGGGCCCACGTGCTCATCGACACCTACGGCCGGGTGGCCACCGATCTGAGGGTCTCACTGACCGACCGGTGCAATCTGCGCTGCACGTACTGCATGCCGGAGGAGGGCCTGCAGTGGCTGGCCAAGCCCGACCTGCTCACCGATGACGAGATCGTCCGCCTCATCGACATCGCGGTCCGCACGCTCGGCATCGAGGAGGTCCGCTTCACCGGAGGCGAGCCGCTGCTGCGCCCGGGCCTGACCGGCATCGTCGAGCGCGTCGCGGCCCTCGCCCCGCGCCCCCGGATGTCCCTCACCACCAACGGCATCGGCCTCAGGCGCACCGCTGCGGCGCTGAAGGCGGCGGGCCTGGACCGGGTCAACGTCTCCCTGGACACCCTCCGCCCGGACGTCTTCAAGACCCTCACCCGCCGGGACCGCCACAAGGACGTGCTGGAGGGACTGGAAGCCGCCCGCGAAGCCGGTCTGACCCCCGTCAAGGTCAACTCGGTCCTGATGCCGGGCCTGAACGACGACGAGGCCCCGGACCTGCTCGCCTGGGCGGTGGAGCACGACTACGAGCTGCGTTTCATCGAGCAGATGCCCCTGGACGCCCAGCACGGCTGGAAGCGCGAGGGCATGGTCACCGCCGGGGACATCCTCACCTCCTTGCGCACCCGCTTCGACCTCATCCCCGAGGGCGCCCAGGAGCGCGGCTCGGCACCGGCGGAGCGCTGGCTGGTGGACGGCGGCCCGCACCGGGTGGGCGTGATCGCCTCGGTCACCCGCCCGTTCTGCGCGGCCTGCGACCGCACCCGCCTCACCGCCGACGGCCAGATACGGACCTGCCTGTTCGCCACCGAGGAGACCGACCTCCGCGCGGCCCTGCGTTCGGGCGCGCCGGATGAGGAGATCGCCCGCGTGTGGCGCCTGGCGATGTGGGGGAAGAAGGCCGGAGCGGGCCTGGACGACCCCTCGTTCGTACAGCCGGACCGGCCCATGTCCGCGATCGGCGGCTAAGAATCGCCGGTCCCGCGGCGTGGCGCGGCCCGGTGGGTCAGCGGGCGGGGGAGACGGCGAACGGCTCGAAACCGTGCCGGCGCAGGACGTGCGGCACGACCAGGATCATGGCCCCGGTGGCGCGGGCGGTGGTGATGTCCCCGAGGTCCTCGATCCACGCGGGCCGCCGGCCCAGGTCGCCGAGCAGGCCGGTGACGGTCGTCTTCGCGGGTGCGAGCGGTGGGGCGCTGGTCCGAGAAGGATGATGTTGCCCCCGGCGGGGTCGACGACCCACCACTCGCCGGGCGGCTGCGGGGCGGCTTGTCCCGCGCCCGCTCCTCGAAGGCAGGCGGCCCCAATGATTAACAACAAGTGCATGCTTTTTCACTTATAGAGTTACTTTCATGCAAGTGGACCTGAACCTGCTCACGGCCCTGGACGCACTGCTCGAAGAGGGCAGTGTCGCCGGCGCCGCCGCCCGCCTCCACGTCACCGCACCGGCGATGAGCCGCTCCCTGGGCCGCATCCGCAAGGCCACCGGTGACCAGATCCTGGTCCGCACCGGCCGCAGCATGGTGCCCACCCCGCGCGCGCTGGCCATCCGCGCCCAGGTCCACGCCCTCGTGCAGCAGGCCCACCAACTGCTGTCCGCGCAGCAGGACCTCGACCTGGCGGCTCTGGAGCGGGTGTTCACCGTACGCTGGCACGACGCGCTGACCACCGCCTGCGGCACGGCTCTCATCGCGGCCGTCCACCGCCAGGCCCCCGGCGTCCAGCTGCGCCTGCCCGCCGAGTCCGGCACGGACACTCCCGAGCTACGACGGGGGGAGGTCGACCTCGAATCCAGCTCCGGCCGGCCGACGCTCCCCGACATCCGCCACCGCCTCGTCGGCCGCGATCAGCTCGTCGTCGCCGTCCGGCCGGGCCACCCGCTCACCGAGGGCCCGCTGAGCATCGAGCGCTACGCCGCCGCCGAACACCTCACCGTCTCGCGACGAGGCCGGCTGCGCGACCCGGTCGACGACGCCCTGACCGCACGCGGGCACGAACGCCGTGTCGTCGCCACCGGGCCCACCCTGGCCTTCGCGCTGCAACTCGCACCCGAGACCGACCTGGTGCTCACCCTCCCCGACGCGGTCACCCGCGCGGCCCGGGACCGGCTCGGTCTGATCACCCTGCCGCTGCCGCTCCAGATGCCGGCCGTCCCGCTGTACCTGCTGTGGCACCAGCGCCACGACGACGACCGTGCCCACACCTGGCTCCGCGACCTGGCCACCGAAACCGTCCGGGCGCTGTTCGCACCACCGCCCGCCCCGCCGCGGGACGCCACCCCCTGAACCGGGCAGCGACGACCGGCGTCCGCGGATCGATCAGCGGTTCAAAAGGGGCTTCATCAGTCCGTCACCGGCGGCCCGGCGTCTTCGGACGCCTGCCACTCCTCGAGCGGCACCACGTCCTTGAGGAACCCCCGGACACCGAGGAACTGCGACAGATGTTCGCGGTGCTCGTCGCAGGCGAGCCACGTCTTGCGGCGCTCCGGAGTGTGGACCTTGGGGTTGTTCCACGCCAGCACCCACACGGCGTCGGTGCGGCAGCCCTTGGCGGAGCAGATCGGGGTCTCGTCACTCACGGGTTCGTCTCACGCAAACGGGGGGAACAAGGCGACGCCGAGCAGCCACGGGGGGAGCTGCCCGGCGTCGGTCTGTCGCTCCGACGGGGGATGCGGAGCGCGTACGCAGTATGTCACGCGCACCCCGCCGCCCGGCACCGGAACAGCAGGATTGATCTGAGGTTTTCTTGAGCTTGACACATGGCGGCATTCCGCTTCCGTCGCGTCCGCCGTGCTCAGGCAGGACCGGGGCGTTCACCGGGCATTCCGGACGGCTCCGCCCGTTGGTCCTCGCCCGGTGCCGGCGGCGTGATCATCGGCCGCACAGGCACGGTGACGAACGTCGACGGAAGCGACGGCGGCCTCTCCCGGCCCGCGTTGGCGATCACCACGGCGATGTAGGGGAGGACCGCGCCGAGCACGAGCGCGACGACGGCCACGTACCGCTCGACGTTCCACAGGCAGACCGCGAGGATCACCGAGAGCGTACGGATCGACATCGAGATCACGTACCGCCGCTGCCGGCCCCGTACGTCCTCGGCGAGTCCCGTCCGGGCCCCGGTGATCCGGAACACCTGGACGTCGTCGCCGTGCTGCTTCCGCATCACATTCCACCATCCGCCCGCTTCGGACCACCCCGGCTCGCGCCGCCGTCCACACCCGGCGGGGAACCGGAGGGGTACCGGACCGGGGCACTGTCAACGGTACGCCGCGTCCGCGCCGTCCACGAGACCGGGTCCCCCGCAACCTGCGGCGATGCGGGCCGCGCCGCCGCGTGCGGCGGAACCCGGCATGCGCCGGACGGTGCACGGCACCACACTGACCGTAATGCTCACGTCGAGCCGTACGAGGAGGCAGCCATGGGCTGGTTGTGGGCGATCATCGTGGGATTCGTGCTGGGCCTGATCGCCAAGGCGGTCATCCCGGGCAAGCAGCACAGCCCCCTGTGGCTGACCACCATCTGCGGTGTGCTCGGCGCCATCGTCGGCAACGCCGTCGCCCGCGCGCTCGGCGTGGCCGCGACCCCGGGCATCGACTGGAGCCGGCACGCCTTCCAGCTGGTGGCCGCGATCATCATCGTCGCCGCGGTGGACGCCCTGTACATGGCGACGCTGGGCAAGCGGAAGCACCAGCGCGCCTGAGCCCCCGGCGCGGCGGACGGGGCACGGGGTGGGTCGGCGCCCGCCACCGGACGGACACTCGCCCACACCCCGCGCCCCTGCGGCGTCTCAGCCGCCGGTGACCTCCACAGCGGCCAGGTTCTTCTTCCCCCGCCGCAGCACCAGCCACCGCCCGTGCAGCAGCGCGTCGGTCCCCGGGACGAAGTCCTCGGCGGCGACCTTCACGTTGTTCACGTAGGCCCCGCCCTCCTTCACCGTCCGCCGGGCGGCGGACTTGCTGGCCACGAGGCCGACCTCGGCGAACAGGTCGACCACCGCGGCCGGCTCGGCGACCCGGATGTGCGGCACCTCGGACAGCGCCGCGGCCAGCGTCCGCTCGTCCAGCTCCGCCAGCTCGCCCTGGCCGAACAGCGCCTTCGACGCGGCGATCACCGCGGCCGTCTGGCCGGCGCCGTGCACCAGCGTCGTCAGCTCCTCGGCGAGGGCCCGCTGCGCGGCGCGGGCCTGCGGACGCTCCTCCGTCTGCCGCTCCAGCTCCTCGATCTCGGCGCGGGACCGGAAGCTGAAGATGCGCAGGAACTTGGAGACGTCCCGGTCGTCCGCGTTGACCCAGAACTGGTAGAACGCGTACGGCGTGGTCATCTCCGGGTCGAGCCACACCGTGCCGGACTCGGTCTTGCCGAACTTGGTGCCGTCCGCCTTGGTGATCAGCGGCGTGCCCAGCGCGTGCACCTGGGCGTGCGGCGCGACCCGGTGGATCAGGTCCGTGCCGGAGGTGAGGTTGCCCCACTGGTCGCTGCCACCGGTCTGGAGCGTGCAGCCGTGCCGCCGGTACAGCTCCAGGAAGTCCATGCCCTGGAGGATCTGGTAGCTGAACTCGGTGTAGCTGATGCCCGCGTCGGAGTTGAGCCGCCGGGAGACGGCCTCCTTGGCGATCATCTTGTTGACCCGGAAGTGCTTGCCGATGTCCCGCAGGAACTCGATGGCCGACATGCCCTGGGTCCAGTCCAGGTTGTTGACCATCACCGCGGCGTTCGGCCCGTCGAAGTGGAGCAGCGGCTCGATCTGGGCGCGCAGCCGCTCCACCCAGCCGGCCACGACCTCCGGCGCGTTCAGCGTGCGCTCGGCCGTGGGCTTGGGGTCGCCGATGAGACCGGTGGCCCCGCCGACCAGCGCCAGCGGACGGTTCCCCGCCTCCTGGATGCGGCGCATCGTGAGGATCTGCACGAGGTTGCCGAGGTGGAGACTGGGCGCGGTCGGGTCGAAGCCGCAATAGAACGTGACGGGACCGTCCGCGAACGCCTTGCGCAGTGCGTCCTCGTCGGTGGAGAGGGCGATGAGCCCCCGCCACTTCAGTTCGTCGACGATGTCCGTCACGGTTCTCGTGTCTCCTCGAAGATGTCCGGGCAGTCGGGTGACAGCCGCCTACGAGGTTATACGCCCTGACTGACAGAGCTCATGTTGAAATCGGGGACGCGCAGCGCGGGCATCGCGGTCCGCGTGAACCAGTCGCTCCACTCGCGCGGCAGCGTCTTCTCGGTCCGCCCGGCCTCCGTCGCCCGCCCGAGCAGGTCCACCGGCGACTCGTTGAACCGGAAGTTGTTGACCTGCCCGGTCACCTCGCCGTTCTCCACGAGGTAGACGCCGTCCCGGGTCAGGCCGGTCAGCAGCAGCGTCGCCGGGTCGACCTCGCGGATGTACCACAGGCAGGTCAGCAGCAGGCAGGGCCCGCGGGTGCCCGCGACCATCTCCTCCAGGGAACGCTCCCGCCCGCCGTCCAGGATCAGGTTCCCCAGCGCCGGGGCGACCGGCAGCCCGGTCAGGCCCGCACTGTGCCGGGTGGTGGTCAGCCGCGTCAGCACCCCCTCGCTGATCCACTCGGTGGCGCCGGCCGGCAGCCCGTTGTCGAAGACGGAGCGGTCACCGCCGGAGGAGTGCGCGACCACGAACGGCGAGCACTCCAGGCCCGGCTCGTCCGGGTCGCTGCGCAGGGTCAGCGGCAGCGTGCTCAGCTTCTCGCCGACCCGCGTGCCCCCGCCGGGCCGGGAGAACACCGTCCGCCCCTCGGCCGCGTCCCGGCCCGACGCCGACCACAGCTGGTAGATCAGCAGATCCGCGACCGCGGTCGGCGGCAGCAGGGTCTCGTACCGGCCCGCGGGCAGTTCGAGCCGCCGCTCCGCCCAGCCGAGCCGTACGGCCAGCTCGGCGTCCAGCGCCCCGGGGTCGACGTCCTCGAAGTCCCGCGTGGACCGGCCGGCCCACGCCGAACGCGTACGGTCCGGCGACTTGGCGTTCATCTCCAGCGTGCCGCTGGGCTGGTCGTGGCGCAGGCGCAGCCCGGTGGACGTACCGAGGTACGTCGACACCAGCTCGTGGCTGGCGAAGCCGTACAGCTCCCGGCCGCCCGCACGCGCGCGTGCGAAGGCCTCGCCGAGCGACGGGGCGAAGCCGGCGAACACGGCGGAGGAGGTCTCCGCGGGCGCGTCCGTGAAGTCCGGGGACTGCGGCGCCCCGCCGACCAGCGGCTGCGCGTCCTCGGCGGGCCCGGCACCGCGCGCCGCGGCCTCCGCGGCCCGCACCAGCGGCTCCAGCTCCTCGGGGGTGACCGCCGACCGGGACACGACACCGGAGGCGGTGCCCTCCCGGCCGTTCACGGTCGCGATCACGGTGAGCGTACGGCCCCGGGTGACCCCGTTGGTGGTGAGCGCGTTGCCCGCCCAGCGCAGGTTGGCGGTGGAGTGCTCGTCGGCGATGACGACACAGCCGTCGGCGCGGGAGAGCGCCAGGGCCTGCTCGACGATCTCGTGCGGCTTGGTGGTGCGGGCGCTCATCGTCCGGCCTCCTGCGTGGTGTTGAGGATGTTCACTGCCCGGAACAGGGCGGAGGGGCAGCCGTGGGACACGGCGGCCACCTGGCCCGGCTGGGCCTTGCCGCAGTTGAAGGCACCGCCGAGGACGTACGTCTGCGGACCGCCCACGGCGGCCATGGACCCCCAGAAGTCGGTGGTCGTCGCCTGGTAGGCCACGTCCTTCAGCTGTCCGGTGATCCGGCCGTTCTCGATCCGGAAGAAGCGCTGCCCGGTGAACTGGAAGTTGTACCGCTGCATGTCGATCGACCAGGACCGGTCACCGACCACGTAGATGCCCCGGTCGACGCCCCCGATCAGGTCCTGAGTGGACAGCCCGGCCGGGTCCGGCCGCAGCGACACGTTGGCCATGCGCTGTACCGGGACATGATCGGGCGAGTCGGCGAAGGCGCACCCGTTGGACCGCTCGAACCCGGTCAGCCGCGCGATCCGCCGGTCGAGCTGGTAGCCCACCAGCGTGCCGTCCTTCACCAGGTCCCAGGACTGCGCCTCGACGCCCTCGTCGTCGTAGCCGATGGTCGCGAGGCCGTGCTCGGCGGTGCGGTCGCCGGTGACGTTCATCAGCTCGGAGCCGTACCGCAGCTTGCCGAGCTGGTCGAAGGTGGCGAAGGAGGTGCCGGCGTAGGCGGCCTCGTAGCCGAGGGCGCGGTCCAGCTCGGTGGCGTGGCCGATGGACTCGTGGATGGTCAGCCACAGGTTGGAGGGGTCGACCACCAGGTCGTACACGCCGGGCTCCACACTCGGCGCCCGCATCTTCTCGGCCAGCAGCCCGGGCATCCGCTCCAGCTCGTCGTCCCAGTCCCAGCCGGTGCCGGTCAGATACTCCCAGCCGCGTCCCGCCGGGGGTGCGAGGGTGCGCATGGAGTCGAACTCGCCGCTCGACCCGTCGACCGACACGGCCGTCAGCTCGGGATGCAGCCGCACCCGCTGCTGGGTCGTCACGGTCCCGGCGGTGTCGGCGTAGAACTTGTTCTCGTGCACGGTGAGCAGCGAGGCGTCGACATGGTCGACGCCGTTCGCGGCCAGCAGCCGCCCGCTCCACTCGGCCAGCAGCGCGGCCTTCTCCTCGTCCGGCACCGAGAACGGGTCGATCTCGTACGACGAGATCCACGTCCGGTCGGCGTGCACCGGCTCGTCGGCCAGCTCGACCCGTTCCGCCGACCCGGCCGCCCTGATCACCTGTGCCGAGAGCTTGGCCATCGCGACCGCCTGGGAGGCGACGCGCGCGGCGGCGTCCATGGTCAGGTCCACCCCGGAGGCGAAGCCCCACGTACCGCCGTGCACCACGCGGACCGCGTACCCGAGGTCGGTGGTGTCCGACGTCCCGGCCGGCCTGGCGTCCCGCAGCCGCCAGGACGCGCTGCGCACCCGCTCGAAGCGGAAGTCCGCGTGCTCGGCCCCCAGCGCACGCGCGCGGGCCAGCGCGGCGTCGGCGAGGGCCCGTAGGGGAAGCGCCGTGAAGGCTTCGTCGATGGAATGAGGCACGGAGGTCTCCCTGCTGTCGTGGCCTGTCGTCCCGATCATGTCCTGCGGGCGGTCGGGCGGACCACACCTTCGGGGGTCGCGGACCGGCCGAATCTGTAGGGACCCGACAGTGACACTCCCGCGCCACTGTCGGTGCCCGAATGTCCCCGCGGGAATCCGGACCGATAGGTTTCTGGTGAAGCCGCCTGTCATCCAGGTGTCCGGGCGGATTGTCGGACTGCATCAGACCGCTATCGAAAGGGTGATCCGTTGAGCCGCTCGGTTCTCGTCACCGGAGGCAACCGGGGCATCGGCCTCGCCATCGCCCGCGCATTCGCCGACGCAGGCGACAAGGTCGCGATCACGTACCGCTCGGGTGAGCCGCCGGCCGCCCTGACGGAGTTGGGCTGCCTGGCCGTCAAGTGCGACATCACCGATCCGGAGCAGGTGGAGCAGGCCTACAAGGAGATCGAGGACCAGCACGGTCCGGTCGAGGTGCTGATCGCCAACGCCGGCGTCACCAAGGACCAGCTGCTGATGCGCATGTCCGAGGAGGACTTCACCTCGGTCATCGACACCAACCTCACCGGCACCTTCCGTGTCGTCAAGCGCGCCAACCGCGGCATGCTGCGCGCGAAGAAGGGCCGGGTCGTCCTGATCTCGTCCGTGGTCGGCCTCCTCGGCTCGGCGGGCCAGGCGAACTACGCCGCCTCCAAGGCCGCCCTGGTCGGCTTCGCGCGTTCCCTCGCCCGGGAGCTCGGCTCGCGCAACCTCACCTTCAACGTCGTCGCGCCCGGCTTCGTCGACACCGACATGACGAAGGCGCTCTCCGACGAGCAGCGCAAGAACATCGTCTCGCAGGTGCCGCTCGGCCGTTACGCGCAGCCGGAGGAGATCGCCGCGACGGTGCGGTTCCTCGCCTCGGACGACGCCTCGTACATCACTGGAGCCGTCATTCCCGTTGACGGCGGACTGGGAATGGGTCACTGATCACCATGAGCGGAATTCTCGAAGGCAAGCGCATCCTGGTCACGGGTGTGCTGATGGAGTCCTCCATCGCCTTCCACGTCGCCAAGCTCGCCCAGGAGCAGGGCGCCGAGATCATCCTGACGGCGTTCCCGCGGCCCACGCTGACCGAGCGCATCGCCAAGAAGCTGCCGAAGCCGGCCAAGGTCATCGAGCTGGACGTGACGAACGAGGAGCACCTCGCGCGCCTGGCCGACATCGTCGGCGAGGAGCTGGGCGGGCTCGACGGCGTCGTCCACTCCATCGGCTTCGCCCCGCAGGACGCGCTCGGCGGCAACTTCCTCAACACGCCGTTCGAGTCGGTCGCCACGGCCATGCACGTCTCGGCGTTCTCCCTGAAGTCGCTGACCATGGCCTGCCTGCCGCTGATGCAGAACGGCGGCTCGGTCGTCGGCCTCACCTTCGACGCCCAGTACGCCTGGCCGCAGTACGACTGGATGGGCCCCGCCAAGGCCGCCCTGGAGGCCACCAGCCGCTACATGGCGCGCGACCTGGGCAAGCAGAACATCCGCTGCAACCTCGTCTCGGCGGGCCCGATCGGCTCCATGGCCGCCAAGTCCATCCCGGGCTTCAGCGACCTGGCCGCCGTGTGGGACTCCCGCTCCCCGCTGGAGTGGGACCTGAATGACCCCGAGCCGGCCGGCCGCGGTGTCGTCGCCCTGCTGAGCGACTGGTTCCCGAAGACCACGGGCGAGATCATCCACGTCGACGGCGGTCTGCACGCCATCGGCGCCTGACCCGCACCGGGCCTCACCGACGCCCCGTTCCCCGCCGTCACGGCGGGGAACGGGGCGTCACCCGTTCGGCTCACCCGCCGGGCCGCCCCCGCCACCCCGGCGCACCCTGGAGTACGCCGTCCCCCGCAGGTCCCTCCGCAGCCCGGCCGAGGAGGTCCCCTTGTGCGCCTGTCCCGCAGTCTCGCCCCGGTGACCGTGGCCCTGGCCCTCGTCCTCTCCCTGCCGTACGACGCGCTGCCGCACGCGCGCGTGAGCGACGGGAAACCGCCCGCGCCGAGCCGGTTCGGCGCCGCCTGCCGTACGGCCGTGCACGGCTCCCGCGTGGTGGCCTACTGCCACAACCCGTACGTCGACATCGACCGCGTGCGTCTGCACATCGAGTGCGCCCGCTGGTGGGACATCGACACCGACAGCGCCCCGGTGGACGCCGGGCCCGCCCTGACCGTACGGCTCACCGGCCGGTGCTGGAAGGAGGTCGGTACCGTCTGGGTCAGCCACCAGAAGGCGCGGTGAACCGGCCCGGACGGCACAGGAACGGATAGCTCGCGGCCTCCCGGGCCGCGGACTCCGCGTCCCCCGCGCGGATCGCGTCCGTCAGCCGCGTGTGGTCCATGTACGTCCCGGGAGTCAGCTCCGCGCCCACGTCCGCGCGCAGCCAGTCCCGCATCACCTCGCTCAGGTCGGCGTACATCGCGGTCATCACGTCGTTGTGGGAGGCGGCCACCACCGCCAGGTGGAACGTGGCGTCGGCCGTCACGAAGGCCTCGGTGTCCCCGCTCCGCCAGGCTTCCTCGCGTCGCGCCAAGAGCGCGTCCAGCTGCTTGAGGTCCTTCTCGGTGCGCCGCTCGGCGGCCAGCGTGGCGGCGGCCGACTCCAGCGTGGAACGCAGTTCGGCGATGTGCCGCGGGTCGGCGTCCGCGAACCGGCGGTGCATCACCCCGGCCAGCTCGCTCGTCGCCACCACGTACGTGCCCGAGCCCTGGCGGATGTCCAGCAGGCCGTTGTGCGCCAGCGCGCGGACGGCCTCGCGGACGGTGTTGCGGGCGACCCCGAGCTGCTCGACCAGTTCCGGCTCCGTCGGGATGCGCGAGCCGACCGGCCAATCGCCGGAGGTGATCTGTTTGCGCAGTTCGGCGATGACCTGCTCGGACAGAGCCGAACGACGGGGGTGGCTCAAGGGCATGGCACACCTTCGCACGCGGGGCCCGGGCACGGAGCTCCCGGGGATGGACAACCAATCATCCCATGATTCTATGATGGGCCTCATGGCTAGTGAGGAAACCCGGACAGCGGACACCCGTACGGCGATGGCACCGACCGAACACGGTACGGCCCCCGAGGCGCGCCCGCACGGAACGACCCCCGGGCCGCCCCCGCGCGCGTGGGCGGCCCGGCTGGTCGTCGTCGGCATCGTGCTCTCCGCGCTCAACCTCCGCCCGGCCATCACCAGCCTCGGCGCGCTCCTGGAGGAGGTCCGCGACGGCCTCGGCATGAGCGGCAGCGTGGCCGGCCTGCTCACCTCCGTTCCCCCGCTGTGCTTCGCCGTCTTCGGCGTCACCGCCCCCCGCCTGGCCCGCCGCTTCGGAGCGGCCGCCGTGGTGTGCGCGGGCATGGCCGCCATCACCGCCGGCCTGCTCATACGGCCCTACGCCGGGAACACCGCCGGATTCCTGGCCGGCAGCGCGCTCGCCCTGATGGGCATAGCCGTCAGCAACGTCCTCATGCCCGTCGTCGTCAAGCGCTGGTTCCCCGACCGCGTCGGCTCCATGACCGGCCTGTACTCGATGGCCCTCGCCCTCGGCACCTCCCTCGCCGCCGCGGTCACCGTCCCCCTGACCGACGCCCTCGGCGGCCACTGGCAGCCCGGGCTCGCCGTGTGGGCGGCCGTCGCCGCCGTCGCCGTCCTGCCCTGGCTGCCGCTCGTCCGGGACCGCGGCACGGCCCCGGCCGGGGAACACCGCCGGCCGGCGCCGGAACCGGCCCGGACCGCCCCGCTGCGGATCTCCCGCAGCCGCACCGCCTGGGCCCTCGCCGTCTTCTTCGGCCTCCAGGCCACCGCCGCCTACATCACCATGGGCTGGATGCCGCAGATCTTCCGGGACGCCGGTGTCCCGGCCGGCACCGCGGGCGTGCTCCTCGCCGTGACCATGGTGATGGGCGTGCCACTGGCCTTCGTCATCCCGCGGGTCGCCGCGCGGCTGCCCCACCAGGGGCCGATCGTGCTGGTCCTGGGCGTCTGCGGACTCGCCGGATACGCCGGGCTGTACCTCGCCCCGGCCGGCGGCGCCTGGGCCTGGGCGATCCTCCTCGGTGTCTCCAACTGCGCGTTCCCGCTGGCACTGACGATGGTCGGCATGCGGGCCCGCAGCGGGCCGGGCGTGGCCCAGCTGTCCGCGTTCGCGCAGAGCACCGGCTACCTGATCTCGATCCCCGGCCCGCTGCTGGTCGGCGTGCTCTACCAGCAGAGCGGCGGCTGGGGCCTGCCGATCGCCCTCATGGCGGGCCTCATGGTGCCGCAGATGGTGGTGGGCTTCCTGGCGGGCCGCGACCGTACGGTGGAGGAGGAGGCGGCGCGCTGACCCGTCCGGGCGCGCCCCGGCGGCCGGATCCGGGGGACAAGGTGCGAGACTTGGCGCATGCAGCCTGTGCTCGACCCGAACCCGCAGAACGGCCAGAAGAAGATGCTGCTCGTCTTCGGCTCGTTCTTCGCCATCTTCGTGATCATCGCGATCATCGCGATCATCGCGTCTCCCTGAACGACCGCCCCGCCCCGCCGGCCACCGCCCCCGGCGGACGGTCGTCCCGCCGCAGCCGTTTCCCGTGGGGATGCCTCAGCCGTTCTCCGCGGGGATGGTGGGGCTGGCCCCCCATCCCCTAGGGGGCCAGGGTCAGGGTGAAGTGGGTGGAGTTCCGGATGGGTTGGCGGCCCCGGATTCCGTAGCTTCGAGAGGTGACCGCACCCGGCGGTGACGGACCCGCTCGAGGACCCACGGAGGCGATCATGCCGCTCCGCACCCACTCCCGGCCCCACCCGGCGACCCCGGGCGGCTTCGACACCAGGCTGCCCTGGTGGGCGCTCGCCCTGCCCGCGCTGGCGTTCGTCGCCCTGCTGACGCTGATACTGAACCCGTCGGACGCCCACGCGGCCGGCGGCGCCCCGGCCACGGCGCGCCTCCTGGAGCACGCCCAGCGGCTCCTCGCCCGCTGACCGGGCCCCTCACGCGGTGAATCCCCATGTCAACTCCCTGAGCCGGGTGCCCTGTTTCATGCGAAGCTGGATTCCATGAGCGTCGCAGAACCCCGCAGGATCGCCCTCTTCCGGCACGCCAAGGCCGACTGGCCCGATGTCTCCGACCATGAGCGCCCGCTCGCCGAGCGGGGCCGTCAGGACGCCGCGGTCGCCGGACGCAAGCTGGCCGACACCGGCCTCACCTTCGACCTGGCCCTGTGCTCCACGGCGACCCGGACCCGCGAGACCTGGAAGCTCGCCGTCCACGAGCTGTCGCACCGGCCGAAGACGGTCTACGAGGAGCGGGTCTACGACGCCTCGCCCGGCGAGCTGATCGCCGTGCTGGACGAGATCCCGGAGGACGTGCGGAACGTGATCCTGATCGGCCACAACCCGGGGGTGCACGGCCTGGCCGAGATCCTGGCCGGCTCGGCCGAGGGCGACGCCCGCGAACGGATGAACCGCCGGGGGTTCCCCGCCGCCGGGTTCGCCCTGCTGACCGTCGACGGCCCGTGGAAGAGCGTGGAACCGGGCGTGGCCACCCTCACGGACTACTGGGCACCCTCCGAGTGACCCGGCCGGCCGCCCCCGGCAGCTGACTCCCGGCGCGCGACCTCCGGCCGGCCCGGTGCACCGGTGGGCCGGGATGCCGAAGGGTCCGGCACCGCACCGGGCACCGGACCCTCGGGCAAGCGTTTCCGGCCGGGCCCGGGCCGTGCCGTCCGACCAGTGCCGAGTCGCCTCGGACCGGGGCCGGGTCCGGCCGGGAACGCGGGGCTCAGCCCTCGTCGTGGGTTTCGGCCGCCTCGACCTCGTCCCGGGTGATGCCGAGGAGATACAGGACCGTGTCGAGGAAGGGGAAGTTCACCGCCGTGTGCGCGGCCTCACGGACCACCGGCTTGGCGTTGAAGGCCACGCCCAGCCCCGCCGCGTTCAGCATGTCCAGGTCGTTGGCGCCGTCACCGATCGCCACGGTCTGCGACAGCGGCACCCCGGCCTCCGCGGCGAACCGGCGCAGCAGCCGCGCCTTGCCCGCTCGATCCACGATCTCGCCGACGACCCGGCCGGTCAGCTTCCCGTCGACGATCTCCAGCGTGTTGGCCTGCGCGAAGTCCAGCCCGAGCCGCTCCTTCAGGTCGTCCGTGACCTGGGTGAAACCGCCGGAGACCACGCCGACCTCGTAGCCGAGTCGCTTCAGGGTGCGGATCAGCGTGCGCGCGCCCGGGGTCAGCCGGACCTCGGCGCGCACCTTCTCCACCACCGACGCGTCCAGCCCCTCCAGCAGCGCCACGCGTGCGTGCAGCGACTGCTCGAAGTCCAGCTCCCCGCGCATCGCCGCCGCCGTCACCTCGGCGACCCGGTCCTCGCAGCCCGCGTGGGCGGCGAACAGCTCGATGACCTCGTCCTGGATCAGGGTCGAGTCCACGTCCATGACCACCAGCCGCTGGGCCCGCCGGTGCAGGCCCGCCGAGACGACCGCTATGTCGACACCCAGTGCCGCCGCATCGGAGACCAGGGCCGTGCGCAGCGGCTCGGTCTCCACACCGGACACCGCGAACTCCACCGCCGTCACCGGAAACTTGGCGAGCCGGAAGATACGGTCGATGTTGCCGCCGGCCTTGGCGATCCGGGCGGCGATCGCGGCCGTCGACTCGGCGGTCAGCGGATGACCGAGGACGGTCACCAGGGAGCGCCCGAGGCCGCGCGGGCGGTTGTCGCCGTGCCCGGACAGGATCTCGGCCTGCATCTTCATCGACTCGGCCCAGCTGTGCACGGTGGCCCGCAGATCACCCTCGAGGCCGGCCGGCGGCTGCGTCACCAGCGCGCACAGCACCAGGCGGCCCCGGGTGACGACCTGCTCGATGTCGACCACGTCCACGAGGTAGGCGGCAAGGGTGTCGAAGAGGCCGGCCGTGATGCCCGGCCTGTCCTTGCCGAATATCTTGACGAGCAGGGTGGGCACATCGGGGGTCTGCGAAGCGGGGATCTGCGAAGCGCTCATGGTGTCACCACCGTATCCGGCACCCCGTGCCTCCTGCCGCCGAGGTCCGCCTGACGGACAGGGAACAACAGGTGCGGGGCCGGTGTCGACCAGCTTGCCGCGAAGGCCGGCGCCGCCCTGTGCGCACGGCACCGGTCCGCTTCCCTCACGAGGATCCCACGGCCGGCACGGGACGGCAGATCCAGGCGATGATCACCGCGCCGCTTCATGGCCTCCGGGCGGTGACCGCGGGCGGCGGCTCGTCGCCCCGCGTGCTCCCGGGCACTGGCCCGGACGCGGGTGCGGGCCCCTTCGCGCCCCAGGAGCAGGACCCGCACCAGGATCAGGACGAGGACCGGGAGCAGGCTCCGTACCACCGTGCCCGCAGGGGCGGGGAGTTCGGCCGGCGCACTCACGACTCCTCCCGCCGCAGGGGCCGCAGCGAGGACCGTGACAGGGGGCAGGGCAAGGGGCAGGGCACCGGCCGGGCTCGCACCGAGTGGCGTGATCCCGGCGCAGGAGTGAGCCACCCCCCGAGTGGGACCGAGCCGCCCGCCCGGAGCGCCGCAACGGCCCCCGCCTGGGCCCGGGGACGGATCGGGGTGGGCCGAAGCGCGTGCCGACACCCTTGGCAAGGCCCGGATTTCGGTCAGGGGGCCGAGCCTGAAATAGTTCCCCACGATGTTCGACATCCCTAGACTCCCCGCGACGGGGGCAATTCGGGGGACAACTCAGTGGGGCATGGAGTGCCGGAACTCGTACTCGAAACAAACGGACGTACCTGGACGCTCGATCCGTCCAGGACCTACACCCTCGGACGCGATCCGCAGGGAGACATCGTCTTCGACGACGCCAGGGTGTCCTGGCGGCACGCCACGGTCAGCTTCGACGGCCGCGGCTGGGCCATCGAGGACCATGGCAGCACCAACGGCACGTTCGTGCAGGGCCGGCGGATCCAGCACATGGAGATCGCCCCCGGCGCGTCGCTGCACCTGGGCAACGCGACCGACGGTCCGCGGCTGAACCTGTCCGCCGCCGTGGCGCCGGCCGGCGGCCCGGCCCAGCAGCCGCAGTCGGCGCCCTACGCGGCGGCGGGCGCGCCCGGCTGGTCCCAGCAGGCACCCGCCCACCAGCAGCCCGACCCGCACCAGACGCCCGCGCACCAGGCATCCGTGCCGCACCAGGCGTCCGGGCACCCGCAGGCTCCCGGGCAGGAGTGGCAGCAGGCGCCCGCGTTCCCGCAGCAGCAGGGCGGGTCCGCCGAGCAGTACGCGCAGCAGGCGCCCGGTGGTGGCGCGGGGGCGCCGCCGGTCCACGGTGACCGCAGCCCGACCACGTTCCACCAGTTCTCCCTCGGCCGCGTGATGCGCATCGGCCGTGCCTTGGAGAACGATCTGGTCGTCTCCGACCTCCAGGTCTCCCGCAACCACGCGGAGTTCCACGCCACACCCGACGGCCGCCTCGAGATCCGTGACCTCGGCTCGCACAACGGCACGTACGTCAACGGCCAGCCGATCGCCAAGGGCGGCAGCGCGCTGCTCGGCCCGACCGACATCGTCGGTGTCGGCCACTCCGCGTTCCGCATCGTCGGCGACCGCCTCGAGGAGTTCGTCGACACCGGTGCGGTCTCCTTCTCCGCGCGCCACCTGACCGTCACCGTCGACGGCGGCAAGCAGATCCTCAAGGACGTCTCCTTCGGTGTCCCCGAGAAGTCGCTGGTCGCGGTGATCGGCCCGTCCGGCTCCGGCAAGTCGACCCTGCTCAAGGCGCTCACCGGCTACCGGCCCGCCAATCAGGGCGAGGTCCTCTACGACAACCGGAACCTGTACAAGCAGTTCGCCGAGCTGCGCCAGCGCATCGGCCTGGTCCCGCAGGACGACATCCTGCACAAGGAGCTGACCGTCAGGAAGGCCCTGAAGTACGCGGCCAAGCTGCGCTTCCCGGCCGACACCACCGCGCAGGAGCGCAACGCCCGCATCGACGAGGTGCTGCGCGAGCTGAAGCTCGACATCCACAAGGACAAGAAGGTCACCTCGCTCTCCGGTGGCCAGCGCAAGCGGGTGTCGGTGGCGCTGGAGCTGCTCACCAAGCCGTCGCTGATCTTCCTGGACGAGCCGACCTCCGGTCTCGACCCGGGCATGGATCGTGACGTCATGCAGCTGCTGCGCGGCCTCGCCGACGACGGCCGCACGGTCCTCGTCGTCACCCACTCCGTGGCCGAGCTGGCCCTGTGCGACAAGCTGCTGGTCATGGCGCCGGGAGGCGCGGTCGCCTACTTCGGTCCGCCGGAGGAGGCCCTGAACTTCTTCGGCTACGACAGCTGGGCCGATGTCTTCTCCGCCTTCGAGAACTACCGCGACTACGACTGGGCGGGCCGCTGGAAGGGCTCGCAGCACTACCAGATGTACGCGGCGGACCTCGACTCGGTCGCCCCGCAGTCCGCACCCGGGCCGGTGCCCCAGGCCGTCAGACCGCCCAAGCCGCAGGGCTGGGGCTCCCAGCTGATGACCCTGATAAGGCGCTATGTGTCGGTCATCGCCTCCGACAAGGGCTTCCTGGCCCTGACGGTGATCCTGCCGGCGGTCCTCGGCGCGGTCAGCCTGCTGATCGACCACAGCCGCGGTCTGCTGGTCAACGAGGCGATCAACCCGAGGACCGGCACGCACGTCCCGAACGGCACGGCCACCACCGTCCTGCTGATCCTCGCCGTCGGGGCGTGCTTCGCGGGCGCCGCGAACTCGGTGCGTGAGCTGATCAAGGAACGGGTGATCTACGAGCGGGAGCGCGCGACGGGCCTGTCCCGTTCGGCCTACCTGATGTCGAAGGTGGTCGTGCTCGGTGCCGTCACCGTGCTCCAGGGCCTGATGGTCGGCGTCATCGGCTTCGCCAGCCGGGAGATCCCCGCGAAGGGGCTCGTCCTCGGCGGCTCGACGCTGCTGGAGCTGTGCCTGCCGATCATGGCGCTGGGCTTCACCTCGATGATGGTCGGCCTGGTGATCTCCTCGCTGGTGAAGACCGCCGAGAAGACCATGCCGCTGCTCGTCATGTTCGCGATCATCCAGGTCGTCTTCACCGGCTGCCTGTTCGCGCTGCACGGCACGCTCGGCGTCAACGAGTTCTCGTACCTGATGCCGTCGCGCTGGGCGGTGGCCGCGGCCGGCACCACGCTGGACTTCAACAACATCGCCCCGAACACCGACGACCCGGGCAGCACCGACCCGCTGTGGGACCACACGGCCGCGGCCTGGGGCCTGGACATGGTCGCGCTGATCGCGCTCGGTGTGGCCTGCGGCTTCTTCGTGGCCCGCTTCCTGCGCCGCCACGAGCCGGAGGTCATGCGCAAGTAACCGCACGCCCGTACGACGCCGAAGGGCGGCGCCCCCGCAGTGGGGGTGCCGCCCTTCGGCGCCGTCACCGAGGTCCGCGCCGGCCCTCAGTACGCGCTGTTGACGTTGTCGATCGAGCCGTACTTGTCCGCCGCGTAGTTGGCGGCGGCGGTGATGTTGGCGACCGGGTCGTAGATGTTCCAGGACGTGCCGGAGACGTGGTACGCGGTGAAGGTCGGCGGGATGACCTGGAGCAGGCCCTTGGACGGGATGCCGTTGACGGCGTTGACGTCCCAGTTGTTGATGGCCTGGGGGTTGCCGGAGGACTCCCGCAGGATGTTGCGGTGCAGGCCGTTGTAGGAGCCCGGGATGCCCTTGGTCCTCATGATGTCCAGGGCCTGGCGGATCCAGCCGTCGAGGTTGTCGGCGTACGTCTTGGCGGCGACCGGCTGCATCTGCGGGCGCTGGGCGGAACGGTCGGCGGCCGGACGGGCGGCGCGCTCCTGCACGGCCTTCCGGACGGCGGCGGCCTGCGCGGCCTTCTTCCGCGATGCGGCTTCGGCGGCCTTCTTCTGCGCGGCGGCGTCGGCCGCCTTCTTCGCGGCGGCCGCGTCCACGGCCTTCTTCTGTGCCGCGTATGCGTCGAGCTTGACGTTCGTGCCGGCGAGCTGGTCGGTGACCGTGCCCTTCACGTTCTTCAGGGAGGTGCCGGCCGCGACCTGCGCGGTCGCGGCGGGGGCGCCGGTGGTGACGGTTCCGGCGCTGCTGGGGACGGCCGAGAAGGCGAGCGCGGCGGTGCCGAGCGCGGCGACACCGGAAAGGACGATCCCGTGCTGCTTCGTCAGGGCACGACTGCGAGCACGGCCGAGAATGTTCTTGGGCATGGCTGATGGACCTCTTCGATAGCGCGGAGGCCGCTCTGCGTCCGCCGGAGGAATCGGCTCCCCCCGCACGAACGCCGCGGGCGGAACCCGCGGCGCTGAGCGACGAAAGCAATTCTTAGCTGGCGCAAAATCCCTAGGCAAAGGTGTGACGTACGATCCTGGGTAGTGGATCAGGGAGGGGCAAAATAGGACAGACAGGGCCGTCTGTCCCGTTCATGCGGGCCGGTTCGTCTCCTATGCCCCTTCGTACGTGATGCAGGCCCTATGTGCGGGCTCACACCGCGCTCCCCGCACTCTCACGATGGGTTGCCGCCGCAACGCTATGGGTGAGGGTCCTTGCGCGGGAGGAGGAGATGGACGTCGCCGAACTCGTGCCACAGGTAGCGCCCGCGCAGCGCCTCCTCGTAGGCACGGTCCACCGCCGCCCGCCCGGCGACGGCGTCCAGCATCAGCAGATGCGAGGCCTCCGGCTCGTGCAGCCCGGTCAGCAGCCCGTCCACCACCCGTACCCCGCGTGCGGGCGTCACCACCAGATCTGTCCACCCCCCGGCGGCCCGCACCTCCCCCTCCGGCCCCACCGCCGACTCCACGGCCCGCACGGCCGTCGTGCCGACCGCGATCACCCGGCCTCCCGCCGCCCGTACGGCGGTGATCAGCCGGGCCGACGCCGCCGGCACCGCGAACCGTTCCGGATACGGCGGCTCGTGCGCCTCCGCCGACGACACGCCCGTGTGCAGGACGACCGGCGCGAACAGCACCCCCCGGCTCACCAGCTCCGCCACCAGCCGTGCGGTGAAGGGCCGGGCCGCGCTCGGCATCTCCGCACTGCCCGAACCGTCCGGCGACGGCAGCGCGAACACCGTCCGGTACGCGGACAGCGGCTGGTCCCGCCGCGTGTAGGAGTACCGGATGGGCCGCCCGTGCTCCCACAGCACCTCGCGTACGTCCGCCCCGGCCGCCCGCGCCCACCACAGCCGCTCCCCGCGCGCGCTCAGCGGCTCCTCCAGCACCAGCCGGCCCCCGCCCGGCAGGGCCACCTCCGTACCCGCCGCAGTGGACGCACGCGCGCGCGTGGTGCCGTGTCCGTCCGGTTCCCGCAGCTCCACCGCCCACCGCCCATCGTCCCCCCGGGTGGAGAAGTGCACCACCACGCGCGCGTCCCCGGCCCGCCCGTCCACGGCGGCGGCCAGCGTCGGCGAGGTGTTCACCACCAGCAGGTCCCCGGCCCGCAGCAGCTCCGGCAGCTCACGGAAGGCGTGATGCGTCACCCGCGTCCCGCGCGACACCAGCAGCCGTACGGCGTCCCGGCCGAGCCCCGGCCCCCGCAGCTCGGCCGGCACGCGCGCGGACAGCTCCTCGGGAACCTTCCCCCACGCCCGGACCGCCCCCACCGGGGGAACCCCCGCCCCCGCGGTCACCGCTCCTCCCGCAGCCCGGCCGCGGTGTACCGGCCACTCGCCGGACGCCGGTCCAGCAGCCGCAGGAAGGCCGGTGCGATTTCCTCCGGCGCCGGCATCCCCGACAGGTCCTCGTCCGGCTCGGCCGCGGCGAGCATGTCCGTGCGCATCCCGCCCGGGTCCACCCACCACACCCGCAGCCCCGGCTCCTCCACCGCGAGCACGGCGGACAACTGCTCCAGCCCCGCCTTCGTCGCCCCGTACGCGCCCCACGCGCGGTAGGCCTCCACCGCCGCGTCCGAACCGACACCGATCACGGCACCCGCGGGCGCCTCCCGGAGCAGCGTCAGCGCCTCCTGCACCAGCCCCAGCGGGGCCACCAGGTTGGTCTCCAGAGCGGCACGGAAGCCGTCCAGCGACTGGCCGGCGAGCGGCACCAGCGGCTCGGCGCCCAGGACCCCGGCGTTGTTCACCACCAGGTCCAGCCCGCCCAGCCCGCGCGCCGCCGCCACCAGCTCCGCCCGGTGCCCCGCATCCGTCACGTCCCCGGGCAGCACCCGCACCCGGGTGCCGTGACCGGCGACGGCATCAGCCGCCGCCGCCAGGGCGCCCGCGCCCCGGGCGTCGAGCACCAGATCCCAGCCCCGCGCGGCCAGCGCCCCGGCCAGCGCCCGGCCCAGCCCCTTCGAGGCGCCCGTGATGATCGCTACCGGCATGACTACCGTCCCCTCGTCCCACCGCCCCCGCGGGCGGTGCGATCACCGTAGGAACGGCACGCCCCGCACCGCCTCGGACGCGGGCCGCAGAGCCCGGGGTCCCTTCGGTCTACACCCCGGGCCGCCCGCCCCGCGCCCCGGGCCGGAGGCCTACGCCGCAGGTCCTACGCCCAGCGGACCGGGTCCCGCCGGCACCGGACCGATCCGCCGTGTCACACCCCGCCGGTACCGTGAGCACATGAGCCAAGGCCCCCGGTCCGGCCTCGCCGCGGTCAGTTCCGCGCTGCTGGCCATGAGCAGGCACCTGGAGGTGCGCGACGTCCTCAAGACGATCGTCGCCTCCGCCCGTGAACTGCTCGACGCGCAGTACGCCGCCCTGGGCGTCCCCGACGACCACGGCGGCTTCGCCCAGTTCGTCGTGGACGGCGTCAGCGACGCGCAGTGGCGCGCCATCGGCCCGCTCCCGCGTCAGCACGGCATCCTCGCCGCGATGCTCCGCGAGGCGAAGGCCGAGCGCCTCGCCGACGTGCGCGAGGACCCCCGCTTCGAGGGCTGGCCGTCCGCCCACCCCGACCTGGCCGACTTCCTGGGCCTGCCCATCCGCGACGGCGACGACGTCATCGGCGCGCTCTTCCTCGCCAACAAGCTGTGCGCTCCGCAGGGACACCCCCCGAGCCCCAGGCCCGAGGGCGGATGCGGCTTCACCGAGGAGGACGAGGAACTGCTCGGCATCCTCGCCCAGCACGCCGCCATCGCCCTGACCAACGCCCGCCTCTACGAGCGCAGCCGCGAACTGACCATCGCCGAGGAACGCTCTCGGCTCGCCCATGAACTGCACGACGCGGTCAGCCAGAAACTCTTCTCCCTGCGCCTGACCGCCCAGGCCGCCGCCGCGCTCGTCGACCGCGACCCCGCCCGCGCCAAGGACGAGCTGCACCAGGTCGCCGCCCTGGCCGCCGAGGCCGCCGACGAACTGCGCGCCGCCGTCGTGGAGCTGCGGCCCGCCGCCCTGGACGAAGACGGCCTGGTCGCCACCCTGCGTACCCAGATCCAGGTCCTCGACCGCGCCCACACCGCGCGCGTGACCTTCACCGGCAACGGCTTCCGCGCCCTGCCCGCCGCCCAGGAGGAGGCCTTGCTCCGGGTCGCCCAGGAGGCACTGCACAACGCCCTGCGCCACTCCGGCGCCGCCCACGTCGACGTCAGCGTGCGGCGGAGCGGCTGCGGAGCGGTCCTGCGCGTCACCGACGACGGCGACGGCTTCGACCCCACGGCGGTCCGCCGCGCCGGACGCCACCTCGGCCTGGTCTCGATGCGGGACCGGGCGAGCGGCGCGGGCGGCACGCTGACCGTGGAATCGGCGCCCGGGAAGGGCACCACGATCGAGATGGAGGTCCCCGGTGGGTGAACCGATCAAGGTGCTCCTCGTCGACGACCACCAAGTCGTCCGCCGGGGCCTGCGCACCTTCCTGGAGGTCCAGGACGACATCGAGGTCGTGGGCGAGGCCGCCGACGGCGCCGAGGGAGTCGCCCGCGCCGAGGAGCTGCGGCCCGACATCGTGCTGATGGACGTCAAGATGCCGGGCACGGACGGCATCGACGCCCTGCGCCGGCTGCGTGAACTCGGCAACCCCGCGCGCGTGCTCATCGTCACCAGCTTCACCGAGCAGCGCACGGTCGTCCCGGCGCTGCGCGCGGGCGCCGCCGGGTACGTATACAAGGACGTGGACCCCGACGCCCTCGCCGGCGCCATCCGCTCCGTGCACGCCGGACACATCCTGCTCCAGCCGGAGGTCGCCGGTGCCCTGCTCTCGCAGGAGGAGACCGGCACCGGTCACGGCAGGGGCGGCACGCTGACCGAACGGGAGCGCGAGGTGCTCGGCCTGATCGCGGACGGCCGCTCCAACCGCGAGATAGCCCGCGCCCTCGTCCTGTCCGAGAAGACCGTCAAGACACACGTCTCCAACATCCTCATGAAGCTCGACCTCGCCGACCGCACCCAGGCCGCGCTGTGGGCCGTACGCCACGGCATGGCCGGCTGAGACGGCCCGGCCACGCAGCCCCGCCGGCCGGCGCTCACCGCACTCCCCGCTCCCGCTCCTCCACCACCGCGTTGTACGCCGCCACCTGCGCCCGCCGAGCCGTCCGCTCCACCGGCCGCAGCGCCTCGGCACGCGCCGCCATCTCGGCGGAGCTGACCGCGCCCCCGTGCCCGTGGTCGTACGCCAGCGACACCAGCAGCCCCACCCGCTGCGCCAGCTCCAGCACCCGCACCGCACGGGGCGGGTACCCCGGCGCCAGCACCTCCCGGCCGCGCTCGGCCCGCGACCGGTACGCGGCGATCGCCGCCTCAGCCACCGGACCCGACCCGGCGACGTCCAGCCCGGACAGCACCTCGGTCGCCTCCCGCAGCGCCTCCGCCAGCTCCCGCTCCGCCTCGCCCAGCGACGGCACGTCCGCCGGCGGCGCCTCCCGCACCGGCAGCACGCGCCACACCACCTCCACGTGCACATCACCCTCGGGGCCGGCCTCGGACACCTCGGGCACCAGCCCGGCAGCAGTGCCGTGGCAGACCACCGCCTCCCCGGCCTCCAGCGCCCGCGCGTTGAACTCGGCGGGCCCGCTCAGCCCCAGTGGATGCCCCGGCGCAGGCAGTGCCACCCGCAGCCCGGTCACCCCCAGCGCGCGCAGCCGTCCCAGCGCCAGCGTCAGACCGACCGGAACGGACTCACCGGGCAGCCCCTCCACCCGGTGCACCGCGTCCTCGCCCACGATGGCGAGCACGGCGTCGTCCGGAGAGACAACTCCGGCCAGAAGGGCGTTTCCCCAAGCGGCAAGGCGTCCTGAACGCGGTTCCAAGAGCATGCCCCCACCCTAAGGACCGGACCGATGGAATGGTGCGGGACGCTCGTGGCGTAGATTTCATAAGGGCTGCGCCCGCGGGCGTGGCGGACCCGAGCCACAGGCGTACGCGACAGCCGAGACCGGCGACACTGCAAGGGGAGACAACACGCTCATGAGCGATGTTCTGGAGCTTCAGGACGTATCCGTGGTCCGGGAGGGCCGGGCTCTGGTCGACCAGGTCTCCTGGTCGGTGAAGGAGGGCGAGCGCTGGGTCATCCTCGGTCCCAACGGCGCCGGCAAGACCACCCTCCTGAACGTCGCCTCCAGCTACCTCTACCCCAGCAAGGGCACCGCCACCATCCTCGGCGAGACCCTCGGCAAGCCCGGCACCGACGTCTTCGAACTCCGCCCCCGCATCGGCATGGCCGGCATCGCCATGGCGGAGAAGCTCCCCAAGCGCCAGACGGTCCTCCATACGGTCCTCACCGCCGCCTACGGCATGACCGCCGGCTGGCAGGAGGAGTACGAGGCCGTCGACGAGCAGCGCGCCCGCGCCTTCCTCGACCGCCTCGGCATGAGCGACTACCTGGACCGCAGGTTCGGCACCCTCTCCGAGGGCGAGCGCAAGCGCACCCTGATCGCCCGCGCCCTGATGACCGACCCCGAGCTGCTCCTGCTCGACGAGCCCGCCGCCGGCCTCGACCTCGGTGGCCGCGAGGACCTCGTCCGCCGCCTCGGCCGGCTCGCCCGTGACCCCATCGCCCCCTCGATGATCATGGTTACGCACCACGTCGAGGAGATCGCCCCCGGCTTCACCCACGTCCTCATGATCCGTCAGGGCAAGGTCCTCGCCGCCGGCCCGATCGAGCTGGAACTCTCGTCCCGCAACCTCTCCCTCTGCTTCGGCCTTCCGCTTGTCGTGGAGCAGGTCGGCGAGCGCTGGACCGCCCAGGGCCTGCCGCTGTCCTGACCCGCCCCCGAGCCGGTTCCGTTCCCGTTCGCGCCCTGTCCGCCGCCCGGCCGCGGTCCTACCATGACCGTGTGAACGACATCGGCGCATGGGTGTGGTGGCTCGTCGGCGCGGCGGCGCTCGGAATCCCGCTCGTCGTCACGGCCATGCCCGAGTTCGGCATGCTCGCGGTGGGAGCCGTCGCGGCTGCGGTCGTCTCCGCACTCGGCTTCGACGCGGTCGTCCAAGTCCTCACGTTCGTCGCCGTCTCCGTCGCCCTCATCGCGGTCGTCCGCCCCATCGCGGCCCGGCACGGCAGGCAGCGCCCCCGACTCGCCACGGGGATCGAGGCATTGAAGGGCAGACAGGCCGTGGTGCTGGAGCGGGTCGACGGCTCCGGCGGCCGTATCAAGCTCGCCGGCGAGATCTGGTCGGCGCGCGCGCTCGACACCGCCCGCGCCTACGAAGTGGGCCAGGAGGTGGACGTCGTGGACATCGAAGGGGCCACCGCGGTCGTCATCTGAGAACAACTCACCGAGAACGACTCACGAGTTGCGCGACGGTCTGTCAGACTCGACCAGCAAGATCCTCAACAGCCATGAGATCTGCCTCAGGCGCCGAAGCGGAGAAGGGTACGGGGAGCGACGTTGGAACCCGTCATCATCGTCCTGGTCATCTTGGTGGTGTTGGTCTTCATCGCCCTGATCAAGACGATCCAGGTCATCCCACAGGCCAGCGCCGCCATCGTCGAGCGCTTCGGCCGCTACACGCGGACGCTGAACGCGGGCCTCAACATCGTGGTCCCCTTCATAGACACCATCCGCAACCGCATCGACCTGCGTGAACAGGTCGTCCCGTTCCCGCCCCAGCCGGTGATCACCCAGGACAACCTGGTCGTGAACATCGACACGGTCATCTACTACCAGGTCACGGACGCGCGGGCCGCCACCTACGAGGTCGCCAGCTACATCCAGGCGATCGAGCAGCTCACCGTCACCACGCTGCGCAACATCATCGGCGGCATGGACCTGGAGCGCACCCTGACCTCCCGCGAGGAGATCAACGCGGCCCTGCGCGGCGTCCTCGACGAGGCCACCGGCAAGTGGGGCATCCGCGTCAACCGCGTCGAGCTGAAGGCCATCGAACCGCCCACCTCCATCCAGGACTCGATGGAGAAGCAGATGCGCGCCGACCGTGACAAGCGCGCCGCCATCCTCACCGCGGAAGGCACGCGCCAAGCCGCCATCCTCACCGCGGAGGGCGAGAAGCAGTCCCAGATCCTGCGCGCCGAGGGCGAGGCCAAGGCAGCCGCCCTGCGCGCGGAGGGCGAGGCCCAGGCCGTCCGCACGGTCTTCGAGGCCATCCACGCCGGCGACCCGGACCAGAAGCTCCTGTCCTACCAGTACCTCCAGATGCTCCCCAAGATCGCCGAAGGCGACGCCAACAAGCTCTGGATCGTGCCGAGTGAGATCGGCGACGCCCTGAAGGGCCTCTCCGGCGCGATGGGCAACTTCGGGCCCTTCGGCGGCGGTTCGGGCAACGGCGGCAACGGCGGCAACGGCGGCAACACGGTCCCGCCCCAGAGCACCGGCACGGCCACGGAACGCCGCGAGAAGCCGACCATCGACTGAGCCCGTTCTCCAGCGTTCCGACCGCCGCGGCGGCACCTCCACTCACGGGGGTGTCGCCGTTCTCTCCTCCCCGTGCCGGGACAGCGCGCCTAGGCCGCGTCCCGGCCCAGCCACTCGGGGAGCGCGTCGAAGTCCTCGCGGCCCAGGGTCAGGAGCATCGCGTCCGCCGGCGTCGGCTCGAAGGGTTCCCGCAGCAACGTCATCCCGGCCTCCTCCGGAGTCCGGTTCGCCTTGCGGTGGTTGTCCTCCGCGCACGCGGCCACCGTGTTCAGCCACGTGTCCTGTCCGCCCCGCGACCGCGGCAGCACATGGTCCACCGTCGTCGCCCGGTGCCCGCAGTACGCGCACCGGTTCCGGTCCCGGACCAGCACACCCCGCCGCGACCACGGAGCTTGTCTTCGGAACGGCACCCGTACGTACCGGCACAGCCGGATCACCCGGGGCGCGGGTATGTCCACATCCGCACCCCGCATACGCAGTTCGGAGTGGGCCTGCTCGACGACGGCCTTGTCCTGGAGCACCAGGACGACGGCCCGGTTCAGAGTCACCGTCGACAGCGGCTCGAAGCTCGCGTTCAGAACCAGCGTGTCACGCATCCAGCCCACCTCCCATGTGCGCCGACCCACCCCCCGGCGGGCTCGGACCAACTCTGGACGGGCGCGCCGAGATGGACAACGCAATAAAAACTGCCCGCCTCCGGTCACTTCCAAGACCGGAGACGGGCAAAACTTCCATGAACGCCGGACGGCGCCGGGGGGCGGGGTCAGTCCTGGGCGGGGTTCTCGTACTCACCGATGAGCTGGGCACGGGCGAGCGCGTGGAACCGCAGGTTGAACCCGACGACGGCCGGCGAGGCGTCCGCGTCCGGACCCAGCTTCTCCCGGTCCACCGCGTACACCGTGAACACGTACCGGTGCGGGCCGTCCCCGGGCGGCGGAGCGGCACCGCCGAAGTCCCTCGTCCCGTAGTCGTTCCGCGCGTGGACGGCGCCCTCGGGCAGCCCCTCGAACTTCCCGCCGCCCGCACCCGCCGGCAGCTCCGTCACCGAGGCCGGGATGTCGAACAGGACCCAGTGCCAGAACCCGCTGCCCGTCGGCGCGTCGGGGTCGTAACAGGTCACGGCGAAACTCTTGGTCTCCGGCGGGAAGCCCTCCCAGCGCAGCTGCGGCGAGGTGTTCCCCTCCGCCTGGACCTGGGCGCTCTTCAGCGTCGCACCCTCCTCGACGTCCTCGCTCGTCACCGTGAACGACGGCACGGGCGGATGGAAGTCGTGGGGGAGCGGCCGCCGCTTCAGCTCGGTCACCTCGGTACCCTCCTGGTCGATGACTGGGATCAGCGGTTCCGAGCCTAGAACCAGTTGCGCTTGCTGCCGACCTCGGACAGCCACTGGTTGAGGTAAGCCGCCCAGTCGGTCCCCTGCCAGTCGTCCAGACCCACCTGGAACGAGCGGAAGGTGTCCGAACCCTCGCTGAACAGACCCGGCTTCTTGTCCATCTCCAGGACGACGTCCATCGCGTACTCGTCCGCCACGAAGCTCAGCTCCACCTGGTTCAGACCCCGGTACTGCGACGGCGGATAGAACTCGATCTCCTGGTAGAACGGCAGCTTCTGCCGGGTGCCCCGGATGTGTCCGCGCTCCATGTCCGCGCTCTTGAAGCGGAAGCCCAGTTGGATGAAGGCGTCCAGGATCGCCTTCTGCGCCGGCAGCGGGTGCACGTTGATCGGGTCGAGGTCACCCGAGTCCACGGCCCGCGCGATCGCCAGCTCGGTGCTCACCCCGATGTGCATGCCGCGCAGCGACTGCCCGTCGATCATCGTGACCGGCGTCTCCCAGGGGATCTCCAGTCCGAACGGCACCGCGTGCACGGCCCCGGCCGCCAGCTCGAAGGCACCCCCGAGCCGCACCTTGGTGAACTCGATGTCCTGCTTGTACTCCTGGTCGCCGCTCTCCACCTCGACCTTGGCCTGGAGACCCACGGACAGCCCCTCGACGGACTGGTTCACGGACCCGCCCTGAATCCGCACCTCACCCTGGACGACACCACCCGGTACGACGTTGACCTCGGTCAGCACCGTCTCGACCGAGGCACCGCCGGCCCCGAGGCTCGCGAGCAGCTTCTTGAACGCCATGACTCTCCCTTTGCGAATGGACCCTCGACCCCTACGAACGCGATCGGACCCCGGCCGGTTCCGCCGGTGCGGTGCTCCGTCTGGGCTACCCTCGGAGAGCATGATCGCGCCCCCGGACCGTACGCCACTGCCCCGTACCTTCTTCGACCGCCCGGTGGTGGAGGTCGCGCCGGACCTCCTCGGCCGCATCCTGGTCCGGACGACACCCGACGGCCCGATCGCCCTCCGCCTCACCGAGGTCGAGGCGTACGACGGCCCGAACGACCCCGGCTCCCACGCCTACCGCGGGCGCACCGCCCGCAACGCGGTGATGTTCGGCCCGCCCGGACACGTGTACGTCTACTTCACCTACGGCATGTGGCACTGCATGAACCTCGTCTGCGGACCCGAGGGCCGGGCGAGCGGGGTTCTCCTGCGCGCGGGTGAGGTGGTGGAGGGAGCCGAGCTGGCCCGGAAGCGGCGCGTCTCGGCCCGGAGCGACAAGGAACTGGCCAAGGGGCCGGCCCGGCTGGCGACCGCCCTGGATGTCGACCGCGCCCTGGACGGCACGGACGCGTGCGCCTCGGGAGAGACGCCACTGAGGATGCTGACCGGCACCCCGGTCCCCACCGGCCAGGTGCGCAGCGGCCCCCGGACGGGCGTCGCCGGCGAGGGCGGGAACGGGGAGCGCCATCCCTGGCGTTACTGGGTAGCGGACGACCCGACGGTGAGCCCCTACCGGGCGCACGCGCCGCGCCAGCGACGGAGTTGACGCGGCGCGCCGAGATGCGTAATGTGGCCCGAGCCGCTGAACCGGGTACGGCGATCGCCAGCAGCCGGAGCGGCCAAACAACCTCCACTCAGCCACACCCCCTCAGCGGGGTCGAATTCCGACGCGCCCGCGCGCCCGAATTCGAACTCGCGGACTCGATTATGAGTCGCCGAGGGATTCGGCTAAAGTAGTGGATGTCGAAAGGCCCGAGGTGAAAGCCGAAAGCCCGCAGACAAATCCCGCCGACCGGGAATCGGGCGCCGAAAGGGTCTGATAGAGTCGGAACCGCCGGAAAGGGAAACGCGGAAGCGGGAACCTGGAAAGCACCGAGGAAATCGGGTCGAGAAAAGATCTGATAGAGTCGGAAACGCAAGACCGAAGGGAAGC
>NZ_JBIDDP010000069.1:0-208 GCF_043195475.1 Streptomyces sp. Y20
ACGCTGAAACCGCGGAGACTCAGATCTGGCTCATGAACGGGAACCAGATCACCCGTCGGCCTACGGTGGTCGACGAACAGGGCAGTCCCATCTTCATTGGATCACCGTGGAGCATTGTTGGGACCGGCGATTTCGATCAGAACGGCAGTGTCGATATCCTCTGGCATAACGCTGAAACCGCGGAGACTCAGATCTGGCTCATGAACGG